>JAKLKQ010000100.1 GCA_023150555.1 Planctomycetota bacterium
AGTGCAGCAGGAAGCGGTTGTCGAGTTTCTTCTTCACGCGGCCGGCGAGGAAAAGGCGGTCCGGGTCGATGGTGCGGTCGCCGTTGCGATCGATCACCATCCAAGACGTGCCCTCCGCGTCCTCGAATTTCTGCGTGCGCTGCTCGATGGGCGCGTTCAACGCGGCGTACGGCACCGGCGGCGGCGCCTCGACGAGCTTGCGGTACGCGTCGGGGACGTTCAGCCCGCTGACGCGCGCGGCGTCGGCCAGCCGCCACAGGCGCAGGCGGCTGGCGCTGTCCTTTTCCTTGGCGGAGGCTGCAAAGAGCGACTCGAGGATCTTCTGTGCGCTGTCCGTCGCGGGGAACTCGCACAGCCGGTGCATCTGTTCCTCGGTGGCCCGCCCCACCAGCTTGTCGGCGGCCATCGCGCTGAATTTCTTGGCGAAGTCCGGCAACAGCCGGATCATCGCGGCGAGACGCTTGGCAGCGTAATCGCCGGCGCGCACCGTTAGGTTCTTCGGCAGCGGCGAGACCGTGGACAGATACAACGGCAGGCCCTTGCGCACCAGGCCGAGGGAGCGACTGAACTCGTCCTTGTACAAGGACTCCTTCACGACCTCGCCGGCCTGAGAAAGGACGCCCAGCGCCGAATTCATCACGCGTTCGGGCTCACTCGTGGCGACGAAAGAGACGGGGTACTCGTGGTGCCCGTAGTTGTCGATGATGCTGCGCAGGCAGCGCGCGGCGTTCTCCAGTTCACCCTTGCGCTGGTAGGCTTCGGAGAGCGCGAAGAGCGTCTCGATCTCTTCCGCCAGCGTGCTGGCCGTGCGGGACATACCCAGCGCGTTGGCCAGCTCGCGCTCGACGTTCGTGCCGCGGATGCCGCTGCGCGCGAGGCGCTTGTGCACGCGAAAGAGCTGCTGATTGATCGTCGCGCGGAAGTCCAGGTCCTCGGGATTGATCGCTTCCAGGCAGCCCTTCAGCAGCGCGGAGGCCTCGTCGAGGCGGCTCTCGCCCAACGCCAGCTCGGCCTTCGCGAAGTTGGCTTCGGGATCCTCGCGCTTGGCCAGCGCCTGGTTGACGGCGTTTTTATCGTAGACCATCTGGATCGTGCGCGGGCCAAAGCGCAGCTCGAAGTCCACGCCGTAGCGCTTGAAGGTCAGTCGCGAAAAGCCCATGAACGGACCGTGCTCGTTGGTCGGCACCGTCTGCTTCACGATGACCTTCAGGCGTTCGATCTCCGCCTGCGCGTTCTTGTCCTTGTGCGGCAGATCTTCAAGCGCCTTCAATCCGTTGGGTGCAAAGTCGTCGAGCATGCGCTGGACGTGCGCGAACAGCTGCCCTGTGTAATAGCGGCGCTGATGGACGATCTTGCGGCTCTTCAGGTCCACGGCCGCGAGGTTGTAGAACTGCGAGTCGCGCCACCACGGGTGGCTGACGTCGGCCCAACTCGTGATGTACACCGTGTCGTCGCTCGAAAGGAACGGCCGCGCGGCGTTCTCCAGCCAGCGCTCATTCATCCCCGAGCCCACGCCCCAGGTCTGGCAGCGCCAGGCCAAGCAAGGATGGTCCTCGACCATGATGATGTCCGGCGCTTCCCAGGTCATTTTTCCGGTCATGGGATCAAGCAGGACGATGGGTGGGCCGGTGTAGCCGCTGAAATAGCCGCCGGTCGAGCCGTTGTTCACGAGCACCAGTTCTCCGGTGCTCATCGGGCCCAGCAGATAGTTGAAGCCGGGGCTGGATTTCAGGTACGTCCATACCACCTTGCCGGTGCGGCGGTCCAGACAGAGCATCGTTGACGAATCGACGGGCAGCACGTACAGCAGCTCGCCCACCAGCAGCGGGCGCTGGTTTACCCAGAACATCGGGTTGTGCGGCCGGAAGATGGTGGTGCCGCCGTAGCCGCCCGGGTCGCCGCCGAACTTGCGCGTCGCGTCGTGCACGCCCGGATGGTACGGATAGCGCATCAGCCACTTGATGCGCCCCGAGAGCGCGTCCAGCGCGGCAATGGCGCCGGCGTTGGTGGTCACGTACACGGTGCCTTCGTTGTACAGCGGCGGCGAGATGAAGCTGCGGATGCGGTTGCGCCGCGACTCCGCGAAGCCTCCGCTGAACTTGCCGGGCTGCAGGCGGCAGAGTTCGCTGCGCCAGCGGATGCGCCCCGTCGCGCTGTCGAAGGCGATCACGCCGTACTCGCTGTCGGTGTGCGTCTCGCCCTCGATGTTGTCCAGCGTGTACGTCGCGAAGACCGTCCGGGGCCCGCCGGCAGGCGCGGCCTCGAAGCGCATGCGTGCCTCCTCTTCGTTCGACGCCGAGATCGGCCCGAACGCCCACTTCAGCTGCCCCGTCACCTCGTCGAGCGCCACCAGCGACGGCCCCACCTTGAACATCGGCGTGAAGACCAGCCCGTCCTGCACCAGCACGTCCTCCTGCGGGTACATGCGCTCGTCCCAGTTCTGCCAGACGGCGCGCCCGCCCAGGTCGCTGCTCCAGCGCAGCTCGCCGTTCAGGATCGAGCGGCAATAGATGATGTTTTTGTGTCGGTAGAGTATGCCGTTCGCGGTCGCCAGCGGCTGCGTGTAGACGAAGTAGTCGCGGCGCGAGCCCGGCAGCGTGTCGCTCCAGACCGGATCCTTGAGCGCCAGCGGATCGGTCGTTGGCGGCAGCATCGTGTAGTCGTCGGACGCTATGTTCGGCGCGCTGGCGATCTGGCTGTGGAAGGCCGGCTTCTCGTACTTCGCGGTGCTCAGGACCTGGCGAAAGTTCGCCAGCGCCTCCTTCGAGAGCCCGCCCGGATCGCTGGCGCCCGGCGGCGGGACCTTGGGATCCTTCACCCCCAGCATCTTCTCGCAGAGCGCGATCTTGAGATCCAGCTCGGCGGTGCGGCAGTCGGACTCGGGGAAGAAGTCACGAATGGTCGTGAACGATTCCAGCGCGGCGAGGTAGTGGCCCGTGTCGAGCGACGCGTTGCCGAGTTCGAAGAGCGCGTTGTCGCCGTAGCTCGTCGCGAGCATCGTGTCGACGACTTCCGAGAGACCGATCAGGCTGTACTGCCGCCGCGCCTGCTCGTAGGACTCTTTCGCGCGCGCGTCGTACATCGTGCGGTAGAAGGCCAGGTCGGGCTTGGGGAAATTCAGGATGCGCCGCTGCACGTACTGCGCGACGGGCACGAAGACGCCGTAGGGCGAAACGCGGTACAGCACGTTGGGGGATTTGGTCAGGATGGTGTCGAAGAGCGTCTTGTAGATCTTCAGCGCGTCGCGGAACTGCCCTTCGCGCTCCTTCTGCATGCCCGCTTCCACCAGCGCGTCGGCGCGGGCGTTGGTGTCGATGATGTTCAGCGTGAAGAAGGTCTTCTCGTACGAGAGCTCCATCTCCTTCTCGTCGCGCCACCAGCGGTTCAGCGGACCGTTGTGGCGGTTGTTGATCCAGCCGACGAAGTCCGGCGTGTAGCTAGCGTAGTCGTCGATGAACGGGTCCGGCAGCGCACCGGCCGCCGCGCCGTGAAAGAGCACGCGCCCGGGAAGGATCTCCTTTGCGCCGCGCGGCGCCTGCCAGAAGAGCTGGCATCCCGCCCCGCCGCCGCCGTCGAAGTAGACGAGTTTGATCGCATGGTCGCCGGGCTTCAGGTTGGCCTTGCCCGCGACCTCCTGCATGCCGTGCGTGCCGCCGTTGTCCACGACCAGTTTACCGTCGATGAACAGCCGCGAGCCGTCGTCCGACGACGTCCAGAAGTTGTGCCAGCCCTCCTTCTCGACCCGCAGCAGACCCGTCCACTCGGCATACAGCGCGGTGTAGTCGAGTTCGGCCTTCAGGTCGCCGGCGTCCTTATAGTTGACCTGTTCGACGACTTTCGCCTTCCCGGGCTGCGTGTCGCCCACATTGGGGAAGTCGGCCAAGCCCCCCGCCCACGGATAGAAGCGTGCCTCCAGGCCCGCCTTCAACTGGGGCCTGGCGGCCACGTCCTCGCCAGCCGCGGCAATAACTGCGCCGGCCGCGAGGGCCGATACACACGCAATGCGTAAGTGTAATGAGGACAATATAGCCATGACGCCGGACCTCCTGGTGATCTCAATCCACCGCAGGAGCCCGCACGTCGAGGACGATATGCATTCACGCCAAGGCCGTTAGCTGCCTTCGGGCCGCCCTGAGCGATGTGCTGCTACCTACACCGGCGATCGGCAAGCGCACTGCAATTCGCACGTCGAAATGACTTCGAAATTGACGACGCTCTCCATTTGGTATCTTTTTCGCCACCCGCACCGCCCTAAGGGCCTGAAACAGGAACCACGAACAACCTGCACCTCGTGCACGCAACCTATTGATTCCATTATTTTTATGTTTTCTGGGCGGCGCCATTTTTCGATACTATGGGGGCTCGAACACTCGAATTTTATAGACCGAGGTCTTTGGAAGGCACGCCGCCTATGGCACTGCCCACGCCCCTGCCCATCGAGTCGCAACGTCCCGTGCGCGTCGCCGTGCCCAAGGTGCTCGGCGGTTTCGAGCTCCTCGAACTGATCGGCAAGGGCGCGATGGGGCGCGTCTACCGCGCGCGGCAGACGGCGATGGACCGCATCGTCGCGCTGAAAGTGCTCTCGCCGGGCGTCGCCGAGGACAAACTCTTCGCGGAGCGCTTCCAGCGCGAAGCCCGCGCGTCGGCACGGCTGAACCATCCCAACATCGTCCAGGGCATCGACGTCGGCCGCGATGCAGACAGCGGCTACTGGTACTTCGCGATGGAGTACGTCGGCGGCCCGAGCCTCAGCGCGGTGCTCCACGAGTTCGGCAAGTTCTCCGAACGCCGCGCGCTTGAACTGGCCCGCGGCATCGCCCGCGCGCTGGCCTGCGCCGGGAAGAAGGGCATCGTGCACCGCGACGTCAAGCCCGACAACGTGCTGCTGAGCGAGGACGGCGAGCCCAAACTCGCGGACCTGGGCCTGGCGCGGCAGATCAGCGAGGACGCGCGCCTGACGCAGTCGGGCATGGCCGTCGGCACGCCGCACTACATGGCGCCCGAGCAGGTCCTGGGCGAGACCGCCAAGATCGACGCGCGCACCGACCTCTACGCGCTTGGCGCGACGCTGTTCCACCTCGTCACCGGGCGCACGGTCTTCCAGAACCCCGTCGCCAGCGCGGTGATGACGATGCACGCCACCGAACGCCCGCCGCTGGCCAACGACATCGAACCCGAGGTCAGCGAAGGCTGCGCGCGCCTAATCGACAGGCTGCTGGCCAAGAAGCGCGAGGACCGCTACCAGTCGGCGGAAGAGGTCCTCGACGCGATCGAGAACCTGCTCAGACCCGCGCCGACCGCGACCGTACGGACGCTCCCGCGCCGCATCAAGTCGCCGGGGCGTCTCAAACGACGCCGCATCGCGCCATCGCTCGGAATCACCGCCGCGGCGCCGCGCCCCGGCACGCCGCCGCGCGGCACGCCCGTGCGCAAGCCGACGGGTAAAACGCCCGCGCGCGGCCTGGCGCCGGTCAGCGGCCCGGTCCGCGTACCGCTGCGCGCCGCCCCGCGTCCGGTGGAAGTGGCGCCGCAGCGCCCGAGCCAGCTCAAGGGATTATTCGTGGACCTAGTGGTGACGCTGGGCGTGCTGCTGGTGCTCGTGGGGGGCCTGTACTGGGCGAAGTCCGAGGGCCACCTTCCGTGGCTCGCCCTGCCCGACCTCCCGCAGATGCCGTGGCAGGAGACGGGGGAGTAACGGAGTACTATTCTAAATCAACAACGCGCGCCTTTTCGCATAGTGGATAATTCTTCATAAAAGGATCAATCAGAGCCTTCATTTGGTCTACGGAATACCCATACAGATAAAGAGATTTTTCCTTTGGCCCTTGCCAATATCCCTGAACCATGCCGTGATCTCCGAGCAGCCGGTTAAACTCATTCCAGACGTGATCGACATCGCAAGTCTGATAAACTTCTTTAGGCAAATCAACCCCGTTCAAGTAGATCGCCAAGCCAACTGTAGATCCGAATGGGATCTCCCGCTCTTGGCCATCGATGGTCATTTGAAGGCTGGACCCCTTCGGCGCACCCCGCCCTTCGAGCACTCGACAAACCAAAGGAATCGCCTTGTCCAGTTGCTTTAAGTCCAGGTCAATACCGCAAAATAGAATCTCTCCACATTTCGCCTGCATCGTTCCTCCACCCGGAATCGAACCAAGACCTTTTCCTTCTAGTTCCGCGCCCAGTGGATCTTCGTAGATTTCTACCCGAGCAATCGGATTACACCGGGCATTCAGCTTGGCATAAGCAGGAATTGGTGTTGAGGATTGGCCTTTACGCAATCGCGGTTTGATGCCCATGCCCTTCCCTCCGCAAACAGAACAAAGAATACCTAGTTCACAGACCAAATGTTATCCAGGACAATGCAAAAATGCGCCAGCGCGTGGCGCGGGTTGCCAACCCGCGCCTGGATGGCGAACAACTGCTCTGTTGAAAAGTTCTTAAGTCCCTTGGGCACCCCGCCGAAACCTAGTTTGTGGGGGCGTCGAGGGAACGC
>JAKLKQ010000101.1 GCA_023150555.1 Planctomycetota bacterium
GACCGGCGGGGCCCTGCGCGCCATCGGCGCCCGCAGGGCCTTGCGGGCCGGCGGGGCCTTGTGGACCGGCGGGACCGGCAGGCCCCTGCGCGCCATCGCCACCCGCGGGGCCTTGCGGGCCGGCGGGGCCTTGTGGACCGGCGGGACCGGCAGGCCCCTGCGCGCCATCGGCACCCGCGGGGCCTTGCGGACCGGCAGGACCTTCAGGACCGGCGGGACCGGCAGGACCCTGCGCGCCATCGGCACCCGCGGGGCCTTGCGAACCGGCAGGCCCTTCAGGACCGGCCGGACCGGCAGGACCCTGCGCGCCATCGGCGCCCGCGGGACCTGCGGGGCCTTCAGGGCCCGCAGGACCTTCGGGACCTGCAGGACCGGCTGGCCCAGCAGGGCCCGCTGGGCCTTGCGCCAGACCGATCGAGAACGGGTTGCTAAGAGTCAAGCTGCTGCTGCCGAGGCGCGCGCGCATCACCGCATCGCGGGAGTTGGGGCTGTTGGCGAGCCAGTAGAAGCCGTCGCCGTCCTTGGGGTTGTTGATGCGGCCAATTTCTTCCCAGGTCGCGCCGCCGTCGCGGCTCAGTTGCACAGTCAGGTCTTTCACGCTGCCGTCCGAGATGGCGAACTGGATGAAGTAATTCTTGCCGGGAACGAAGACTTCGCCGCCCGCGGGCGAAACGAAGGAGACCGAACCGCCCTTGCCGTTTCCATTGCCCTGCGCAAGGACTACGGGAGAACCCAGGAGCAGGATCGCGCCCAGCGCAACCCAGATCCCTGGTGGACCGCCTTTCGGGGTGCCTCGAGATGCCGCCATGACTGCCTCCTCACCACCAGATCCTGACGTCGCCCACTTCGCAGGTCTGTTACCCCTTGTGCACATTGCGCACTCAGGATACACCCCGATATGCACAATGAGCAAAAGGGTAGCCAGATTAGGGATTAGAGGGCCATCAAAACACAACTTCTGTATTTGAAACAGATTACCTATCTAAAGCGGGCATTTCAACGCACAAGTGGCCAAAAAACTGCTACCAGATGTAAGCGTTTCGTTTAGTTTTGGTAGCACATTTGTTCAAATGTTACCAATAGTTTCTGCTCATGAGCATTGGGCTATAATGATATAAATTAGCCGGACCAACGGGGATCCGGCAATCCTGCTTTTGGTCCGGTAAACTGCCTCCATGCAGATCGAGCACGACTACATCCGCCGCATGATCGAACGCTTCGGCCAGGCCCTGGCGAAGCTCCTCGACCCCAAAAAAGAAGAAGTCACCTACGACGATTTCGTCTACCGACTAGAGATGACCTGCTACGACTGCACCGGCCTGGATTACCAACTCGCGCGCGAGATGCCCGCCGAAGAACTGCTCAAGCTCCTGCGCCCCGGCGAGAGCATTCACCCGCACCGCTACCTCGTGATCGGCGACCTGATGTGCCTCGACGCGGCGGCCCTGCGCCAGGAAGGCCGCGAGGAAGACGCCGAGCGCCGCCACGAGCACGCGCTGCCGCCGGCGCGCGCCTGGCGCATCCCGGCATCGAGACCGACTTCGCCGGCAAGCTCGAGGCCCTGCTTGCAGAACAGGAAAGCCGCACCCTCCCCCGCCACGTCGGGCGCTGCCTGCTCGAATACTTCGAGGCCGCCGGACGGTACCAGCGCGCCGAGCGCCTGCTCCTTGACCTGACCGACACCAACGATCCGGCGATGCTGTGCCTGGGAGCGGGCTTCTACGAACGCATCGCGCTTCTGCCCGACGAGGCCCTGCACGCCGGGGGCTTGGCGCGAGCGGACGTCGAGCGCGGCAGGAAGCGCATGGCGTGACGAACAGGCTTGCCGGATCCGCTGCCGACCCGTTACCATCCCGCCATCGATAAATTCCGCGGCCAAGGAGCGCGATGCCCACCCAGGACGACCTGAAGTTCGGCGCCATCGCCGTGGCCAAGTACTTCGCCAAGGCCGAACAGGTCAACGCGTGCCTTGAGCTGCAGCGCAAGGCCGAGGCCGAGGGCGGGCCGCGCCGCCCGCTGGGCGCGCTGATGGTCGAGCAGGGCGCACTCTCGCAGGACCAGGTCGAGTTGATCCTGAAGGAGCAGCAGCGCCAGCAGGCCTTGCGCAACGTCGGTCCCTACGAACTGCTCGGAAAGCTCGGCGAAGGCGGCATGGGCGCCGTCTTCCGCGCCCGCCACCGCGAGACCGGCAGCGAAGTCGCGCTGAAGATCCTCTCCAAGAATCACGCCACCGACGAGTCGTTCGTGCACCGCTTCAAGCGCGAGGCGCGCGCCGGCCTGGAACTCAACCACCCGCACATCCTCCGCACCGTCGACTGCGGCGAAGACCAGGGCCGCCACTACCTGGCCCTGGACCTGGTGACGGGCGGCGACCTGCACCGCCGCATCGAGGAGCGAAAGCGCCTGCCCGAGCGCGAGGCCCTGGGCATCGTGCTCGCCGTCGGGCGCGCGCTGCACTACGCCGGCGGCAAAGGGTTGATCCACCGCGACATCAAGCCCGCCAACATCATGTTCGCCGCCGACGGCCGCGTGCTGCTCAGCGACTTCGGACTCGTGAAGATCAACGATCCCGATGCCGGCCACCTGACGCAGAGCGGCACGGCGCTGGGCACGCCGCACTACATCGCCCCCGAGCAGGCGATGGGCGTGAAGGACCTCGACATCCGCGCCGACATCTATTCGCTCGGCGCGACGCTCTATTTCGCCGTCACCGGACGCACGCCCTTCGAGGGCAGTTCGGCCTACGAGGTCATCGCCAAGCACATGACCGAGGTCCTGACGCCGCCCGACGAGTTGAATCCCGAACTGACCGAAGGCTGCGTGCGCGTCATCGAGCGCATGCTGGCCAAGGACCGCGACGACCGCTACGCCAGCCCCGGCGAGCTCGTCGCGGACATCGAACGCGTGCTGCGCAACGAACTGCCCGACAGCCCGCTGCTCGACGCCGGACAGTCCATGGTCATGCGCAGCGCGCAGCGCAAGGCCGTGAGCTCCGGCGCCACCGAGCCGACGTTCGTCTCGCCGGCCTTCCGCCGCCGCGCCGAAGGCGCCACCGGCCCGGCGCCGCAGCCGACGCTCGCCGCGCCCATGCGCGGGCCTTCTCCCGAACGCAAGCCCGACCGCGCGCGCGACCACCGCGCCGTGCCCGCCCGGACGAACAAAGCCAAAGGCCTGCCGCCCGCCCTGCTGGCCGTCTTCGTCGCGCTGCTGGGCGTGATCGTGGGACTGGTTCTGGTCCTCGTCGGCATGAACCGCTCGACGAACGAAGCGCGCACGCCCACGCCGACCGCGCCGCCATCGCCCCAGCCGCCGCAGCAGCAGAACGCCACGCAACCGCCCACTCCGCCGGGCCAAGTGCGCACGCCCGGCCCGCAGCCGCTGCCGGTGGTTCGCGAACAACCGCCCGCGGATCCGGCTCCGCAGCCGCAGCCTTCCAACGACTGGGCGAACGCCGTCGACCTGCTGGCGCTCGTCGATCCGCGCCAGGATGCGGTGAACGGAAACTGGTCGCTGCGCGGCGGCGAACTGGTCTCCGACCGCAACGGCTGGTACCACTTCGAACTGCCCTACGAACCGCCGGCGGAGTACGACTACCAAATCGTCTTCAGTTCCGCCGAAGGCCAGCCCGCCGGCCGGGGCGAAGGCGAGGTCTACCAGGGCTTCAACGCGAGCGACTTCTACGCGCAGTGGGCGATGTGGTGCGTCAATTACGAGACCATCGGATTCATCTGGGACAACAGCGTCTGGATGCCCAACCGGCGCAACAACCGCACCTTCCGGCCCACGCGCGAAGCGGGCCTGCCCGAACGCCTGATTCTCGGGCGCCGCATCACCTCGTTGGTGGAAGTGCGCGCCGGCCACGTGCGCGCGTTCGTGGACGGGCGCCTGATCGCGGAGATGGATACCGACGTCGAGAGCAACAACCTGACGCGCAACCAATACCGCAACCGCAGCCGCCTGGGCGTGGGCGTCTACCAGTCGGAGATCACCTTCCACGAGATCCGCGTGCGCGAAGTCACGGGCAAGGGAAGCCCCGCGCGCTGACCGTCCGCCCACCCTTGCGGGCGGCGTGAAGGCGCGTACGCTTGGGGCATGCTCTTCAAGCTGCTGATTCTCGCCGCGGTCGTGTACCTGGCCATCGGGGTCGCGCTGGCCGCGTTCTGCATCCACATGAGCTACCACGAAGCCGCGGTGGGCTTCGGCGACAGCGAAGACGCCAAGGCGCAGCGCGTGCTGGAGAGCAGGATCGGATTCTTCGGCTACCTTTTCCTGGTCGTGTCCTGGCCGCTGGCGCTGCTGATCAGCTTCATGCCCAAGCCGCAGGACGCCCACGCGAAGGCAGATTCCGCCGCGCCCGCCGCAGCACCTTCTGCCGCTCAGGAGGCCGCGCAGAAGAACGCCTGAACGAATGCCGATGCGCCCCGAAACCGAATACCCTTTCACCTTTCCCCTGGGAGGATAGACGCGATGGAGTTCCTGAAGACGCTCACCGAAGTGGCCGGCGTGCCGGGGCGCGAAGAGCGCGTGCGCGAGGTCATCAAGAAGGAGGCGAAAGACCTCTTCGACGAGTGGCGCGAGGACCCCATGGGCAACCTGATCGGGGTGAAGCATCCCGCGAAGAAGCCCAAGGGCGGCGAGCGCCCGCGCCGCGTGATGATCGCCTGCCACCTCGACGAGATCGGCTTCTACGTGAAGTTCATCGACAACGACGGATTCCTGCGCCTGCAGAACGTCGGCGGCTTCGACACGCGCAACCTCTTCTCTCGCCGCGTGCTGGTGCAGGGGCGCAAGGACCTGGTCGGCATCCTGAACCCCTCCGGCAAGCCCGTGCACATCGCGACCGAGGAAGAACGGCGCAAGATCCCCGAAGTCGGCGAGTTCAGCGTGGACCTGTTCATGACCAAGAAGGAAGTCGAGAAGCTCGTGCAGGTCGGCGATCCCGTCACGCTGCTGATGGAAACGATGGTCATCGGCGACGTCGTGACCGGCAAGGCCATGGACAACCGCATCGCGAGCTGGGTCGCGATCAACGCCATCCGCGAGACCAAGGGCAAGAGCCCCTTCGAGATCCACTATGTCGGCGCCGCGCAGGAAGAAGTCGGCTGCCGCGGCGCGGGCCCGGCCGCCTTCGACATCGACCCCGACGACGGCATCGCCATCGACACGACCCTCGCGTGCGACACGCCCGGCGTCCCGAAGGACCTCGCCGTCAGCCGCTTCGGCGAAGGCGTCGCGCTGAAGGTGATGGACGGCGCGTCGATCAGCACGCGCTCGCTGCTGGACGAATTCATCGCCAAGGCGAAGAAGCACAAGATCCCGCACCAGCTCGAGATCCTGCCGCGCGGCGGCACCGACGCGGCGACGATCCAGCGCAGCGGCAAGGCCAAGCGCGTCTTCACGCTCTCCGTGCCCACGCGTTACATCCACACCACCGCCGAAACCGTGCACCGCAAGGACCTGAAGGCCGCGGTGAACGTGCTCAGCCGCTGGCTGCTGGGCTGAGCCCGCATGCCCGAAGTACCTCAGGCGCCGCAAGCGGCAGACGCGCCCGGCGCGGCGGACGCCCCGGCCGTGCCGGTGCCGAATGCCGAGGTCTCCTTCGAGCTCACGATGGAGGACCTCGCGGCCTTCAACCGCTACCACGCGGAGCACTCGCCCTACTACCGGCAGATGAAACTGCGCGCGTGGTTCGCCGTGCCGGCGTACATGGTCCTGGTGGGCCTCTTCGCGGTCCTGCTGACGGGCACGTACGTGCAGTCGGCCATCGACTTCTGGCCGCTGTGGACCCTGGCGGCCGTGTACGCGCTCTACTACCCGTTTTTATACCGCAAGCAGTTGAACCAGGCGATGAAGACGGTGCTGGCGGAAGGAAAAAATCTCGGCCTGATCGGCCCGCACGCGGTGCGCATCACGCCGGAAGCGCTGTACCTGCGCGACGCGTACCGTTCCTCGTCGATCCGCTGGCCGGCGGTGGAGCAGATCGTGCGCGGGCGCGGCTACCTGTACCTCTACATCGCCTCGACGCAGGCCGCGATCGTCCCCGAACGGGCCTTCAGCAGCCAGAAGGCGTTCTTCGAATTCTGCTCGCGGACGATCGACTACCACGGGGCGGCGCAGGAGAGCTCCCGCAAAGGCGCGTAGAACGGAAAGGCCAAGACAACGGCGTTTCCGGTTTCCAGTCTTCAGTTTCCAGCTCAGGTTAGGCGATGTCGAAGTGGGTACGGGAAAGGCGGTCGCGTGTAACGCGTGCTCCGAATTTGCTCATTTCAGATTTTGTCATTTTTAAAATGATTAAATGACAGATGAATGCTCTGTTGAAAACAAAGGCAGAAGTAGAGCGAGGATCATGAGGTTGTAGGTGAGGACGGCGATGAAGGTCT
>JAKLKQ010000102.1 GCA_023150555.1 Planctomycetota bacterium
CGCTTCCTATTCCCCGAAGACTTCCGCGCGGAAGGCGTAGACCGTGCACTTCGCCGGGTCGCGCCACGCGCCGTGCGCGCTTTGCCTGGAGGTCTACTATCGTTACCTGCCGCTGTACCGCTGAACGCGCAAGGAGAATCGATTGAAGAAGCGTGGGTTAATGCTTGAGGACCATCATCAGGCCCAGCACCAGGATCACCACGACCAGCACGCCGATCATCGGAGCCCAGGCCGCTCCGTCCTGGTTGCCGCTGCGCGCGCGCAAACTCCGGCGGCGCCCGCGCGTCTGGCTGCCGCGACCGGGCGTGACCGGCCGCACTTCGCTGCCGCCCGCCACGCGGTGGATGCCGGAACCGGCGCTACGCCGCACGCCGCTGCCCGGTGCCGCCTTCAGCACGCCGGAACCCGGTGCCTTGCGGATGCCGCTGCCCGGTGCCGCGCGCACGCCGCTTCCGGGCTCGGCGCGGTGCAGGCCCGACCCCGGCGCGCGGTGGGTACCGCTGCCAGGGACGGTCCGCTGCACGCCGCTGCCCTGGACGGCCAGCCTTGCCGAACTGCTGGACGTCGCCTTGCGCAGTCCGCTTCCGGGCCGGCGCGCCGGCGTCGAGTTCGGGCTGCTCGTGGGGTTGGTGGCGGCGAGCAATCCGCTGCGCATGGCACGGTGCCGCCCGGACGAGTTCGCTTTGCGGCCCGAGACGATCACGGGAGCGACGGGGGCATCGCCTGGCCGAGCGCGGCAGGTATGGCAATAGACCAGCTCACCGATCCGCACGGCCAGCCCGACCGCGAGGTCATGTTCGGTGATCTGCCGCTGGCAGGATTCACAGTATTCTATTTGCATTCCACGAGTTCCATAAATGCCCCTGCCCAAACACCCTCAAATCCAAGGCCACAGGGAAAGCCCCGAAGGCCTAATCCTCTAAACCTTGGACGGGCCGAAAGTCACAATGTGCATATCATTTTTTCATATTTAAAAGGATATGCTCATTGTGCAAAAAGTTAGCTATCAACACCCTACTGGCGCAAAATGCCGCTGCTAATGAAACCCTTTCACCAAAGTAATATGAGTCCGCTCAGAACCGACATTCCCGACCCTTTTTTCAGCCCGCCCCAAGGACCGTCAACGCGCCGGGCTCGACTTCCATGACCGCGGGGGTCTGCATCAGGCTCTCGCCGTCCGCACAGATCCACTCGCGTCCGTCCGGCGCGTCGATCTCGAGCCGCCGGGTGCGCAGCAGCTTCACCGCCGGATGGCCAACGTGCCGCCCGCTGAAGACCTTCGGGAAAATACGCAGGATCGTGCGGCGCGGCACAGCCTTCACGACGCAGACGTCCAGCATTCCGTCGTCCAATCTCGCGCCGGGCGCGATGCGCATCGCGCCGCCGTAGGTTTCCGCGTTGCCCGTCGCCACCAGCAGGATGCGTTCTTCGAGTTCCCCGAAATCCCCGCGCAGGCGCACCAGCGGCGGTCGGAAACGAAAGAGGTGCCGCAGCACGCCCAGCACGTAGGCCGGCGCGCCGCGCACGGGCAGGCGGTGCGTCTCGACGAAGCGGCTGACGTGCGAGTCGAAGCCCAGCGTCGCGACGGTGCAGAAGCGGCGGCACTCGCTCGCGCCTTCGCCGCTCGCGCGCACCAGGCCCAGGTCGATCTTGCGCGCCCGGCCGTCCAGGAGCAGTTTGGCCAGCGCGTCGAGCGGATCGCGCTTGTGGATGTCCAGAGCGTGCGCGAAGTCGTTGCAGCGTCCGCCCGGCAGCACGCCCATCACGCAGGAACCGCCGGCCAACGCCGAAGCCACCTCCTGCATCGTGCCGTCGCCGCCGCTGGCCACCACCACGCGCGTCCCGCGCTTCGCCGCTTCGGCTGCCAGCGTCCGCGCCTGGCCCGGCGCGCCGGTGAGCGCCAATTCGGCCGAACGCCCCGCCGCGCGCAGGCGCCGCAGGACTTCCTCCGCGAGCCACCGGGCCTTGCGCCGGCCCGAGGTTGGATTCGCGATAAGCAGATACTCGGGTGCCTGCTGGGTCATTGCACGCTTCGCCTTACGCCGCGCACGCCACGGGACATGCCGTTAGAACCATAGCTTGTCGGGCGCCGCAGGAAAGCGCCAGAAAGGCCGGGGGCCCTCTTCATACCACTTTAGTACCGGCGAGGAGAGGAATTTACCGCTCTTCATGGCCCCTTTATTGAGTTGCGCTCGTGCAATTCGGGGCCTCGAAATCGAAAAACATTACTAGTCATTACTTATTTATATATAACAGGTTATGAGTCACATTCCGATCCGGTTCGGTTTGCACACGTGACATAAATTGACCACAAATTTCTGTATGAGCAGGCGAGCAAATAGCTACCATATCCATAAGACCAGAGGGCAGCACTACGCGCAGCCATCTTCCCGAATTCGAGATCGCCATGCGGTTCCATCCGCCTTCTTCGATGGGATCCATTGACCCGTTGTGAGGAAACCACGCCATGCGCCATGACCACTCCATGCTCGTTCCGCAAGACGCGATGCCCGGCCAGCCGGGGCGCGCCAAGGCCCGCGAGCGCGGCTTCATTCTGATCGTCGTCGTGGGCATGCTGGCGGTGCTGGTGGTGCTGGGGATGTCCTATGCTGAGCAGGGGCGCGTCGAACTGCGCGGCGCGTCCAACACCCGCGACCTCGCCGCGCTGGATGGGCTCTCCGAGAGCGGTTTTCAACTGGCCTTGCGCGCGCTGCGGGACGACCGGAACGTGAAGCACGCCACTTCCACGCCGTCGCACCTGACGACCCTGGGCGGCATCGGCTATAGTTCTCGATGGGGCTACAATCCCGATCCCACCCTGAACGGCGCGATGCCCACCGGCGCCGACAAAGCACCCAGCCGCACCGACCCCGCCAACTTCCAGGACACCTGGCGGATGCTCTTCTGGAACGAAGAGACCGTCGAGCCCGTGGCGACCTGGACGGGCGCGGCGTGGGGCTACGGTTTCAAGTTCCGGCCGGGCACCGACGACGAGGCCAAGCGCAGCATGGAGACGCAGCGCTTTCCGCAGCCTTCGTCGGTCCTGCTGGACACGGTGCAACTCCAGCCCTTTGCGCGCAGCCGCAAGTTCCGGATCCGGGTCGGTTCCAGCTTCGGGCTGATCCAGGTGGGCATCTCGCCCAAGGACGGCGGAGTGAACCTGAACGACGTATACGCCCCCGGCACGGCGGACGAGAGCCCCGGCATCTACGAGACACTGCCGTCGGGCGTCGCGGCCGGCACCCGGACCTGGCAGGAAGGCACCAAGGACCTGGCCGGCTACGACGTGACTGCCGACGCGACGAAGATGGCCAAGGTGCCCTACGCGAGCCCCGACCGGCGCACGCTGGAGTACATCCTCGGCCGCGCGCCGCAGTTCGCGGCGAAGAACCGCGAGACGTCCGTGTATTACCGCTACCGGGCGACCTCGCTGCGCCTGATGCTCTCGGGCAGCGCCGCGGTGGACAACGGGCTGTTCAACTGGCGATACGCGTTCGAGCCCTACGGCGGGCAGCGCGCCACCACGCACGCGGGCGGCCCGGCGGCGCTTTGGAAGTACGACTACACGTATTCCGGCGGCTACAAGCTGCGTGCGTCGACGGCGGTGATGACCTCGGCTTCGTCCGGTGCGCCGACCACGATCTGGAACATGGCGGCCGGTGAGCCCAACCGTTTCGGCATGGAATCGTCGCGCCACATCATGTGGGCGGCCCTGAAGGGCATGGCATACACGGCCGACGGGATCTACCAGAAGCCGGGCATCGGATTCCTGGTCGCGCCGGGCCACTACGGCAGCGACGATAACAAGGACTACCTGTGGTACCCGACGGGCCTGTGGACCAGCGACCCGCGCCTTCCTTCCGCCGATGCGCAGATGGTCGACGGGTACAAGAAGGAAGGCGACAACATGTTCCACGGCTTCGGGTTCGACCGCTTCAACGCGCCCCGGGCCGGCATCGACGGGAGCCCGTCCGCCTATTGGAACTCCTTCTACTATGGCCCGGGCGGATACGGCCATCCCAAGACGCGCACCTTCCAGCTCCATTTCATCAATGCCGTGGCGAACGGACGATTCTGGACGGACCTGCTGGCGGCGTGGTACTTCGGCGGCGCGCCGGGCTACACCAACTTCCTCGGCGCCACCCAGAGCAGCGGGTACAACAACTGGGCGCACCTGGGCTCGAGCTACGACTCGATGGCCATCGGCACACACTGGATGCCGCCCACCGCGCACGTCTGGATGCCCGGGTTCTTCAACAAGGGCCGCATCAGCACACCGTCGGCCTACACCACCCAGGGCGGCGGCGGGATCTCAAGCAAGGCCGGCAAGGACGAACTCAGCCGCGGCATGACGCGCTGGCCCGGCAACATGCCGCCGGTGCGGATGGCCGCCAGCTACCTCGTGCCGATGGCGCGCTGGCCTGCCGACTTCGTGGGGCAGTCCAACGCCCACTTCAGTTACAACTACTTCCGGCTCTCGATCCGCGCCCACGGCCTGCAGGAAAACTGGGGCGATCCGAACAGCCCCGGCACCGTCAATGGAACGGCCGCGAACAACCGCTGGTACGACGCCATCGACATCAACAACAGCAACTTCCCGGTCGTCTACGGCCTGCTGACGGCGGAGAAGCTGCCGTCCCTGCTGGCCCGCACGACGGTCGCACCGCACCTGCACTGGAAGTCCCGCATGCTGGATTCCGAAGTGCGCTTGCGCCGCCCCGTCAAGATCGACGGAAGCGCCGAGCCCTACAACGACGTGACGAACTCGTGGATTCCCGTGGCCCTCGCCCTGCGCAACACCGACACCGCCAAGAAGTATCCGGGCGGCGACTGGGACGGCGACCCGGACAGCGCCAATTACAACCCGTGGGTCCCGCTACGCATGAAGCTCAACGACCCGAATGTTCCATGGCACCCCACGAACAACCCTTGGATCGAGCCCAAGCTGCGGGACAAAACCAAGCCGTTCGATCCGATCTCCAACCCCTTCTACAACAGCGCCGCATTCCTGAACGACCTGGCCACCGACGCCAACGTGCGCAACGACTATATCAAGTATCCCTGGATGCCCAACCTGAAGAAGCCGGTAGAGGTCAATGCCGGCACCGGCAATCCAGAGATCGACCCGACGACCAACGAAGCCATCATCCGTTACGGCCTTTACGACTTCGCCAACGCCACGCTGCTCGCCCAGCCCGCGGGAACCTGGTCGACCTGGATCCAGGACACCGGCCTGCCCGAGAACTTCCCCTACATGCCCATCGACGCCTACGGCGCCAACCCGACCTGGCGCGGGCCCGGGCCCTTCGACGGTGGCGGCGCGGCCTACCCCAGCCCCGGCTGGGACGGCTACTGCTTCGAGCCACGCTGGTACACGGGGCGCACGGTCAACCCCTTGTATTTGCTGGAAAAGCTGGTCCCCGTTTCGGGGGGAGGCAATGCCGACAAACCGTCAATCGCCGAGGTGGCGGCATTCTTCACCATACCCGGCCACAACAACGGTGCGCTCTCCAGCACCCTGCACAGCGATGCAGCCAAGTCGCCGCCCAATGCCTGGGACTTCACCGCGCACAAGAACTTCTCCGGAGGCCTGGGCGCGCTCACCTACCACCGCCACATCGATCCGGCCGCCGGCCGGCGCAACGTGATCTGGGGCAAGATGGACTTCCTGACGCCGGAACCCAAGGAGTACTACGACCTCAACGGCGACGTGGTCGGCTACGGCACGGGACGGCCCCAGGACGACGTCTTCCTCGACACGCGCCTGGACCTTTCGCTTCAGGAGATGGCGCTCACCGACACCGACCAGACCTACGCCAGCGCCATGGCGCGCCCCGACAGCTTCCGCAATTACCCCGAGTGGTTCAGCCAGCGCAAGCGCGCCATCTCTGCCGACAGCGCAGGGGTCGACCGCACGCAGGCGCCCTTCCGGCCCATTACCAACGACGTTAACGGGACGCTCTACTGGCGCAACAAGGACCCGAACTGGGGCTGGGGCTCATCGCTGGTTAAGGACGGCAAGGTCTTCGAAAATACCGACAGCAGCGGCACCAACCAATTCGACACGGCGATCTCGTCGCTGCCCAGCCAGCAGCGCACCCGTAAAGTGCGCGGGACCACCCAAAACCGCGGCTATTGGTGATATCGTGAAGGTCGGGATTCCTCCTCAGGGTACGATGCGCGTTTTGCTACGCAATGCGTCATCCCATAGGA
>JAKLKQ010000103.1 GCA_023150555.1 Planctomycetota bacterium
TGGCCGACCAGGCGTTGGACATCGCGATTCTCAAGGAGGCAGCCGACCCAAACTTGTAATCCCGTCGAAGCGCCGGGGCGTCGCTGACCGCGCCTTCGTCGAACTGATCCGCGACGGCAAACGGGTGCTGCGCCGCTTCGACGTGCGCCTGCAGTCGGGCCAGAGCTACGACTTGCGCGTCGACCTGGAAGGCGACAACCTCTCGCTCGCCGTCAACGGCCAGAAGCAGCTGCAGTACCGCGAGTTCTTCCCGCAGACCGGCGGACGCGTGCAACTGTGTGTCAACAAGGGCGCGGTGAAGGCCAGCGCGTTCGAGATCCTCTCGCGCGGCGCGCCGCTGAGCCTTTCGTTCCTTGCGCTGCCCGACCGGCAGTATCGCCTCGGGCGCTTCGCCGAAGCGCGGGAACTCTACCGCCAGCTCGCGCAGAGCCACCCCGACCGCGAAGAGGGGCTGATGGTGATCCTCAAGGCCGGACTGTGCAGTACGGAACTGAGCGACACGCAGACGGCCTTCGGCGAGTTCGCCAACCTGGAAGGTACGATGTTCGACTACTGCTGCGCGCTTGGGCTGGCGCGCATCGGCCTGCTGGACGGCAATATCGACTAGGCCTGGGAGGCGCTCAAGAACGGCTACCTGCGCCACCGCGACCACGAGATCCGCATGGAGATGTGGTTCGCGCTCTTGAGCCTGATCGAGTCCATGGGGCGCGACCGCGATACCGAACTCATCGAGCGTTACCGCGAACTGCTGCGCATCGACTGCCCGATACTATGCAAGCCCTTCCGGTTGTTCGAATTGCTCGACCTGGTCAAGTAGATCTTGCATGTGCGTGATCGGCAGATTAACACCTAACTCTAATTATATCAGAGACTAGCAAAGCTGTATTTTCTTGCCTTGAGTCGCCTGCTGTGGTGTATTAAACACTGAGAATACAAAATGATACACCACGAATACACAAGGCCAGCGCTTGAAACCGGGCGGGAGTCGAACCGGCTCTTGCAGAACCTCCACAGCCAACTGCGCGCGGGAACCCTGCGCCCGGGCGATTTCCTGCCGACCGTGCGGGAGCTGAGCAAGACGTATGGCGTGGCCCACAATACGGCCTGGCGCGCGCTCAACGCGCTCGTCGCGGAGAAACTCGTCGCAGCGATTCCGCGGCGAGGCTACCAGGTGCTGTCACGCGAAGAGCCGGCGCCCGGAAGCGGCTGCGTGGCGTGGGTCCTGGGCACCGAGAGCATCATCGGCGGATGGGACCTCCTCTACCGAAGGCTGGTCGGGTATCTGGAGGCCGGCGTGAGTCTGAGTGGCGGGCGCCTTGCCAAGTTGATCATGAGTCCAGGCGAGGAGACCTTGATTCTGGAGCAGTTGGCTTCTCTTCAGCTCTCGGGCCTGATCTTGGATCTTCCGAATCCGGCGCTCTTGGCTTGGGCGCGGGAGATGGGCATTCACGTGGTGGTGGTCGACACCTGGACCCAGGACTTAGCGTACGACGTGGTGGTGCAGGACGGTTTCGCGGGCGGTCTTTTGGCCGGACGCCACCTGATCGAGCGCGGCTGCAGGCGCATCGCGTGGTTCGGGCGCAGCCTGGATAACTACCACGGCAGCGCGCGGTATGCCGGAGCTCGTGCCGCGTTGGAGGCGGAAGGTTCCGCATTTGCCCAGCAGGTTTACGCTCAACTTGACGAGAAGAACCTCAACGGCATTGCGGTAGAAATGCTGCGCGGTCCGGATGCGCCGGACGGCGTGGTGGTCCTATGGCGTCCGATGGCCGAGGCGCTTGAGCAGGCGGCCAAGGATCTGGGCAAGCGGGCCGGCCGCGACTTCCAAATGGTCGGCTGGTCGCCGATGGAAGTCCTTGAGGAAGAGGGGCATCCCTTGAGTCAGCCGGACGGCCGAATGCCCGCGATGGTGACGTGGAGCATCGAAGAGATGGCGCGGATGGCTCTGGCCAGGCTCGCGCAGCGGAGGCGGGAGCCGAGTTTGCCTGTGACGTGCACGCTTCTTCCAATGAAGCTCTGGGCAAAAGAAAGTCTTCAACAGGTTCGATACAATTCTTGAATAAGGATCATCGCGATGACGCACGTTCGATTGAGATGTTGTGTGGCCAGCGTGATTGCGCTGGCGATGCTGTGGATGATGGGTACCTCTTCGGCCGGTGAATCCGGCCTGGCCGGACAACTGGTAAAGTCCTCAGGCGTGGAGCAGGGCTTGACGCTGGTGCTCGACGACACGGACGGGAAACTCACCGCGGAACTCGCGAAGGCCGCGAAGCTGTACGTGCAAGGATGCACGTGGCAGGCCAAAGACGTACCCGCTGCGCGCCAGGCCTTGGTTGCGGCGGGGGTGGCAGATCGAGCCTCCATCGCATGGCTCGAGTCGGAAGGCCTGCCGTATGCCGACAACCTCGTTAACCTGATCGTCAGCGCCAAATGGAGCGGGAAGCCGGGCCTGCTGGACGAGATACTGCGCGTGCTCGCGCCGGGCGGCGTCGCCGTGATCGGAAACGAGGCTCAACCGGGAAACGTTGCCGGACTTGAGGCCGCACTCAAGAAAGCTGGTGTCCAGGAGTTCAAGACCTCGCCCGGAAAGGGGTGGGTGGCTTGTGTGAAGCCTCCGAACCCGGACTTTGCCGAATGGACGCACGTCTACGGCGGGCCCGACCAGAGCTACGTCAGCGAGGACAAAGCAGCCGGTCCATGGGCGGAAGTGCGCTGGATCGGTTCTCCGCGTTGGGGTGCGTTGCGCTCAGCCTACCACGGCCGCGTGACCGGCGGCGGACGGCTCTACTACCTCGAAAACCGCGCAAAGCCGGGCGGCGGTGTCGAGACATGGTTGGTAGCGCGGGATGCGTGGAACGGCTCCGATCTTTGGCGTGCATCGATCGGTTCGCCGCCAAAGTACGGCACCGTGGGCGGCACCCTTACGTGCGACGACCAGCAGGTGTATTGTCTGGAAGACGATAAGACCCTGACCGCGCGCGACGGCCGTACGGGTCGCAAGGTCCTGGAGTACGCGCCCGGGTTCCGCGCAACCGTGGTCACATCGGTCGGCTCGGTCCTGCTGGCCTGCGACCTAGGCATCTCGCCGGCGATCGCACACAAAGTCGTCGCCATGGACAAGGTCTCTGGAAAGATCCTTTGGAGCAGACCGGGCGTCACGCAGCCTCCGGCCGAAGGCGGAACGGCCTTCGTGTTATCGGCCGGGGAGTTGGAAGGCGTGGATGTGGCGACGGGCGCGTCACGCTGGAAAGCCAAGGCCCAAGCGGCCCCTGGCGCGCCCCGAGCCTTCTGCAAAAAGGGCATCGTTTACGTGACCTATACGCAGCCGTGGAAGCCGATCGGATTGCTGGTCGCTTACGACGCGAAGAACGGGTCGGTGCTCTGGAAGAAGGAGGCGCCGCCTTGCGGCTACGGCGCGCTGCCGGACGGCGACGAATTTTGGATGCTCGTGCACACGGGAAACAAGGGCGGACAGGGCGATAGCGTCCAAGCCACCGTCCTCGATGCACGAAGCGGAAGCGTGAAGCGGGAGTTCCGTGCGAAGGGCACCGTCAACAGCAAGTGTTACCCGAGCAAGGGCTGTGCGGACTACCTGCTCTATAGCAACAGCTGGACGCTCGACGAGAAGTCGGGCACGTCGCTCGCGCAGGATACGGTTCGCGCGCCCTGCGATCTGGGGCAGATGCCGGCAAACGGGATGACGTACTATTTCCCGCACCATTGCGACTGCCAGGTGACGCTGCGAGGGATGTTGGCCATGGCGCGCGCGGGTAAGCGCACGTGGCTGTCCGAAGCGGACAAGGGCGGCGCGCCGCGACTGTTCGCCTCAGGCGCCGCGCCGGCGGCAGCCCTGGAGCAGCCCGCCGACTGGCCCATGTACCGGAAGGACGTCGCGCGGTCCAATTGCGCCTCGGTTGCCGTTCCCGAAAATCTCCAACTGCTGTGGTCGAAGAAGCCGGGCGCCTCGCGGCTGACGCAAGCGGTGTCGGCCTACGGCGTGGTCTGCACGACCGTGCCGGACGAACACCGCGTCGTCGCGCTGGATGCTGCGAGCGGTAAGGAACTGTGGTCGTTTGTCGCCGACGGACGAACCGAGTGGCCCGCGTCATTTCATAAGGGCCTGTGCCTCTTCGGAACTGCAGGCGGCTCGGTCTATGCGCTCGATGCGAAGACCGGACGCGAGGTTTGGCGCATGCGCGCGTCGCCTACGGAGAAGTACATCGCCGAGGAGAGCCAGTTCGCGTCGGCTTGGCCTGTCGTGGGCGGCGTGATGCCTATGAACGGCGAAATTTTCTTTACGTGTGGGCGCTCGAGCGGCGTCGACGGCGGCATCTATATCTTCGCGGCAGACGCGGCCAGCGGAAAAATGAGATGGCGCGTGCCTGGGGGTTCCAGCGGGGATATGTTCCTTTTCGACGGAAATGAACTGATGCTGACGAGGAACTACTACAGTCTCCAATCGGGGGGGCGTGTTGGCGGCGCGAAGAAGCATCCGCCGTTGCTGCAGACCACCAGCTACTTGACGCCCGTTTCGGTGCTCGACTATATGGCCTGCGTCGAGCCCTTGCTCTCGGGAGAGAAACACATTGAACTCGCCGACGGCGCGACCATTGCAGGAGAGAACCTGGCCTTTGGCGAGAAGTTCAGCGTGGCCGCTTGGCGCTATCGCTTCGGCGTACCGAAGGAGCTCATGAAGAAGGAGAAAGCTGGCAAGCGCTTCATCTATGCAAAATCCGGAGGAGCGATGACATGGCTGCTTGACGAAGATATCTCACAGCAGATGCTTGGTGTCGTGTTGGCGGGCGATTACGCATACATGGCCGGCGTGCCTGTCTCATTGGAATCCAAGGACAAATCCGAACTCTGGGTGCTTTCCATGGCCGACGGAAAGATCCGGCAGACGATCTCCCTGGAAGGACGGTCGGTGTATGACGGCCTGTCGGCCGCCGGCGGGCGCCTGTACCTGAGCCGGGAAGACGGGACGTTGTCCTGTTATGGCGGAAAATAATGCCACGTCGAACCCTGCTTGAGGTGTGCGTCGATTCGGTCGAGGGCGCAATTGCTGCGCAGGAAGGAGGCGCGGACCGCATTGAGCTTTGCGCCGGCATGTTGGAAGGCGGAACCACGCCCAGCGTTGGACTCATGAAGCAAGCCTGTCGCCGGACGCACCTGCCAGTTTACGCGATGATCCGCCCAAGAGGCGGAGATTTCTTCTACTCAGAACACGAGTTCAAGTCTATGGAGCACGATGTCGAGACGGCACGCACCTGCGGCGCGAGAGGAGTGGTGCTTGGCATCTTGACGGCGGACGGAAGGATCGATCGCGTGCGCATAGGCGATCTCGTTCAGCGCGCGCGTCCACTTGTAATCACCTTTCACCGCGCGTTCGACATGAGCCGGGACCCCTTCGAAGCGTTGGAGGACCTTGTGGCGTTGGGTGTCGACCGGATCCTGACTTCAGGGCAGGCCCCGACTGCGTTGGAGGGCTTGGCGCTTCTTGCGCAACTGGTGGAGCGCGCTGCCGGTCGAATTCGGATCATGCCAGGCGGCGGCGTTAGACTGAAGAATATCGCAACCATCCTTCGGCGGAGCGGTGCCTTGGAAATCCACGTGCACCCAAGCATCGCGGCTGAAAGCCCTATGAGTCATCGAAATCCGAAGGTTTCCATGAACAGCAGTGCCTTGCCGGCCGAATACAGCCGCACCAAGACAAGCGTTGAGTTGGTACGAGCATATGTTGCGCAACTTGAGAAATTTTTCGAGTCCTGATCGGAGTCGAGCGAAAGTCCGCAATATTAATAGGTTCTGTGGCGGCTAGAACCCTTGCGCGGGTTTGAATAGTTGTCGTGCCAGGAACCAGGCGACGGCTGCCATCCCGATCCCCGCGATGCCGTCCACCAAATAATGCCATCCGGTAATGCACGATCCGGCCAGGATGAGCAGCACGTAGACCCACGCAAGCCACAGAACCCAGTTCCTGCTGCCGGAAAGGAAGAGTGCGTACAGTGCCACAAGGCCCACATGAAGGCTGGGAAACGCAGACATGCCCTCGTACATGA
>JAKLKQ010000104.1 GCA_023150555.1 Planctomycetota bacterium
CGCACTTCTTTGGCTCCGGCAAGCCGCGGAGAGTCGAAGACCTCGCTCGTCCATCGAACGACGTCCTGCCGCGGGTACTCGTACTGCAGGGGGCAGGGGCGAGAGGTGAGGGGCGAGGAACGGCAAAACCCGAGCGCCCATCCCAACTCCCCAACACCTCAAGCCCGCAAACTGAACCCTGCACGTATTTGAACGACCATGGGTCGAAAAAATCCGAGCGAGAATCCTGTAACTCTTTGGTTGAAAAGGAGTAGAAAATTTCAGATTTGATTTTTATATGCCACAAAAAGCTAGAAGCTTATTCGAGTTGTGAAGAAGATGTTGCGCGCCGGGTCGGCGCGGCCGCCGCCGGTCTCGCGCATGAAGCGCCCCGGGAAGAAGATGAAAACGCCGCCGCCGATGCTCAGGTTCTCGTGGAACTTGTGGGTGATGTGCAGGTCCATTTCGTCGCCGACTTCGCGCCCGGCATTGCCGGTGGGGTCGCGGCGCAGCGGAGCGAACGACGCGACGTCGAAGACCGGGCCCTTGGGCGTCTGCGCGCGCAGGTGGTGCCAGTCGAGGTCGATCTGCCCGCCGCGCCAGACGCGCGCGCGGAAACTGCCGGTGATGTCCTCCAGGTTGATCCCGCCGGCGACCAAAAGCTTGCCGTGGAAGAGGAACGGGTCGGGCCAGAGCGTCTCGAACTGGTCGATGCGCCCGTCGTTGGGATCGCGTTCGCCGCTGGCCAGCGTGTAGGCGCCGCCGAACCGCAGCGTTCGCCAACCCAGCGGGATGGTGTAGCCCAGGTGCGCGTCGGCGCGCCAGCCCTGCATCGGATTGCCTGCGCGCTCGCCCGCGTTGCCGGTCCACTCGGTCGAATAGTCGAAGCGCCCGAAAGTGCCGGTCGCGTGCATGCCGAAGACAACGGCGCGTTCGGGCCCATGCGTGGCGCCTTCGCCGGTGATCGAGTTCTCGTTGTCCCACTTCACGAAGGTGTAGCCTTCTACGGTGTGCCCGCCGGGGATGCCGACGGCCTTAAGCGTCACGCCGCCGAAAGACTTGGGGCTCTGCTCGTCGAGATTGTTGTGATCGAAGGCGACCGGGCGCCCGCCGATGAATTCGAGTTCGAAGCCTTCGGGCCGCCACGCCACCAGGCCCATGTCGAAGACCTGCCCGCGGTTGAACCAGTCGCGGTCGCCGAAGAGGTACTCGGCGCCACTCTTCCACTCCTGGCGGCCGAGGCGGATGCGCACCACCGGCAGGTCGGCGATGTCCTTCACAAGTCCGAATTCCACGTAGGCCTGGTAGAGGTCGGCGGAGTTCTCGTCGAGGTTCGGGCCGGGCAGGTCGTCGGACCAGAATTCGTGCGCGTCCTGCCCCATCACGAAGAGGCGGAAGAGGTCTCCGTGGCGGACGTCGAGGCTCAGGCGCAGGCGGCTGAGCACCGCGTTGTCGGCGTCGTTCTTCCCGTACGTGAAGTCGCGGCGGTTGTCGAAACTCTGCGCGCGCATGTCCCACTGTCCGGCGACGCTGAGGTCGAAGCCCGCGCCGATGGGCACGTTCTTCAGCGCGTGCGCGGCGTCACTGTACGGTGCGTACGGGCGGTCTTCCTGCTCCTCGCCGTAGTACGTGACGACGGGCTCTGCGGCGCGCAGCGCGGAGAACAGCGTCAGCGCAAGCAAAACGGTCGGGCTGCGTGCGCTCATGGGCTATCCGGCGGGTAGTAAGAAATCGATATGGTTTGAAATTGTCCGGCGGCGCGCTTGGCTGCCACCTGCACTTGCGTGCCGGTTCCGCTGCTCTTGCGTTCGGCTTTACCCAGTTCCTTCCCATTGATGCCGGCGATGATGCTGTCGGCAGCCACTTTAAACTCAAGCGAAGGCCAGTCGTTGGGGCTCAGATTCGGCAGAGGATCGAACTTCTGGAGCGCGGCGTGGTCCTTGGCGCTGCGTACCTCGAAATATCCTTCTGCGGTATCGGATTCGAGCGCCCAACGTAGGCCTACGGCGGTGTAGCGCCCTTCGCCGCTGGGGATGCGAATCTCGAAGCGGTCCGACCTGCTGGTCAGATACGCCTTGGCCTTGAGTTTGAAACGCAGGTGCGGGACTGTGTGTTCCAGGGCATAGCTTTCTTTCATGGCAACCAGCGAGGCCGCGTTGTCGCCCGTCTCGAAGCGGAAGGTCGGATCCGGATCCGACTTCTCAACCTCTCGCCATTTTTCCAGGGAATTTGTGACCAGTTCCTCGCTTTCGAAGAAAGCTTCCAGTGCGGGCTGCGGCGTCTGGACGATCGGCTCTTCCGTCTTCGCCGCGCTCTGTTCGGCCGTCTTGGTCTTCCCGGCGTCCGATTCCATCCTGTCCGGCTTCTGATTTCGCTTCCCCATCAGTGCGAACACCAGCACCGCGCCGCCAGCGAGGGCAAGAAGCCCGAAGACCAGGCCCGCCACGATGGCGAAGGATCCGGAGGCGCGCTGCTTCTGCGCCTCGGCCTTCTCGAAGGACTCGCGCTTCTTCGCCGTGCCCATGGCGGTGAAGGATTGGCCCGCGGCGCGCAGTGCTTCCTTCGTCTCGGGGAGCAATGACATGCTGGCGTCGGCGTCGTCCAGGATCACGGCTTCCAGCGGGCGGCCGCGTTCCAGGTTCTCGATGTCCTTCAGCAGGTCGCCATAGGTCGCGTAGCGGTTGTCCTTGTCGCGGGCGGTCATGCGCTGCACCAGCAGCGAAGCGCCGGGCGGCAGCGCGGGCACGTGCGTGCGCAGGTCTTCGAACTGCTCGCTGAGTTTCTTTGCGAGGACGGCGGCGGTGTTCTTCGCGGCGAAGGGCAGCTTGCCGGTCACCATCAGGTAAAACGTGATGCCCAGGGCGTAGATGTCGGTGCGCAGGTCCAGCGGTTCGCCCAGGGCCTGCTCGGGCGACATGTAGTTCGGCGTTCCGACGGTCATGCCGTCCTGCGTCAGGCGCGTGTTGTCACCGGCTTCCTGCGTGAAGCGCGCCAGCCCCATGTCGGCGATCTTCATCGAATGCCCGCCGGGCACCTTGATGGTGGTCTGCCCCTTCACGGCGCGCTGCAGCAGCATGTTGCCGGGCTTGATGTCGCGGTGCAGGATGCCCATCGCGTTGGCGTGGTCGAGGCCGATGACGGACTGCTTGAGGTAATGCAGCGCCTCGTCGAGCGGCAGGGTAGTGCGGCGCTGCAGGCAGCCTTCCAGCGATTCGCCTTCGACGTACTCCATCACGACGTACAGGATGCCGGCGTGCTCGCCCAGGTCGATGCAGGTGACGACGTTCGGGTGGCTGATCTTCGCGAGCACCTGGCCTTCGCGCACCAGCCGCATGGCGTAGCTGCGGTCTTCGGCTAGGTTCTGCGGCAGCACCTTGATCGCGACGATGCGGTCCAGGCTCAGCTGGCGAGCCTTGTAGACGGCGCCCATGCCGCCCTGGCCGAGTTTCCCCAGGATCTCGTAGTTCGGCAGCGTGAAATCCGGCGTGGGCTTGGCCGGAATGGGCATGGGTTGGGTCTTCTGGTCCGAGATGCTGATCTCGTTGCCGGGGTTGCCGGGGTTGCCGGTGCCGGCGTTGCCCGCGGACGTGGGCGTGCCGCCGGGCTGGGTCTCATCGGGCGGAGGCGTGGCGCGCGAATCGGTCACGGCTTGGGCGTCTCTTTCGGCTCGGCCTGGGCGGGATGCGCGGCTGCGGTTTCGCGTATCTTGGCGATCACGTCATCGATCTTCGGTCGGTCGCTGAGCGTGCGGCCCGTGTACTGGTAGCGCACTATGCCATCGCGGTCGAGGATGAAGGTGGTCGGATGCGCCAGGTCGCCATCGATGTGCAGCGTGCGGACCACGTCCTGGTTCAGGTCCAGCAGCACCTTGAACGGCAGCGCGAAGCGGGGGTCCTGGCTCTTCTCGAGTTCCTTGATGCTGCGCACGAAAGCCGGGATGTGTTCCTCGCGGCCGGGATAGACGACAAAGACCTCGGTATTCAGCGCGCGGATGGCCTCGGTCTTGTCTTTCAGCTGCGCGGCCTGGCGGCTGCAGTACACGCAGATACCCTGGCTGTAGAAGCCCTTCATCACCACCAGCAGCACCTGCTTCTGCCCTTTGTACGCATTGAGGTCCACGACCTTGCCGTCGCTGTCGATGAAGCGCGCCAGCGCCAGCGCCTTGTCCTGCCAGTTGGATTTGTCCTTGGCTTCCTTGGGCGTCAGCGCGGCGGCCTTGGCGGCGGCCTCGGCGGCTTCCAGCCGCACTTGCATCTCTGCCAATCGGTCGTTGTACTGCGCTTCCACGGCGGCCTGCTGGTCGCGCGACCTGCGGATCTGTTCCTGCAGGTCCTTGATCGACTGCTCCGTCTCGGGGTTGGGCTTGGCCTGCGCGCCGGCGGCGACCTGCTGCGCGAGCAACTCGACGCGCTTGTTGAGCAGTTCGATGGTCTCGAGATTCGCTTTCGACTGCGCCATCGCGGTCTGCTGGCTCTGCGCGGACGCCGCCTGCGACTGGGCCTGCAGCGCGCTGTTCTGGGCCTGCAGCACGTCCAGGCGCTGGCGCACGGCGCGGCGTTCGGGCGTCTCGCAGCCGGCCAGCAGCACCAAAAGCGGCAGCGCGGCGGCGCAGGTCGTCAACGTGGATCGTGAGGGCATCGATGGGGCCTTCCAAAGACGGTGAATAAAGGGTGTCTCATTGGCAAGTGGACATACTAGCGTAAGTTTTCGGTCTATCAAAGGGGCTGGAGGGCGGTCCGGTCATGGCGTATAGATAGGCAATCGAATTACCGGCGAGGTGGCCATGGCGGTAACGCCCCAGACGGACAAGCGGCTTTGGCGCCTGAAGAAGGGCGACGAGCGGCCGCTCTACCGGCAGATCGAGAGCCTGATCCTCGAACTGGTCGAGGCCGGGCACCTCGCGCCGGGCAGCGCGCTGCCTAGCTACCTGTGGCTTTCCAAGACGCTCGAAGTCGCCGACAAGACCGTGCGGCAGGCCTACGCGGACCTGGCGCAGGCCGGGGTCCTGACGGTGCGCAAGGGTCGCGGCACGTTCGTCGCGAAAACCAGAACGCGCGCGAGGGCCGCCGGCGCGGTGCCGTCGGGCGGCGCGGGCGTGCTGGGCCTGGTGGCGCCGCCGCTTCCGGTGGAACCCGCGCACGCCGAGGTCTTCTGGCGGCTGGTGCGCGCGATCCAGGAAGCGGCCTACCGCGAACACCTCGACACGCTGTTGCTTCCGCGCGGCGGCGATTTGAACGCGCCGGGCATCGCCGAACGCCTCGCCGATCCCGCGCGCGTCGACGGATTGATCCTGCTCCACGATCCGGGCGCGTCCTTTTTGCAGCGCCTGAGCGCCCTCGGCGTGCCGGTGCTGCTCGCCGACGTCCCCGCCGAAGACGCGCAAGCCAAGAGCCCCGCGCGCGTCGTCTTCGATCACCGCGGCGCGGCGCGCGCGCTGACCTACAAGCTCATCGGCGCCGGACACCGCCGCATCTCGCTGGTGGCGCCGGCGCGTGACGCTCGCGCGCGCGAGTGGGAACTGGGCTGGCGCCACGCCATGGGCGCGGCGGGGTTGCCCGTCGAGCCCGGCTG
>JAKLKQ010000105.1 GCA_023150555.1 Planctomycetota bacterium
CGTTCCCTCGACGCCCCCACAAACTAGGTTTCGGCGGGGTGCCCAAGGGACTTAAGAACTTTTCAACAGAGCAAGGAAAGAGGATTCAGGAGCCAGGGAACAGAAAGGAAAGAAGAAAGACAGACAGATAAAAGTTGAGAGATAGAAGATAAAAGATTGAAGTCTATCGAAGGGCGGATAAGCACGTACTTACGCATTGCGTAATATGGAAGTCTTCCATCTGCCTCTTCGTCGTACGCCTCCTCACCCGCACGCGCTGCGCCCGTGTCGGGCTCTCCTGCAAAGCGAACGAAAGTTTCTGGCTTCGAGTTCCTGGTTTCTGGTCTTGGCTTCGCGGCAGCGATTCCAAAACAGACCGCATCTCGAACCTGAGAGTACGCAGATGAACGCCCTTCAGGCAACTCGCAAGCGCCAAGGCTAATCCAGAAACAAGAACCCGACTTTACGCGTCTTTTCGCAAGTAAATAGAAATCAGGACGGAAGAGCTTTTCTCTGTGCTCTCTGTGTCCTCTGTGGTGAGAAAAGTCGCAGCCTACTCCTCAATCTCGATGCTCTCCTTGCCCGTCTTGGTGGCCGGCGCGGCGGTCTTCTCCTCTACTCCCGGCGGCAGGACATCGCCGCTCTTCGGCGGCGGCGCGGCGGGTTTCTGCTCGGCCCACCACGCGGCCCACGCCGCGGGGTCGTCGCCGAGCACCTGCTTGGTGGCGCCACGCAGCAGCTCGAAGACGGGCTTGCGCTGATCCTCGGGCAGGTCCTTCAGGCTCTCGATCATCGCGCCGGTGACGGACGGCTCCTTGGCGTTGGCCTTCAGGAAGCGCAGCGCGCCCAGGCCCACCGGCGTCTTGTCGCTGGCCGCGGCGGCGACGAAACGCTTTGCGTAATCCTGCTGCTTCCAGATGCTCTCGACCTTCGCGACCATCTCGCGCAGGCCCTTGAAGAGCGAACTCTTGCCCTTCGCGACCTGCGGGCACGCCTCCGGACCCATGTCGCGCAGGATGCCGATCAGCTGGTCCTTGAAGTCCTCGGTCGTCATCATCTCCGGGTCGCCGCCCGAGATGTCCACGTCGCCCTGGCCCAGGCCCACGCAGCGGTCGCGCGCCTCGGCCAGCTCCTTGCGCGTCTTCTCGATCTCGGCCTTCACCGCGGCGACCTTTTCGTCGGCGTCGATCTCCTCGAGGCGCGCCTTGATGGCGGCTTCGGCCTCCTTCTTCTTCGCGGCCAGCGCGTCGAGGTCCCCCAATTCGGCGATGCGCTTCTTCGTGCGTTCGATCAGTTCGTCCAAGCCCACGCCGAGTTCCGGACGGCTGCGCGCAGCGACCTTCACGCGCGCGAGGCGCTCGTCCTCGCGCTTCAGGTACTTCAGCGTGTTGACGGCGGTGCGGAGTTTCTCCTGCTGCTCGGTGGACTTGGCGTACTCGGCGTCCTGGCGCCGCATCCCGCCCAGTTGCTCGACCAGCCCCTTCAGTTTCGCCTGGACCTCGCGGAAGGGCTTCACGAATTTGTCGGGCATGTCCTTCGAATCGATGAAGCGGTACTCGGATTCCAGCGCTTCCCAGATGTACGGCGCGCTGCCGCGGCCCAGCGACGAGAGGATCTTCTCGGCCTGCTCGCGCGTGCGCGTGCGGCTTTCTTCGGTGCTCATCCACGCCGGCGAGTCGTCGGCGTAGTTGTACGGATCGACGAACTGCAGGACGTAGATCATCTCCTTGATCGCGATCACGACGCGCTGCTTGTCCTTCAGCACGCTGACGCGGGGCGCTTCCTTCGCGCCCGGCCAGGTCTCGGCGACCAGGCGCTTCCAGGCGTCCTCCAGGTCCTCACCGTCGAGTACGTTGCAGTGCAGGCCGTCGGCGCGGGTGGGCGCGTTCAGCGACGCGGCGGCGCACAGGCCCAACAGCAGCGCGGCGAGCGGAACTCGCCTCCTTATATAGGCGCGGATTCCGCGCCCTCCGCTCGGTTGGTGTTCGCGTGCCGTCATGCCTTTCGCTCCCTACAGGTAAAGACGAGTGGAATCCTAAAGCATTCGAGCGCGACTTTTAAGAGGCAAAAGAAGCGGCCCGGACGGGGATCCGTCCGGGCCGCGGGTGCGACGGTTAGCGGGTAAGGAATGCGCGCAGCGTTACTCGGTCTTGGCTTCGCCACCGGCCGCGGGCGCTTCGCCGCCGGGCGCGGGGGCGTCGCCGCCGCCGCCGGCTTCCTTGACGCTCTTCACTTCCTTGACCATGTACATCGTCATTTCCTTGTCGCCCTTCTTCATCGTCTTCTTGGTGCCCATGGCGACGAGTTCGACGTTCTTGTCCGCGAAGGCGCTCAGGTCCAGGCCCGGCGCGTTGCCGTCCTTGCCTGCCTTCGGGGGCGGGATGGTGACCTTGCTGCCGCCGGTCTCTTCGAGCACGTAGACTTCGACCTTCGTCTCGGCGCCGTTCTTGTCCTTCTTGGACTTCTCGGTCTTGGTGAGTTTGCCGGTGAGGGTGAGTTCCTCGAGCTGCGGAGCGGACTTCTTCTCGCCGGCCGGCTTGTCGCCGCCCGGTTTCTTCTCCTTCTTGCCGCCGTCGCCGCCGCCCATGTCGCCGCCTTCGCCTTCCTCGGCGCGCAGGCTCAGGCCCATCGCCAGCACCGCGACCAACGCCAACGACGCCAACGTCCACTTCTTCATGGCTGTTCCTCCTGGCTCCCATCGGGAGCATTATGTTCCGGCTCGCCGGGAGCCGGCTGTCCGGGCGACGTCCCGGCGCCGTCCTGCCCCGGAGGCTCGGCACGTTCGAGCTCCCGGTGTTCGTCCAACGAACCGTTCACTTCGCGAATCTCAAGGATCTGCAGCAATTCGAATTTACGGAACTCCTTCTTTTCCGTCTCCCGCTCCTTCGGTTCGTTCCTGTCGCCGCGCTCGGTGAACGCTTTGCGTACGGTCCCTTTCCCTTCGATGCGCACCAGCTTGCCGACGAACGGAGCCGGATCCAGCGCGGGCGGCGCGCCGTTCTTCGGCGGCGGCGCTGCGGGCAGGCGGTACTTGTTGCCCTCCTTGTCCGTCAGCACGTAGCGCGCGGGGGCCTTGGCCGCCTCGCCCTTGCCCCTGTACGGGTAGTTTTCCTCGCTCAGGAATCCGTACAGCGCGATGCGCGACAGCGGAGGCGGCGCGGGCGCGTGCTTGGCGGTTGCCTTGGGCGCGCCGATGGGCGTGTTGCTGCGCGCGCTGGCCGAGAAACCGGCGCGAACCAGCACGTCCTGTTCGCCGTTGGCGCCCGTCGACGCGCGTCCGAACTGCACCGCGCCTTCCTTCACATCCAGGCGCGTCTCGGCGTCGGCCACCTGCACGCGGAACCGCGTGCCCACCACCGTGGCCGTGGCGTGCGGCGTGGTGACGGCGAAGGCGAGTTCCTTCTTGCGCGGTGCGACGGCGCACGAGACCGCGCCGTCCTCCAGTGCCAGGCGCGTGGCGCCGTTTTCCGCCACCAGCAGCTTGACCGCGGAATCCGGATCCAGCGCGACGGTGGTCTCTTCCAGCTCGAGGCTGGACGGCTTGAGGAACTGAAGCTGCACGCGCCCGGCCGCGCCGCTGCGCACCACGTCGCCGGCGCGCAGGCGGTCGCCGGCCTGAATGTGCAGCAGGGCTTCGCCGCGCAGCACGTCCGGCGCGCCGTCCTTGAACTCCACGATCTGCGCGACTTCCGGCGGCGGCTTGGGCGGGGCCTTCGCGATTTCCTGCTTCTTCGGCCCGCCGCGCAGGGCGAAGTAGAGCGCCAGCGCGACGGCCAGCAGCGCCGCGGCGGCCGCGCTCGCGGCGATCCAGCGCGCGCGCGGGGCGCGCCGCGCCGGCTGCGGGCGGTACGCGCCCGACTTGATCGCCTCCAGCACCGTCGAGGTCGTGCGGTCCAGTTCGTTGGCCTGCACCCGAGCGAGGATCTCCTTCGGCTCGCGCAGCGCGCCGAAGCGTCCGGTCAGCAAACCGTCCAGCGCCAGCAGGCCGCGGAAGGCCGAGGCTTTTTCGGGGTCGCCGCGCAGGAGCGCATCGAGGTCCTCGCGTTCGGCGGGGAGAATCGTCCCGTCGAGGTAGGCGTTGGCGAGCGCTTCGAAATCACGCGCCATGCTTCAACGCCTTGCGGTCCAGGCAGTCGCGCAATTGCCCGCGGATGCGGTGCAGGTTCTGCTTCACCGCGTCGGCGCTGCGGCGCAGTTCGGCGGCGATCTGGGCGACGGGCTTTTCCGCCGCGTAGCGCGCCTCGATCAGCGCGCGCTGCTCTTCGGTGAGGTTGGCGAGGCAGCCTTCCAGCGACGCGCGCATCTCGTCGAGCCGGTCGCGTTCGAATTCGTCCAGCGCGGCTTCGGCGGCCAGGCGTTCGGCGTAGTGCTTCGTCGCGGCGCGTTCGGCGGCCAGGCGGCGCAGCGTCATGCGGATCTCGTTGCGCGCGATGCCGGTGATCCAGGCGTCGAAGCTGCGCCCCGGCTTGAACTGCTCCAGCGCGAAGTAGGCCTTCACGAACGTGGCGTCGACGATCTCGGCGATCTGCGAGCGGTTGTGCAGGTAATACGCCGCGGTGGCCCAGACCGAACGCTGGTGGGCCGTGACGATGCCCTCGAACGCGTCCTGGTCGCCGGCGAGGACCCGGGCGATGATCTGTTCGGTCTCGGACATGGGCGCGGGGCGTCCTCGGTTTCTGCGGTCTCTATGCAGGGGACGGCCCTCGGTAACGGGAATTCAGGGCGCATTCTAACCGGGCCGCGCCTGGCGG
>JAKLKQ010000106.1 GCA_023150555.1 Planctomycetota bacterium
ACCGAAGACGCCGCGCCGGGCTACGCTTCTCCTACCTGGCGCCGGAAAATCTCATTTACCAGGCCAACTGGTTGACCCTCAACATAGGCAGTAGGTCGTATGGGTTATCGAAGTACCGTATCTATGATCCAGAACTCGGCATCTTCCTCAGCAGGGATTTCCTACCCTACCTCAACAAGTACAGAGCGTGGTCCAATAATCCGGTGGGGCAAGTGGATAAGGATGGACTTGTTAACGAAGCGGAAGCGCAGAGCGAACTAAGAGTGGCTCAAGAAGCGGTCGAACGTGAAAAGTTTATAGTTGGTAACCTTGAGCGGGAATTTGAAAGAAACAAAAATCCAGTAAACGCAAGTTGGCTTAAGCGCCAGCAAAGGAGCCTTGAGGCAGCCCAACAACGCCTCATTCGAGCAGAATCTGCGCTAGCCAATGCACTGGCCCTGCCATTAAAAGGAGTAACCGCTCCTTCCAAGAAATCTCGCTGTCGACCTGGCTTTAGATCCGCATCCGCGAAGGATTATCTCAGTATTGCGGGGGTAACTGGACTCTTGAAAGCGAAAGGACTTTCATATATTTCTGGCTGTGATTTGCTTGAATTATGTGTCAAAGACGGCCCGGGGCAGATTCTCGGCCTTCTCGATGTAAAAATTACTCCCTGGAAAGCAAGTTCGTTTACGGATCGCGTAACGAGAGATGTTGTGGAATATTACTCCTTTGGAAGAACGGCGCAATTCGAAGGCGTCTATTGCTGTAGTCCAGACAAAATCGTGTTTCAGGACCTTGGAACGGCTTCTATTGCCGAAAAGACTTATTTTATACACAAGAGGCAGTTCGGAAGCATCAACATTGCAACATGGTTCTTTGTATATAGTCTTCCAGCAAAAGCAGAAAAGGCGGCGGTTTTAGGATTCGGCTACGGGGTTGGCCAAGTCGGAGCCACAGCGGGCGAAGCACTTTTGACACCATTCCGTGCGACAGGTTTTCCTGGTGTTGAAGGACAGCCTTGGTTGTGGGAGCAAGTACATAACACTATGTCTAGGGCATTCAAAGACGCACTTTCCTCTGAACACAGTACAAGTTCGGATGTAAGCATTTCTTCGGAGCAGATTATTGGCGAAGGGTTCCAACGATAGCATGAAGTGGCGCGAGCGTACACTCCGACGGCTGGTATGTGGCATCTGGCTTTGCGATATTTTGTTTTGCTCGATTCTTATTGTCCTTGCTCTAACCGGAAGGAAGGAAGCTCTCGGTGCCATTCCAAGGCTGGTTCTGATAGCAGTTGCAGGATTTGGTATACTCAGAAGGACCTCTTGGGGCTACATATCCCTATTTCTATTTTGGGCCGGAACAAGTATTTTAGCCTTGGCTTTGATTTTTAGCAGTAGTGGATGGTGGTTAATACTGGCAGGTTTAATACTGATCTTTTATGGAGCGGGGACTGTAGCTGTACTTTATTTATATATTTCACATTCCTGTACTGACCCGGCCAGTGACAACGAAGGATCGTGACGAAAAGGACGAGGAAAAGCCGCAACCACCCCAATCCCCCCAACCCCCTCCCCCAAGTAAGTAGCCCCCGGTTCGGCGCGGCGGCGGGTCAGGCGGGGTCGGCGAGGATGCGCTTGGTCCCGGCGCGTTCCGTGACCACGCTGGTGCGGGAAGCGCCAGCGCCGTAAGCCCCCGTCGGCATTGCAGTTCGTAAGCGGTAACATTTGCTCTTTTATGGATTAACGGGCTCATCGGTTAATTATATTTACCTTTTTTCAAGAACCTGTATACTTCCTTGCATCTTATTCACCTGGGTGGCGGTTTTCGATATCAACCAGGAGGCCTCGGGCCATGGACTACCGCTATACCGGAAGAGGCACACCCGGCAGCCAGGCGCCCGCCAATCTGGGATTGGCGCTGCTGGGTTTCGGGATCGTGGCCGCGGCGGCCGCCGGGCTGTTCGTCCTGCTGTTCGCAACCTGACAACAGGGCACAGGCCGCGCTGCCGAATTTCGTCGTTCGATCGAGCAATAATTGTCACCGCACGCCGCCGGATTGACCGGAATCGGCAATACCAACACAAAAACCGCCTTAAATGGCTTGGCCCGCGCCTTGCGTTGATTGGACTTCGGCGGCGGTGGGGGCACCGGATACCGTCCACGTCTGTGCGCAGTTCGTCCGCCTGTGCAGGCGGCGCGCCAGGCCTGCTTTACCGGGTGTCCCCAATGATCATCTGCAAGTCCTGCCACCATTCCTGCCAGACCGGCCACGGCGAGGAACTCGAGTCCTGCCCCTGCTGCAAACCGGACGAGTGGCGCATCTACGTGGTGCGGCCCAACCACCACAACCCGCATCCCATCGAACGCTCCATCGCGCGTTCGCCCTTCCGCGTCTTCGGGCGCTGCTTCCTGACGCCGCACGGCGTCCTGGTGCCGCTGCACATGATGCGGCTCTACGAACGCCCGCGCTCCAGCGCGCTGCTGCGGCGGGTCGAAGGCGCGGACGGCGGAAGCGTCCAGGGCCAAGGCCGCACGTACATCGTCAACGCCTTTCCCGGCTCGGATAAGAAACCGGGCAGCCGGTAGCCGACCCGAAGTGCCACCCGCGGCCGGATTTTTCGAACCATTTCGGCCCCTTCCTCGTAGATAGGGCATCAGGACGCCCCACACGAGAGAAAGCCCCGCGCAGGCGGGGCAGGGAAGGCCGGCCTCGCCGGCAGGGAGGAGTCTTGCCATGCTGACGCCCAACGAAGCGCTCGCGCACCTGAACCAGCTCGAATCCGACGCGGACAACCGCCTTGCGGTGCTCGGCGACCAGCTGGGCGAGGCCCTGGCCGAGACCGACTTCGGGCGGCTGTTCATGCTGGAGCGCGCCTTCGAACAGACCTGGCGGCGCCGCGAACGCATCCGCAACACGTGGCGCTGCGCGCAGGAGACGCTCGACGATACGGCGGCGTAGGAAGTTATCGGAAGTCGGCGGCCGGCTACGAAATAGGTATTCGCCCTGAAAGGGCGCATTAATGTAGCCCGGGGCAAACGTGGCTGAAAGCCGCGTGCCGCCCCGGGTTGACTTGCGCGTCTGTCATGGCCGCGGCACCCAAGCGGTTCCGGTACTTCGTATCGGAACCGCTTGGGATTTCGTTCCGTAGCCCTCTTTCAAATTCGGGAGGGGCCTAGGAACGAAAGCGGCGCACGCGGAGCGTGCGCCGTGCCGCGGCCAAACCGACGGCCTCAATATCCTGGGGCGATGCCCCAGGCTACATTAATGCGCGCCTTCGGCGCTTTTGAGGGGGTCATGTCGCTTCGCCGGGCTTGCGTTCGAGCAGGATCGTGACAGGGCCGTCGTTGAGCAGTTCCACCGCCATCATCGCCTGAAAGATGCCGCGCTTCACCGGCACGCCGTTTTCCTTCTCGAGCAACTCGCAGAAACGTTCATAGAGCGGCTTCGCCACGTCCGGCGCGGCGGCGGTGATGAAGCTGGGGCGGTTGCCCTTGCGGCAGTCGCCGGCGAGCGTGAACTGGCTGACGACCAGGGCCTCGCCGCCGATGTCCTTCACCGAGCGGTTCATCTTCTCCTCGTCGTCCTTGAAGATGCGCAGGCCCGCGCATTTCTTCGCCGCCCAGGCGATCTCGGCCTCCGTGTCGCCCTGCTCGACGCCCAGCAGGATCACCAGGCCGGCGCCGATCCCGGCGCGGTAGTGCTCCGCGGCGACGGTGACCGAAGCGGACGAGACGCGCTGGACGACGGCTTTCATGGGGGCTCCAGGGGACAGGGGGAAGGGGTGCGGGGTCAGGGATGGTGCGGCTTCGCCGCCTTTCTTGCCTTGAGCTCGCGCGGAATCATCGAAGCGAGAAAGCGCGCCGAAGGCGCACCACACCTCGCCCCTGACCGCTCGCCCCTCGCCCCTAGCTGATAATCGCCCCGCGGTCGCTGCCGAGTTCGATGCCCTTGAGGTTCATCGCGAGCTGCTCGGGGTTGGGGGAGGCCTCCAGCGCGACGTCCTCGGTCACGTAGCCTTCCTTGACCAGCTTGATCAGGCTCTGGTTGAAGTCCTGCATGCCTTCTTCGCGCCCGCCGCGGATGACGGCGGCCAGCTTGGCGTCTTCGCCCTCGGCGATCAGCTTCCGCGCGGTGGGGTTGACCACCATGATCTCGCAGGCCGGCACGCGCGGGATGCCCGGCTGCGCGCCCTTCAGCAGCTTC
>JAKLKQ010000107.1 GCA_023150555.1 Planctomycetota bacterium
GGTCTCCTTCCTTGAGCTTCTGGCCGGCCAGGGCCAGGTGGATGCGCAGGATCTCGGTTCTGGCAGCCGCACAGGGCAGGTCCACGGCGAAGATCTCGTCGAACCTGCCTTTCCGGAGCAACTCGGGCGGCAAGGCGCCGACCTCGTTGGCGGTGGCCACGACAAAGCACTCCGCCTTCTTGTCCGACAGCCACGTCAGCAGCGCGCCGAAGATCCTCTGGGCCGTGCCGCCGTCCAGCCCGCCCCCCTGCCCGAACGCCTTCTCGATCTCGTCTACCAGGATGACGGCAGGGGCAATGGCTTCCGCGGTCCGGATTGCTTGGCGCAGGTTGCTCTCGGACTCCCCGACGAGGCTGCCGTAAAGCCGGCCAGCGTCGAGCCTTACCAGTGGCAGGTTCCACGCCGCGGCGATGGCGCGGGCAGCCAGGGTCTTGCCAGTCCCAGGAACGCCGACCAGCAGTAGGCCCTTCGGCGGATGGATCCCGGCCTTCCGGGCCGCCTCGTTAAAGAGACTAGTCCTCTTAACTACCCAGCCCTTCAGGTGCTCCAGTCCGCCCACGTCCGCCATAGAACGGTCCGGTTCTTCGTACTCCAGCACGCCGCCCCTGCGGACGATCTGGCGCTTCTCGCGGATAGCTAACCGGATCGCGTCGGTTCCAAGCGCCCTGAAACTGACCAAAGACAAGGCGACCAGGCTGCGGGTCTCGTCGAGGGTCAATCCTTGGCAAGCCCTCGCCAACTCAGGCAGGGCGGAGTCGTCGATGGCCACCTTGTCGGCCAACTGCTCGCGGTAGAGCACGGCCAGCGACTGTATGTACTCGGTCAGCTCCGCTCGCGACGGCAACGGCAGGTCGGCCAGGAACAGGTCCGCCTGCAACTCCGCCGGGATCTTCCAGTCGCGGCCGACTAGGACAAGGGCCTTGCCAGTTCCCCGCGCATGAGCCAGCGCTTCCCGCAGGGCTCTGACGAAGAACGGATTCGACAACTCGGCCCACGGGTCCAACAAGGCAAGCACGACGTTGTCGGCGGTCTTGCGGAACTGTGCCAACGCTTCATCGAGCCCGCACGGTTCCTGTAGCGGCTGGCTGGGCTGGTCGGGGTCATGAGGTAGTCGGTGCAATCCTGACGCCGAGGACCAGCGCCACAGGACCCGCGGCACCAGCTGGCCTGAGACGGCGGCGACGGCCTGGCGCAGGGCCTCCAGGGCCCGCGCTTCTTCAAGGGTGCGCAGGTGAACGCCAGGGAGCCGCGCTTTGAGCGCGGCGAGTAACACAGAAGTGGCTTGCATAGGTGAATTCTCCGTAGGTAGGATGATCCAGCATCGGAGGCCGGAGGGACTGAAACATGGCCCGTACCAGTCTGAGAGCCGTCTTAGGCGACCCCGTCTACTACTCGATCAATCGCGAGGAACGGAACGTGGCCGCCATCCTGTACGCGGCGCTCCTGAACCCCAAGAACCAGGAACGGTTCCTGGACCGGATCCAAAGCAAGCTGCCGCGAAAGGAGAAGGAATGCGCCGTCTACTTCGAGTACGCCTTCCTGAGGGACCTATGGCAGACGGCGGGAGACAACGAGGCGGCCAATGGCGTCAAGCGTAATGCGATCTTGGACGCGCTTGAGCCGCCGAATCGCAAAGAACTCAGGGCCGCGTCCGTCGCTGAATTCAACGCCTTCTTCGGCGCCGGGCCGCGGGCGTCGTCGAAGTACATCCAGAGCCCCGGCACTTGGAGCATTTCGAGGTTCAAGGACACGATCCGGGACAATGGCCCCTTCCTGAAAACCTGCATGTTCAAGTGGGCCTTCAACGCGAAGCCCGACATCGTGATCCATACGAGCCGGAATGCCGCGGTCTGCATAGAAGCCAAGCTCGAATCCGGCGAAGGAAGCTACCCGACCGCCCCGAATGAACTTGCGGAGTTCAAGAGCCGGGGTCTCCGGCCGGTCGGGCAGACCGCATTGCAGAAGTACCTGATGGAAGAACTGCTGGGGATCCGGACCGAATTCGTATTTCTGGTGCAGGCCGCAGGCGCCGGGTCAGCAACCCACCACACCCTCCGGTGGCGCGACGCCTTCTCTGCCCTCGATCTAACTGCAATGCCGGTCTTCGTCGGGGAATGGCTCAAGCGCCTCTAACTTCCCCTGGTCACGCTTCCATTGCCGGCGCCTTGAGCTGCGCATCGACCGGTAACGGCAGCACGCCTGTCTCCTCCAGCAGCACCTGCGCCGCCCGCACCCGCGGCGAGCGGATCGTGGGCAGTTCGCCCTCGTACACGGTCTCGACGATCTGCCCCAGCGCGCCGTTGACCTTGCCCGCGTGTGCCAACGCGGCGATGACGTCCAGGTCAGCCTTGGCTACCAAGGCCAGGTCGAGTTCATTGACCCGCACCTGATTCAGCAAGCCCTCGGCGTCAGCCGACAGGCTCCGGGCAAACGTCCGCACCCGTTCCAGTTGCGCGCCCAGTTCCTTCCAGCGGTTCTTCGCCTTGCGTTTGCTCAAGCCCTCGCCGCTCGTCTGCAACTCGCGCATCTCGGCGACGATCTTGCCGACGTCGGTCTTGACGGCCTCCACCAGCATCGCCAGGGCCTTGTCGCGGACGAGTGTGTTCTCGGGGCCGACCGGCACGGTCACGCACTCGCCGCCAAGCCCCTCCACGAACGCCACCACCTTCTCCATCAGGCTGCGGTTCTCGCGGGGCACGAAGTAGACCGCGCCGGCGTGGCGCAGCCGCACCAGGCCCTTCTGGGCGTCGAAGATGCGCCGGACGACCTTGGTGATGTCAGTGGCCAGGTACAGGGCGCCGTACTTGGCGAACAGGCCCTGGACCTTCTCCAGCAGCAGCCGATTGTCGGCGCCGACCGCCTGGGCCGCCTTGTCGAACCAGAAAGCTGCCTCGAACTCGTACCCGAGCCGGTTGGCCTCGCGGTAGCGCCGGCTGAGCTGCCAGGTCCAGCGGGCCGGCGTCTCACCGACCTCGTCGATCAGGCCCTCGTCCCGCAGCTTGTTCTTGGCCCTGGAGAAGCAGAAGCGCTTGGCCAAGTCGCGGGCGGCCTGGGGATCCAGTCCGGACTTCTCCAGGGATGCTCGCACGCGGTCAGTCGTGACGGGCACCAGCCCGTCCAGGAAGAAAACAGTCCCTATCTGTTCAATGGTGCGCATGGGTGACTCTCCTGATGCGAAAATGTACGGGTTGGAAATTCCCCAAGATTTTGGGGAATTTCGAGGTTCAGGGCAGGACCTTCAGGACTCTGGCCGGCACGGCGCCCAACGGGTAGGCGCAGCTCTCGCAGACCAGCAACAGCGGTAGCGACCTGTCGTGCCGTTTGGGTTCAGCCGAAGTCCGGCGCCATCTGCCCGGCGCGTGCTGAGCGATGTGGTGGACCTTTATAGTTGCGACATAGACGGCGAAATGGGCAGCGTTGCCGCAGACCGGGCATGCGACGCCCTTTTGCGGCCGTTGGCGAGATGGCGTCCGTTTCATGCTGGCCCCCGCGGCGTCCGACGGGACGCCCCGCGCCGCCGCAGGGTACGGGTCAGGATCTCCTCGGCGACGGCTCGCGCCACCACGACCAGCATGGTGACGGCGAACTTCCGGAGCTTTCGTTTCATGGGTTTCTCCCGATTGGAAAATTGGGCGACGAAGGATGGAAGCGATCAAGGATGAGGATTTGCAGCGGTTGTGGTGCACAGCGGCCTGCTTGGAATCGCGAGCCTACCCCTCGTCATCGGCGTCAGCGTCGTCCCTGCGGTACTTCAACTGTGCGATCACGCAGTCGCCGGCAAGGATGTCCTTCCGGACGCCCAGGTAGACGGGCTGGTACAGGCTGCCGCCGGGGTAGGCATAGAGGTACTTTGTCTCGAC
>JAKLKQ010000108.1 GCA_023150555.1 Planctomycetota bacterium
TTACCAGTTCCTGGTCGCCCAACTGGTCGTCGACGACCTGGTTAAGGGCGATGTGATGCGCGGCTCGACCCTGAAGGTCAGGGTTGCGGCGGCGGAGGGAAAGGATGCACTGGGCAAATTCGATGTAGGCTGGGCCGAGAAGCCTGCCGATGGTCAGTCCAAGTGGGAGGCGCAGGTTCCAGGCGGCCGGCTCTTCGCGCTGAAAGCCGATCCCGACGAACTGGCTTTCAGGCCGTTGCTGATGGACTTCCCCGCAGAGACTGCCGACGAGGCGTCGGCCAAGCGCAAGGCCGTGCTGGGGTCCCTCTGCAAGGCCTACCGGGGCAAGCCGGGGTTCGCGCTGCCGGAGACGCTTTCGGACGAGGACATCCTGGCCCGCCTGCATGCGACCAAGGTCGAGAAGCTCGACGGCGGCAAGTACCGGCTGACCTACGACTTCAGCAGCCCCGAGGAACTCAAGGACTGGTACGTCATTAACCCCCTGGGCGAGTGGGCCGTAGCCGACGGATGGCTGACGCAGAGTTGCAACGAGAGCAACAACGAGGATTACATGGCCCTGGTGCTGGCCACGTGCGCCGGCTTCAGCGGCGACGTGAGCGCGACCGTGCGCCTGAACCCCGTGGACAATGACTGCTTCAGCGTTCATATCGCGCACTATTGCCGCCGGCAGACCTACACGTTCCTGATGAACTCGGACTACGGCAAGGTCTGGGAAGCCCGCCGGGTCATCGGCAAGCGCCTGGCGAAGAACGAGGACCGCCTGTGGAGCTTCCAGGGGGACTACGACCAGACGAAGACGTACACGATCTGCCTGGCCCGCAAGGGCAAGACGATCTTCGCGAAGCTGGACGGGAAGTTGCTCTTTTCCGCGGACGATGAGGTGCTGACCACGGGCTCGGTCGCCCTGGGGTGCAAGGGGATGCAGGGGATCCGTTACGACTCCGTGGTCATCGAGGGGCGCTTCGACGGCCGCTGGAGCCAAGTCGAGCCAGCGGCCCCGGTGGCCAAGCATCCGGAGGCCAAAGCCGAAAAGCCGAAGGCCCAGGAGGACGCCGCCAAACCTGTAGTTCCGCCGGTGCCCAACGAGGCCGGGCCGGATCAGTTTTGATTTCCTGGTGTCCTCCGGCTCAGCAATGTCGCAAATTAAAACAGCAGAATTTTGTCCGCCCAGCGCAAAGTTAGATTCCCCGACATAGACGCTTCCGCGGTCCTTGCAACGGCATGGGATCTCGTATAAGCCCGCATCAGAGATCCGAGCATAAGGCAGCGAGGCGGCGGCCATGGCCAGTTCAAGGTGGACCTATTCCCTCGCCCTGCTGGTCCTCGTCGCGATCTTCGGATTCGTCGCCTGGTACCTTGCCGGGCGCCACGATGCCGTCCGCGGCGCGCAACAGGGCGCTAGAGCACCGAACGGCCCTACCGGGAGCGTAGTGGCTCCGCCGAGCCCATTACAGCTATGGGCCGACGCCGAGCGCCAGCGTGCCGTGGCGATCCTGCTTCAGGCCGCCCTGGAGCGCGGGACGACGAAACCCGAGTGGGCGCTCGCGGTCCGCGCCAACCCGCCGGCGCTCGAATCCGCGAAGAAGTTTCTGCGCTGGCATATAAAGGAGGGGCCTCTAGCGCAGCGGTCCCTGGCGCGGGCGCTCCTCCTGGACGCCGACGAGGAAGGGGAACTGCCCAAGGTCCTGGCCGATTGTGCCTTGAGCGGGCGCGACGCGAACCAAGCCGCCCGCAACGTCCTGACCGCACACGCCGCCGTCTTCCCGGGCAGAAGCCATACGCCGGAGTACCTGGAGGCGCTCTCCAAAGCCAAGCCCGTCGACGTTTCCTTCTGGCTGGATGTCCTGAAGCCAGCCGCCGACCCCCGCGCCGCGCCGGCGGTCATGGAGCGGTTCGCCGGCGAGGAGTTCGTCAAGCAGGGCACCACCTATGCCCAGATGGAGACAGTGCTGCTGTGGCTCCAGGCGATCCATCCCGAGGCCCCGGGCATGTTGGTCAAGCGGCTGGCGGCCACGGGCAACGCGCTGTTGATCCAGAAGGCCGTGGGCCAGGGGCTGGTGCTGGCCGTCTCGCTGCCGCTGGAAGCGCTCCTGAAGGCGGAGATCCCCGAGACCGCCCAGGCCCAGGCGGCTATGATCGCGGCGCTCAAGCCCCACGAAGGCAGCCCCGAGGCGGCGGAGCGGATCAAGGCGATCCGGGCGAAGGCGAAGCCCGGCCAGTCCCTGGACGCCATGGTAAAGGAGGAGGAGAAGAAGCGCACGCCGCCCGATCCCAAGGATCCCCAGTGGGGCCTGGAGAAGTGCGCCGACGTCATCCTCTTCGCGTCCCCGAATGCCCGAAACCCCACGGCACGCGAGATGGCCTTCGAGCGCCTGAGGCGCTTGCCCAGGTTGCAGGTCGAGGCGGCGCTAAGGGCCAGGGAGGCACATACAGATGAGCGCATTCGCGAAAGCGCTAAGCTGGCGGCGGCTTTCTTCAAGGACGAGTTCGACGCCCTGGAGGCGGAGGCAAAGGATGACGCCGAGCAATTAAAGGAAGCGGGCGCCCGGGCCGCCGTTTCCTTCGGGCGGTTCCAGGAATGGCGGCAGGCGAGGGCGCAGGACTGGCCCCAGGGAGGATCGCCGGCCGATTGGGTTCCGCTGTTGGCCACTGGAAAAGATCCCGTTCCGGCCCTTCTGCACCTGCTGTGCCGCTGGGCGCCGGGGGACGTGCTGGCCGGGCTTCCCGCCGAGAAGGACAAAAAGGATGCGGCCGAGCGGGAGACCACCGGGTTCCTGCGGGCGTACCTCCAGGCCGCCGCTGATGCGGAAAAGATCGTTGCCGCCAATGGCGAAGTGCCCGCCGGGGACGCAATAGGAACCGCGCTTGAGAAAGCGCGCTCGGACCTTGGCGCGATCCTCTTCAATGGCTCCGGGAAAGAGCGCAAGCTCGTGGATCTGCCGGCGCCGTTCCAAGAGGGAAAGCCGTCTGGCGAAAGCGCTGCGGATATAAAGACCGAGCAAAGTTTCTGAGATGAACCTGTCGGGATTGGCGAGCCGTAAAAAAATCTTCGAAGTATGTTTATTCCGCCGCACGCGCATGGTGCAGATGAAACAAACCCAGAGCGGCATTGGCCTTCCAAAGCCAGGTCGTACGCAATGCGAATCTGCAAGTCCTTAACTCTGCACGGGTGCCTAAGATTACCTAGAAAAAGGCGTTGAACGCATCTTCCCCGTTGCTACTCTGGCAGCATCTCGAAGTCCATAGGTTGAAAATCTCGGAAGGAAGGAGAACCGCCATGCGGCTAGCGCGCTTGCATCCCGCCATCTTGGCCCTGTGCGTCGTCCTGGGGGGCCTTGCCACAGGGAAAACTGCGCATGCGGCCGGCTGGGTCTCACCAACGGGGCACTCAGATCCCGAGAACAAGTGGACCAGCGAAGCAAACTCCTACGACGGGTCCACATCGACGTACGCGAGCGATACCTCCAACCGCATCGGCTACGGCGCCTGGATCAATTTCACACTCGCGACCCCCATCCTCAGCGACCGCGTGCGCGTGAACGCCGACTTCGGCTACGGCGTCGTCAACAAGGTGGACATCGACGTCAAGCGCGATGGCCAGTGGGTGGACGTCTGGGAAGGCGCCGTCGCCGACGCCCAGTACACCGAAAAAACATTCACGGCCGGGACGGTCAGCGAGATCAGGTTCCGTTTTAATT
>JAKLKQ010000109.1 GCA_023150555.1 Planctomycetota bacterium
TGGTTGTCTCCTTGCTTGGCCAACTCCCGAGGCCCTCGTAGCGAGGGCCTCCGGGATAGGCGTTCGTTCACTCAGGCGGCCTTGCGTTCCTTCGTCGTCTTCGCGTCCTTCGCATCCTTGGCGACGGGCTTGCGCACCGCGATCTTGCGCACGGTGACCGTCTTGAAGCAGCGCGCGACCTTGGTGAGGAAGTCCTTGTCGGAGTTCATCCGCTCGCGCAGCTTCTTGGTGTCGGGCGTGCGCGGGCAGTACTCGTCCACCAGCTTGCCCAACGCTTCGACCAGGTCGGGGACCTTCCACTTGTACTGATCGGACGGGAAGATCAGCGCCTCGTGGCCGTCCTTGGTCGCGAAGCGGAGCAGCCCCGCATCGTCCATGGCCGCCTTGATCGCCGTCCGGTTGCTTGCCGCGATCTTGGACAGGCGCTCGATCTCGGCTTCCATGTTGGCCGTCGCCGGAACCAGCTCGTTGAGAACGTCAACTACGGCCACCGTCTTCTTGCGTGCCTGCTTGGACATCCTTGCCTCCTTTCGCTTCACTTCGCCTTCCACAACAACCCGGCGAGGCTACGGGCCAGCGCCGGGGTCCTACGTTTTCCGCATCAGGCGCTGCGCATGATCTGGGTGTTGCGCATCTCTTCGGGCGCATCGGCCTGGCGCAGGACGTCGACGCCCACGCGGGTGAAGTGGTGCAGCTTTTCGACGGGCCAGCGGCGCGGCTGCTTTTCGTGGTAGAAACGTTCGGGGATGCGCGGCCAGGCCATCTCGCGGCACTGATCCTTGGCGTTCCAGCGAGAGACTTTGCCCAGCAGGAGGACGGCGCGGACGTTGCAGCCCGAATGCTCGGCGGACCATTCGAGGGTCGCGAGCAGTTTTTCCAACTGACGCGGGATCATCAGGTGCGCGTCCTGCAACATCAGCGTCATCGAGTTGCCGCGCTTCTCGGCGACCTTGCGCATGCAGCGTTCCATGTTGCCGCAGTAGGCCAGGGAGCAGAGCAGCTTCTCGCCCGCGACCAGGGAGAGCGTGGTCACCACTTCCCAGGGCGCGGTGCCGTTGAGCTTCAGCACGCACGGCGTCTTCGCGCCGTGGTCGAGCAGCGGGGTCGGGCGGGCCAGTTCGCGCACGGCGGTCGACACGCCGCTGAACGGCTCACAGAGGAAGATCTCGCTGCTGAGTCCTTGCGGCACCGGACTGAGGGCGATCTTGCGGAGAACCTTCTGGCTTTCGGTCCACTTCATGGCTTGCCTCCTTTGGGTTGCCATCGCGCCGAATGGCGGCGATGAGTTTTTCCTCAACGAGCTTCACGGTCTCGATGTGCTTCTCGGTGATCCCCACCTTCCATTTCATGAATGCGTTAGTGTCCCTGGAGCGGTAGGTCTCCAGGTACGCCTCCAGGTCAAGCTTGAGGGACTGCACCCTCAGCAGCAGATCGGTGTTCTTCACGCGTTGCCTCCTTCAGAGCCATCTCCTCGATGATCGCGTCGATCTTGTCGCAGGCGTCGAGGATGCGGTTCACCGAAGCCTCATCCAACTCGTCCAGCTCCATTTCGGGTGACAGGTGGGTTCTCAATGCCACCATGGATGCCTCCTTTGCTGCGCGCCTACTTGGACTTCTTCGGGCCACCCTGGCGCGGGACGATGGCCAACCCAAGGAACTCCAGTTCCTTGTTCACGGGTTCGATGACGACCTTCTTGAGGGTGCTGAAACTCGGGCGGCGGCGTTCGGCTTCGGACTTCGCGACCAGGCGCTGGATGCGCTTGGCAATGTCCGAGCCGGTGCGGTTCAGGAAATCCTCGAAGTCGGGGTCTTCGTGCTCGCCGTCGCCCTGGGCCACGCTGCGGAGCGGGTCGGGCAGGGAATTGATGAACTTAGTGGTATCAATTCCCTCGACGAAGGCGCGGACGTTGTCGATTTTTTCGAGCGCCAGGCCCTGGGCCTGGGCCTTCTGGACGGCCTGCGCGCAGAGCTTCATCCAGCGCGAGCCGGGCAGGCGTTCGCCCGCCTGCGCGGCGATCATCTCGGCGGCCAGGTTGTGGGCTTCCCACGGCCTGCCGCGCCGATTCGAGTTCAACTCCTTAAGCTTTTCCTGAACTTCCTTCGCGGCGCTGAACTTCATGATGTACCAGCCGAAGAGCAGCGACCGCTTTGCGTATCCCATGTAAGACTCGCGGGCCTCGTTGAAGAGCCCGACCGCGATGTCGACCATGCCGTCGACGTTCGCGGGTACAGCGGGCAGGGCCTTGTCCATATCGAACTTGCTCATTGCGTCGTCGCCTCCTTGTTCAGTTGTTGGCCATGCTGTCCAGGTGGCACTGCACGGCCTGCAGTAGGCCGTCGCGTCCGCCCGGAATGTCGGGATGCTCGGTGAGCAGCTTGCCGATGACGTGCAGCCAGGGCGCCGGGTAGAGCTGCTCGGGTGTGGTTTCGAGCGAGTAGGTCGCGACCGATTCGGCGTGGATCATGCGGCCGATGTCCATCACGCTTCGGCAGCCCGCCTCTTCGTCGCCGCGCGGCGTCGAGCGGCAGAACTCCACGATCCGGTCACGCAGCCGTGCACGCCCCGCGCGGGCGAACTCGCTGCACAGAACGATCTTTCCCATGGTTCAGCCTCCTTGGTTCCTTGGCGGTGGCACCAGCCGCTCGGCGAGCGTTTGCGAGGGCGCGGCCGGCGATCTGGCTCAGACGGGATTCCGACAACTCCCAGCGGCGGGCGATCTCCGCCAGCGGGAGGCCGTTGACGAAGTACAGCCTTGCGAACTGGCGGTCCTGCCCGGCGGCGAAGAAGGCGAGAAGCTCTTCGACCGTCTCGCGGTCGAAGAGGCTCGACGGATCGACCGCCCTGGTGTCTTCCAGCACAGCGCAGCGCAGGTTGTCGTGTCGGCGCTCTCCGTCGCCGCTGAAGTACAGATCCTCGATGGAGACCAGATAGGGCATGTGCTGAGGATCTGAAGCGCGCATGCGCGCGAGTTCGGACTTGCTTGTCTGCAGATGACGACAGAGTTCCTTGTCGGTGGGGTTACGGTGCAGCTTCGAGACCAGAGCGTCGAAGGCGCGCTGGTACCGCTTGAAGCGCCAACGCGCCAAGCGTGGGATGAAGTCCTGCGCGCGGATCGCGTCGACCATCGCGCCCCGGATGCGCACCGTCGCGTAGGTCGAGAAGGAGAGGCCGCGCGCGGGCTCGAAGAGTTCGATGGCGCGCAGGAGCCCGATGTTTCCTTCGGCCTTCAATTCGTCGAACTCGACGGAGGCCGGAAGCTTTCTCCCGAGCTGCGTGGCCAGCGTTTCCACCAGGCGCTGGTAATGGACCCAGATCGCGTTGCGGTTGGCGTCGGAAGGATCTGCGCTGTAGGCAGACCAGAGCTGCGCTTCCTTCTCGCGCTGGGCGGCGGACCGTCCGCGCGCGGGCTTGGCGTTCTGCTTGATCGGAGCGGCGAGGGGCGAGGGTCTCTTCGTTTTCATCCACAGATCTCCACGGGGGGGGATGGGTTCTTTGCCGCCGTTCTTCAGGCGTGCAAATGCGAGGTCGATAGTCTTCCGCTCCTCTTTCTTCATGGCGGCGATCTGGCGCACGTTGGCGGCGGCGGCCTGGCGGCGGAGC
>JAKLKQ010000010.1 GCA_023150555.1 Planctomycetota bacterium
CAAAGGTGCCTTCACCGGCGCGGCGAAGGACCGCAAGGGCGCCTTCCGGGAAGCCGAAGGCGGGACCATCTTTCTCGACGAGATCGGGGACCTCAGCTACGCCCTACAGACCAAGTTGCTGCGCGCAATCCAGGAGCGGACGGTCAGACCGGTCGGTGCCGACGCGGAGATCCCTATCCGCGTCCGGATTGTCTCAGCGACCAATCGCGAACTAAGATCCGCCATCCGAAATCGCCAATTCCGGGAGGACCTCTACTACCGCCTCGCAACGGTCACCTGCGTCGTGCCGCCATTGCGCGAACGTCTTAAGGATATCATACCCCTAGCCCGGCATTTCGCAAAGCTCTTGAGCGGCGGGACGCGCTGGCTGTCCGAGTCCGCGGAAGAGGCCCTGCGGGGCCAGGCTTGGCCTGGAAACGTGCGCGAACTGCGCGCCTCCATCGAACAGGCCGCCATCTTTGCCTCGGGCTCGGAGATCCAGCCCGAGGATCTGGCCCTGCCGACCGCCGCCGAACGGATCTCACTAGCCGCTGGGAATAGAGATGGCTTCGTAGGCACCTTGGCAGACGCTGAACGCGCCCACATCCTGCGCGTACTTGAGGTAACCGGGAACAACAAGAACGAAGCCGCACGCGTGCTGCAGATCGCCCGAAGCACACTCACCCTCAAACTCAAGCTGTACGGGCTTTGATTCTTCACAATTGATCCGTAAAATGTAAAAGCCAGATTCCTATAGGTTGAGTTTGGCCTGTTTGAAGAAGGAACGCAAGAGCGCTTGCTGTGTTCTAGTTCGCTTGAGCGATCGGCGCAGGGCGCGATTCAGGTGATGAATTTTTTCGGGGATGAAGTTGGCCAAATCGGTGTACTTGGCTCTGTTCCACGCCTGTTCGTCAGGATTCAGGTCGGGAGCATAGAGTGGAAGCCTCTCGATTGATATTCGACGCGGATATTGAGCGCAGAGGCGTCGTGCCGCCGCGCGGTGGACCCTGTAACGGTCAAGCACCATGATCATGCCTTTGGAGAATCGCGGGAGCAAGGCTTTAGCAAACCGCTCGAATTGAAGGGTACGAATGTTCTGGCTATGAATCGCGAAGTAGAGCCCCAGGCGACGCCGTTTGGGCGAGACCGCCACAGCAGATATGGCCGAGATACGATCTCGGCGGTCCCATGTGTAGTGGATCGGAGATTGTCCGCGAGGCGCCCAAGTCCTCCTTCGTACCGGCTGCAACATGAAGCCGCTCTCGTCGGCGAAGGCGATATGACGCCCGCACTCACGCGCGTTTTTTTATCCTCGGCCAATCGAACTTTCGCCAGCGAGCAATGGCGTCCTCGTCGCGCTCACGCGCACGACGTTCGGGTTTCTGACAACTCCAACCCATGCGATGCAGGACATGCCATATGCCCGAAGGATCATAAGAGACGCCAAAGGAGCGTTTAATCACCTTGGCCACGCGAGGCAGCGTCCACAGCTCGTTTGAGAAACCATAGGCGCTCGGGCCCTGTAGGAGTATGCGCGAGAGTTGCTGAACCTGGCGAGCATCGAGTTTCGGAGGCTTGCCCGGATGGGGGATCGCCTGTAGCGCCTTTCGCCCGCTGCAAAGACAGCGCCTGTGCCACTTGTACACGCTGTAAGCGTTCGAGAATGCCCATCTCGCCAAGAGTGACATCCGTGGCATTCTGTGCCGTGGGAGGTGGCACATGGCACGGAAAGCAGAGGAGCGGGGCGCGATAGCGGCCCGGCGTAGAGCGCGGGAAGAGGGTTGGCGCAAGCATCTCAGGGCATGGAGGGGCAGCGGGCTGAGCCAGACCGAGTATTGCCGGCGCCATGGAGTAACTGCTGCGGACTTCTCGTGGTGGAAGTGCGAATTGGCCCGGACACGGTACTGGAGTCACACCCAATTGCATGCCCAAAGCCCGTTCAATATTTTTTCGAACTGCCCAGGGGGCTATCGCCCCTGGACCCCCACAACCACCGCAAACGGCAACTGCTGAAAAATGGTAAAACGGCAATGGGTAAAACTACGGAGTCTGGGACGACGCCACAACCACCACCCGAAAACCGCGGCAGTCGTCGCGGCCCGTGGGCGTGCTGTAGTTGCGGCGCGCGGCGCGGCAGCTCCTTGGGCCGTGGTCCCAGGATCCACTGCGCAACACGCGCAATTCACCTGTTGCCGGGCCGGTCGGATTCTTCACTGCACCATCCGCGTATGCTCCATACCAATCCGCGCACCACTCCCACATATTCCCATGCATGTCGTACAAACCGAAGGCGTTGGGATGCTTCCGCCCAACGGGCTGGATTGCTTCCGCAATCGTACACCAACCTGCCAGAGCCAAGTCCGCGTCACTGTCCCCTGTATAGAACCGCGTCTTCGTCCCGGCGCGGCACGCATATTCCCACTGCGCCTCCGTAGGTAACTTCAACCCATTTTCCGCTCGACTCAAGAATCCCTGAATGTCGTGCCAAGACAGATTTTCCACCGGATAGCTTCGTCCTTTGGTGACGCTTGGATTGCTCCCCATCACCGCCTCCCACTGCGCCTGCGTCACCTCGTACTTCCCCATGTAATACGGCTCCGTCAACGTCACCTCATGTTGGTTTTCGTCACCGCTTCTATCGGCTTCCGTCTCCGGGCTGCCCATTGTAAACTTCCCCGCTGGAACCAGAACCATTTCCAGACTCTCGCCATTCAGGCGAAGGGTCTTTGTCGCCTCCAGCCCACATCGCTTCGCGTACTCCGCCATGCTCTCCTTCCCATCCCAATACGGCCACCCCAGTTTCTCTTGCAGCGTCTTCGCCGCCGCGTCTCCGGGCTTCAACTCCTGCGCCTTTGCCAGCAGCTCGTCTACCTTCTTCCGCATTGCGTCATCCACCTTCGCATATCGGCCGTCCTTGTCCTGTTCCTCCCTTTCCAGCAAGTTCCTCGCTTCGGTCAACGCTTCCTCATACGCCCTGTCGCGTTCGACAACAGCCTTCAACGCCTTCGCCTCCGAATGCGCCGGCTCCACCTGCAGGATCAGGCCCAACGATTGCAGCGCCACATCGTACTGCTTCTTCCCGTGCTGCCCCTTCGCCAGCGTCAGGAGCACGTCGACCTTCTGCTTCGCCTGACCGAAAACCGCCTCGAATTTGCTCTTCGCATCCGCGTAACCCGCCTTCGCAACGGCCCAGTCACTCTTGCCTGCGGCTCCGTCCGACTCCTTCAGCTTCCTGTCGCCCGCCGCGATCGCCCCTTTAAACTCCTCATGATCACTCAGACCCGCCACCTGCTCCCACGCCTCCTGTACCTCGCGACGATGGGAAACTATAGTCGCCGCCTCCGGCAGCCCCTGCTTCGCCTTCTCCAGTGCCCCTTTTGCTCCCAGCACATCACCAGATCCCAGGCTTGCCTCGGCGTCACGTAGTGACTGCTCCACCGCCGCGTACAGCCCGTGCTCCTCCGCACTCAGCTCCTTTGTGCCGTCCGACAGCTTTTGCAGCGAGGACTCCATGCCCCTTAATAGGTCTTCGGCGTCCAGCCGAAATTTCAACGCCGCCTGGTAGATCGGCTCTGCCTTCGAAAACTGCTCCGCCGCATCCAGGTACCTCCTGTCCGTCACCAACGTCTCGCCGAACGCATACGCCTTGTCCGCCTCCAAACGCTTTGACCCGCCAAATGCGTACCGCTCACAAAGCTCCAACAGCCGATTGACCAACGCATCGCTGCCTTCCTTGGTTCTTAAATCGTTCTTCGAATCCTCCATCTGCTTGACCAACACCTTCAACCCGGCCAACCCCTCCAGCGCCTTCTTCCGCGATTCCTCAGTCTCCTGCTCCGCTTTCTTCTTCGCCTGCTCGGCCTCCGCTGCCTGCTTCTTCTTCCCCTCCCACGCCGTCCGGGCCGCCGTCTTGCGCTCGTCCAGCGATGGCTTCGTTGCTGCAAGCAGGTCCGGGTATCCTCGGGTCGTCGACGGCTTGCCGACGTCTTCCGCGTCCATCAGCTTCTGCAGCGCAAGCTCGGGGTCCGTTCCTTCGACCTTGCCTGCTTCCTCAATCAGCCGATTGAACCGCGCCTCGCGGCCATCCAGGTCCGTCTTGCGTGCCTTCAGTGCGGCCAGCGCCGCGTCCAGCCCGGACAACTCATTCGGATCCCGCTGTGCGTAGCGAAGGCGGACTTCTTCCGCGTCCTTAAGGGCGGATGCCAACTCGGCACCGGTGGCAGTGCGCGAGCCTTCGGCTTTCGTAGCCGCCTGCGCGATCTCCTCCCGAATCGCCCCCTCCCGGTACCGCCAGCCGCCGTATCCAAACGCAACCAACAGCAGCATCGCAGCCACGGATACCTTCCAGATCCAATCGCCGGCTCCCTTCGATTGGCCCCTGGGACCCGTGCTGACGCCATCGAATTCCTCCGGCATCGGCATCTCGGCCGCGACGATACTTCCCGTCGTGCTGCGCTCCGCCCCCGCCAATGCCTTCACCAGGCCCACGCAGGATCGGTACCTCTGCCGGCGGTCCACCGAGAATGTCTGCTTCAGCGCCTGCCACTGCCCCTTGGAAAAGTTGCTCGGAGGCTCCGGGTTGGCCTCCCGCACCAGCGTCATCACCGCCGACTCGGTCGGGCCGTCGAAGGGTCGCCGCCCGCTGGCTATCTCGTAGATCATCACAGCCAAGGCCCACTGGTCCACGCCCCGCGTCAGCGTCCGCCCCTCCCATTGCTCCGGCGCCATGTACACAGGCGTGCCCGCCACCTTGTTCTGGCCGACTATCGACACCGACTGCAGCGAGGCCTGGATCTCCGCTGCCAATCCGAAGTCCACCAGCCGCACGTACGGCACACCGGACCGGTATTCGCGGCTGGTCTCCACCATCACGTTTGCCGGCTTCAGGTCCCGGTGCAGGATCCCGTACCGCTTCGGCCTGCCGTCCGCCCCACGGCTAACCGGCTGGCTGTGTGCGTAGTCCAGCGCCGACGCCACCTGCTCCGCTATGCCCAGCACAACCCCGATCGGAAGGGACGCAATGGTCCCTGCCGCCTCGCTACGCTTTTGCGCCACCCATTGAGAAAGGTCCAGGCCGCGCACCAAGTCCAGGAGCAGATAGGCATGCCCTGTCGCCGGATCCAGCTCCAGATGCCGAGTGCCGGCGATATGCGGGTGCGCCAATTGGCTGACCAACGCGAAGTTCGCGCGGATGCCTTCCATCTGCGCCTGGTCACGTACCAGCTCTGGCGGCACGCGTTTCAAGGCATAGTCGTTGCCACTCTGCCGGTCCCGCACCTCCAGCACCTGGCCCATCGCGCCCTGGCCCAGCACACGCCGGATCTCGTAGCGCCCCAGAAGCACCTGACCGATCGAAAGGCCAGCCTCGCGCGCCTGATCCCGAAGGAACGTGTCCGCGTGCGTCTGCGGCCGCCCAAAAGGTGGAGAACTGTTGTCCATAGCGCACTCCTCGAACCGAAACATCAGGGCATTGCTTTCAGCCAAATGGCAACTTCCGGGCCATTTTGGGACTAGGCTATTAAAAGGTGGTAACCTATACTTGAGCCTAGCAGAAACGGCCAAAAATAGTATTGCGAAGGGCGTGGTTGGGACCTGCCGAATTTCGGCATGGACGATTTCCGGTAGGCTCAGGCACAGCTAGAGAGATCTACAGATCGTGTCGATCAACGTCGCAACTCCATTTTCCGATTGTAGTTATGACAATTTCATCTTGCCTGCCTGCATTGGCACCGGGCTCGCTTTATGCCCGTCGGTCGTCAAACATTCAGCCCTCAATGGGAGGTCAAGATCATGATGGTTCGCCTTAATGCAGTCAGCGGTTCGGTGCAGGGCAAGTCCTTCGAGTTCAGGGAACCGGTGGTGACGATCGGGCGGGAGCCGGGCTGCCAGCTCTTTCTGGAGGCCAGCCGGGAGTCGCGCGTCAGCGGACGCCACTGCGAGTTGTTCGAGCAGAACGGCAAGCTGTACGTGCGGGACCTGGACAGCCTGAACGGCACGATCGTCGATGGCAATCGGATCGCCCAACCGGTGGCACTGCGCAGCGGAGCGCGCATCCAACTCGGCGAGAAGGGCCCCGAGTTCATTCTTGAGGTCCTGCGCTCGGACAATGTGCAAGCGACCATTGCCAACACGCTGCAGGCCCGGCCGGCCAACGCGGAACCAGCCGCCGCCAGGAATCCCGCGGTTGGTCCTGCTCCCACCAAGGTAGGCGTGGGCCTGATGACGCTGGAACGGCACGTCAACGAAGCCGTCGGACAGGCGAAGAAAGAAGCCGCCTCGCACCATAAAACCTCAAGGCGAATGCTCGGGATCGCCGTACTGGGTCTGCTGGTGGTGGCGCTCGGCGCAGCCGCGCTGACCTACAGGTTCTCTCACGAAGACCTGGCCAAGAACCAGGACGAGCAGCAGAAGCGGCTGGCGGTCCTGAGCAAGGACGTCGCTTCCGTCTCGGAAGAGACCAAGCAGTTGTCCGCACGCGTGGCGGCCAACGAGAGCGATTTCTCGCAGGGGCTGGCGGCGCTCAACCGGACGCTCGCAACCAAGGGCGACCAGATCGCGGCCCTGGAGCAGCAACTGGGTCAGCTGGCCGAGTCCGAGTCGGAGGAGCGCGCGAAGCTCAACAGCGCCATCGCGGAAGGCAAGAAAGCCATCGGCGAAGTCGAGCAGTCACTGGCCGGCTTCGAGGACCGCAACAAGGCAATGTTCGAGAAGCTCCAGGCCCCGTTCAAGGATGCGGTCGCCCTGGCCAACGACGCCGTCTACTCGGTCTTCTACCGAAAGGGTGATCACTACACCTTCATGGCCACCGCCTTCGCCATCAACCCAGAGAAGGGCCTGCTGGGTACCAACGGACACGTGGCCTCGCCCTGCGCTTCAATGCTGGAAAGCGGCAATGGCCAGATGGTCGTCCGCTGCAATGCCAATCCCCGATATACTTACAGGATCCGCAAGGCGTTCGTCCATCCCGGGTACAAGGATCCCACGAGCCCCGAAGGCCCGGACGTGGGCCTTCTGGAGGTCGACCTTGAGATCGACGGTCGCACCGAGATGCTGCCGGCGTACCTCCATCCAGCCAGCGATGAAGAGTTGGACAAGGTCGCGTCCGGTGACCCGATCGCACTGCTCGGCTTCCCCGGTCTTTACAACCAGACGTACGAGCGGCCCGACGGCTCGACCAACGTCGCCAAGCTTGTTCTCGGCAACGTCAGCCAGACGATGGAATTCGGCGGCTCCAAGGTCGAAGGACGTTCCTTCGAGCGGCTGGAGCACACCTGCTATTCGATGGGCGGCAATTCGGGCAGCCCAATGTTCGGAACGGACGGCAAGGTCCTCGCTGTCCTTAATTCGGGCTTCTCCACGACCATGCAGGGCGTTCAGCTTCCCGTCGGTTCGGTCAACTTCGCCGTCAACGTCCGGTTCCTCAAACACCTGGTCAAAACGCACTACGGCCCCGGAGTCTGGGAATAGGCGCGGCCGTCCCAGTCATCAAACTTTGAACGGAGCATGAACATGAAAACGATAACGATGGTGATCCTTACGCTGGTCCTCGCGGGTGCGGCCAACGGGTTCGACAAGGGCGAGGCGGACAAGAAACTCATGGCTTTTGTACCCGCGCTGGATGAAGTCAGGCTCGCCGCAAATGAAGAGCGGGAAGAGTTCCAGTGGTTCGCGAAGCAGGGGGACGATGCCCGCGACTTCGTGAAGGACGCCTTCAACGACAGCAAGGAACTGCCGGTTCGCAAGGCCGCCCTATTCATCTTCGCCAAAGGCTGGCCCACGAAGGCGGGAGGCAAGCTGCGCGATGCCGAGAAATCCAAGGAACCCGCCCTGCGTGAGTTCGCGGTCAAGGTGCGGGCCTATTTGAATGGCACCTACAAGGAGCCAGAAGCTCCAGCCGAGCAGAAACCCGCAGACCCGCTCGGCGATACGGTGGCCGCCTGGCTTACGGACGCAGACCCAACAGCCAAAGCCACCGAAGCCCTGAAGGAATCGGCAAAGGAGCAGGAGCAGTTGATCAACCTGTTGGACGCGATCAAACGCCGCGGCAACCCCGTGCTGCTGCCGGCCGTGGCCTTTACTCTGGACAGTACCGAACCGAAGATCGCAGAGGCCGGACTCGCCGTCTTCGCAGTACAGGCCAAGGACCTTCAACCGGAGCTGCGCGATCCGCAGGCCTGTTTCGTCTGGTGGGTCTCCTCCGGAAAGACCAAGCTGCAGGCGATGCTCAAGGCGAAGTAGCAGGATAAGCTTCAACCCGAAGCGCGGGGCGGGTGGCGATGCACCGCCCCATCTTCAGATCAAACGAGGCCAAGATGTCCGAGAACGATAATCTCCAGAAGCCCTCGACCCATGCCGACACATTCCTGCGCAACCAGGCCCTGGAAGCCGGTCTGTCGATCGGCCTGGTTCTGCTGGGTCGGTACGAGATCCGGCGTGTACTGGGCCAGGGTGCGATGGGCCAGGTGCTGGAGGTCCGTGACCGCCAGAGCGGCAACGACTATGCCTTGAAACGCGTGCCGCCCGAACTCGTCCGGGACCAAATGCAGATGCGCTCGATCCAGGCCAACTTCGCCTTGGTCAGCCAGCTGACCCATGAACACATCGCGACCACGCGCTTCCTTGAACTGGATCCAGCCAACGGCAATGCGTACGTGATCCTCGACCTGGTGCGCGGCCTAAACCTGGCGGAATGGATCGCACAGGAGCGGGAGCGTTCGGGCCACGCCGAACTCGCGGTCGAGCAGGTGCTGGGCATCGCTGAACAGATCGCGGCTGCGCTGGACTACGCGCACAGCCAGCCGCTGAGCCGTGCGGCCGATGGCGGTGCGAAGCGCTACGGGATCCTGCACCGGGATCTTAAGCCCGCAAACGTCATGCTGGAACCCTCCCGAGAAGTCCGGCCCGGCGTACCACATGTGCGGCTAGTGGACTTCGGATTGGCGGCAGAGATCCAAGCGAGTCTGATGACGACGGGCACGATCCAGGAGCGCAACAAGGTTGCAGGTACGCCGGTGTACATGGCGCCGGAGCAGTGGGAAGGCAAGACGCTGACCCGCGGCGTGGACCAATGGGCACTGGCGGCCATCCTTTACGAGATGCTCTCGGGCCGCAGGCCGTTCGACGGCCCCACCGAAAGCGCGGTGGAACGCCGCATCCTTGAGGCGAACCCGGAACAGCCGGAATCTCTGAGCCCGGCGCAGTGGAAGGTCCTGAAAAAGACCTTCAACGCCAATCGTCGGGAGCGGCATCGCTCCTGCATCGCAATGGTGCGGGAACTGGCGGCGGCGGATCGAATGACGGCCAAGCTGGTGACCCTGTCCGAGCGGCCGATGCCGGAAGAATTCGAAGGTATCAGCGGGACCGGCAGCGGCGGCAGAAAGTTCGCAACTAAGGCCTTGTTCGTGAAAATCGCGGCCAGTGCCGCGCTTGCTTGCTTGCTCGCCTGGGGCGGCTGGCGGTACCGCGAGGGGGCGATCCGGGACGAGATCGCGCAGGCTGCCACGAAAGCCGAAGGCGCGCGCACTGCCACCGGTGCCGAGTTGGCATCCGCCCTAAAGGACGCGGAAGAAGTCCGCGTTCGCTACGCGCAGCGGGACTCGCAGGAACTGGCCGGTTTGGACGCAGCATTAAAGGTGTTGAAGGAGCGCAAGGCGGACCTGGATGGCCGCGAGGCGCGGTTCAATCGGCTGGTAGAGGAGGCGGGCAAGGTCGAGGGAACGGACCCCGAGCTTGCGCTGCAGAAGCTGATGGACGCAGAGGACGTCGGCAAACCGTCTACGATCCGCGGATACCCCGACCTGCTGGCTGAGATAAGGCCATCGCTGGACGAGCGCAAGACGGCGGCGCGGACGGCGTGGGAGACCAAGAAGAAGGCGGCTCAGGAAACCGAAGAAGCGCGCAAGAAAGCCCTGGAAAGCCAGGCCGGCCTGGAGGCCGCTTTCAAGCAGTTGGACAAGGCGGATGCCGACCTCAAAGCGAGCGTCGGCGAGGACGCATTGCGTAAGAGACTTCAGGCTCTTTGTGACATAAACGCCTTTGGCGGGCCCAATCGGGTTGAGGCCGAAAAGGCATTCAACTTCGGCAAGGCCCTTGTCTCAGACAGGAAATACCTTGATGCCGCAGAAAGTTTCGCAAAGGCGGAGGCCCTCATTCAGGCCGCACTAGCGTATCGCCAGGATGCAGAAAAGGCGTTGGCCGAAGAAGCAAAGCTGAGAAGTCAAACGACAGAAGCGTCTAAAGACTGGGTTGACGATGAAAAAGCTTTCATTCAACCCGCAGCACGACTAATGGACGCTGCACTTCAGGCATTGGATTCAGGAAATGCGAGCCAGAAGGGGGCAAAAGGCGGGGAAGGCGCAGCGAAGCCGGGAGCGCTCGAGTTTCTGAGCCAAGCCCAAAGGGAATGGGAAGAGGCGGCCCAATTGGCAATCCTGCGCCGGGGAGTCACGAAAGCACGGGATCAAGTAGCCGGCCTGGTGGTCCAAGAGGACTTCAAGCCCACGATTATAGAGGGCACACAAAAGGCAAAGGCGGGCGACGACGCCGGAACCGCAGGGCAATGGCAGGCCGCAAAAATCGATTACGCGGCGGCACAGAAGAAATTTGAAGAAACCTTCGTGCTGGCAAAACAGAAGATTGGCACACTCTACGACCTAGCCAAAGCACAGTATGCCAGCCGTCAATATGAAAGTGCATTGAAAACCTTGGAAGTGCTCATCCAGATTGCACCGGACCATTCGGAAGGAAAGAACCTCCTGGATAAAGCCAAGAAGGAAAGGGCATACCGCGATGCCGTCCAAGATGCCAGGCGCCTAACTGAAGCGGCAGCAAAGAGCACAATGGAAGATCAAGCGCGCGAAGCGTGGCAGAAAGCCGCTACGGCTTACGAGGGCGCCTTCAAGATCAAGGAAGGCGAGGAGGAGGACCGAAAGGCCTACGAAGCAGCGCTGCTAAAAGGCGCTCCAGCTATGCCGTACTTGAAGCAAGCCCAGGTGGAATTGGGCAAGGTTACAGACCCGGCCATGCGCATCGATCTTCAAGAAAAGATAGGCGAGGCTCTTGTTCGCGCCGGTAACAGCGCGGACGGAAAGGCCCAACTGGAGGAAGCCGAAAAGGCGATCTTGGCTTCGTCTGATGCGCAGCTCAAGGCTAAACTCTTACAAAGGCTGGACAGCGCCTGGCACCGGATGGGAGAAGATGCCAAGTCCATCCAAGCCTTGCGGGCTCGGGGCGAGGCCCTACTCTCCTTGGGCAAGGAAAAGGCGTACGAAATAATTGAGTCTGCTCGATCTCTAGGTATCCGAGGAGATAAAGATGCTGGCGTCGCATTGTGCTTAAAGCTCTGCGACCTTTTTTCGCCTGAGAACCATCATCAATTAGGAGAATGCGCGGCACTACTTGCCCGGCTTGGAAAAGTGCAGGAAGGCTTAGGCCTCACCAACCGCATATTGAAGGCAGGTGATCGCGCAGATGCCGCCGTAAAGGTGGCCAAGGCTCTTGTCGAGGCCGGGGACAGCGCCAATGCAAAGCAGATTCTTGACCGCCTCGCGGATGAAGTCGTCGCGATGCCGGCCGTGATCGGAGATGCCGATAAAAATTATGACAAAATTTGGGCACTTAATAAGCTCGCCAAAGCTCGCGCTTTATTCCAGGATTTCGATGGATCAAGGACTCATTTCGAGGAGGTGCTGAAAGTCGAGGAAGCTTATGGAAACGCTAGGATTCAAAAGAATAATACTATTGATCGTTGGCGCATATCCGAAAGTTTTATGTACTCCAGTGTAATTGACGTTGCAGAAGATATATGCGAGACGCAATGCGAGGTCGGAGATATTCAGGGGGCTAGAGAGACTTATAATACCGCCAAAGAGTTCCTGGATAGACTAGAGGGGATGCCCAGCAATAGTGCCGACGTTATAGAAAGCGGAAGAAAAGTCTATAAAAAAATGGCGGAATTGCTTTCTGTCGCGACCAAGCAGCCCAACGGATATCCTACTGACAAGGAATGGTTCTTCTTGCTGGCCACCGGGAATTATCCAGGAGCTCGATCTGCGGTCTTGGCACTTTCTGACGAAGACTACCGGGATTACGCATGGCCCTACCTGGTCGAATGGTCGCTTCTTGTGGGCGATTCCGAGCAGGCGTTAGCCGATGCATGCCAAGTCTCCCCTAAAAATAGCCACTATCGACTTAGATCCCTGCTTGCGGTTGCCGAGGCGACACGGAGATCGGAGATCCTTAAGGCAAATGCCGGATTTGGGGTCCGTCTAGAAGAAAAGGACAAACTCGATTGGTATTGTGGTCTCATTGATAGGTTGGTCAAACTTGGAGACATGGATGGCGCACGCGCCTTGGCACTGGAGAGCGTGGACCTCCTACGAAATGCTAAGTATTCGCACCATCATCGTTCATTGGGTCTGGCTTTTGCAAAAGCGGAGGACTTCGAGAACGCTAGGCGCGTATCGAAAGGAATGACCGAGAAATTGAATCAGTCTCTCGGGGTCGAGCCCTGGGACAGATGCCAATACCAAAGATACCCCATCGAGATACAGGGCGCATGCGTGGCGACCATGGCCAAGGCCTGGTCTCGTGAAAAGGTCCAAACAGAATTGGAAAAGTTGCCCCCGGAGGACAGGGTCAATGCCTTGGTCGAGCTCGCGTACATGGCGCAGCCTTGGACGATGGAATGGGCGCCCATGGCCTACATCAAATATATGTCGGGCGACGGTGTCCCGAAGGACCCACAGCTCGCCAAGAAGATCTTCCTCGACACTCTGCCCAAAGCGGAAGATGGGGAATTGACCCTAATGGCCCGCAACGTGGCGGCGGATCCAATTGGCAACGATCCGGAGCTTGCACTCCTGGCCACCGCTCGGATCCTTGAATTCCTGAAGAAGGATTTTATCCAAGACTATGACAGAACTAGATTGCTGGAAACAGCCGCCGCGTGTTATGCGCGTACGGGGCAGTTCGATCATGCCATCGAAACGCAACAGCAAGCATTAGACCGCTTGAAGGAAATCGAGGGCGTCCGTCGTTCGGCTCAATTGCGAATGTGGGTGTACAAGCAGAAAAAGCCGTGCAATTTCCTCGACTGGTGACAGCAGGATGTGGCCGTGAACGAACGTGGTGAAGAAGGGGCACGCGCCAAAACGAGAAGTTTTGGAACGCAGACGATTGCACTTTGTTCTCAGCAGCGCCATTATCGGTGCCCTTTGATGGGGTACCAATTCCCTGAGGGGGAGGTCAACTAGAATGGCCAGTTTCAGACAGCAACGGGGTCAGACAGGTTCCCCGAACCCGTTAAGGCCAGCGCGCTTAGAGGATGCGATGACAGGCCCCCCCAAAAAAAGGGCCGACATTGCGGCCGAGAATGGGTCACCTACGAAATCCCAGCTCACCATCCCCGCAGTAATCGCAGCCATGAAAATCGTGCTTACCGTCTTGATCCTTCTTTCACCTACCCCCATTAGTGCCTCCACCGTAATCAATTTTGACTCGCTGCCTGGCAATACCGATCCGGGCGCGACCTATCCAGGAATTGTCTTCTCAACAACTGCGGGCAACTTGATTAAGACCAATCCTTTTGATAATGGAACGAGCCTCCCAAACACATTATGCAGCTTCAATTCCCTAAAGGGAGATTGTTCAGCGCCAGTCTTTGTAGCATTCAATCCGAGCGTGGCAAATCTCACGTTTAAGGCAAGCGGTGCAGATGCGAACGGCGGAGCAAATGTCGCGGACGTTCGCGTAACCCATAGCGGAGGGAAGTCGACCATCAAAATTAAGAGTAGCGGGAGCACCCAGATCCCGACCGCCGTGGATCTTTCTTCCTTTATTAATGTTTCTCTTGTCGAAATTTCAAATCAAACTGACCCCGCGGGACTCGTTTTCGACGATTTTACCTATGACCCTGGCATTCCAGAGGCCACCATTCTTGTTAGCGACCGCTCAAGAAGTATATCGATAAGCGAAGGGGAAATGACCAAGATCACCGCAGGGCCCGCAATGCCACTTATCGGAGCATCCCTTGATGTGGATTCCTCGATCGATATTCTTGTCAAATGGAGAATGGAAGTCCTCTATGAGTTTAATGTGAGTAAATCGAAGGCCGGTGCATTTAAGAAAAAGAAGGTCCTTGTCAAAGTTCCCAAAAGCGGCAATGTCGAACTACCCGCTAATGTTGAGTGGAATGTCACTTCGGAGCTGAACGGCCTCATCGTAGGCGGTAATGCTACGATCTTTGTAGATTGCCCTCAGCTTTTCAACTCTCCGAAAAATTTTTCGTTCAACATTGGAGGCGAAAATCCAGGCCAATTCACCGTCGAGGACTATATCGATTCATTGACCCCAGACGTCGATGAGAGAAAGATGCTAAAGGTCATTTTCGCGCATGAATCAGCACGGAAGCAATTCAGTGACGGGGCCGGAGTAGAGCCTTCGCCATTTAATGACACTAAGGGCTTCCCACTGATTTCTTTTGATGGGCTGGGGGCAGGACTTTTCCAGATCACCAATGGCATCGGAGGAAGGGTGAATTATTCCGATCACTGGGACTGGACTTTCAATGTTCGACGCGGAATTGAGATTTTGAGAAGCAAAGTTGTCGATGCTAGAAAGAGCGAGGAAAAGGAAACAAGAAGGAGTTCATTCGCCGTCCGATCTGATTCCGAGGATCGTATTGATGTTTATCAACGGTATAATGGCGGCGTCGGCCTTGTTTTTGATGGTGCTAGTTGGGTTCCTCCTCCACTTCCAGGAAAAAGTAAGCCGGTCGCAAATAATGGGTATGGCCTGAGTCGAATTTCAGATGAAATGTCAAGATTTGGAGTTCCGACCTCACGACCAGCACTAACCAAACCCGTGAAGATTGTTGCACCCAAACCCGTGATCCCGTAGCTCGACCTGTAATTGTGAAGTGACCCGGAATGCGGCAACGATGCTTGTGGGCTAATGTGGCCTGTGGAATTGGGGCAAGGGCACTACACATTGTGTTAGGCTCCTGCAATAGACGGAATTCATTGTCGCCCTACCGTGCGCGGCAAGCGATCCAGAAGCCTTTCGCGCGGCTGAACCTTACGCAGAAAGTTGGAGGACCACGTGCCGATTACTACCAAACCCAACCGCCAAAAGGCCGCTCCGGACCGACCTGGCATCCATATGCCGCATTCACGATCACTGGCTATGCTGCTTCTTTTCGGAATGGGGATACTCGGCCTTCTAAAGACACAGCCGGATCACGAGCCTGCAGAACACAACGGGATCATGAACCCTCATGCACAACCTGGGTTAGCTGGAGCACAAGAACTGGCTAAGGTTAGTCGTTCGGTCATGCCCAACGGTCTTGGGGAAGTGCATGCCGGTGGACCCGAGGCCCATGAAGCGGGGCTTCCTTTTGAGGGGGCTAAAGCGAGCCCGCCTCTGTCCCGATACTCGGCCGAAACCCGAGTCGCCATGCGCACACGCCCCACCCCAACGCCCAAGGATCAAGCCCGGATCGCCTATGCCCACCGGCCGCGCGTGAAGACCGAGATTCCTGGACCGAAGGCAAGGCACGCAACGCGTCAAGCGTCCCTGCCAGCCAAGGCGACCGTACCCGCGCCGGCGCCTTCGACCGCCGCCCTTGCGCGCGATACGCCGAGCATCGGAATCTCGAGCATCGCGATCCTGGACGCCGATCCCAACAGCATTCCAAAGTACGGGAAAGTCGAGCTTCAGGTCGTGCTGCAGGACGTCGAGGCCCTGTCGGAAAAATATTATGAACCCGACCCCACGCACGGGGGCGTGAATCTCTCGGCTACCTTTACTCCTGTCTCCGGCGGTCCGCAGCAGCACGTCAACGGCTTCTACGACGGGACCGACTGGCTGGTGCGTTTCACCCCTAACGCCACCGGCCTCTGGAACCTCGCGGTCACGGTCCAGGATCCCTCCGGTGTGGCCACGGCCAGCGGTTCCTTCACCGTCGTCTCGTCTTCTAACAAGGGCTTCGTGCGCATCGCGGGCAACTATCTGGCCTACGAGGACGGCAGCGTCTTCTTCGGCATCGGCCACAACAGCGGATGGCAGCATACCATCGATACGCCGTCGTTCGCCGAAATGGCGGCCCACGGCGAGAATCTGCTCAGCTTCTGGCTTACAGAACCCTGGAAGGTCACAGGCCCAGTATCCGATCCGCAGTACTACCCGCAGCGCGCGCCCATCGAGAACACCCTAGACGGCATTGGCAATTACAACCAGGCCGCGCTGGGCTACCTCGATGCGGTCATCGACGACGCCGACGTCAACGGCATCTATCTCCTTCCCTCCCTGTGGCCGCACGACGCGCTGCGCATGCAGCCCCACGCCTGGAGCGGCGGAAACTGGGACAACAACGCCTACAGTACCTTGGGCGGTGGTCTCGCGGCCAAGGACTTCTACCTGATCGGCAGTTCCGAACAGTGGCGCTACCAGCGCAATTTCTATCGCTACCTGATCGCGCGTTTCGGCTACAGCCCGCGGATCATCGGTTGGGTGGGCGTCGTAGAGGTCGACGGGACGAATGGCTATACCGAGGACACCTCCAGCGGCAAGAATGTCACCAAGGCCTGGGCCGCCGAAGTCCGGGATTTCTTCGCCGCTCTCGACCGTTACCGGGTGAATGGCTCGGGCGCCTACCCGCTGGTCATCAGCAAGGTGAATGACGCCTCCTACGACCCAGGCTTGGGCTTGCGTTCAACCGACCGTTATTTCTTCTCGGAGGGCAGTTCCATCAACAATTTGGTCGCGGCGCAGCAGTCCCTCGACACCAATACCATGCGCAGCAACAGCAAGCCCGCATTTCATACGGAGTTCGGCGGCAACGTTAATGCGTCCGGCAACCTTCAGGCCGCCCAGCCCCTCTACCTGCACAACGGCGCCTGGGGCGGCCTCTCGCGCGGCGCATGCATGACACCGCTCCTGTGGACCGATGGAATCAACTTCCCCTTCATCGGCACGCCCAACGCCACCAACGGCGCGGCGATGCAGGATCACCTTCAGTACATGGGCCAGTTCATGGCCGGCATCGATTACCTGAACGATTCGCAGCTAAAAGTGCAAGCAGCAAGCGTCACGGGAAGCAGTTCGGCAATGGAAGGCTGGGCCACCGCGACGCCCAATCGCGGCTATGCCTGGATGCGCACCACCGGAGGCGGAAACATCCCAAACACCAAGACGCTTAACGTCACCGGCATGGAGCCGGGGGACTATAGCGTCGACTGGTACGACGTCTGGACGGACGGGGCGACGTCCTTCGACTCGGATTCGGTCACGGCGTCAAGCTCGACCCTTTCGGTCGCGATTCCCAACAACATCGGCCTGCCCGACGTGGCTTGCAAATTCTCAGCGACCTCCTTTGCTGATTTGGACTTCGGCGATACGCCCGATACTTACCGCACCACCCGCGCCAACAACGGCGCACGCCACAACCCCACCGGTCCGCTATTGGGTTCGGCGCGAACGACAGAATCCGACGGCCCCTCTTCCGGTACGGGCACTCAGGACAGCGACGATGGGATATCAGGCCTGGGCACTAGCCTGGTATTGGGACAAACCCAAAGCATCTTGGTGACCGCTTCGGCCTCTGGTCGTCTGTACGGATGGGTGGACTTCAACCGCGACGGCGACTTTGACGATTCGGGAGAGCAGGTCTTCTCCAATTCAAGTCTATCGACCGGTTCAAACACCAAGAGTTTCGCCGTGCCTGCCACAGCAAATCCTGGCGCTACCTATTCGCGGTTTCGGATAGTCAGTTCAACCGTTGCAGCTTTGGGTGTGCTTTCGTACGGCTACGCAGCTGACGGCGAGGTGGAAGACTACGCCGTTACCCTCGCCGACCCCACGACGGCGCAGCTGTCGGGCTTTGCATTCGAGGACGCGAACAAAAACGGTGCCAAAGATCCGGGCGAACCCGGAATTGCCGGGGTCACCGTCTACCTGGACCTCGACGACAGCGGCACTAGAGATGGCGGCGAACCCTCGACCACCACGCTCGCGACAGGCGCTTATTCGTTCACTGGGCTGGCGGCCGGCGAATACCGCGTGGCCCAGGAACTGCCTTCCGGCCACGTGCTGATCTCGCCCACGCACCCGCTGAAGAAGGTCGGGCGCGCCGACACGCAGACCAAGGTCTACGGGGACGTATGGGGCGAAGGGGACGTTGCGATTCTGGGCAGCTACGACAGCAAGGGGCAGACCGAGATTCTGGACATCAGCGATCCGGCCAACCCCACCCGCCTTTCAATGTGGGACGATACCGTCCTATTCACGGGATACCCTCCGGTCACCGCAGCGCCGCACGCCGTAGCGGACGCGGCAGGCGCCCGCCAGGCCGGCGCCCGGCACATCGGCGAGGGTTCGGGCAGCCAGTTCGAGGACGTGGCGCTCAAGGATGGAATACTCTTCGCCTCGAGCAACAACGGCCTGGGCATTCACGTGGTGGCCTTGACGCCGCTGCCCGAATGCCCCTGGGCGAGCCCCGGCAATCCCGTCACCATCGCGCACATCTCGGCGGACGAGGGTGGCGCAGATTTCGTTCACACGCTCTACGTGGACGGCGACTATTTGTACTTTGCCACCAACCAGACCATCACGATGTACATCTTCGATATCAGCAACCCCGCGGAACCCGTGTTTGTAAGCGCCATTGATGCAATGGCGGGACCGGATGCCGTGCGCGTGCACGAAGTCACCGTCCGCAACGGCCGGCTGTATGCGGCGGTCAACTCAACCCGCGAAGAAGAAGAAGACAGCGGCACGAACCTCCTCGAGACCGAAGTCTGGGACGTTAGCGATCCAGCCAATCCAGCTTTTATCGGCGCCTACGATTCCGGATACATGACCCACACCGTGTGGGGTGCCGATGACGCCGGGGACATCGTCATCTCCGCCCGCGAGCCCTACCCCTGGGAGGGCGCGGTCGGGGACGTGACGATCTGGAGCTTCCAGAATCCAAATGCGCCGTTCAAAGTCTCGACGCTGAACGCCGGACCGCTTGGCTTCGGCGACATCACCGCTCACATTCCCTTCAACGTCGGCAACCTGTTGTACGTTTCCTGGTACATGGCCGGCGTGGCGGTCTTCGATATCGCCGACCCAACGCGGCCGGTCTTTGTCGGGCGGTACGATACCTCGGACAGCACCACCGAGTTCGAAGGCTGCTGGGGCGTGTATCCGTTCCTGGGACCCGACCGCGTCCTGGCCAGCGACATGCAGAACGGACTGTTCGTGCTGGCCCAGGGCACACCCGGCGGTCACTACGTGAGCCTTTCGCCCGCTGAAAATTACGGCGGCCTGAATTTTGCCGATGCCCAGGAACCGGCAGATCCCGAAGGCCTGGCCGCCGAAATCGCCTACGTTCCGGACCTCACCGTTCCCGCCGACGGCGGCACGACGGTCAACTTGAACGGCGTCGTCACGCTGGGCACCGCGGCACCGAGCGTGGATGCCTACGCCTGGAGCGTTATCAGCGGACCCGGCACGGTCCAGTTCGGCACGCCAAACGCCGAAGACACCACCGCGCTGATCAAGAAGGCAGGCATCTACGACATCGGCTTCGCCGTCACCTCCGGACCCTACACGGTCCACGCGGTCCGCCGCCTCGTGGCGGACGACCGGTTCGAACCCAACGATGCGGCTGCGGACGCCAAGGTTGTCGACCGCGGATGCTTCCAAAACCTCTTCTGCACCGGGAACGACTACTACCGCATCACGGTCCAGAACCAGCAGACGGTCCTGGTCAAGGTCTTCTACACCTCCGCCAACGGCGATCTGGAGATGTGGATGCAGGATGCCCAGACCTTCGCAACCGCGGGCACCCATTCGTCTTCTTCCAGCGAGGACAAGGTGGTGCTGACCAATGCCACCGGCGCGGCGCGGGACTACCTCATTCACGTGAACGGCATCGCCGGCTCAAGCAACCACTACTCGATGTTCATCAAGCGCGGCGATCCGTACGTCGTCGCACCGCACAACGCAGACCTGGCCATCGAGCGCGTCAGCGGAAGGCTCACGAGCGACGCCAATTTCGTAAAGAACATTACACAGATGGCCTTTGGGCCTGACGGCAAGCTCTACTGCTGCATCGACGGCGGATTCGTATACCGTTTTGCCTACGATCCCAGCGGCCAGCTCGGCAGCAAGGAGACGGTCATCGACCTCGCTTCCAAGACCGGGTTGGGAACCACCCTCCTGGGCATCGCCTTCCATGGCCGGACGATGTACGTCGCGCAGAACAAGCGTGGACCGGACGACGACAGCGGTACGGCCGGACCGACGGACAACCTGGCGGCACTCATCCGCCTAACCGATAAGGACGCCAACGGAATTTACGACGAACCCGGCGAGGACATCGTGGCCATCGCCCGCGGGATCCCCATCGGCGACCACCAGCTCAACAACCTGGTGATTGTCGGCGATTCGCTTTACGCCGGCATCGGCACCCGCAGCAGCAACGGGCTGGGCGACAAGGGCTGGTCCCAGGGCGAGTCCTCCTACAACGGCACGGTGTGCTGGATCGAGGACCTCACCCAGGTAGCCAGCACCGACAACGCTGCGGGCCTCCCAGCCAGTCCATCGGATACCAATGCGGGGCAGCCCTATTCGAATACCGCTGCGAATACCCTGCGCGTTTTTGCCTCGGGCACCCGCAATCCCTATGGGATTGCCGCCGATGGCGAAGGAAAGGTCTGGATCTCCGTCAACGAACGCCGCAGCGTAGCCAACGACGCGTTGGATGACGACTTCACCGACGATCGCTACGATCAATTCTTCCCCGTCACCCCCCAAGCCGATTTCGGGTACGCCAACGGGAACTGGCGCACGAACTCCATCGCCACGACGGCCGGGTTCTTCAACGCAGCCAACGCCACGACCTCGCTGACGCACGACAACCTGTCCGCACCCTTTGTCCTGCATGATCCGGCAAGCCCCGTCGGCCTCGGCCCGCACTCCTCGGCCGACGGGTTCGCCTTCTACACCGGAAACGCGCTTCCGCTCGCCTACCACCACCGCGCCTTCGTGGCACGGTTCGGCAGTCCCTGGTCAGGCGGCGCCTTCGTGACGGAGACCGGAACGGGCTACAGGGTGCTTCGCTACGCGGACCTGGTGACGGTGGATCCGGCCACCGGCGCCGTGGAGCGCATCGTGAACGGACTGAACGTGCCGCTGTGCATCACCGTCGATCCGGCGGGTAATGTCCTGGTCGCCGACTTCGACAAGTACTCCGCGGACATAAACGAAGGCGGCATCTGGCGCGTAAAGCCCGTCACGCCGAACCTTGCGCCTTTCGATTTCGTATGGGGCGTCGACGCCAACGGATCGTGGAACGAGTACCTCAAGTGGAGCTCGCAGATCGTGCCCAACCAGTGGGGCGACGCGCGCTACAACGTGACCATCGACCGGCCGTCCGCCGCGCCGCTCGTAACCCTGGACATGGACGTCTCGGCCAACGACCTTACGCTCGGAGATAAACTCAAGATCCCCTACAGACGCAGCCTGACGTTGACGGGCGACTATACGCAAAACGCGACGGGCCAATTGCAATACGTGGTGGAAAGTCACTCGCCGCCGGCCGCAGGCGTGATCGAGTCGGCCGGCGACGTCGCCTTGGCGGGCTCGGTCTTCGTGGATCTGAGCCTTGTATCGCTTCCCCCCTCGCCCAACGGAACCCCGTTCGTCGTACCGCTCATTAGGTACACAGGGACCCGAACCGGAACCTTCGGAAACCTTTATTGGTCCGGCAACGTGGACGGCCACCAGCTGGCGATCACCTACGACGATGGCAACAAGGAGGTGGACCTGACTCTTACGTTCAACCCTGGCACGACGCCGGTGACGATCGATTCGTTCAAAGCGCTGGCGATCGACTCGATGGACGCGCCCGGGGTGTTGCTGACGTGGCGCTGCGCAAGCGAGAACGAGAACCTCGGTTTCCGCGTCTGGCGCCGCCTGGCCGGCACCGGCAACGAATGGACGCTCCTCGACAAGGATCTGGTGCCGGGGCGCCTCAGCGACGCGCACCCGTCGCAGTACCGCTGGTTTGACGAGGGCGGCAGCGACTGCTACGAGTACCGGCTCGAGTCTGTCGACGTGCACGGCCACGGCGAGTCCTTCGCGCGCGCCGCGCAGGCCGGACGCTTCGAGGTCCTCGGCACGCCTACGCCCGAAGCAGTCTCCGCGCTGGCCGAAGCGCGTGCTCGAGTGGCTTCTCGCGAACGCGCACAGAATTTGGCCGCCGCCTTCGATGCGCAGCGCGGTCCGAACGCCGCCGCACACGGGCGCTCGGACTCCGCGCGCGTCGTGTCGCTCGCGCAGGCTTCGCCAGAGGGTACGTCCCTACCCTCCGGCGCTGCATCGCGCGGCACTCAGGATCCGTCCGGTGACGGTTCGGGGCCCCAAAAGCGTCCGTTCAAGGCGCTCAAAGCCGTCTACGGCGAGGCCGGCGTGCTGCGCATCCCCGGCGGAGAGTTCGCCGCGGGCTTCGAGCCCTCAAAGGTCGATGTGCTGCGCAGCGGCCGACCGCTGCCCGTGCTGGGCCTCAACGGCGGCGACGTGATCGTCTTCGGCCCCGGCTACCGCGACCGTTACACCACCCGCGATGCGCTCTTCCTGGCGAAGAACGCCAAGCCGCTGCTTGCGGAGGCGCCCGGCGTGGCCAGCGGACTCTTCGAGGCTGGCGCGGCCGAGACCGCCGTGGCCGACACGGCCAAACTGAACTTCCACGACGTCTACTTCGACTGGGGCCTGCGCCCGCTCGACTATCCGCCGTGGTTCAGCAACCAGTACCTGACCAACGACAGCACCCGCACCTTTGCGCTCGCCACGCCCGGCGCGCTGGACGACGCCGCAACACTTTCGGTGCGCATCTGGAACTTCGGGCGTCCTTCCGGCACGCCGCCGCACGGCACGCTGCGCGCGTTCGTCAACGGCACGCCCTGCGGCGAGGCCGCCTGGAACGGCGACGCCAACGCGCTGGAACTGACCTTCGCGGTCCCTGGCAACGTCCTGAACGACGGCCCGAACACTATCGACCTGCAGACGCCGGACCTGGGTGTGCCGAGTTACCTCTCGCTGCTGCACTCGATGTCAATCACTTACCGCCGCGTGCTCGATGCCGCGGCCGCCGCGGATTTCCAGGCAACCGGCAACGCCCTTTACGAAGTGACCGGCCTGAAGGACGGCAGTCTGTGGGTCGTCGACGCCTCCGACCCGTACAAGGCCAAGCAGATCGCCTATGAAGCCAGAGCAGACAGCGGCTCGTTCGTCGCGCGCTTCCGCGCGCCGCAGCAGGCCGAGCGCGTGCTGGTCGTGCCGGTGGGCGCCGAGAGCGGCGTCGAAAGCCTGGCGCTGTGCAAGATCGCCCGCGCGCCGAAGTGCGGGTACCTCGCCGTAGGCAGCCTGGAGTACGAGGACGCGCTCAAGCCGCTATTGAAGGCGCGCAAGAAGGAGAAGCTCAAGCCGAAGTTCGCCGAGACCGAGGCGCTCTTCGACGCCTACAACTTCGGTCGCTACGGCCCCGCCGCGATCCGCAACGCGGTGCGCGACCGTAAGCCCGACTTCCTGCTGCTGGTGGGCCGCTCGCACTGGGACTACCAGGACCTCGAGGGGCTGGGGCTCGACCCAATGGTGCCGACGTTCCTCGAAGCCACCGGCGAGTTCGCCGAGGCACCCTGCGACGCGCTGCTGGGCGATGGGCATGCCGCGGTCGGCCGCTACCCGGTGCTGACGCCGAACGAGCTTTCCATCGCGATCGAGCGCACGCTTTCGTACAAGGCCGGCGCGTCGGGCGGCGCAGCGCTGATGGCCGCCGACCGGCTCGATCCGGCCGCGGGCGATTTCGCCGCCGAAGCTGAAGCGATCACAACGGCCGTGCCTGAGCACGTCTGGCGGCGCGCGTACCTGGGCCTCACGCACGCGACGGCGGACGGCGTCGGCGACGCGTTGCGCGATGCGGCCAACGGCGAGGCCGAGCTGATCGTGTACGTCGGGCACGGCAGCAGTTCGAAGCTGAGCAAGGAAACGATCATGACGGTGGCCGACGCGGCCGGCTGGACGGGCAACGTCGTCTTCGTGCAGTCCACCTGCACGCCGAACTACTTCATCCACAACGTCCCGGGGTATTACTCGATCGCCGAGGCACTGCTGACGCAGCCGCAGGGCGGCATAGCCGCTTCGCTGGGCACGACGACGTACCTGGCGTCGCCGCCGGCCTCCGAGTTCATGAAGGAACTGCTGAACGCCTCGCGCACGCCGGGCGTGCGCTGGGGCGAAGCCCTGCGCGCGGCGCAGCGGGCGCTCGAAGCCCGCGCCGAAACGGCCGCGCCCGGCGACGCGCAGACCTACCGCGACCTAGCAAAGACCGAATCCCTGCTCGGCGACCCCGCCCTCCTCACAGCCAGAAAGAGCGAAGGGAAGTAATGGCCCGTGCCATTGAAGATCGCGGAGTTCCTGGTATCGGTTGTCTCATCATGACCATCACCGAGTTTTTTGCGCACCTCAGGGACCTGGGGTTCTACGACGACGGCAGTACCAGCGCCTGCGAGGCGCTTCGCCTGGATCTGCAGCAGGATCGTGGATATATCCTGGTCACGGATAACGATCTCCGTATCCCCGACGGAACCAAGCCCATCTTCGTTGGCTCTTATGCCATCGACGGCAGCCAGATCGAGGCGCGCATGGCTCCGTCCCCCCGCGCCGCCCTCGCCTGCATCCACCGACTTATGTCTTCCCATGGAAAGGTCATGTCGGCTGATGGGAGCGCATAGGCAATGCTCTCAATGATTGAAGATTCGATACGAAGTTCATGCGCAAAATTACCTTGGCTTCGTGCAACTGGCCTGCGCTATCATCTGTTTCCGTCGGGCCAGAGATCGGTTTTAGGACGCACTCTAAGCCTTCACCATATGGCTCTTTCATTCACTACACCTCGCCGGTTTAGCCCGGCGCACAAATGGCAAGGGGCATGGGCGAGGGTTCGGGAGCGGTTCACTTGTCCTGGCTTTTGTCCGACTTATCAGTGGGTGGTGAGGGCAGGGCCTCATCAGGAAGCATTAGTAGGGATTCATCCTTTGCATCTAACTCCCTTTGAATCTTCCTCTATCCCGGGTTATTCGCAGCGGCTTTAGCTGGCCTGAATACCTTGTGGTGGCCACGATGGGGTGCCAGGAGAGTGGACTTTAACTGCGAGCAACGCCGGAGAGTAGAGTGCCGCCCTCTGTACGGATGACCGTAATGTCACGGTGGCGACTGGCGCTCGTTTGAACCGATAACTCTGGCCGTAGTGAACGAAGTCAGGGCAGGGGAGTCGATATATCTTCAATCCGCAATAAGGCTTGCAGGTTAAGGCGCAACTTCCAGTGCGCCTGGGTATTCAAACTTACAGGATTTGCACACTGTGCAAATCGGGGGTCTCCCGCTCTTGGGAACCGGCCCCAAGTCCATCCTATTTCGCCTCCCCTTCGATCACCAAGCATCGGCATTTCGGCTCCCTGGTAGCCATCCCAGACCGGCGGCTCGGCATCCGCGTGGCCGCCCCGCCCCGCATTTTCCGAACCCCGGTCCCGCAACCACGCCATCTTCACCGCAACCCCTTCAACCAGGGGTGCAAAAACTTTGCTTACGTCCAACCGGCCAACGACTTCCGGAGAATCCGCCCATGCCCGCAAATCCAGCCCGGCCACTCTTCTTCCTCCTCGCCAAGGCGACCCATTCGGCCATGGCCCAGCAGGTCGAGTACTTGAAAACCGAGAACGAAATCCTCCGCAGGCGGCTGCCCAAGAACCTCCGGACTACGGACGCCGAACGGAAGCGGCTGATCAGGGTCGGCGCACCCTTGGGCACCGGTCTGAAGCACCTGATCACCATCGTAACCTACTTTACCTTTCTGCGCTGGCAGCGTGACGAGGAAAAGACCATCGGCCGGCGCGGCAGCCAGGGCAGGCCCCGTACTGCTGACGAAATCCGCCAGGTTGTCCTCCGGCTGGCCCGCGAAAACCAATGGGGCTATGGCCGGATTCTGGGCGAACTCCGGAAACTGGGCATCCGCAACGTCTGCGCGACCACGGTGAAGAACATCCTGGTGGAGCACGGCCTCGATCCGTGTCCGAAGCGATCCGGGTATACCTGGGCCGAGTTCGTGAAGCGGCATGCGGAAACCCTCTGGGCCTGCGACTTCGTCTCACGCAGAATTCTTACCAAGTCGGGCTTCGTGGACTGCTTCGTGTTCTTCTACATCCACGTCGCCTCGCGCCACGTGCACGTCGCCGGGGTCACGACCTGCCCGAGCGGTGCGTGGATGGCGCAGCAGGCCCGGAACCTCAACATGTACCTGGAGGACCGTGGCGGCAAGCCCATCTACCTGATCCACGACCGGGACGACAAGTTCACCGAACAGTTCAAGGACATCCTCGAATCCCGGGACCACAAGCTGGTGAAGCTGCCGCCTCGCGCGCCCAGGATGAACGCGTACGCGGAACGGTGGGTGCAGTCCTTCCCGGATCACCGATTTCGAAGCCTCAACGACCTTACCTTTCGATCATGGCAATTTTTTCGAAGCCAAGGACTTGAGAATTTCCAGAACAGTCGCCTTTGTATCGTCGTCCTGCCACTGCTTCACATCGTAGCGCAATTGAGTCAATGGTCGTCCTCCAGTTTTAATCTGCGCTTTTGCTGCAATCTTCCCGCCGTCACGATACGCGATCAAGACATCCCTGATTTTCCCTGGTTGAACCTTCTCGACCAGAGACCAGTCAAAGAGTGGAGATTCTTCCATTACTTCCTTTACTGCATCGCGACGCAACTGAGTGGGCTCTGAGACTAAATCGCCTCGAGCATCATCAAGAAGGATACACACTAGCCGAAGGAGCGTATCCGAGTAATTGGATGAGCCCGAAACAGCGCACAATTCCGGTCGGAGGATCCTTCTGCAGTTTCGGACAAATGCCTTTAAACTCTCCTTGTCGTCAGCCACTGTCTTTGCTTGTTCCCGAAGTTCGCTGACTTCTTGCCGCTGGGCGGCATTGAGTGGGCCTTTGAAGCAGGTTCCAATGCCCTGCCAAAATGCACGCTCCATGAAGGCGCCCTCTAGGTCGTCGTTGTCGGGATCCATCGCGAGCCTCCCTTTGACCGTTAGGGTAATTTACAGTATACGGATAACTTCCGGTGCCCGCATATTCAAGCCGATTCTCTGAATCGCTACAAACAGTGGATGGACCATCGGCTCAGATACGGTCTTTCCGGTTCCTTTCACAATCATGAGGAGCGTTTCTCCTCGTGAAGGAACAAGTAACGAAACCAGACTCGCCCTGGCTGACACCTCTGCAGGCTGCTGAGTATCTGGGCATCGCTCTCGGAACCCTTCGGAATTGGGTGAGCCAGCGGTATGTGCCATTTGCGCGTCGTGGCCGGGTGGTCCGCTTCCACCGAGAACACCTGGACCGATGGATGATGCGCGGCGCTTGCCATGGTCGCGTAACGAGAGCAGATTCCGCCGACAACGATTCCAATTCAAAGAAGGACCCGAAGTGACCTCCCCCACCGAATCCGGAGAGCCTGCTTCGCCGGGTGGCAATGGCTTGCGCCAACGATGTAATCCTTGGTGCCACCCATGCCGCCTGAAGTTATCCCTGCTCGAACCTCTATATCCCACACCGAACATTCCAGAGCTTCCCTCGAAGTTCCATTCCCGGTTCCAGTTCCAGTTCCGTGGGGAATTAGAACTTCCGTTGTCACGAATGCCACATAACCAAAGGAGCGGCCATGAGTTACGACTCTCTGCATGATCCGACCAAGCCTGAAAACGGAGGTGGACAGTTCCAGGATTGGAACTCACAGTGGAACTGGTTGGAACGCCGGCATCTTCCTCTCTTGGCTGGCTGCATGCAGCCCCGCACGTTTCAACAGCTACTTGATTTGACCGGCATCCCGCGGGCAACGGGACATCGGCATCTCAAGAAGCTTTGCAGCGAGGGGCTCGTTGGCAAGTCAGGCGAATCCTACTCGATAACGGACGCAGGTCGTCAGGCGCTGATGAATCCGCCGCAAGCAACTGCCTTGAGCGCAGGCGTTGAACAGATCTGGCCCTTCCTGAAGAGGATGCCTAGCCGGCTCCATGCCGCGATGGCGGAATTGATCTTGCTGGGCATCATCGCGAGGAAGTCCAACTTGTCAGCCGATCAGAACCCTTCTTTCTGCCTGTTAGGGAAAAGCGGCCAACTCAAAACGTGGTTATTGAAACTTCACTGCAAGCTTCTCGGTAGATCTCCAGATGACTGCCTGCTAATGGCACCTCAAGCCAGGGCACGATCGCTGATCGGCCGACTTGATGGGCAAGGGCAGCTTGCCTGGAAAAATCCGGCGTTAGCGCAACCCCTGATTGGGTTGCTCGAACATGCGAAAGCAAGGCCCGAGGTTAAGGAGGATGTCACAACGCTTCTGCAAGGGACCTCCTCTATCTCTCTGGACGACCATTCCATCGACATCCAAGCAACGGTAATTGTGGAAACGAACTATCTGAAGGAGGATGCGACCACATTGGCCGAGCAGACAGGGTTTGATCTCTCACAGCGCCGGCGCCTTTTCACCGCCGATTTCTCCGGCGTTGAACTTTCTCCCGCAATCAAGGCAGCTGCCCTAGAGCGCCTCGAAAGCCTTCCAAGCGGTGCATCGCTCCACCTTCCCGATGCACCCACCGTAGACCTTCCGGAAGACGCGAAACGATTTATCCGCCGGACTCTAGGCGGAAGCATTAAACCCGAATGCATGGACGAGATAGACGTGGGCCGCATCGAAACGCTCGTTCGGGCGGCACGCGCCATCTACCTCGAGCCGGTAGCCGCCGCCCGGGTTGTACTCGAATCCGTGCTCGTGGTATTCGCCTCGACCAATTTTACGAAAAACGACTGGAGGTCTGTTCTCAACTCCACGACTGGCAACAACACCGAGACGCCTCCAGATGCGTGCGCGCCGGCAACCCGGCAAAGCTGGGAATCCGTTCGCGAGGAGTTGAAGGCACGTGGAGAGGACCCCGCCGCAATAAGCGACAAGGTCGCGGCTTTGCTGCAAGTCATGCGACAGTTACGCGAACAGAAGTTGTCCGACGCGGAGATGTTTTCCATCCTTGAGAACATTCCCAGGCTATTGAAACTCAATCTTCTACTTCACCGGCTTAATTTGGACCCCGAACATGCCATTGTGCTTTGTCAGATCGAACAAGCGCTTACAGCGTGCGAATGCGATCCAGAGGAAGCTCAGGAGGCTATCGACACGTACCTCGGACTTTCTCGCCTAGGACTAACCTCGGACGCTGCATGGACTTTTTCAAGTACCATCGTCAAATTCCTTGAGAACGGCGGTGATGCCGGATTGGCAGCGCAGCATCTCGTCCATCTGGCACAGAATCACCAGTCGGTCCTGCGGCAAATGGACCATGGCCTTCAAGCGCTTGAGAAGCAAACCCAATCCAGGAGCGCTCTTGCGAAAAAGATCGAGACACTTATCACAGAGCGTCGGCAGCTCAACGAGGCCATCGAGAGTCTTGAAGATCGGTACAACAGCTTGGCAGCACGTAATCAGGCGGCAGAACAGCAGAACGCCGAACTTGATCGAGTCCGAGCAGAAAGGGAGCACACTGTAAATGCCTTGCAGCAGCGCGAGAACATTATTCGCGTTCGGACTTTCGTGCTGCTGGCACTGTATCGGTTCCTCTTTGATCCGAAATTCACAGCCCTGCCGGAGGTTCGAAAGATTGTCGAGGACATCCTTTGGGCCATCAAGTTCAACAGCTTGAATGATAAGGCCGAGGAAATCGCCGCAGAGATCGTGCGCGTAGGCGAATCTACGCAGACATCCATCGCGGCACCACCCGATGAATTTGAACTCCTTGAGACCAATCTGACAGAGAAGCGGGGCGAATTCCGGAAAGTTTACCAAGCGACGGAAACCATCAAAGAGGAGTTGGCACACCTCGCGAGGACTTCTCACCTGTTGAGGGCCTTCGGGATATGCATTGCACCCAAGGCAGGTCAGGAAGTCTTGCGCCAGAACCTGATGGTCGAGATCGACCGGCTGAATGGCCTCATGCTGGGCAGGGTGAAGTGTCTGGATCCGCAGGCCGGTGTCGATGCGATTGTCGAGCGTATCAAGCTCTTCCTGGCGGGCGGCTTGAATTCGAAAAATGAACAGGCAAGCGCCACCTAACGCTTGCGCTGTGCCGCGGTAGTGCTGGCACCGAACTCGGCGATCTTCTTCTTGCAGAATTTCCGGACCAGCGTCCGGAGGTTCTCCACGCGCTCCCCGAGGTAAGTCAGCTCGCGCTTGCCGATCTTGAAGGAACGCTTGTAACGTGCATCGATATAGGCCGATTTGAGCAATTCGAAACATTTGCGCTCAAAGTCCGTATCCCTCGGGAAGACCTGGAATAGAGCGGCGTCCAGATTGCCGGCCATCCGCCCCAGCTTCTCGATGTCATGGGATTTGGTCTTGTAGCCGGTGCAGGTCAGCAGGACCGCATGATAGTAGCGTTCGACGGCTTGGTGTAGGTGAAAGGCCGCAACAGAGTAGTCGCGATGTTGAAAGGCATGCTTGAAGTCTCTGAAGAAACCGCCAGCACTCTTGAACCAATGATCGAACTCGTCCTGCGCGTTGCGCTGCCGTTCGACCGGCTCGAGCTTCCCTCGACGGGCGAGCTTGTATCGACCGCTGTCGAAAAGGATCCGCCCTTCCCTCTTAATGTCCGTGAAGAAGTAATTCCCTCGCGTCAGGCGCTTGTTGAGATCCACGATATCGTGCGTGATGAAGTTAGTGGCCGGCGTGTCCAAGGCCTGGCGCTGAAGACGCCGTTTGATGGCCGCTTCCAGTTGCGAGGCCTGCCGTTGCTGCGCCATTCTTCGCTCGTTGACCACGAGCAAGATATCGAAGTCGCTCTGGTAGCGGTAGGTGATCTGACCTTCAGTATAGCGGTCGTCGACCCAGTTCCCGCGGGCGTAGGAACCGAAGAGGACGATCATTGCCAGGTCGTCCTTCGCGAGGTCAAGGATACAATCGCGGATGCCGGCCAATTGCTCCTGCAGGTGCTTAGGTAGATGGCGGATGGATTTCTTCATTGCAGGCATGAATGTACCGGGCATTGCCCTTTCACGGTAGCCCAGAGCGCATGGCGCCATGGGAGCGCCATCGAGCTTTACTGCTTAGGGCCGCCAAAGGCCTCCCATGGACTTGCGCAGAGCCTTGCGCTTGGCGTCCAAACCGATGTGCGTGTAGCGCCTCGTCATGTCCAGCGTGCGGTGCCCCAGGAGGTCTTGAACCAGCAGCGGATTGAGCCCCAATTCCTGGGCACGGCTGGCGAATAGATGCCGCAGATCATGGACCTTTGTAAGCTCAGGCCGGCCGATCTTGCGGGTCAGCCGCATGAACTCTTGTCGGATCCGCTTTTCAGGGATCTGCCCCCATTGGCGCCCAAAGGCCTCTAAGGTTCTCCGGATCTTAAGTTCCGACGCTTCCGGCTCCTGGCCGCGCAGCGCATCGACCTCGGCTTGGGCTCGCTGCCTGAGGGCCTGCGGAGTGGCGAGTTCGGCGGGCAGGGAATGGGCGCCAGTGGCGTAGGCCTCATTCAGGAACACGAACCCTGCCTTACGGCCGCCGATGGCCGCCTCGAAGAGCGGGACGACCTCCTCGAAGATCGGCAGGAGGCGCTCCCGGCCGGTCTTTACGCGCCAAGCTAGCCACGGTTTGGACCGGATCTGTATAGCCTCTTGCTTGAGATCCACATCCTCGACCAGCAGATGGGTGAGCTCCCCTACCCTCAGCCCGTAGACGACCAGGACCTGGAAGATCCGCCGTTGCCAATCGTCGCAGGCCTTAAAGAACGCCTTCTGCTCCTTCGGCGTGAGCAGAGTCGGAGCGGCGTCTTCCGCGTCGCGATCCCGGAGCTTCTCGATAGGGAAGGTCGAGAACGGATTAGCCGCGAAGGGGGGCAAGTACCGGTGTCGGGCAGCCCAGTTGAAGGCGGTTCGGCAGGTGCTCAGGATGAACTTCACACCGCCGGTCTTGTAGCCGGCCTTAACCCCCGCATCGCGGCCGTTTCGGGCACGTTTGCGCTCCCGGAGCCAACGAACGAAATGCTCAACGCTGGCCTCTGAGAACTGGTCGACGGTACGGATGTCCTGGTCTTTGGCAAACCCCTTAAAGAGCTCAAGCGCCGCCCGGTAGCGCTCCCGGCTACGCAGGGCCAACTGCTGCACCATCTCAGTATAGTTCAGGTAGGCGGTGACGAAGGCGTCGGGGTCGACGCGCAGGAAGCCCAGCGGAGAAGGCCGGTGTTCGTCGAGGGCGGCGGCAACCTTGCTGGCGGTGGCTCGGGCGGTTGCGAGGTTACCGTCAATGCGCCGCCGAACGGACCGGCCAAGCTCGCGGTAGTACAGGTAAAAGACCTTCCCCCGCTTGTAGATCGTGACGTTTCGAACCCGTTCGACGTTGACGTCACGGGTATGGCCGGCGGCGGTCCTGCCGGTATGCTGGGCTCGGGAGGGGCGTTTCGCCATGGGGAGCGCTGCCTCGGTCCCCGCCGATTCTTCCACAAAACCTTTCACAAGCGGGTATCGAAAGGCTACCCTATACTACAACTTCAGTCAATATAGATACTTCCGTGGCACGAAGGAAATATGGCGGAGAGGGTGGGATTCGAACCCACGATACGGTGTGACCCGTATGCCGCCTTAGCAAGGCGGTGCGATCGACCACTCTGCCACCTCTCCGTGTGGGGCAGGACGCCGGGCGGTCGAGGCCGTTCCGGCGAGTGAGCACAATACCCTTTCCCCCGTTTCATTTCCAGTCGCACTGCGCTTTTGGCGCGGGCGTCCTTGCCTCCAGGCGCGGTTGCGGTATCCCAGGGGTATGAACGACGCGGTTCCGGACCTCCTGATCGTCGGCGGCGGCCTGGTTGGCCTGAGCGCGGGTTACGCGGCCCTGCGCCGGGGGCTGCGCGTCGAGATCCTGGAACGAGAGCGCGCCGGTTCGCGCGCGTCGTGGGCCGGCGCGGGGATGCTCAACTGCCGCCCCTGGCCGCGCGAGGGCTCTGCCGCGCCCGATTACCACGACCTTACCCTGGCCAGCATCCCGCTGCACGAAAAGTGGGCCGCCGAACTGCTCGAGGAGACCGGCATCGACGCAGGGTTCATGCGCTGCGGCGCGCTTGAACTCTATCCGCCCGAGGACGACACGCCGTCCGGCCGCAACAACATCGAGCGCGTGATGGAAGGCTGCCATGCGCGGAACGTGCGGGCAGAGCGCGTATCGCCGCAGGAAGCGAAGGCGCTGGAGCCGAGCGTCAACTTCGACGGCGCCTTCACCGCCGTGCACTTCCCCGACGACGCGCAGGTCCGCAATCCGCGCCTGGGCAAAGCCCTGGCATTGGCCTGCCGCCAGCGCGGCGGCGTGCTACGCGAAGGCATCGCCGTGGCAGACGTGTGGATCGAGAACGGCCGCGTTCGCGGCGTCCTCGACGAGCAGGGCACGCGCCGGCCCGCGCGGAACGTGCTCGCCGCCACCGGCGCGTGGAGCGCCCAGCTTCCGGCACTGACGCGCCTGGCGCCGCGCACGGCCAAGATCGAGCCGTGGCGCGGACAGATGGTCTGCTACCGCCTCCCTAAGCCGCTCTTCCGCCGCCTGATCACGGTCGACGCGCGTTACCTGGTACCGCGGCCCGACGGCGTGCTGCTGGCCGGGAGCACCATGGAGCACGTCGGCTTCGAGTCGGTCACCACGGCGGAGGGCCAGGCCGAATTGCGGGCGTTCACCGAACGCCTGGTGCCCGCATTGGTGGGCGTCGAGCCCGAACAGGGCTGGGCCGACCTGCGCCCGGGCCTGAAAGGCAATCACCCGATTCTGGGCATGGTGTCCGGCGTGGAGGGCCTCTTCGTGGCGGCCGGACACGCGCGCAACGGCATCTGCCTGGCGCCGGTCTCTGGGGAATCCATCGCGGCGCTGGTCTGCGGAGAAGAACCTCCGGTGCCGCTCGCGACTTGGCTCCCACGCGCGGCGCAGCCTATATAAAGGAGGCCGCCGTGCGCTCGATCGAACCAAAATCCTTTGGCCCGTCGGGAGCCCTGGTGGCAAGGGCGCTGGAGGAAGGCCGCCCGCATGCCCTGGCCTTTGGGGAGCCGGTGCCGGACGCGAAGGCTCAGATCGAGGCGTTCACGCTTGAGACCCTGGCCGCGGGCAGAGTCGTGCAGTCGAAGGAGGACGCCTCCTGCCTGCTGGCGGGCCTGTGGCTCTTTTACGACTACTTCGACGCCAGCCACACGATTGCGCAGGGGATCAAGACGGAATCCGGCAGCTACTGGCACGCGATCCAGCACCGCATGGAGCCCGATGCGAGCAACTCGCGGTACTGGTTCTCCCGCGTCGGCGAGCATCCCGTCTTCGCAGAACTGGCGCAGGACGCGCAGGAGATCGCAGCGAACCACCCGCAGACCAAGCCAAAGGACCTGCCTTTGAACGGCAAGGCGTGGGATCCCGACGCCTTCGTGCTCTGCTGCACGCGCACGCCCGACGCCGCTACCGAGAAGCTGCTGCTGGCGATCCAACAGCGCGAATGCCTGCTGCTGTTCGAGCACAACTACCGCAAAGCGTTCCTATAAAAGGAAGAGCGCCGCGCAAAGGCGGCGCCCTTCCCTTCCATCGCTCCGTTTCTTGGATTCAGTTGCCCATCTTCAGATAGCGGTAGTAGACCTCCAGGCACAGCACACCCAACGCGGTCTGGCCGGCGCGGCCCCAGTAATTTGAATAGTCGCCGACAGGGTCCCAGGAGCCCTTGTCGTCGCCGTCCAGGCGCTGGTTGTCGCAGAGCGACGAGACCATGCCCTTGTTCCAGCGCGTCCAGACCGGGCCGTCGGGGCCGTCAAACTGATAGACGGTGAAGGTTCCGTAGTACCAGTAATAGAGATCTACGTTGCCACCGTTGGCGCCCCAGTTGGGCACCCCGCCCTTTTCGACGAACCAGTTCACGCCGCCGGCCAGTTCTTGCCCCGGCGTGCCCACGAAGAGCCGGCCCAGGCAGCCGATGGCCGTGCGGCGAGGCGAGACGCCGTTGGCGTCGGTGTAGCCGTAGCGGTTCCCGCCCCCGTAGCTGCCGCCGGCGTTGGCCTCCGCGCCCTTTTGCTCAACGCTGTCTAGGAAGCGCATCGCGCCATCGAAGGCCTGCGTATCAACGCGCAGCCCGGCGACCTTGGCCGCTTTTAGTTGCATGATAAACCATCCGGTCACCGAGATGTCGTTGGTGGCACTCCTGGCGGCATAGCGCCAGGCGAGCTTCTCGCTGCCTTCTCCCTTCTGGTGGATATCGACAGAGTAGTCGGCGCCCTTCTGGGCGGAGGCGACCGTCGCGGGTACGCGCGCCATGCCCGCAGCCTCCGCCATGGCCAGACCCGCGACCGCGTGGTGGTAGCCGATACCGTGGGTCTCGCCATTCTTGAAGTACGACCCGTCTGCGTTCTGGATGCCGCGCATCCATTGCACCGCCCGGATGACATTAGGCTTGTACTTGCCAACCTTTTCAGTGTGGCCCGCGCCCAGGAAGGCGAGCATCGCCAGTCCCGTGGTGGCGACGTCGGCCTGCTTGCCGCCGTACTTCTGGCAGTCCCAGTGGCCATCGGCTTCCTGATGGTCGGCCAGCCATTTCAGCGCGCGCTCCACGGCGCTCTCGGTGTGCTTGCCGCCTTTCCCCTTCGTCGCAAGGCGCAGCCGGATGCCGCGATCGTACCGCTGGCCGTTGATGCCACTCGGCGCGCCGTTCGGCCCGATGGCCTTGCTGAACGACGTGCTGTTCAGGGACACGTTGGTTAAGAAGTCCGGATCGCCATGCGCCTTGTCCTGGTCCTGCACTTCGTCGGGCGTCTCCATGACGACATCGTTGACTTCAATCTCGTTCACCACGACCTGCACGTACGATTCCTCCGTCGGCTCGACCTCCGGCCGGAGCTTCGAGTCGAGGATCGCGGTCGTAGGCGGCTTTTCGACCTCCGGTACCTGGATCTTCTCGATGGTCACGGCCACAACGGGATCCTTCTTGACGAAATGCATCGCCACCATGCCGATCAGGAAGACCAGCAGAATCAGCAGGCCGTGAAAGACCCCCGAGATTGCCCACCAGGGCGCCGCGCCAAACTGCCCGGACAGTTGGTCCAGCGCTCCGGGCGCGGCCGCCGGCGCTTCGAGATGGTCGTCCAGTTCCACGACGCCGACCGGTTTCTGGTACGTACTCATGTTCCTGCTCCTTTCGCCGACCTGCCGTACTTCCATCGCCGCGATCCACGCGGCGCACGGAAATGAACGCTGTAGCGGAGGGCGCGTTCACCGGATTTCGGACGGAATTCCGCAAATGAAGAAGGCCGCCCGGAGGCGGCCTTCTTTGCGCGTGCGGTAAGATCCGTTACTTGTAGAGCGGCATGTAACGGTAGTAGACCTCCAGACACAGGCAGCCCAGTGCCGTCTGGCCGACCCGGCCCCAGAAGCCCGAGTAGTCGCCGACCGGATCCCACGAACCGTCTTCGTCACCGCCGCGGCGCTGGTTGTCGCAAAGCGCCTTCTTCATCGCGGTATTCCAGCGCGTCCAGTTGTCGCCGCCCTGTTGGAAGACACACAGCGTCCCATAGTACCAGTAGTACAGGTCCACGTTGCCGCCGTTGGCGCCCCAAGCGGGCACGCCACCCCGGTTCATGAACCAGTCCACGCCGCCCTGCAGGTCCTCCTTTTTCCAGCCCAGGAACTGCCGGCCCAGGCAGCCGATCGCCGTGCGCCGATGCGAGACATCGCTGCTGCTCGTGTAGCCGTAGACGTGCCCTCCGCCATAGGCGGAATCCGCGGCCGCCGCGTTCTTGTTCTCCACGCTGTCCAGGAAGCGGATCGCGCCGTCGAAGGCCGCCGGATCGACGCGCAGCCCTGCCACCTTCGCTGACTTCAGCTGCATGATGAACCAGCCGGTCACGCTGAGGTCGCAGACGGTGCTCTTGGGCGCGTAGCGCCAGCCGCTCTTGTCCGACGCCTCGCCTTTCTGGTGGATATCCACCGAGTAGTTCACGCCCTTCTGGGCCGAGGCCTTCGTGCTGTCGTTGCGGCCCATGCCCGCCGCTTCCGCCATCGCCAGCCCGGCGATCGCGTGGCTGTAGCCGATCCCGTGGCCTTCCTCGCCTGCGCGGTAGTACGAGCCGTCGGGGTTCTGGATCGACTTCAGCCAGGATACGGCGCGCTGCACGTTGAGCTTATGCTCGCCTGTCTGCTCCGTATGCCCCGCCCCCAGAAAGCTGAGCAGCGCTAAACCGGTCATGGCCACGTCGGCGTTCTTGCCGCCGTACTTCTGGCAGTCCCAGCGGCCGTCGGGCTCCTGGTGCCGGGCCAACCAGCGCAGCGCCGAAGCGACCGCGTCCTCGGTGGCGGGACCGCCGCCGCCGTTCTGGACCAGCCTCTTGCGCCCGCCGGGCCCACGCTGGCCAAACTGCCCGCCGCCGCCGCCGCCGGTGCCCATCGCCGCGACGGTGCCGGTGCCGCCCAAAGGCACGTCCGAGATCGCGTTCTCGTCGCCGCGCGCCTTGGCGTCGTCCATGTCGTCGGCTGTCTCCACGTGGTCCGCGAACTCGACCACTTCATGCGTGACGACGGGGTGCTCGATAGGCTCCAGCGTTGGATCCTCGGGCGTGACCTTCTTGAAGACGTCCGTCGGCTTCTTCTCGTCGTACTCCGGCGGCTTCTGCTTGGTGAGGTCGGTGACGATCAGCAGATCCGAGTGCGCGGCGCGCATGACCACCATGCCGATCAGGAAGACCAGCAGGATCATCAGGCCGTGGAACGCGCCCGAGATCACCCACCACGGCGCGCTTCCGAATTGCTGCGAGAGCGACTCGAAGAGCCCGGTGGACGCGGAGGCGCCCTCGATCTCCTCGAGTTCCTCGTCGATGACCTGGTCCTGGACCGGCTGCTGGTGTCTGGACATCGCCCGTCTCCTTTCGTTCCTGCCCCATCCCGGCGATCATGCCGGTTGCGTGGCGAGGAACGCTATTGGCGTGCGATGGTTCAGCGGATTCGCGAGGAAATTTTTCGAGCCTGGAAGCCAAACGAGACAAAAAAAAGAGGGCCGGTTGCCCGGCCCTCTCTTCCCCTTGTGCGAGGGTTGGTGTGCGGTGGTTGGGTCCGATTACTCCTTGTACAGCGGCAGGTAGCGGTAGTAGACCTCCAGACAGAGGCAGCCCAGTGCCGTCTGGCCGACGCGGCCCCAGTAGCCCGAGTAGTCGCCCACCGGGTCCCAGGAGCCGTCTTCGTCGCCGCCGCGGCGCTGGTTGTCGCAGAGCGCCTTCTTCATGCTCTCATTCCAGTTCTTCCACACGTCGCCGCCCTGCTGGAAGACGCAGAGGGTGCCGTAGTACCAGTAGTACAGGTCCACGCTGCCGCCGTTGGCTCCCCAGTTCGGCACGCCGCCCTTGTTGACAAACCAGTCCACACCGCCCTGCAGGTCTTCCTTCTTCCAGCCCAGGAACTGGCGACCCAGGCAGCCGATCGCGGTCCGGCGGTGGCTGACGCTGTTGGCATCGGTGTAGCCGTAGACGTGCCCGCCGCTGCCGAAGCTGGCGTCGGCACCGCCGCCGCCGGCACCCTTGTTCTGGACGCTGTCCAGGAACTTGATGGCGCCGTCGAAGCCCGCGGGATCGACCTTCAGGCCCGCCACCTTGGCGGACTTCAACTGCATGATGAACCAGCCCGAGACGGAGATGTCGCCGGTGGCGCTCTTCGCGGCGTAGCGCCAGCCCAGCTTTTCCGAAGCATCGCCCTTCTGGTGGATGTCGATGGAGTAGTCCACGCCCTTCTGCGCCGAAGCCACGGTGCCGGGGACGCGGCCCATGCCGGCGGCCTCGGCCATTGCAAGTCCTGCAATGGCATGGTGATAGCCAATGCCGTGGGTCTCGCCGTTTTTGAAGTACGAACCGTCGGCGTTCTGAATGGACTTCATCCAGGCGACCGCGCGGGTGACGTTGTCCTTGTACTGGCCGACCTTCTCCGTGTGTCCGGCGCCCAGGAAGGCCAGCAGCGCCAGCCCGCACATGGCCACGTCGGCCTGCTTGCCGCCGTACTTCTGGCAGTCCCAGTGGCCGTCGGCTTCCTGGTGCTTGGCCAGCCAGCGCAGCGCCGCGTCGACCGCGGACTCGGTGGCCTTGCCGCCGCCGCCGCGCATCGCCAAGCGCCTGCGGCCGCCGACGCCGCGGTGCCCGAAGGCGCCGCCGCCGCCGCCGCCCAGGCCGATCGCCGCGACCGTGCCCGTGCCGCCCAGGGGGACGTCCGAGATGGCGTTCTCGTCGCCGCGCGCCTGGTTGTCGTCCATGTTGTCGTCGGTCTCGTTGTGGTCCGCGAACTCGACGACTTCATGCGTAACTACAGGATTCTCAATGGGTTCCTGGTTCTCGTCCAGGGGCACCGGCTTCTTGAAGATGTCGCGCTCCTTCTTCTCGTCGTATTCCGGCGGCACGGGCTTTTCCAGGCTGGTGGCGATGACCACCGAGTCCTGCTTCGCCTGCATGACCACCATGCCGATCAGGAAGACCAGCAGGATCATCAGGCCGTGGAACGCGCCCGAGATCACCCACCAGGGTGCCGAGCCAAACTGGTCCGAGAGCGAGTCGAGGAATCCGCCTCCGCCTGCGCCTTCCTCTTCTTCCAGCTCTTCGTCGAGCAGTTCTTCGTCTACCTGTTCTTCAAACTTGGCCATCGCTTCGTCTCCTTCTAGGACCTTTAAACCCGTAAACCCCCACACACCAAGGTGCTAGCTGCACATGTTGCTTAACGCATGATCGGCTTCCGGCGTTCAATGAATCTGCACAAAATTTGGATTCCTGCCGCACCCCATCTTCCGGAGATCATGGAACGCATTCATTTCATAACTTGCTTTAAATAAACAAGTTATGAACTCCATGAAACCCCGCTCTTTTTATGGAGATCGCCGATAGCAATTGTCTGGATTATCTTGACCGCCCGAGCCCGGCCAGCATAGAATAAAACGATCGAGCCGAAGCCCGCGGCCGGGCATTGATCGCCCGCGCGTGCGATTCGGCCGAGACGAAGGGCTTCCTGCGGAGTATGGTCATGAACGAACGCGCCGCCGCCGCATTGCGCAAGGAGCACGCCGTGTCGGGCAATCAGGCTTCGAGCACCAGGACGCCCAGCACCCGCGAGAACACCCCGCTGGATCCGGCCAAGCTGCGCCAGGACTTTCCCTGCCTGAAGCAGAAGGTCCACGGCGACAAGCGTCTCGTCTACCTCGACAGCGCCGCAACCAGCCAGAAGCCACTCCACGTGATCCAGGCGATCGACGAGTTCTACCGCACCAGCAACGCCAACGTGCACCGCGGGTTGCACGTGCTGGCCGAGAAGGCCACCGAAATCTACGAATGCGCCCGCACGCGCGTCAGCTGGTTCATCAACGCCAGCCGCCCCAGCGAGATCGTCTGGACGAAGAACGCGACCGAGGCCCTCAACCTCGTCGCGCACAGCTACGCCCGCAAGCATCTGAAAGCCGGCGACGAGGTCGTCTACACGCGCATGGAGCACCACAGCAACCTGGTGCCGTGGCAGCTCTTAGCGAAGGAACGCGGCATCGTCCTGCGCGCCGTGGAACTCAATCCCGATGGTACGCTGCGGCTCGAGGACCTCGACAGGTTCCTCGCCGGCGGCAAGGTCAAGATCGTCGCCGTCACGCACGTCTCGAACGTCCTCGGCACCATCAACCCCGTCGCCGAGATCGCCGCGAAGGTCCACGCCGCGGGCGCGGTGCTGGTCGTCGACGGCTGCCAGGGCGCACCGCATCTGCCCGTCGACGTGCGCGCGCTCTCCGCGGACTTCTACGCCTTCAGCGCGCATAAGATGTTGGGGCCCACGGGCTTGGGCGTTCTGTACGGGCGCTACGAGTTGCTCGAGAAGATGCAGCCGTTCCTGGGCGGCGGCGAGATGATCGAGGAAGTCCACATCGACCGCTCGACCTACAAGCAGCCGCCGCTGCGCTTCGAGGCCGGCACGCCTCCGATCGCGCAGACCGCCGGCATGGTGGCCGCCACCGAGTACCTCGGCAAGCTGGGCATGGCGCGCGTGCGCGAGCACGAAAAGGAGCTGGTCGCCTACGCGCTCGATCGCCTTAACCGCGTGAAGGGCATGAAGTTGCATGGGCCGGCGAATCCGGAGATCCGCGCCGCGGTCTTCAGCTTCGAACTCGGCGAGATCCACGCGCACGACATCGCGCAGGTCTTGGACAGCGAAGGCATCGCCGTGCGCGCGGGGCACCACTGCGCGCAGCCGCTGATGGAATGGCTCGGCGCGGCGTCCACCACGCGCGCCAGCGGCTACCTCTACACGTCGTTCGACGAGATCGACGCGCTGGTGAAGGGCCTCGAGAAGGTCCGCAGCTACTTCGGCGCTTAATTAACGATCCAAACTGACAAAAAATGTCGGTCGCGAGATTTCGCGAATCACGTCGTGCTGCGCGAGGTGCTGGAGTGCACATGGCGATTTGTATCGAATTAATTACGAATCGCACATGGTGCATTAACGCGCACGCTACGAGATCCTTGGACTTACGACGATTTTGCACGCCGTGCTGCGCGGGGTGCAAATAGGGCTTACGTGAACGGCGGGTGTTACTTTGCACCATGTAGATGTGTTACATTGCTCAAGGTGAAATATACGCTTTGCGTATTGCCAGGGGCGAGGGGTCAGGGGCGAGGGTTGAGAACGGAAAGACCGGCAAGCGGCAAGCGGCAAGAACCAAAATACTGAAAAGCAGCAAAAGGAAAACGGTTCACGGCTCGCGAATTGTTACACCAAGGAAATAGGCAGGGGCGAGCGGCGAGACAATAAATCGGAAAAACAGCGAAAGGAAAAGCAGCCGCCAAACCGTATCGCGATCCGTGAGTGCCACACCACGAAGTGGTGTGCCAAGTACGCTTCCCAAATCTCCCCCGCGCGCTGCCGCATCACCCAGCGCTCCGCAAAACGCCTGCGCGTAGCGCGGGTATTTACCCGTGCATCTGTGGCGGAAAGCAGAACGGATGCGATAATCTATCAAGGCCGTGTAGCGAGCAGTGAGTGCCACGGTCACGAAGTGCCGTGCCGGTAACGCGGGGACCTTCGCACTTACGGCACACCACTCCGTGGTGATGGCACCCAAAAATGGGGCGACACGGAGACCGGAAGCAACGAATCGTGCTGGGCCACCCGCCAGGATTTCTTGGGAGGCGCAGTGACCATGATCATCCCAGAATTCCCACTTCCCGCGCTTCTCGAGGGACATTTAAAAGCAGGCGGCCGTCGTCTGACCGAGCTTGAACAGGCAAGATTGAAAGCACTCCTGACGCGCCTTGAAAGCCCCCGGCCGAGACTATGGAGGTATGAACAAATCGTGTCTCAGCATAAGTTTTGGAGTACGCCGGCGGCCAATTTTTACTTGGGCACGGAAGGCTCAATTTTCATTCCAGGACGAGTCGATCCGAAACGTACCTTGATCATTGGTGAGGCCGATGAAGACAGTCCGATTGCGCTAGACTACCGTAACGAGATTCCGCGAGTCATCTATCTGGGGGACGACGGACCGCAACCGGTCTGGATTGAATTGGCATCGAGTTACGAGAATCTGATAGACAAACTTTCCGGTTGACGTCGAAGGGTTCTTGTGTGCCGCCGCGGCGCCTACTTCACCGGCACGTCGCGCTCCTGCTTCTGCCGCCAGGCGTCCTCGACGTCGCGGGCGATGGGCCACAGCGCCTCCAGGTCGGTGCGGTCGTGGGTCGAACAGGTTCCGTCAACGAACTTCTCGCTCGTGAGCGGGCGCCCGCTATCGCGCGTTTCGACTTCGATCCAATCCTGCGTGGTGCAGCCGCCGTCGCCCTTCAAGCCGCGGTAGAAGGTGAGCAGGTTGTCGAGTTTCACGGCTTGCTCCGGGCCGAGTTGCTTGCTGCCCAGCACCGTCTCGGCGCCTTCCCTGGTCAAGGACGCAACCTCCACGGCGAGGCCGCCCTCGTTGCGGAAGGTCATCCGGTAGCGCACGTTGTGAAAGCATCCGCTGCTTTCAAACCGCACCACGATCTCGCGGTCTCCGTCCAGCGTCGCGAAGGTGACCGGCCCTCGCGGTTCGGCGCGCGCGCCGGCGCGGGTCGTGGTGAGGGTTTCCGGCTTTGGCGGCGGTTCGGCAGTATCGGTGGAATCGGCATCCGCGAAGCCGTCCGGCGGCGCGTAACTCAGCGCCACGAACAGCCCCGCGGCCAGAACAAAGGCCACGATTCCGGTCAGCGACGATCGCACGAGCAGGCCCCCCTCACTTCTTCTCCCTCGCTCACCCTTTTCCTTTCCCTGGCATACACGCGACGAGCACCGCGGTAACCGAAATTCGGGCGAAATCGGCACTTGCCGGGCCGCTTTCATTGGCGCGATGATGCCGGCCCCGAAACCGGAGAGGATCCGCGCCTTGAAAGATTCCAGCGCGAACGCCTGCCCCTGCGCAGCGTTGTCCGATCGGCATCCGGGCAAGGACCTGGACGATCTGCCGGAGCTGAAGGCGCGCGTGGCGTGGCCCTGGCTTGAGACCCGGAACTCGGAACCCGGGACCCGCCGCTAATAGATCCGCACGCGCGGGTCGGCGTAGCGGATGTTCGACTGCCAGGAATACAGCTTCAGGTCGCCGGCGGCGAATTCGGCTTCGCGCACCTGGTTGACCAGTTTCCCGTTCACGTACGTGGTGATGGACTCGCCGCGCACCGCCAGTTCCACCGCGTACTCCGTGCCCTGGCGCAGCTCGTGATTGACCGCGCTGAGGATCGTTCTGGATTGGGGCTTGGTGCGGTCGTGCTTCTTCAGCACCACTGCCTGCATGCCGTACATCAGGTCCAGCTCATAGCTCTGCTTCCCGTCCTCGGAACAACGAAACAGGATCGAGCCGTTGCCGCCGGCGATGGTGGTCATGCCGCAGGCGAACTCGAAGTCGCCGCCGATCGCGGGGCAAATGTCCAGGGCGGCGTGCTGTGCGGGCTTTTCGGCGGAGAGCGCGCCGTTGGCGAGCGTCCACGCGCCGGCGTGCTTGAAGTCCTCCACGCGCTTGCCGTCCAGGATTTTCGTCCAGCCGGTCTCGCCGCGGCTCGTCCAGATCGTCTCGCGCATGGAATCCCCTCTTTATAGAATGCGTCGCCCTTCGCGCTCAGCGCGCGCAGTAGAACTGCAAGCCGTTGCGGTACGGGTCGCGCACGTGAAACTCGCGCGTGCCCCACGGCGTGTCCATCACCTTCGAAGCGTCGGACAGCGCGCCTGCGGCCAGAAACTCCGCGTACAGCGCGTCGGGGTTGTCCACCACGAAGCGCGTGTTGGGACGGTCGCCCTTGTGCGCGAACTCGGCCGCGTCGTGCCACTGCAGGTGCAGTTCGGCGCCGCCGCGGCGCACGCCCGCGTAGCGCGGGTCCCTCGGGTTGTCGACGAAACACTTCTCAAAACCAAGCTTTGCATAGAAGGCCAGCGCGGCCGGCACGTCGCCGACCATCAGGACGGGCTGCACGGATTGAACGGTCGCGGGCATGGCGGAAGCCTCCCGTCTGCATTCGGCGAGTCCGGAAGGCCCCATGGTATCCCGGATTTCCACGGCAGCAACCGTCCGGTGTCTCCCGCCGGAAACGACAAAGGCGGCCCGAAGGCCGCCTTTGCGCGGGATGCCGGAGCGCGCTTACTCGCCGTAGGACGTCAGGACCATCGAGGGTTTGCCGCCGGCGTCCTCGGTCTTGACCAGGCCGCCCATCAGCGCCGGAACCTGCTTGCTGTAGTACGTCTTGCCGGAGGAGACGCCGCCGACCTTCGTCTCGGAGACGGTGCAGTCGAACGACCTGCCCGCGGCCTCGACCTTGGCGCTCTCGTCCTTCACCACGTACTTCGCCTCGCCCTTCTGGACCGTGCCGGCCATATCGGTGGTGGACAGGATCGTGATCGAGTCAGCGGTCTTTTCGACGCACTCGTATCGCATCTTCGAGTTCGGCATCGCCGGATAGGCGTACTCGACAAAGGTCCCCTTCTTGACGTCCTTGTATGCCTCGAAGGCCTCCTTCGTGATCGTCACTTCGGTCTTCTGCACTTCGCCGGCGGGCGCGGCGGCGGGCGCTTCCTCGGCCGCGGCTTCCTCCTTCTTCGTCTCGGCGGGCGCGGTTACTTCGGTCTTGGCCTCGGCGGGCGCGGCCTCCTCGGTCTTGGCCTCCTTGCGGCGGCGCTCCTTCTTGGTCTTCTCGCCGACGCCGGGGATGTTCAGCGCATGGGCCGACGGCGCGGCGCACAGCCCCGCCAGCAGCAGGCCCAACACGAGGTGAAACGCATGTACGCGCATGACGCACTCCTTTATGGGATTCGGAAACAATTCACGATGCGGCGCGAAGAATGTAGCCGCGGGCCGCGCGCTGTCAACGCGACGCGGAAGCGGCGGGTGCGGCGGCGTGTTCCGCGAAGAATTCCTGCGGGGCGAGCCAGCCGTGCGCGCCGCGCTGCCAGGTTTCCGGGCTCAGGTAGCCGGTGATCCAGCGGCCTTGCTCGTAGGGCCCACGGTGCAGGCCAAAGTGCAGGTGCGCGGGGTACCCGCCGTTCTCATGCGTCAGGCCGCGGCCGACGGCGCCGATGCGCTGCCCACATTCGACAAAATCGCCGGGCCGCACCTGAAGCGCGGGCGAGAGATGCGCGTAGAGCGAACAGACGCGCTGCGTGGCGCTCTGCGCGTGCTCGACGATGACGATGAAGCCCCAACTCGGCACGTGCAGCACGCGCCGCACCACGCCCGGCGCCACCGCCACGACCGTGCGCAGATCCTGCCCCCAAGCCACGTCGTCGCCGATGTGCACCGAGCCGGAGAAGACGTGCAAGGATTCCGGGATCTGGAACCCGAAGCTCTTGCGCTTGGGATCCGCGTACCCGCGCACCGGGGGCATCCAGTGCCCGGCGGGCTTTAGCACGGCCTCGTCCTCGAAGTCGTCCAGCTCACCGCCTTCGCCGAACGACCCGGGCATGCAGCGGTTCGCGAACAGCTGGCGCGTACGGACGAAGAACGGATCGAGGCACTGGAACTCGGACGTCCCGTAGACGTACGGCGGCTCGAGCGTCTCTTTCGTGCGGAAGGCCGAAAGCGCATCGGCGGGCGGTGCGTCCTTCACGCCGAGCATTTCGCGCGAAGCCTTCTGGCCCGCCGCCACCTTGCTCCGCGCCTCCAGCAGCGCGACCGCGCCGGCGAGCGCCGCGCGGGCGTACGCGTCGTCCTCGACCCGCAGCGCCTCGCGCAATAGAGGAATCTCCGCGTCCGAACCCAGGAAGGCGAAGTATTCGCCGGCCATCTCGCGGTCCTCAGACCTTCCGCCTTTCAGCAGATCGGCCACGCGGGCCCGGACCTCCGCGCCGTCGGCCAGCTGCGCGACCAGGCTCGAGATGCCCAGACGCCGCACGTCGGGCTTGGGATCGTCGAGCAGCTGCAGCGTGTCGCCGGTCAGTTCGGGCGTGAGGAAGCGCGGGAGTTCGGGAGCGATCTCGGCGCGCAGCTTCGGATCCTTCAGCAAACGCTTCGCGCAGGCGACGGCCTCGGCCGGGTAGTAGCGCCCCACGACGTGGAAAGCGGCGGCGGCCAGCACGGCGTCCTGGCCCTCGACCCACGGCTTAAGCCGCTTCGCGAGGTCCTCGAGCGGCACATGCTTCTCCAGCAGCGCGGCGGCGGTCTTGCGCACGTCGCGGTCCGCATCGTCGAGCGCCGCGAGGACGGCCTCCTGCGCCTCCTTCGACCATCCGTACTGCAGCGCAAACAGCGCCGCGATGCGGAAACGCGCGTCCGGCCATTTCAGGAACTCGATCGCCTTCGGCACCAGCGCGATGTCCATCGCCTTGAAGCGCTCGACGCAACCGGTGTAGGTCCTGCCGTCGGAGAGCAGGGTGAGCATCGCGTCGACGGTCTTGTCGATGCGCTCCTTCGAGCGGCTGAAGTTGATCTTGTCCTTGGCGAGCTGCTCCACTGTGCCGCCGGGCAGCCGCACCGAGACAAGATCGCCCGCCGGGTTGCCCCAGCCGACGCGCCCGTCCTTGAGGAAGATCCATTCCTCGCCGGCCGCCTCGGCGCGGTCCATTCCCAGCAGGCACAAGAGAATAAGGTTTGAAAGGAAGATCGCCGAACGCATACCCCGCCTCCGAGTCCCCTTGCCCCCACGCCTTTGACGCGGGGGCCGGGACCGGCAGGACAGGAATTCGGGCGGGCACCTCCCTTATAAGGAGGCGCGGCGGGCTTGGCGGCTACCCGCAGAGCGCCTCGTAGACGGCGTTGGCCATGACCACGTGGCCGACGCGGTAGGGGTGCACGGGCTCGGGCGCGAAGTCGTTGGGCGAGCGGTGCTTCATCTGCGCCTCGAAGAGTTCCTGCGTCTTGACACGGCGCATGCCGAAGGTCTTGGCCATCTCGGCGACCACGGCGAGGTATTCGGGCAGCAGCTTCAGCACCTGCGCGCGGAAGCTGTCGGTCTCGGCGTCGGTGCTGAGGTAGAACGGATCGATCAGCACGACCTGCGCCTTCGTGGCGCCCTTCGCGCGCTCCAGGATCTCGGTATAGAGCGTGCGGAAGCGCGCGGGATCGACGGCGCGCTCGCCCTTGCGCAGCGTCTGGTGCAGGTCGTTGATGCCGATCTTGACCGTCAGCCAGTCGGGCTTCTCGCGCAGGCAGTCGTCTTCCCAGCGGTTCTTGAGGTCCTCGACGGTGTTGCCGCCGATGCCGCGGTTCAGCCAGCGGATGTCGCGCTCGGGATGGCGCGCGATGACCAGTTCGCGCAGCAGGCTCACGTATCCGTCGCCGTACGGCGCCTTCTCGGCACGGCGGCCACAGTCGGTGATCGAGTCGCCGATGCAGAGGATCAGCTGGCCGGATTGTACGGGAAAGGCGGGCATGGGGAGCTCCTTTAGGTATTCGATGTTCAGCAATCCAGCGCGTCATCGTAATAAGGAGGCGCGGCGCGTCCACGCCCTTTCAGGCGCCGCGCGCGGAGCTATACTTCCGGCATGAGCGACGCGCCCGAGGAAAAATTACTCCAGCCGATCACGATGGACCGGCATGGAATATTCTGGGCCATCTTCTGGCCCTATTGCATCAAATACAGAGTGGGCAATGGAGAACGTCAAAGAGCAACCGCAATGGTGGGCCTGAGCAAAGGCCTTTGCGCGGCACTGTCCCGATGTCCCGAGATTAGGAAGCCTTTACGATACTATCAGTACCGATGCTACTTTCTGTTAGCGCTCACCGCCCTAGCTGGCGGAATTACTGGTGCAGCGCTGGCCCTCATGGTCGCTTCAATGTTATCCATTCTGCCGTATTCCATAGTCCTTCTGCTTACCGATAACTTCCCCGCCCTGGTTTCCTTCACACTCATTTTGGGCCTGATTCTTACTGGCATAAGTTATCTACTCGTCGTTGACCTGGCCCGAGACTTCTACCGCATGATCGACCGCTACAATGCGTATGTCGCCGAGCAAGCCAAGGCCAAGGCCGAATCCCCCCGCCCCGCCTAGTCTTTAACCGCCGGATAGCCCGCCGCCGTCCACGCGCCCATGCCTCCGTGCACCAGCGTCGCGTTCTTATAGCCTTCGCGGCGCAGCACCGAGGCCGCCACGGCCGCGCGGTAGCCCGATCCGCACATCACCGCGATGGTCGCCGCCTTGTCCTTCGGCAGCAGCCCGAGTTTCTCGCGCACCATGCCCGCGTGCGCAAGCACCGCACCTGCGACGTGACCGCCGGTGAACTCGCCTTCGGTTCGCACGTCCAGCACCGTGACGGGCGCCTTGCCCTCCAGCTTTGCGCGCAGGTCCTGCACGCTGATCGCGGGCAGCGCTTCGACGCCGCGCCCCGAAAGCACCCACGCGTCCAGGCTGCCGGCGAGGAACCCCGCGAGCGAATCGTAGCCGACGCGCCACAGATGCAGCGCCGCCTCGCGAGCTTTCTCGTTGTTCTCCGCGACCAGCAGCAGCGGCTTATCGTACGGCAGCACCCAGCCCGCCCACGTCGGCAGCGACGGCCCGCCGGGGATGTTGACCGAGCCCGGCACGTGCGCCGCGGCGAAGGCCTCCTTCCCGCGCACGTCGACCAGCAGCGCGCCGCCCTTCGCTTTGGACTCGAAGTCCGCCGGCGCGAGGCCCGGGAGCGCGGGACAGTCGCCGCCCAGCACCGCTGGGCCTTCGCGGTTGACGCGCTTCATGCGCGCGAAGTACGGCGGCGAAGGCGGCATGCCGCGCATCAGCATCTCGATCCACTCGGCCTGCCCGCGCTCGGCCAGCGACGGGTTGAAGCGGCGTTCGAATCCCACCGTCGACGTCCCGCGCGCCGCCAGGGCCTTGCCGCAGAGCGACCCAGCGCCGTGTGCCGGATAGACCTCGGTGAACTCGGGCAGCTTCGGAAGGCGCGTGAAGACGGAGTCGTACAGCTGCACGGCGAGTTTCTTTCGCGCTTCCTCGCCCAGCAGGTCGGGGCGGCCGACGTCGCCGACAAAGAGGAAATCGCCGCTGAAGAAGAGCCACGGCGTGTCCTTGCTGCGCGTATCGTCGAAGAGTTCCCAGCCGATGTGTTCGGGCGTGTGCCCCGGCGTGTGCACGACCTTCAGGCGCAGGCTGCCCAGCACGATCTCGTCGCTGTCACCGACCGCACGGTCAACGTAGGCGGGCGTCCATTCCGGACCGCCTAGCTTCGACGCGTGGATCGTGGGCGCGCCGCCGAGCCGCGCCTTCAACTCCTTCGCGCCGCTGATGTAGTCGGCGTGGACGTGGGTCTCGAGGATATGCGCGATGCGCAGGCCCGCGGCCTCCGCAACGCGCACGTATTCGCCGACGTCGCGCGTGGGGTCCAGCACCGCCGCCACCCCGCTCTTTTCGTCACCGATCACATAGCTGTAGATCGCCAGACCGGGCACGAAGCGCTGGTGCAGGAACATCGCCGCCTCCTTTATTAGGCACAATCAGCCGCGCGCGGGCAGCTTGCAGGCCTTGCCGTCCGGATTCACGCGGTTCCAGGGCATCTTCGCCATCAGCATGCCCATGCCGCAGGTGTCCGTGATGCCGGCGAAGACCAGGCCCGCGCCGACGAACGCCGAGAGTCCCAGCCAGTATGGATTGACCAGAACCCCAAGGCCAATGCCAATCAGGACCAGCGTGCCAGCCGCGATGCGCACTTGGCGTTCGAGCGAGACGGCATTCTTGCCCTGCACCACCGGCAGCCCGGCTGCGGTCCAGGCCTGCGTGCCGCCTTCGGCGTTCACGATCTTCTGGGCGCCCGCGTCGAGCAGCTTGCGGCAAGCCATACGCCCTCGGTCGCCGCCCTTGCAGATGAAGTAGAGCGGCTTGTCCTTATCCCGGCCCTCCAACAACGCCCGCGCATCCAGGGTGTCGAGCGGCAGGTTGCGAGCGGGCGTTGCGTGGACCTCGCGGAATTCGATGGGCGTGCGCACGTCGATGAGTTCGACCGGCTCTCCGCGCGCGGCCTTCGCGTTCAGTTCGGCGGGTGTGATGGTCAACGGTTCGGTGGTCATGGCATGCTCCTTCCTTACCCAAAATGGCGCTCGATGCAGGTCATGATGCCTTTCACCTGGGACTCCGCGATCGTGTAGTAGATGCGGCGGCCTTCGCGGCGGCTGCCAAAGAGCCCGCAGCGCTGCAGCAGGCGCAGGTGCTCGCTGGCCATGTGGCTGGGGATGCCGCAGGCCTCAGCCAGTTCGCCGACGGTGTACGTCCCGCCCAGCAGCATCTGCACCATCCGCAGGCGGCACGGATGAGCCAGGATGCGCAGGCATTCGGCAGCCTCCCCCAGCTTCTCGAGGGGGATCAGGCGGGGGGCCTTCTTCGCGTTCTTCATAATGTCAGTATATCGTTAGTTTACGATATGTCAATATTATTTCTTTCGGCCGACTCAGCCGCAACCGGCCGGGTTGCTGCACGTCGCCGCAACTGGCATCAGGAAAGCAACTTGCACCATCACCGAATGGCCTCGATCCAGAGCTATCGAGGCATCCTCCAATTGCCGAAACTCTGTCTACCCGCTATGTTCGCACGCGTTTCGCGGCCCTCCGATGATACGGAGAACTGGCAGGCTTACGTCTTTCACGTGAGGTTTTGACTATCCAGCCTATGCCCAATGCCGAACCCATAGTTCTGCTTACCATCCTGACCATGGGCGCTGCCGGTTTTGTGTGGTTGATGAGCCGGTGGCGGATATCCCCCATCCTCGCCTATATCACACTGGGCGTTCTGATTGCACCGTTCAAGGACTGGCTCTTCGCCGACGCCGGATCGGCACAAGCAGTTGCCGAGTTTGGCGTTGTCTTGCTGATGTTCTTCATCGGTATCGAGTTTCGCCTTGGCGATGCTCGCGCTATGCTGATGGTTTGCATGGTGGGCGGCGGGCTTCAAGTCCTTCTGACGGCTATTGTGGCAGGTGGCCTGGCGCTGCCGTTGGGCGCGAGCTTTGGTCAGGCCTTGACCGTCGGATTCATGGTTGCCATGAGTTCCACGGTGCTAGTCATGAAGGCTTTGGAAGATCGTCGGGAAGGCGATACTCATCGCGCTCGATTGTTCCTGACCGTCTCCCTTTTTCAGGATATCGCGGCCATCTTCGTTGTTGCTCTGCTCCCCATCGCGGCGCGTCTGCTATCGACCGATTCGGCTGAACCACAGCCGGGCAGCAACCTCCACGCGCAACTTGCCTTGTTGTTCGTTGGATTGCCAATGACCTTCGCAGGATTCCGGTACATTTTACCCAGGTGGTTTGAAAAGGCAGCCATGACCCGGTTCCCGGAGGCATTTTCGCTCGCCTCGCTGGGCGCGTGTCTCTGCGTGGCGCTGACGGCAAAATTTTCTGGCGCATCCATGGCACTTGGCGCATTTCTAGGCGGCCTGGTGCTGGCGCAGACGCCATTCACCTCGCAGATCATGGCAGACCTTAGCACGCTTCGAAATCTGGCTTTGGGATTCTTCTTCGTGTCCGTCGGAATGCTCGTCAATCTGCCTTTCATTGCCACGCATTTACTACCTCTCGGCGGCGCGTTTATTGCCGTTGTAGTGCTAAAAACGCTGCTCGCCATGCTTGCCCTGAAGGTCGCAGGTGTTCCACTGGGGCTTGCCGCAGGCGTCGCTCTGCCGCTGGCTCAGGTCGGCGAATTCTCTTTCGTTCTGGGCCAGGAGGGCGCACGCCATAATCTGCTCGAACCCGAACTCCAACATTTCATTCTTGCCCTTTCCGTTCTTACCATGCTATCGGCTCCATTTCTTGCCGCCTGGAGTGGCAGGTTCAGTGCTTGGGCTGGGGGCATCTTTGATCGAATCAATGCCAAGCTCGGAAAAAGCCGGCAGGCCGACCAGACGGACCATCGCAAAGAACCGACCGAGGCCCGCGCTGTCGTCGTCGGGTACGGCCCGGCAGGGCAGACTGTTGCACGCATCCTTCACGACTTCAAGATCTTCCCCACCGTCGTGGACCTGAACCCGAAGACCGTCGAGGCGCTGCGCAAGCAGGGCACGCGTGCGTTGTACGGCGACGCTGGGCGCCGCGAGGTACTCGAGGCGGCCGGCGTGAGGGTCGCGCGCTTCCTGGTCGTGACGCTGCCCGACACGCCCGGGCGCCTTGCCGTGATCGCGCAGGCCCGCGCGATGAACCCGGACGTGCGCATCCTGACGCGCGCGCGCTACCTGCAGGAACGCGCGTTCCTGGAGGAAGCCGGCGCGCAGAACATCAGCTTCGAGGAAGGCGAGGTCGCGGTGCGACTGGCGCGAGCGCTCTTGACCGAACTGGGCGTGGACATCGAGGCGATCCGGCGCGAGGAAGACCGCATCCGCGGGGAAATCGGCGGATGACTTCGATTGCGGATCGCGGAATTCGGATTGCGGATTGATTCGGAACGCGATTCCGCGCCGTCAACCGGAGGTCTTGCCCGTTTTCAGGAGCAGCGCCCGGTTTTCCATCTCGCGAAGCGGCATCAGATCGCCCTTCTTCGAGGCCATCGCGACGCCGGCTTCGTAGACGGCCAGCGCCTCGGCGTTGCGTTCCAGCATCTCCAGCGCCTTCCCGCGCGCGAGGTACACGGCGCTGTTGTCGGGCTGCGCGGCCTGCGCCTTCGCGTAGGTCTCCGCCGCGGCGCCCCACTCTTCCAACGTCGAGAGCGCGTTGCCGAGCCCGAAGAGCGCCACGGGGTCCACGGCGTCGATCTCGAGGACTTCTTCGAACATCGCGCGCTTGCGCCTGGCGTCCTCGACGCGCTTGGCGCGTTCCTCAGCGAGGCGCGCATCGATCTCGTTGCGTTCCAGGATCGCGCCGAACTGTTTGACCGTCGCCTTGGCCTTCTCGTCCTCGGCCTTCTCCTTGTCGCCGAGCTTCATGTAGAAGAGCGAGAGGTTCGTGTGCACCATCGGTTCGTTGGGCGCGACTTCCTCCAGGCGCTTGAAGATGTCGATGGCCTCGTGAAAGCGCGACGCGCGGCCCAGGATCACGCCGAGGGACTCGTACGCGTCGGCGAACGACGGATCGAGGCGCAGCGCCTCTTCCAGCAAACGCGCGGCCTCCTCGTCGCGGTGCTCGGCGAAGGTCCGGATCGCGCGGTCGTGCAGAAAGCGCGCGCGCTCCTTCGCGTCCGACGCGCCGTAGAACGGCAGCAGCACCACGCGCGCGGCCAGCGGGCCGGACTTTCCGCGCAGTTTGAGCTTCAGGCCCGGCGTGCGGTGGTCGCGCCCGAGGTACGCGTAGGCGACGGGCGCCTCGAGCGACGGCGCGTACGTGCGCGAGGCCCACTCGCCGACCTTGCGGCCTTCTTCGAGAAGCAGACCTTCGCCGGGCGCGGGGATCTCATCGAGCGCCTGGAGCTTCTCCGCTTCGGACGCGTCCTTCTTCGCGAGCTCGATCACCAGGCCGCGCAGCGCCAGCGGCACCGAGCCGTACGTGCGGATGCGAGCGATCACTTCCTGGCCGAGGTAGCAACCCTTCGAGTAGCTCACGACCTGCCGTTCGAGCCCCGTCTCGGGCAGCACGCGCGCGCCGGGCTCGGCGTCCACGCCCATGCGCACGCCGCCGGCCTCGACGCGCAGCAGTTCGAGCACCCCGTCGCGCGCCGCGCCTTCGGGCAAGACCAGGCCGCGCTGCTTCGCTTCGCCTTGGAGCTTGGCGATCGTTTCGGCGCCGTCGCCAACGGGAAAAAGCAGGATGAAGCCCGGGTCGCCGGTCAGCGAACGCGCCACGGCCAGGCTGCCCATCGGCGCGCCTCTTTCCAGCGCGCGGACGGACTGCGGAGGCAGCTTGTCGAAGGTTTCGCCCTTCCCCGCCGCGCCGAAGACCGCGTTCAGCACCACGAGCGCGAGCGGCCCTTGCAGCGCCACGCAATCGTACCAATCGCTGACGTCGGTTAGCTGCGCGTCCTCGGCGAAGAGGAACTTGTCGAGGTCTTCCTTCAAGGCGGGAATCTGCGCGCGTTCGACGAGCATCACGATCCCCGCGCCGGTCAGCGGCAGGACGTGCAGCGAGAAGACGAACGCGAGGTTGCCCTTCTGCGTGACGCGCGCGGAGAGGTTGCCCTCGCCGGGCTGCAGCGCGCTGACCTCGTTGGTGAGTTGCCCCTGCAGGAACGCAGCGGCCTCGGGGCCATCGCAACGAAGCGCGCCTATGGCTCCTAGGCCGGCGCTGTCTTTGTCGCCCAGGCGGGCAAGCAGTCCGGTCTTGCGCGCGGCGCGGGCGAGGTCAATGATCTCGGGCGTCAGCATTGCGGTCCATTGTATCCGCCGCGAGCGCGTACGGCGCGACCAGTTTCTCGAAGAAGCAGACGAGGACTTCAGCCTCGTATCGCATGGCACCCTGAAATGCATAAGTGACGGCAAAGGCAATTACCGGACCCAAAATCCAGAGAATCCATGTTGCATCGTCCGGAGGTGATGACAGCGAAGGAGAATACCGTGCATGGTACGCAGACAGTGCGGCGCTAAGGCCAATAAACAAAAGAACCATCGCCAGAATGGCCCTGGGAAGCCAGAAGGAACATTCGACATACGCATCAAGCTTCCAGTCGTTACCTTCATGCCGCAGCGTCGCGCGGATCTTCGGCCAGCCAACCTGACTGTAGCTGCTACCCTTTTGAACCGTAAGTCCGTCGCCCTCCGTACGTGAAATGAATAGACCCTCGTCCCGCTTCCACAAGGCTGACATGAAATTTATGGGTGTTAGAAAAGTAAGTTTGCCGGTTCCTTTCTGTACGGCTTCCGTCAGCACTTCCGGCGCCACCTTGAGCGTGTAGCTCTTTTCCCACTTGGCGTAGTTGACCTGGCTCTCGCGCATAGGCGCTTCCTCCCCTGCCCTCACGAGAATATTACGCGCGCGCGGCGCGGCCTGTCGGCGAATCGGCGTATTGGGAACGCATGACTGCGAAAGACGTTATACCGAGAAGCTTTCGCCGCAGCCGCAGGTGTTCGTCGCGTTGGGGTTGTGGAAGACGAAGCCCTTGCCGGCCAGGCCCTTCTGGTGGTCCAGTTTCACGCCGCGCAGGTAGATGGTGCTCTTCTTGTCGAGGAAGACGCTGAAGCCGGGATAGGGAATGACCGTGTCGCCGTCCTTCTTGGTGTCGAACTCGAGCTTGTACGAGAGCCCCGAGCAGCCGCCGCCCTTCACGCCCAGGCGCAGGCCCACGCCAGGCTTGGCCTTGGCCTCGGCTTCGACCAGGCGCTTCACCTCGGCCTGCGCGGATTCGGTGAGCTCCACGACCTGCTTGGCGGTCTCGGTCTTGGTCGCGGTGGCCGTAGCCGTTGCGCCTTCGGCCTTCGCGGCGGCGGGCGCCGGCGCGGCATGCGCGAAGCCTTCGGCGTAGTCGCGCGCGCTGGGATCGGACGCTTCGCTCAGGCGCTTGATGCTGGTGACCTCATCCAGCGGCACGGCGACGCGGTCATGCTTCTTGAAGACGCCGAACATGGCGGCGCGCTTAAGGTAGTCGGCCTTCGACTTGCCGCCGGCGCCGTCTTCGTGGACGTCGGCGTCGTTGAGGATGATCGCCGTGTTGGTGATGGTGTCGCAGCGGCCGACGAGGATCTCCTTGCCGCGCGTGTCGACGGCAACAGTGATGCCGTGGAGTTCGCCCTTGTCGTCGTGAAACGTGCCCATCGCTGCGGCTCCTTTTCCGTTACTTGGCGGCGCAGAACTGGTCGAAGGCGGCGGTCAGGCTCTGGGCGACGGCCTGTGCGCTGCGGTCCTCGATCATGTGCCGCGGGACGAAATGGACCAGCTCGCCGTCCTTGAACAGCGCCATCGAGGGGCTGCTGGGCGGGACGTCGGCGAAGTAGCTGCGCGCCTTCTGCGTGGCCTCGGTGTCCTGCCCCGCGAAGACCGTCGCGACGCGGTCGGGCTTCTTGCCGTGCTTCAGCGCCAGGCGCACGCCCGGGCGCGCCATGCCGGCGGCGCAACCACAGACGCTGTTGATCACCAGCAGCGCGGTGCCCTTGTTCTGCTTCATCCAGTTCTCGACGTCGGAGCCGCTGCGCAGTTCCTGCACGCCGGCCTGCACCAGTTCGTCGCGCATCGGCTGCACCAGCGTGGGGTCGTAAGGCATGGGTTCAGCTCTCCTTAACATGGGCCTCCGGACGCGCAAGGCTGCGCCGTTACTTGTATTCTAAAACATACCTGAACGAGTCAAGAATCTTTCCCCCGCGGGAAGCATCTGGAAGGTGCAATTCTAACCTTAAGTCATTACTGGAGTTCGCTATGCAGAAAGGGCCCGAATCGAGCCCCGCGCGGGGCCCTGCGGCTTCTTTATTGCCGAATTGACAGCCCTAGTGCAATAGGACTATATTAAGCCGGAGCGAAGGTCCTATGGTTCGAAGTTCCTAAGTACCTAGAGAGGCTTCTTGGTGGATACTTCCCGCCTGAAACGACTGGCCCAGCAGCTACAAAGCCAGGAAGAGCTCAAGACCAGCATGAAGGTAGCGCGGCGGCGGCAGTTGCATATGCTGCCCAAACTGCCAAAGGTGCCGGGCATCGAGTTCCACGCGCTGTACATGCCCGCGACGAACGTCAGCGGCGACTTCTACGACTTCATTCAGATCAACGACAAGCTGATCGGCATCGGCATGGGCGACGTGACCGGCCACGGCATCGAGGCCGCGATCATCATGGGCATGGCCAAGAAGGCGCTGCAGATCTACGCCAAGGACAAGCCCAGCCCTAAGGAAACGCTCTGCGTCACCAACGAAGACCTGGCCAAGGACCTGGACGGCGAGACCTTCTTCTCCGCCATCTACGGGGTGCTGAACCCCGAGACGCGCACGTTCACCGTCTCGCGCGCGGGCCACAACCCCGGCTACCTGGTCAACCCGAAGCGCGACCCGGTCATCACCGAGATCAAGCCCAACGGCATGGTCATCGGCGTGGACAAGTCCGGAAAACGCTTCCCGCTCGTGATGCAGGAAGAGACGATCCAGCTCCAGAGCGGTGACCTGGTCTTCCTCTACACGGACGGCCTGGTCGAGGCGCCCAACAAGCACCGCGAGGAGTTCGGCGAGGACCGCGTGAAGGACCTGCTGATCAAGTACCACGGCCTGCCGCCCGACGAACTCGTGAACCTGATCGAAGAGTCCGTGCACAGCCACACCGGCGCGCGCCAGGAAGAAGAAGACGACCTGACCATGATCGCGTTCAAGGTCGCCTGACCGATTCACCCCGCGCTGTGAACTTTCTCGCGCACCTCTACCTCGCCGGAAACGACCCCGAAGCCATCGTCGGCAGCCTGGCCGCGGATTTCCTCGACGGCGGCGACCTGTCCGCATTCACGCCCGGCGTGCGCGAAGGCATCCTGCGCCACCGCGCTATCGACGCGTTCACCGACGAACACCCGCGCGTGCGCAGCAGCGTCGCGCGGCTGGCTCACGCGCACCGGCACTGCGCCGGCGTCCTGGTCGACGTCTTCTACGATCATTTCCTCGCGCGGCAGTGGCCCAGGCACAGCGTCGAAACGCTCGACGCGTTCGCCGAACGCATGCACGCCGTGCTGGCGGAGAAGAAGGACCTCGCGCCGCCGCGCATGCGCGCGAAGCTGGACGCGCTGGTCGAACAGCGCTGGCTGGTCTCGTACGCGGACGTGGATGGAATCGCGCGGGCACTGGAGCGCCTGGGCCAGCGCTTCCGCAAGCCCGTGCCGCTGGAACGCGCCACCGGCGACCTGGAATTGCACCGCGCGGAACTGGAATCCGACTTCGACGCCTTCTTTCCGGAGTTGTGCGCCGCCTTCCCCTGTTAGGCGTGAGCGCCCATTTGCCAACCGCCGCACGAAACACCTGATCTTCCTTCAACCCAATCTCCTTCCCGGAGCGCAGCGCGCCATCCGCCCAGGACGCGGGAAGCGCCAAGGCCTGGACCGGCCTGCGCGGCCCTGCTACGATTCGATTCCTTGCCCCCTGTTACAGGAGAACCGCCATGCCGAAATCACGCGCCGCTCTTTTTCTTTTCGCTCTCCTGGCCGCGCTGCCACCCGCACACGCGTTGCGCGCCGAAGCGGAGAAGGACCCGCTCTCCGAGCAGGCCATCGCCATGGCCAACCAGGGCAAGTTCGACGACGCCGTCGCGCTGCTGCGCGCGGAAGCCGGGAAGGGGCCGGCGACCGTGCGCCAGTCCATCCTGCTGGGGCGGCTGCTGGACCACATCGGCAAGGCCGACGAAGCCTGCGCGGCATGGGAGAAGAATCTACGCAAGAATGCGGACGACTACCCGCTGCTGATGGAGATTGGGCGCATCCGCGCGCGTCAGGGCGACGACGGCCCTAACGTGAGCTACGACCGCGGAGCGGTTTCGTATTCGCCCAGCAAGGACGAGGCGAAAGAGGAGGAATACAAGCAGAAGCATCTGCGCATGGCCGCCGACGCCTACGCTCGCGCCATGGAAGCGGCGCCCGCGCGCAGCGAACCGCACAGCCGCTGCGCCGAAGTGCTGCTGAAGCTCAAGGACTTCGACGGCGCCGCGAAACTCTACGAGAATCTTCTCGCCAACGACGAAAAGGACACCTACGCGCGCTACGAACTGGTGAAGACGCTCGACGCCGCAGGCAAGAAGGACCAGGCCGCCCAGCACGCCGACAAGCTGCTCGAAGCCAACCCGCGCCACGCCGGAGGCCACGCCTACCAGGCCGCGCGCTACAGGGCCCAGGGCGACCAGGCCAAAGCTGAAGCGCACCGCAAAATGGCCGGCTTCTACGAATGGCTCGCCCCGTTCGCGACCATGACCTACAGCGACGAACGCTACGCAACCTACCGCCTGCTGGCCCGCGACGGGCACAACGAAGGCGAGGAACAGCAGACGCCCGAAAAACGCGAGAAGACTGCCAAGGCGCGCGTCGACAAGGTGGACGCGCTGATCGCGGGCGGTTCGAAGGAGGACCTCGAATTCCTCGGCACGATCTGCCTGCACCACGCCGACCACGGATACCTCGAGGACAGGATTTACGGGGCCTTCGCCAAGCGCGGGCAGGCCGCCGCGGCCATACTGGCGGAAGTGCTGCGCGCCGCGGAAAGCACCTGCACCATGAAGAGCGCCGCGTTCGCACTCGCCGAGATCAAGGCGCCGGAGGCCTTCGAGCTGATCGTGCGCCTGCTGCCCGGTGACCTGCGTTCCGTCTGGTACGTCGACGCCGCCGGCGCGCTCGCGAAGCTCGGCGATCCTCGCGCCGTCGAGCCTCTCATCGAGGCCCTGGCGCCGGACCTTACCGAACCGCCGCCGCCCGAGGACGACATCATGGGCCAGAGCCGCGGTCGGCGCGCGGCACGCTGGCGCGCGGCCCTGGCCCTCGGCAGCTTCAACACCGAAGCGTCAAAGAAGGCCCTCGATGAAGGCGCAAAGAACGGACAGATCGCTGCCGCCTGCCACGCCGCGTTGTACAGGCTCACCAAGGACGACAAGCACCTCGCCCCGGCCAAGGCGGTGCTCGACAAGGACGAGGAGATCGGATGCTGGTTCGTCGCCACGTTCTTCCGGACCATGGACGACCCCAAGGCCAAGGCAGCCGGCGACGCGTGGTTCAAGGCGCGCGAAGAGGAACGCAGCAAGGAAGAAGCCGAGGAAAAGGCCAACGACGGGAAGTAGTTCGCGCCGCCGTGAATTCCTCAGCGCAGATCCAGGTTCCGGCGGTAGGCGCGCGGCGATAGCCCGGCGCGCTTGCGGAAGACGCGGCTGAAGTACGCCGGATCCTGGAAGCCCACGCGCGCAGCGATCTCCTTCAGGCGCAGGTCCGGCTGCGCGAGCATCATCTCCTGCGCGCGCCCGATGCGGTACTGCTCCAGGTACGCCATCGGCGTGAAGCCCGTCGCCTGCTTGAAGCGGCGCAGGAAGTGGTAGGGGCTCATGCGCGCCGCGCGCGCGGCATCGGCCAGCGCGACCGTCTCCTGGTGGCGCTCGCGCAGCATCTTCAGCGCCGCCTCGATGCCCGCCGGCGCCTTGGGCCCGCCCGCAGCAGAGGAACGCTTCGACCGCAGCATCCCTTCCTGGACGTTGGCCAGCAAGGCCACCAGCCGCGCCGCGGGCCAGCCCTCGCGCCCCGGCGCCTGCTTTCCCAGCAGCCGGAAGAGCGCTCGAAAATCGCGGCGCATCCGTTGGCCGTCGGCGACCGGAAGCACGCACGAACCGCCCGCGCGCAGCAGGCTCTCGAAGGCCGCGTGCACGCCCGGCCCGTCGAAGCGCACCCAGAACATCTCCCACGGTGTATTCGGTTCGCAGCGGTAGCCGTGAACGTCGGCAAGGTCCATCAGCACGGCGTGGCCCGGCCCCGCGCGAAAGCGCTCGCCGCGGTACTCGCCCTCGCCCCACCCCTTCACGATGTACATGACCTGGTGCGCGAAGAAGCGCCGCTTGCGGCAACCGTAGTCCGGCGCGCAGCGCCAGTGCGCGCCGTTGAGCGCATGCCACCACACGGCGCGCGCCTCGTCGCTGGCCAGCCCCGCGGCACTGGCGAAGACGCGGCGTTCGGATCGAGCAATATCATCCAAGATTAAAGCAAGAGCCTCCCATTTCCTTATGGATTCACGAGGGTATTCTACATCAGTCTAGCAATTCTGAACAAGTCGAAACGGAATACATAAAGGAGCCCGCCATGCCCAGCACCGCCGCCCTGAAGCGCCTCGCCCCCGAAGAACACGCCCGGTTCGACCGCGACGGCTTTCTGCTGCGCAAGGGCCTCGTCGCGCCCGACGCGATCCTTGCCATCACGCGCGAGGTCGAGGACCTGCACGAACGCATGGCGCAGGCCACGCCTGAGAGCGTGCACGTCGCGTGGGAGAAGACCGCGCCCGGCAAGCCCAGGCGCATCCGGCAGCTGATGCACAGCGAGGTCGTCAGCCCCGGCCTGAACGCCGTGCTGCGTCGCGCCGACGTGCTGGACATCGTCGAGGACCTGATCGGCCCGCGCATTGCGCTCTTTCACAGCAAGCTGCTGATGAAGGCCGCTCGCGACGGATCCGTGACGCCTTGGCACCAGGACTTTGCCTACTGGAACCGGGAGGGCAACCGGCCCGTGCAGCTGAACATGATGCTCGCCATCGACCCCGCCACGCGCGCCAACGGCTGCATCCAGTTCGTGCCCGGCACGCACAAAGGCGGGCTGGCGAAGCACGAGCACGAGAAGGGCGTCTCGTTCGGCGTGTACCTGCCCGGCTACTTCCAGCCGCGCGAAGGCGCCTTGGCGGTGGAGATGGAGGCCGGCGACGCCGTCTTCTTCGGATCGCTGGTGATCCACGGCAGCGACGGAAACAGAAGCGACCGCGACCGCCGCGCCAATACCTTCGCGTTCACCACCACCGGCGACGCGAAGCAGCACTTCCGCGAACAGCTGCGCGGCGAATAAGAGTACGCATTGCGTTTGTAGAAAGTCTCTTCACGCGCCCGCCGCGGCGGCCACTGCGGCGATGCAGGCGGTCTCAACGCGCAGCGTGTAGGGCGCCATCTTCGCGCGCGCGACGCCGGCCTTCCCGGCCAGTTCCAGTTCCTCGTCGCTGAAGCCGCCTTCGGGCCCGACCAGCAGCAGCACCGGAGCGCCGCCTTCCTGCTGCGCGAGCCACTCGGCCAGCTTCACGCTCCCGCGCGGGTCCAGCAGCACCGTTTGCATATGGGAGGCTTGTTCGACAAGCACCTGCGCGAAGGCGCGTTCAGCGCCGATCTCCGGCACCATCGTGCGGCCCGACTGCTTGGCGGCCTCCGCAGCCACGCGCCGCAGGCGCGCGACCCCTTCGCTCTCGGAATCCTTCACCACCACGCTGCGCGCGCAGCGCAGCGGGACGATCTCCGCGACGCCCAGCTCGGTGCACTTTTCCACCAGCACCGCCGCGCGCTTGCCCTTGGGCCAGGCCGTCGCAAGCACGATGTGCCGGGCCTCCGCGCGGTCGCCTTCGAACGGGTCTTCAAGCAGGACGACCGACTCACCTTCCAGCCGCGCCCACGCCCCCCGGCCCGCCCCGTCGTGGCATTCGACGAAATCGCCCGGCTTCATCCGCAGCACGCGCGCGTGCTGCGATTCGGCCAGCGGCAGCGAAAGCCGGTCGCCGGCCTTGCGGCCCGCGAGGTCCCCGACCTGGAAACGCCGCACCTTCGCCATGGGTAGTTGCACTCCATCGTTTACAGAGCAATCGCCCCAGGATACCGCGCCCGGCGCGCCCGGCAACTTGACGCCGGGGCCGCGTTCGATTCTGCTGGCACGTAACATTCCACGCGGAGGTGCATCCATGCCCGGAAAAGCGCGGCGCATCCTGGTGGCGGACAAGTTTCCCGAGGCGGGCATCGCCGAACTGAAGGCGCTGAACCTGGACGTCGACTACCAGCCCGACCTGGGCGCCGACGGACTGGCGAAGGCGCTGGGCGACGCCGAGATCCTGATCGTGCGTTCGACGAAGGTCGGCGCCGCGGCCATCGACGCCGGCAAGGAACTCCAGGTGATCGTACGCGCGGGCGCGGGCACCGACACCATCGACACCGACAAGGCCAGCGCGCTGGGCATCTACGTCGCCAACTGCCCTGGCAAGAACGCCGCCGCCGTCGCCGAACTGGCCATGGCGCTGCTGCTGGCCGCCGACCGCCGCGTGCCGATGGCCACCGCCGAACTGCGCGGCGGGAAGTGGAACAAGAAAGAGTATTCGAAGGCCGACGGGCTGTACGGCCGCACGCTGGGCGTGCTGGGCGTGGGACGCATCGGCGAACTGGTGATCGAACGCGCGCGCGCCTTCGGCATGAACGTGCTGGCGTGTTCGCGCTCGATGACGCCCGAACGCGCCGCGAAACTGGGCGCCGGGTACTGCCCCGACCTGTACAAGCTCGCGCGCGAGTCCGACGCGGTTAGCGTGCACCTGGCGCTGAGCGACGAGACGCGGCACATGGTCGACGCGCGCTTCCTGGCCGAAATGAAGCCGCGCGCAATTCTGATCAACACCTCGCGCGGCGAAGTCGTCGATTGCGCGGCCCTGGCGCAGGCGTCGAAAGAGCGCGGGATACGCTTTGCGTTGGACGTGTACGAAGGCGAGCCCGGGTCGGCGGCGGGCGCCTTCGAGAGCGAACTGCGCGCGCTGCCGGGTTTCATCGGCACGCCGCACATCGGCGCCAGCACCGAACAGGCGCAGCAGGCCATCGCCGACGAGGCCGTGCGCGTGGTGGCCGAATTCCTGCGCACCGGGCACGTGGAGAACTGCGTGAACCTGGCCGAGCACACGCCCGCGAAGTGGATGCTGGTCGTGCGCCACCTTGACAAGGTGGGCGTGCTGGCCGGCGTCTTCGACGAACTGCGCAGCGGCGGCATCAACGTGCAGCGCACCAACAACATCGTCTTCACCGGCGCGGCGGCCGCAGTCGCGCGCATCGAACTCGACACCGAACCGCCGCCTGCCCTTCTCGCGACGATCCGCAAGCAGCAGCACGTGCTCGGCGCCGAGGCCGTGCCGCTGGAAGACTAACGCTTTGCGTATTTTTTATATTGTGCAATACGGCATACGGAAATGATGTAAGTCCTTATAGCACTACCGTGCAATCGCGACGGAAATAAAGGACTTACAGGATTACACCATGTTGATTCGTAATAGAATCGATACAGTTGTCCGATTTCCGGACATTCCTACATGGTGCGCGCAACTTCTGTTGCCGTTCGGTGGCGAGGCCTATTTGCCTTCGAGGAATTTCTTGGCCGGAAGAAATTGTTCTCCGCGCATCACCAGCGGGCCCTTGTCGGCCTTGAACTCCTTGCGTTCCAGACCCTTCTCGCGCAGGGCGCACAGCGGGTCGCCGGCCACCATCAGGCGCCAAGGCTGCCAGAAGCCGCCCGGCGGGTGCTGACGCAATGCGTAACCCAGCGGCGCGCCGCGCAGCATCAGCGGAACCACGCGCCCGGCGGGCTGGAACGCGGCCAGGAAGGGCTCGCTGACCGCGCCGAAGTAGAAGTAGGCGCCGCCGTCCAGCGCGCGCCCGGCCAGCGTCGAGGTGTCGTAGGGATCGGCGGCGGAGCCCGAATGCACCACTGTGAAGGCCGCCGGCGCGCCGACGGGGAAGTCCTCGGTCTTGCCGCCCTTTCCGTCGCCGCCGATCGACCAGTGCTTCGCGCCACCGGAGGAGTTGATCCAGACGACGCCGAAGGGATTGGGCGCCGCGGTGAGCTTGCGGAAGTTCGCCAGCGTCGCGTCGTTGCTCTGCACCAGCGTGGAAGGCACCAGCTGCTGCAGCAGGCCCCGCGCCGCGTCGAGCCGGTAGTCTTCGAAGGCCGAGCCGGCCTTTTGCGGATACGTGTTGAAGAAGAGCGCCTTGCCGGGTTCGAGGAAGAGCGAGCACATCGCCTGGTAGCAAGAGCGTTCCTCGTTGCCGATCAGGCGGCCGGTGACGGCTAGGCGCACACCGTTCTCGTCGCGGCCGAGCAGGTCGTCAAGCGCGTAGGTCGTGCCGTAAATGCCGTAGCGTTCGCCGCGATAGCGGTACGGCGCGTCGATGGCCAGCGTGGCGGCCGTCCAATGGCCTTCGCCGTTCGGCAGGCCCCATCGTCGCAGCCCGGCGCGCACGTCGGCGGCCAGCGCCCAGGCTTGTGCTTCGTCCAGAATCTCCGCGTGCCCCTTCGCGGCGGCCGGCAGCGCCTCGAGGCCCTGGAATCGCCCCGCCGCCAGCGCCAGGCCCCCTGCCCACTCACCCGCGTTGCCGTCGGCGAAGACAACCCCCTGCGGCCCGTCGCCTACCGCATCCAGGCGCGCGCGCAGGTCGTCGCCGGACGGGTTGCGCGGCAGTCCGGACACTTCCTTCTCGCGCGTCCAGCTCTTCAGCAGCACGCCGCGCAGGTTCGCGAGGCTCAGTTCCGGCTGCACGCCCAGGGTTGAAGGCAGCACGACGACGAGTTGCGGGCGGAACGCGCGGATGAACATCGGCGCGTAGCGGTCGTCCAGGAAGAGCACCGGGAAGAAATACTTGTCGTCCCACTGCGCCAGCGCTTCCAGGTAGGCGGTGCGGTCCGGCGCGAGCGCCACGACGTCGTAGACCTTGCGCTTCGCCCAGCGCCGTTCCCACGGGCTGTCCTTGCCCTCAACGGTCGCGCGCAGCGCGCGCGCGGCGGCGTAAAGCACGGGGCTCTCGCCGTCGGCAGCGGCGCGTTCGGCGGCCTTGAGGTACTCCTTCGCCTCGTCGAGCCCCGCTTCGCGGATGGCGGCCTCGGCCAGGCGCAGCAGCGCAGCGGCGGACCCGCGGCCGCTGGGTGCCTCCTTGCGCAGTTTCTCGTAGAGAGCCTTGCGCGCGTCGAAGGCGCGCCACTGCAGCACGGCCACGGCGAGGACCTCGGCGGCCTCCAGCAGCGCGTCGCCCCCGGGCGACGCGTTCAACATCTCGTCGAGCAGCCGGTCGGCCTGGCGGCGCTCATCGGAGTCGAAGGTGTGCTTGGCCAGCAGCGCCTTCAGCAGCGCCGCGCGCGCGCGGAATGCCTGCGGGAGGTGCGCATACTTCTGCAGGAAGATCGCTTGCGCGGCCTGGGCCTCGTTGAGTTTTTTCTCCACGAACGGCGGAAGCTGTTCCGCCAACGGCTTCAGCGTTCCGGCATCGGGCGCCTTTCCGCCTGCCGCAGCCCATGCCTTGCGCGCGGCGGCAAAGGCCTCGCGCAGGTCCTTCCCGGCGCCTTCGGCGTCGTCCTCGAAGAGGTACGCGAGGCGCTCGCGAGCGTCGGCCAGCCGGCGCACGCGCACCGTGGCGTCCGCGCCGTCGTCGTCGGCGTCCTCTTCCTTTTCCTTGGCTTCGAGCAGCCGCGCGAGGCCGCGCTGGAGGTAGCGCAAGCGCGTCGCGGCATCCACGCGCGCCTGCACGACCAGGACCTCGGGCGAGGGCTCGCCCAGGATTCCGGGGAAGGGCCGGCTGTTCGCGCTCCGCGCTTCGATCGCGCGCATCAGGCGCAGCGCGTGGTCCGCCAACCCGCAGGCGCTCAGGTCGGAGACGACGGCCATCCGTTCGTAGCCCGGCTTGGCCAGGGCCTCGGCCAGCCGCACATCCAGCGCTCGGGGATCCTTCAAGACCTGCGCCAGCACCGCGTCGAGCGCACCCGAAATCTCACGAAACGCGATGCGTTCGCTCTCGGCGGTAAGGAAGAGCAAGCCCTTCTGCGGCGGGAAGCTCAGCGCGTCGAGGGTCTCGCTGCGGCGGCGCGCCTTGACGCAGACAAACTTCCCGCGCAGCGCGGACGCCTCGATCCACATGGCGGCGTCCAGAGTCGCGGGGTCGCGGGGATCCTGCACGAGCAGCAAGACGGGCTTCTTCGCGCGGGCGGCCTCGGCGCGCGCGGCGTCGAGGTCCTTCGCCCAGATCGGTTCACCGGCGCGCACCGTCGCGGTGCAGGCGGCCATCGCTAGGAAAACAATAAGGAGTCGCGTCATCAGGTGCTTCTCTTCCGAAACCGGTGCGGCAAAGCGTACGACATATATCCCATCGGGACGCCCGTGGCGGGGCGTCCTTCGCACATCAATCGAAGAAGCGGAAGAAACGCCTTCCGTTGCAGAGCTGCTTGACCATCAGGGCCAGCTCCATGGCGTGGTAGTCGCCCCACAAGCTGGACTCGCCGTGCGGCACCATGCCCTTGACCGGCCGGTGGTCCCAGTCGTTGGGGTAATGGTAGATCGAGTGGAGCAGCAGGCCCTGGTGCTTGGGATCGGTGCTGAGGTACGGCGGCGAGAAGAGCGTCCGCGCCATGGTCAGGCCGGCCTGCGTGTAGCGCGCGCCGTCGCCCTTCCTGCCCAGGTACGCGCCCAGGCGCAGGTAGCCCTGCGCGGCGATGGCGGCGGCGGAGCTGTCCACGGGCTCGACCGCGTTGCGCGGTTCCGAGACGCGCGAGTACGGCTGCGCCAGCTCCGACAGGCGCGGGCCGCCCGCGTCCCAATACGGGATGCCGTCGAGGCAGGTGTGTTCGATGAGGAACTCGGCCGTCGCGCGCGCGGCGCGTTCGGCCTTTTTCAGCAGCACGGCGCGCGGCGTGGTTTCCTTGAAGGCGCTCGCCGGCAGCGAGGAGAGGAACTCCAGCTGCTCGCCGCAGCCCGCCAGCACCCAAGCCAGCCCGCGCGTCCAGGTCGTAAAGGCCGAGTAGCCCTGCTGCGTGCTGGGGCAGCGGTAGCGGCCGTCGGTGGTATTGAAGATCGATTCGTGGACAACGCGCCCGGCCAGGTCCCACTGGTCGCGCCCTTCGCCGTAGTAGACGTTGTAGCGCAGGGTGTTCTCGAGGTGCTGGGCCAGGCGGTCGAGCAGCGAAAAGCGCGCGTCGTTCTCGCCCATCAGCACGTGGCCAAGCACGTGGCCCATGGCCAGCGCGCGCAGGCTGCGGATGGTGTCGCTGAAGAGCGAGTGCGGGCCGTTGAAGCTGTGGATGAAGCCGGTGCCGTCGCGGAGCTTCGTCCAGCGCGAGGCCTGCACGGCGCCGCTGAGCTTCAGCGCCAGTTCGTAGGTGTCGCGTTCGCCGGCGTTCTCCTTGATGCGCTTGCCGTTCATCAGTCGGCGCAGGTTGCCGTAGGTGGAGACGTTGTTGAAGCCGTGGTCGTGGACGCCGATGTGCGAGACGTGCACGGCCATGCGCTTCAGCGTGTTGCGCTTGCCCATCTCCAGGAATCGGCGCTCGCCGGTGGCCTCGAACTGCAGGATCTGGCAGCCGTACTGGAAGCCCTGCGTCCACTCGGTCCAGCCGCGCGTGGTGTACTTGCCGCGCACGGTAAAGACCGGCGTGCCGCGCGCGGGGTTCCAGGTGCGCTCCAGGTTGGCGATCTTTCTGCCGCTGAGCGTGAAGAACCGCTTCACGAGGGGCGCCAGGTCCTTGGGCCGCAGCCCATGTTCGATGCGCATGCGTCGCTCCTGATCGAAAGAAGTTTGAATGCTCCCACGGTATAGCAGCCCGATTCATCGGCGGCAAACACCGTGCACCATGTTAGAATGAATCTGTATGGCCTGCGCACCGAAGCCCCAGGATCCGGGCCACCGCCCCCCCGCCCCTCCGGCGCTGAGCGAAGCCACGCACCCGCGCGCCTTCCGTTCCAACCGCTTTGTGTATCCGGTGCTCAGCCGGCGCTCCGGCGGCGTCTCCGTCGGCGTGAACCTCAACCCCGACAAGGCCTGCAACTTCGACTGCATCTACTGCCAGGTCGACCGCAGCAAGACGCCCCAGGATCGCTTCGTCGAGTTGGGCGCGCTGAAGGCCGAACTGCGCGCCGTACTGGGCGGATTGGCTCCCGGCGGCGCGCTGTGGTGCGAGCCCGAATTCGCCTCCGTGCCCGCAGACCGCCGGCGCGTGACCGACGTCGCCTTCAGCGGCGACGGCGAACCCACTACGTTCAAGAACTTCTCGGAGGTCGTCCGCGCGGCGGTGACCATCAAGGAGGAACTGGGCTTCGGCGCGGCGAAGGTCGTCCTGATCAGCAACGCCACGGGCTTCGACCGCCCCGACGTGCAGGACGGCCTGCGCTTCCTCGACGCGCACAACGGCGAGGTCTGGGCGAAACTCGACGCGGGCACGCCGGAGTACTTCAAGCTCATCGACAACACGGACTTCCCGTTCGAGAAGGTCCTTGCGAACATCCTCGCCTGCGCGCGGGAGCGCTCCGTCGTGATCCAGAGCTGCTTAATGCGCGTGCGCGGCCAAGGACCTTCGCAGCAGGAAATCGAGGCCTACTGTGCGCATCTATGCACGTTGCGAAGTAAAGGCGGACGCGTGCACCTAGTGCAAGTCTATACCGTAGCACGTCCGCCGGCGTATGGCGTAGTCTCGAGCCTCTCCAGCGCAGAGGTAGATCATATTGTCAATGAAGTAGTTACACGAACGAAACTGAAGGCCACCGCGTTCTACGGCGAAGTGCACGAAGGGCAGGGATTGCTCGGTATTGAACCTACCTGGCCTACAGGACCAAAATCCTAAATTATCAAATTATTGAAGCAAACCCACATGTGCGCTAAAGTCATTAACTATTGCGTCGTCCATTGAAGATCAAGGTCTCGTAATTCGCGGTCTCCGGACCGTGTGTCCATACTCCCCCGAGAGGAGCCGTAATCGTGAAGAAGATCGCGTTGCCGTTGGTTCTGGGGGGTCTGTTCCTGGCGTGCGCCGCATGGCTCGCACTGCCGGCGCCGTCCGTCGCGCATCCGGCTGCGGCGAAGAGCCCTGCCGCCTTGGCGCCACTTCCCGTTGCCCATGCCTCCATTGAAAAAGCCCCCGCCCCGCTGCCTGATCTGGGCGGCTTCCGGCAGGATGCTTCCGGTCAATTCTCCGCGAAACAGGGCAACCTCGAAGTCAAGCTGAGCGCCGGCGACGGCGTGATGGTCCGCAACACGAGGTCCCAGGGATCGGTGCGCCTGGCGCTGGCGAGCGCCACGCGCGGCGCCTCGACGCTGTACGACGCCAAGCGCGACGCGGGGGCCCAGACCCTGCCGCTGTCCAGCGACCGGGGCGGCATCCGCTACCACCGGGCCAAGGGCCTGGAAGAGACGAACCGGCTGCTGGATGACGGCGCCGAGCAGACCCTGCGCCTGACCCAGGCGCCGGCGGGCGAAGGCGATCTGGTGGTTTCGCTGGCCATGGAGACGAAGGGGCTCACGCCGGTCCAGCGGGCCTTCGGCGCGGGCGGCGTCCGCTTCACGGACCGCGACGGCAACTTCGCGGTGAAGGTCGGCCAGGTGATCGCGAAGGACGCCGCCGGCCAGGCGACGGTTATCGAACCGCAGATCTGGCGCGCCAGCGGCACGATCCGCTACGAGGTGCCCGAGGCGTTCCTGGCGAAGGCCGCCTACCCCGTGGCGGTGACGCGCGCGACGGTGATCTCGACGGACGAGTTCTCCTTTACCGACGACGCGAGTCCGGCGCTGGTGCCCGGCGCGCCGAGCCTCGCCGCCAACAACCCAGGCACGCCGGCCAACACGCGCTGGGCAACGGCCTTCGTGGACTTCCGCATCTCGGCGCCCGTGCTGTGGGTGCGCACGGCGAACAGCTCCGGCGGCTTGTCCGATCCAGTGCAGGTCACCGATCCGTTTCTCAACGAGTTCCCGCTGGGCATCACGCCCATGCGACAACAGATCGCGTCGGACGGCGACGGGTTCGCGGTCATCTGGTCGGACAACGCCGGCGACATCTTCGCCTCATTCATTGATAACACCGGCGCCATAGTCGAGGACGGCGACGGAGACCAGATCATCATCCAAGTCGCGTCGACGACCGCGAAGCTGTCCAACGAGCTGCCGCTGATTGCCTACAACGGCGAGCAGTACATCATCGGCTGGCACGACGTAAACAACAAGGTGACCCGCATCCATTACGCCTTCCTTGCGACGGACGGATCGACGATCTCGGGCGCCAAGCTGCTGGGTTCGGCCACGGCCGTGCCCCGCAACCAGGCGCTGGTCAGCATCACGCCGGGCCCGAACAACGAGACCCTGTTCATCTATGCCGATGCCGGCGAAATTCCGCTGCGCTACCGCGCAGCGCGCGTGGACAAGGACGGCAACCTGCTGGATCCCGTGGGCGTGGCGCTGTTCAACGACGCGGAGAAAGATTTCGGCTTCGGATTCCCGGTCGGCTGCGCGCCGGCGGGCACCTCGATCACACCCAACAGCCTGCCGGGCTGGCAGATCCTCTCGAGCCACGACCAGACCTTCGACAGCCGCGTCTTCCGGCATTTCCTCGAGATCGACAACGTCGACGTCAACGGGGACCTCAACGACGAGGAGATCGCGGTCGTCACCCGCGCCGACGAGGCGCCGGGCGGCCCGGTCTTCGCCGAGATGGGCGTCGGTCCGGTCGGGGTGTCCGTCGTGGACCGGTTCTCCGTCACGTGGGCCGGCGACGGCCTCGACAATCCGGACGGCGTCGACCGGGGCGAATGGCTCTTCGTGCGCGGCTGGAAGAAGACGAACACCGAGCACCACCTGCTGGCGCGGCGCGTGGGTTTCGACGGCGCGGTCTTCGACGAGACGCCGGTGCAGGTCGATACCTCCAACAGCGCCACGATCAAGCGCAACGCCGTGGCTGCCGCCGGCATCGGCGCGAACAAGTTCATGGTCTGCTGGACCGACGGTGGCGCCTTGACTACCGGCCTCGGAAACAACCTCAATGCCGCGGTACTGGACACGGTGGTCGCCGGGGACAACTCCCCCTTCCTGAAGGCCGACCTGCAGCCCGAATCCTTCTCGAATCCCGTGGTGATCCCGCAGAACACCGCGGTGACGTTTGACTGGGGCGGATCGGTCGGCTTATCCGCATCTGTGACACAGAAATTCACGTCCGGTGACGGTGCCTCGCCCAGAACCATCGCATTCCCTACAGAAACCGCAGAACACGTTTACAGGACAGCCGGCACCTTCTTTGCGCGCATCGAGCTGACCAGCGACAGCTTCAAGTCCTTCGCCACCGTCAAAGTCATCGTCGGCGGCGGCACGGGCGTCGAGGGCGCCGAGACGGTAGTGGGCGGCGGCGCACCGATTACCCCTTCCGCGAACGTGAACTCGGACCTCATCCTCACCGAGGTGCGCTGGTTCCTCGACTTCGCCTCGCTGCTGGGCAAAAAGGACACGCTGCTGGTGCGCGGCAAGCTCAACCGGGCCTTCCTTCCGGAGACGCTCACGGACGAGCCCATCGCGGGCAAAACCTGCACCGTTACCTTCAATGGTCCGGCCAACGTGCCTCCGTTGAACGGCGGAACCTACGACGCTGCGTCGCCGGACACGGCGACCTTCTCCTTTGTGCTGGACCACACCGGCGCGTTCCATTCAGCCAACAACGCCGACGTGGACGCCGTCGATTTCACAATTGACAAGGCGAAGGGAACCTTCGAGTTCGCGATCACCTTCGGCCAGTTGCACGACACCGGCACCGAGTACATCGTGCCCGACAGCGCGGTCTCGCACACCGCATCGCAGCGCCAGTTCGATTTCGGGCTGAACATCAACGGCAAGAGTTTCGGCAACGCCACGGTGCTCGCCATCTACGATTCGAACCCGTCCACGACCGGCAAGGGCGTCTACCTGCTCAATGGGACGGGTAAGGAGCGCACCGGCTCGCTGCAGGTCACGAGTTTCAAAGCCACTGAAGCCACTCTCAAGCCCAGCGGAATCGTACACACCGTCACCATCAAGGGCATCCTCGCGAAGCCCAACGGCACGGCCGCGCCGGACGGCATCCCCTTCACCTTGCCGGTGACGCCCACCACCGAAACCTTCAGCTTCCGCGTGGGCGAATTCGACACCGCGGACGTCGACATCGCCGCATGTCTGGCCGATCCCGTCACCAACGGCAAGCTCACGCAGAGTACTACCACCATCAGCTACACGGCGCCCAAGACGCTCCTGAACAACATCAAGTCGTTCAAGATCAACCGCACCACCGGAGCCTTCCAGTTGGTGCTAAGCAAGGTCATCCAGCTGAACGCCGGCGGCACGGACGTCGGCGGCATCGGCCTGCCGATTAAGGGTCTGGTCCCGGGCAACGAGGACCTGGAGATCCTGGCCGACATCTACATCGCGATGCAGTTGGACTTGGAAGCCATGGGCGGCGGGCTGGAGGAAGTGGACGCGGATTCCTTCTGCCGCATCGTCCGCAAGAACGCGATCCAGAAGTCCTGGAAGAACCAGATCAAGTAGCGGCCTCGGCCGATGCGGGCGCCGCCGATACGCGCGGCGGCAGGCCATCCATGCCGGGGGTCTCGTCCTTCGGCCTCGAGCGCCAGCGCCTGTAGTTCCACAGCCACTGCTCCGGGTAGGCGCGGATCGCCTCCTCCAGCGCCTCGTGCACTTGACGCGTCGTCTCTTTCAGAGCCGCTTCGTCCGGCGCGTTGTTCTTCTCGCCGGGTATCACGCGCCAGACGTGGAGCTTGTGCCGCCCGCCGGGCTGCCGTGCCGTCGTGGCTATCACGATCGGGCAGCCCGTCACCCGCTGCAGCGCCGCCGGGCTGAGATAACTGCTGGCCTGCACGCCGAAGAAGGGGACAAACGCCCCTCGGCGGCCAGCATTCAGGTCCGCCGCGATGCACAGCCACGCGCCGCGGTCGATCAGCTTCTTCAACGCCCAGGGATGCTGCAGGCGCGAGATCACCTGCATGCCGCTGCGTTCGCGCTGCCGCGTGACGTACTCGAAGACCGCCTCCACGGTGCCAGGGTTGTGGACGAGTTTCACGGGCTTGCCCAGCAACGAAAGACTGTACGGGCCAACTTCCCAGGAGCCCATGTGCCCGGAAACGAGGATAAGGCCCTTGCCCGGCGCGGCCGCTGCTTCGAGTTTCGGCAGGTCCGCCAGGTCCACGTTGCGCCGCACGGCGTCGGCATCCCAGCGTTTCAGGTGAGCAGCCTCGACGACCGCCTCGCAGACGTGCGTCCAAAAACCCTTTGCCAGCGCGCGCACGCGCTCCGGCGGCAGGTCGCTGCCGAAAGCGATGTGCAGGTGGCGCTCGACGCCCAGCCACCGCGGGCCGGCGAAGAAGTAGATCACCCGCCCCAACGTCCGTGCAAGGAACCGCGCAAGCCCCAGCGGCAGCAGCCGTACCACGAACAGCACCGTCGCGATGCCCGCCACCGCCAGACGCCCCACCCAGCGCCCGTGGTGCGGCCGGCGCTGCCGGCCCAACCCAGACGATGCCGGTTGCCCGGGTTGCCCCGCCTGCTTGGCCTGTTCGGCTTGCTCGGCCATGCGTCCGAACCTCGTGAGACGACAAAAGAATGCTGGCGCTCGCCGGCGGCTACTTGGCTCCCGCGGGCGTACGTGCTATGACGCCGGGCAGCAGCCGGCGCCGCAGGACGATTTCCTGTCCGTGAAGCCCGAGTTGCAGCGACCATTGTACGAGCCCCCGCCGGTTTTGCCCGGATGCAAAACCCGGCACCGGACGGCCCCCGGAGAGCATCGCTTCCTCATGCCCGTCGCCCCGGCCACCGCCGCCAATGACGCCCCAGCCGGTTCGGAAGCCCGCCCGGCGCCGCGCTCCGCGCGGCGCCGCCCCGACCTGGCCGGGGCAGGCGCCCTGGCCTTCGCGCTTCTGGCGCTGCTGGCCTCGTCGCTAGGGGCCTTCTCGGGCACCCGGCGTATCGACGCCGCCGCCAGCGCCCTGCAACATGCGCTCAACGAGTCCCGCCTGCACGCGATCGGGCACAAGACCCGCGCACTTCCCGTTTTGCTGCGCAACCGCAGCGGCGAAGGCGTAATGGTCTACGCCGTGCGCGCACTGCGCATGGACGGCGCCCTGCCGGAACCCGGCGCGAAGTTTGCGGAAGGCCCACGCTGGAAGGTGCTCGACGCCGAAGCCCGCGCGCAGCTGAATGCGGGCGCCTTCGTGTACCTGGTGCCCGACGCGCCGCTGGACCTGAACCAGGAAGGCACGGAAACGGCCCCCGCGCCCGGCTGCGAGATGATCCAGCTGCGCGCGCGCGCCGACGGCCATGGCTTCGCCGTGGTCGCGCGCGGCCTGCACAACACCGCGCCCTGCCCGCCGGGCGGCGCCACCGGCTACATGGTCGTCTCCAGCAGGGAAGCAGGTTCGGCAATCGCGCCGGAGGAAGCGCGGGACTTTGAACTGCACGGCTTTTCGCTGGGCCAAGATATCGTGTTCGACGTCGCGCCGGCCTCGCCCCGGGCCGAGGCCTTCGCCCCGCCGCCGCCGGACCTGCTGCCCTTGCGCGCGCCGCTGACCGCGCAGGCGGCACTCTTCTACGAACGCAGTGCGTCGCGCAACGAAGCGCGGACCTTCCCGGCGCCCGAAAGCCGCCCGGTCTTCGCGCCGATCTTCGACGAGACCGGCGCCGCGCGGCACGCCGTTCCCGGCCCCGAAGCGGCCCGCGCTTCGGACGCGGGCGAGACGCCGTCTGCCGACCAGACCCTGCGCCTGCGGGATCTGCGAACGCTCGAAGTACGCTACTTGACGGTGCACGGGACGAACGGCCGCGTGGAGGTTTCGCGGGAGGAGCCGGCCGGCCCCTGAAGAGGCTCTCGGGACTGGCAAACGAGGCGGGATGTGGTAGGGTATTCCCCCGTCGGACACTTCATGGGCGATTAGCTCAGCTGGCTAGAGCACTAGCTCGACAAGCTAGGGGTCACTGGTTCAAATCCAGTATCGCCCACCATCCTTCGCTGCCTTTCCGACAATAGCTGCCCTGCCCTCAATAATGCACCACGCCGTGGCGCTTCGAGATCTTTTCCACTTCGCCCAGCAGTTCGTTGTAGATGCGCTTGGCCTCGCCCACGCCGCGCAGCACCAGCACCGGCGCGGTGGCGTCGGCCGAGAGCACCGTCACGTGCCCGTACCCGAGGATGCGCTCCAGCAAGTTCTGCTCGAAGGTGACATCCTTCACGCGCACCAGCAGCACGTGTTCCATGCTCCGGATCAGGATTCCGCGCTCGATGCTCACCTTCGCGTCGGTGACCTTGTAGCGCTTGAACGCCACGTCCAGGTAGCGCTTCGCCGCCAGGCCCAGCGCGAAGAGCATCAGCGCCAGGCCCACCGGCCAGGCGCTCGGGAGGAACAGCGCCGCCACGCCCAGGGCAAAGCCCGCGCCGCACATCGCGAAGGCAAAGGCGTTCTGCATCTGGCTGCCCGCGCCCTCGTAGATCACGCGCACCGGCCCGTCCCCGCCGGCCTCCGCTGCTTTGGAGTCGCCCGTCGCGCCCGCGGCGCTGGCCAGCGCCGCGCCGGCGGGGCCTTCGTCGCGGGTCATGGCGGCAGCCGACGACGCCTGGGCCGCCTTGGGCTTGGTCAGGTCCGAGCCGCAGTGCTTGCAGAGGATCGCGGCCTTCTTGATCGTCTCGGCGCAGTACGGGCAGGTCGTAGAATCGGCGTCCATGACAAACACTCTAGCAGCCCCGCCCCGGGCGTCCACGTTGAGGAAAAACGCCGAGCAGTTCTGCGCGGGTCCCTTAGAACGCCTAACAGAATGAATCGTAGCTGCGAGGGCCGAGATTCGGCATCCAGCCAAGGCGCAGAGCCAAAGCCGTATCGAGAAGATACGGCGTGGCGGAGCAACGCAGGCTGGGTGTCAAAGGCCGGCCCTCCCGAAGGGCGGCGGGATGCATTTGAAGCAGGGCAGAGTCAATGGCCAGATGGCTTGCCTGACTCATGCCATCAATCTCCCGCGTCTCGCCTTCATCCAATCCTTTCCGCCGCGCATGCTACGGGGCATTCTGTTAGGCGTTCTTAAGGACCGGCGCCGATGAAGCTGCTCCACTGCGAGACGGTGGCGGCGGCCGCGTCCTTGAAGAGAATGTGGTAATTCCCGGGCGCCACGCCCACCCCGCCGGTAAAGCTGTACACGCCGTTCGCGTCGGGCGTGAAGCCGAACGCGCTGAATGGCGCGGCACCGTCCTTCAGGTACTGATAATTCAGGGTCGCCGCCAGCGTCAGTCCGCAGGAATGAAGGAACGCGAAGTTGGTACCTCGGTTCAACGTCATAAAATTGCACAACGGCGCGTTGTTCCGGATGCCCTCCAGCGCCGGAATGGCCGCGTTGCGGGGCGTGGGCGCGAAGCCCAGGGGCACCCGGTAGAAGACAAACGTGAATTGAACGTCCGCCGATCCGTCGTTCTTCTCCACGGCCTTCTTGAGGGCCGGAGCGGCCTTTCGCAGCGTCTTGTCGAACTTGTCCACTTCCTTCAGCAGGCTCACCATGGTCTTATCCAGCGTGCCGCCGTCGCCGTTCTCGAATCCAGCCACCAAATCCGTGCCAAGCGCAAAGAGTAGGTTGGTGCCGTCGACCTCGAGCTGCGTGATACTCGCTTCGATCTGAGCCTGAAGCCCGCTGTAGGCTGTACCGTAGATGTTCCCAATGTCCTGGCAGGACAAGATCGGATTCTTGACCAAGGTTGCGACTTCGACCTTGTACTGCGCAACGTCGGCCTTGAAGTCGCCCAGCACCACCTTCACCTGCGTCTTGAACGCCGCCAACTCCTCCTTGGCCAGCGCCTTCCACTGCTTCTGCGCTTCTTCCGGCGTGGCAACAACACCCAGGGCGCTGAACTGGATGCCACCGGCCACAACGAATAGCATCACGGCCACAAGGCGAAACCGCATGTCGGGCACCTCCGAATAGGGATACTGGCGCAGAACCATCCACCTGCACGCAGGAAGATTATCCCTGCCCGGACGGCGGTCAATGGGGTGAGAAACGAGGCGCCGTCCTTACCCTCCCGCTCTTGCGGGATCCGGGTATAATCCCGGCATGCTTCTGACCCGATTCCTCCCCCGCTTGGCCTGCGCCTTCCTGCTGGGGCTCGCGGCCGCCGTTTCCCAGGCTTGCGCCGAGGACGCGCCCGCGAAGTCCGACGAAGCGGTGCGCACGGAAGTGAAGCAGCTCGTCAAGGACCTGGGCTCGGACGAATACAGCACGCGCGAGTCCGCCGACGCGAAACTCCGCAAGCTCGGGCGCGACGCGCTGCCGGCGCTGAAGGAGGCGCTCGAGCGCACCGACGACCCCGAGACCATGGCGCGGCTCAAGAAGATCGTCGAGGACCACGAGCGCGAGGCGAAGATCGACGCGGCCCTCGCCGACCTCGCCGCCAAGGACCCCGACAAGGCCCTCGCCGCCGTCGAACTGCTCAGCGTGTACCGTTCGCGCAAGGACGTCGTCGAACGCATGAACGAACTCGCCAAGAAGGACACCCAGGACGGCAAGATCGCCAAGCTCTGCGCCGCCGAGTTCCAGCGCAGCGCGGAGGAATTGGAAAGCCTCAAGCGCAGCATCCAGGGCCAGGGCCTCGACGATGCCACCATGCAGCGCTGGCTGGCCGCCAACGAGAAGCGCATCGAGCAGAGCAGCCTGGTGAAACTGCGCAGGGAGGTACAGGGCGTCCTCCCGAACGCGAAGAAGGAGGAAGATTCCTCCGGCGCACGCGAGACGGTACCCCTGCCGGGCGAATAGCAGCGCAATCGATCGGGGCAGCGGGAATGCAGGCTCGAGGGCCAACGGTCATGACCAACGACCCGAAAAATAACCCAGGCGCGGGCGGACCGCCCGGCGGGGGTTCGGGCGGCAGCGGCTTCCTGAAGGCCCTGGGCGACACCCTGCGCGCGGCCGGCCAGAAGGGCAAGGAAATCGGACAGAAGGGCAAGGAACTCGGACAGAAGGGCATCGCCAAGGCCGAGATCGAGTCTGAGAAACTGGTCCTCACCGGCGCCTACACCGAACTGGGCAAGGCCGTGATGGCGATCTGGCTCAAGGAGCCCGACGCGCAGATCAGCGCGCTGGAAGGCTCCATCACCGCGCGGCGGCAGCGCGTCGAGAACATCCTCAGGCGCATCCGCGAGCTCGAAAAACGCGCCGGCATCCCCCAGAAAGAGCAGTGATCCGGGCACAAAATATTTTTTTCTACTCCTTGCGGCGTTTGACGTTGCAGGATTTTTGCCATTTTCCCGCGAGGGATTTTCGGATTTCGATGACAGACGCTCTTGAGAAGGAACGAAAAGGAGGGGCGACGTGAGGCCGATCTTCGACGCCCAATGGCGAGCGCGCATGCTGGCCAAGGACGAGTCCGCTTCCGAGGAGCTGTGCCGCGAGGCGCTGGCGCCCATGCACACCTTCTGCTTCCACCGCGTCGGCCGCAACCGCGCCGACTGCGAAGACGTCGTGCAGGAGACGATGGTCCGCGCCGTGCGGGAGATCGAGAAGTACGACCCCGAATGCAGCGCCAACGACATCTTCCCCTGGCTTGCGGACCTGGCGCGCAACGAGATCAAGCGCCTGCTAGCCAGCCGCCCGAAGACGCAATCGCTGGAGGCGCTCTGGGAGAACATGGACGCGCAAGTGCTCAACCGACTCTCGAAGGTCAACGAGGAAGACCTGGAAGAGGAGACCCTGCGCCGCGAGGAAACCAAAAAGGTTGTCGGCATGGCCATGTCGCAACTGCCGCCGAACTACCGCGAAGCCCTCGTCGCGAAGTACGTCCAGGGCCTCAGCTCAAAAGAGATCGCGAAGAAGTGGAAGTCCAGCGAGAAGGCCGTCGAGTCCATGCTCCAACGCGCGCGCGAGGCCTTCCAGGAGACCTTCATCGCGCTGACGCAGAACCTGAAGCCCGAATCCGAATGAGCGCCGCTAACCCAAGGAGCCAGCCGTGAGCGACGATCCCAAAACCCCCGAGACGAACGAGGCCAACAACGCCTCCCGAAACGACGGCGGCGCCGGCGAGCGCAACGTCGAGCGGCTGCTCAACCGGGCCTACGAACCCGAGGCCGGCCCGGACGAGGCCTACGCGCAGCGCGTGCTGGAGAAGATGAAGGCCGCGCAGCGCGAACGCGCTTCCGCCAACGCTGCGCCCCAGGACCCCCTCCCCGCCCAGCCGCCGCAGACGCCCAAGCCGCAGCCCGAAGGCCCGCAGGTCTGGATCGCCGGCAAGAGCGCCTCGCCGCCGTCCACAGGCACCGCCCCCAAGCGCGGCTGGTGGCCGCTGCTGGCCGCCGCGGCGCTGGTCGCGCTTTGCGTAACTCTTTACCTCAACTACGGCGGGCCCGACGTGCGCGTCGAAGGCGAGAACGTCGTCTGGATCGACGGCAAGGCCTACTACGCCAACCCCGAAGCCGGGAGCGACGGCGAAGGCGGCGGAGCGGGTTCCTCCGCCAACCCGCTCTGGAAGCCCGCGACGTACAAGGGCCCCGACCCCAGCCTGACCCTCGCGGCGCTCGACTACGGCCTGACCGCGCGCCCGCACGAAGAGAAGGCGCCCGAAAAGATCGCGCTGAAAGCCACCGTCGAGACCAAGGCCGGCGAACGCCGCCGCATCGCGCTGCCCGACGGCTCGATCCTGTTCGTCAACGAGAAGAGCAAGGTCACGATCGACGCCGAGCGTTCCGTGACGCTGTCCGCCGGACAGCTCTACGTCGAGGTCGCCCCGCGAAAGGAGGCGAAGCCCGGTGCGACGTTCGTCGTCAAGACGCCGGAGAAGGAAGTCAGCGCCTTCGGCACCAAGTTCGCCGTCGACGCGGCGGGCGAAATCTTCGTCACGCAGGGCAAGGTGCAGGTCTCGGGCCTCGACGGCTACGTGCTCGCCGGCCAGCAGCTGGGCAAGGACGCCACCGCGCCCGAATCCGCGCCGCGCGCCAGCCACCTGCTGGCGTGGACGCGCCCGCTGCTGGACGAAGCCGCCTCGCCGCTGGTGCCGCAGAGCCCCTACTGCGGCGGCGCGCTGATCGCCGTCGATCCCTACGGCCAGGAGGCGCGGCTGAGCCTGCGCAAGTACCACGTCGACGTGCACGTCGAGGACGGCTTCGCGCGCACGACCATCGACCAGACGTATTTCAACAACGAATCGTGGCGCATGGAAGGCACCTTCTACTTCCCGCTGCCGCCCGACGCGTCGCTCTCGCGCCTGGCGATGTACGTCGAAGGAAAGCTGATGGAAGGCGGCATGGCCGAACGCGACTACGCGCGCAACGTCTTCGAGCAGATCGTCCACCGCCAGAAGGACCCCGCGCTGCTGGAGTGGGTCGACGGCAGCACCTTCAAGATGCGCGTCTTCCCGCTCGAAGGCCGCCAGGAAAAGCGCATCGTGATCAGCTACACCCAGCGCCTGGAGACGCTCTACGGGTGCACGACCTACCGCTTCCCCGCCGGCCACAACCTCGACATCGTGCGCGACTGGTCCTTCCGCATGGCCGTCAAGAACGGCGCGCAGTTGGCCGCGTCCGGCAGCGACCAGTGGCGCGCCGAGACCCAGGGCAACGACCTGGTGCTCGCCGGCGAGGCCCACAAGATCAAGCCCAACCGCGACGTCGTCGTGGAACTCTACGACCAGCGCCTGGCTGCGAAGGGCGAAGAGACCCCGCGCTTAAGCACCCACTCGCTCGACCGCGCCAACTACCTCCTGCTGCGCCTCCGCCCGGATCTGGCCACGGCGCAGGCCACGACGCCGCGCCGCGACTGGATCTTCCTCTTCGAGTCCGCCGGCGACCGCGACCCGGTGCTGGCCCGCGCGCAGATCGAGATCATCCGCACGCTGCTCAAGAACGCCGGCCACGACGACACCTTTGCGCTGCTGGCCGCCGGCACGCGCGTGGAACTCTTCGACGGCAAGGCGCGCCCCGTCACGCCCGAGAACGTGAAGGAGGCGCTCGGCTTCCTCGAGAAGACGCATCTGCTGGGCGCGCTGGACCTGGAAGCCGCACTGAAGGCCGCGTCGAACTTCGCCAAGGCCGCGCAGAACCCCGTGCTGGTGCACACCGGCTCGGGCGTGCCGGTTTTGGGCGAGAAGCAAGACGACGTGCTCGCCAAGAGCCTCGACACCAGGATCCAGTACGTCGGCGTCGGCGTGGGCAAGCGCTGGGGCCGCGCCTTCATGAAGCAGGCCGCCGGGCGCAGCGGCGGGCTGGTGGCGCAGATCAACCCCGATGAGGAGATCGCCTGGCGCGCCTTCGAACTCTTCTCGACGCTCAACACGCCGCGCCTGCTGAACGTGAAGGTCGTCGACGACGCCGAACGCGTCACGTGGCTCGCCTACAGCGACGCGCTGTCGCAGGGCGAGGAACTCGCCGCGGCCGTGCGCATCCCGCCCGGCGGCGCGATCCCGCTCTCCGTCACCGTCACCGGCATGCTGAACGGGCAGCAGTGGACCCGCTCGTTCAAGATCGGCAAGATGTCGCCCGGCGCCGGCTACCTGCCGCGCCAGTGGGCGAAGCTCGAGATCGAACGCCTGCTCGCCGAGGACGCCGCCAAGAACAAGGACTCGATCGTCAACCTCAGCAAGCAGATGTACGTGATGAGCCCCTTCACCTCGCTGCTGGTGCTCGAGAACGAGGAGATGTACAAGCAGTTCAACGTCGACCGCGGCCGCAAGGACCACTGGGCGCTGTATCCGTGCCCCGGCAAGATCGACGTCGTCTACGAGCCCCTGCCCGGCCAGCCCAAGGACCCGCGCGCCGTGGTGCCCGAGAACACGGCGCAGGCCACGCAGCGGCCTTCGCAGGCGGAAGTGCTGCAGTCGATCCTCGTGCGCGTGCCCGTCCCGGTGCTCTACTGGCCCAACCGCCCGTACAACTATGCCGGCGTAACGCTGACCGCCTACCAGATCGTCAGCGGCGACGTCGGCTGGGGCTGGGGCTGGTACGGCGGCGACTGGCGCAGCTGGCAGCGCCGCGACGGCGAGAACCGCATGAGGCAGTGGGCCGCGAACAACGAGATGGATATCGCCGGCGAACCGCAGACGATCGATGGTTACGAATACCTGCTGGACGAAGGCTTGCCGCAGGGGGAATCCACGACTGTCCCTTCGGGCGCTACCATCAAGCTCGGCAGCCTCTTCGCAGCCAAGCCCGGCATGCCGGTCGCGCAAAGCAAGACCGAAGCGGACAGTCAGCCGATGAGCATTGACCGGATTTCCCGTCTCAGGGAGGCCAACATGCCGATGGCGCGCCCCATGGAAGAGTCTCTCGCAAAACCGCAGGCCGGCCGCTGGGGCATGAATTTCGCGGACAACAGGAGGAGGGTTGCGGGCGGGAAAGACCGTGATATCTCAAAGGAGTCCGCCGACTTCGAGGCCGACGACATGGTCCAGCGCCTGAACAGCGGCTGGAGTTTCCGCGAGCTGAACTACCAGCGCCCTTACTTCAACAACAACATCCAGGCCTTCAGCGACCTGCTCGCCTACGCGCCCGGCATGAACACCAGCCGCGCCGACATCCAGGCGGTGCTGGCCGCCGAAGCGCGTACGAACGCGCGCCCCGGCACGATCGCCGACGAAGCCCGCACGCTGATCGACCGCGCCCGCGGCGCCGGCTGGCAGAAGCTCAGCGTCGATCCAGGCGACGGCGGCAAGGCCTTCGACCTCGTCTTCGACGCCAGCGGGCGCTTCGCGTTCAGCCGGGTCACGAAGGACGGCATCGACGAACGCGTCGCCTGCGACGGCGCGGCGCTGTGGCACCTCTACCCCGCCTTCGGCGTGGGCGCCAAGCGTGCGTACAGCGGTTTCCACCGCACGGAGCTGGCCGGCTGGGTGCCGTGGCTGCTGCCTTCGCCCGCGGACCTGGCGCGCGGCGCGGACCTGGTCGCCATCGATGCGCACACCGTCGCGGTCGTTCCGCACGGCGCCAACGAGGCCAAGGACGCGGACGGGAAGCCGGTGCCCTATCGGCGCGCGCACCTGGTCTTCGGCGGCGACGGCCGCCTGACCGAACGCCTCGTCGTCGAGATGCCCACGGGCAAGACGGTCTACCGCGAGACCTACGCCGCCGACGGCACCGTCGCGTGGTTCGACGCCGACGGCAAGAAGCTGGGCGAGCAGAAGTTGAAGCTCGCCGAGACCAGCGCGCCGGCCCTCGACGCCGAGGCCGCGGCCAAGCAGGACAAGCTCGTCGTGCTGCCGATGCCGATCCGCACGCCCGCGCAGGTCCAGCAGGCGCGCAACCTGAAACTCGACGGCAACTACCAGGACTGGAGCGACGAGGACGCGATGGCGTACCTCTCCGCGATGGTCTTCCAGAACGCCTGGGAGGCGCGGCGTATGATCGGCCTTCGCTACTTCGCGAAGGGCGACCGCCGGCCGGGCTTCTACACGCTGCTGACCGCGGGCAACGCGAATTGGGACCCGCAGAACGACGAGCACCTCGGCGGCGACGTCCGCGTGCGTTTCGACTCCGCCACCGACATCCAGGGACCGCTCGGCAAGTACCTCGCGCAACTCAACGAGCTGCGCCGCACCGGGCACTACAACAAGACCATGGACGCGCCCGGCGGTCCGGCCGACGGCTACTTCGCGCGCATGACCGACTTCTTTAACCTCTTCAACGAATGGAACGGCGGGAAGTACCACCAGTACAATGAGGCCGACAAGGCCAAGGCCCGCGACCGCGCGATGGCCTTCGTCCGCGAATGCCCGTCCGCCGAGCAGGCCTGGGGCGTGCTCAACGTGGTCCTGAACTACGCCAACACGCCGCAGATGCACGGCGAGTTCGCCGGCGCGCTGAAGCGCTTCGAATCGGTGCCCGAACTGGCCTACATCGCGCGCTACGAACGCGCCCGCAGCAAGGCCAACAGCGGCGACTGGCAGGGTGCGCGCGCGGAGTTCAAGGAACTCTACGAAGAAGCGCTGAAGACCGGCGCGCTGCCGCCCATCGACTGGGCGCTGCGCAGCGCTTACCAGCAGGGCAACGACGCGCAGCAGGCCTGGCAGGACCTGATGAAGAGCGCCGCGAAACAGCTGCTCGACGCCGGCCGCCGCACCGAACTGGTGCGCCTGGCCTGGCAGGTGCGGCAGGTCGGCGACCCGACGCTGGCCGAGGACCTCTTCGCCGAAGCCTTCGTCGCGCCGGCCAAGGACGAGACCTTGGCGCTGGCGATGGCTGGCATCGAGTACCTCTGGCAGGCCGGGCAGCTCCCGCGCGCCGAGGCGCTGATCGAGCCGCTGCTGTCCGACGAACGCTATTCGCGCAGCGCCTCGCTGTGGCAGCTGGCCGGCCGCATCGCCGAACAGCGCGGTCGCCTGGCCCACGCGCTGCACTGCGCCGAGCAGGCGATGGAACTCTCGTTCCAGAACCTGCCGGACGTCATCAACGTGCAGGCCCTGCGGCAGGACTTCGGCGCGCTGCTGTACTGGTACCAGCGCGTCGCCGACGCGGTCGCGACCCTGGAGACCACGCCGCCCGAACGCTTCGTCGCGCGCGTGGTCCGCGCCGCCGACCGCTGGCGCGCGCTCGACAGCGACCCCACCGCCGCCTGCCAGGCCGCCGCGCGCATCCTGAACAGCCTGGGGCTGCGCGAGCTGGCCTGGGACTACCTGACCACGCCGCTGGCCGCGCGCCCCAACGAGGCGCAGCCGTGGCTGAGCCTCGCGTCCGTTCTGATGCAGCAGGGCGACCTCGCGCTCGCCGACCGCGCGTACGCGCTGGCGTTCGAGGCCGAGCCCACCAACGCGCAGATCCTCTGGGACCGCGCGCAGGCGCTGCTCCAGAACGGCCGGCGCGAGGAGGCGCGAAAGCTCTACAAGCAGCTCGCCGACGGCGAATGGCAGCCGCGCTTCCAGTGGATCAAGCAGCAGGCGCAGCGCTACACGGAGCTGCCGCAGTAGGCGCTACCAGCCGCGGCGCAGGGCCTGCCGGCGCAGCACGCGCATGCCCGGCTTCTCGGTGCCGTCGGCGTGGCGCAGGCCCAGCGTCCCCAGGAAGGCCCGGAATTCGGGGATGTGGATGTTGTAGCGGTCCTCCAGGTCGTCGAGGGCCGCTTCCGACCAGTCCGTCTGCATGAAGAAAGAAACGACTTCGACCTGCTCCTTATGTTCGTCCCATGCCTTGAAGGCCTGATTGATGAAGGCCGCCTGTTTGCGCTCGGAGCTCTTGTTCAGCTTGGAGGACGGATACCCCAGCTCAAGAAACTGGATCGGCCGCCCTGGGTATACCGCAATCAGCACGTCGAAGTCCTTGCGCGGCGAACGGGGCGATCGGACCAGCAGGCCCTCGAGCGGATAGTACGTCACCAGAATCGCATCGCTGAATTCATTGAGGGCGAGCAATTGAGGAATGGCGTCGCGCGTAAGCCCGTAGAACGTGGCCTTCACGCCGACCCGCAGCCCGGAGCGCTTGGTTCGCGCGTAGTCCGCAACCTCATTGCAGAAAGCGGTATACTGGCGCCAACGTTCGGCGTCCGCGCCCAGGTGGACGTCGACCTCGTTGCCGATGGACAGGCTCACCAGTTCAACATCGGGAATCTTCGCGAAGAGGAAATCGAGCATATCTTTAAAGCGCTGGATTAAGACGGGATCGTCGAAATCCGTGTCCTGCAAGTCCGCGGGCACGGTCCGGATGTCCGTGTCGATGGGGCAGACGGCCAGTGCGATGGGCATGCGGTAGTAAGGGAAGAAGACGTTCAGGATATCGAGGATCTCGCTATGATACACGCCCGGCGCGCTCTCGACGCCGTTCCAGTTGACGTGGATCATCGTCGACTGCATGCCCAGGGCCTGCGCCTGCTGAAAGGCATCCACGTAGTCCTCGCCCTCGGCCTCCCAGACCTGGAGCGAAAAGATGCGGTCGCCCTTGTCGATTTTGCTCGACTTCGACAGCACCTCGGCGGCGGGCGCGCTGCAGGCCCACGCCAATGCCGCCAGGAGCGCCAGGCGGAACTTGGGTCGGTGGATCATGAATGTCGGTCTCCTTGGAGTTGGCCGTCTTCTCAGGATTGGACAGCACTATGCACACGTGTGTTACACAGGGATGCGGCCGCTACCGAATTTCACTTGTTCACTCAAGACTTTCACTGTTAAAGGGTTATAAGTTCGCTTCGGCTGAACCTTTGGGTGGTCCAAGCGTTAAAATCTGCGCAACTTCTAACTCCGTCCGGAGCCTCATCATGTCCCGACTGACCCTGGCAGCCGTGGCCCTCGCGCCCGCCCTGCTGCTCCAGGCCGAGGAACCGGCCGCGCCGGATGCCGGCCAGATCGCCGAATGGGTGAAGCAACTAGGCAGCGAGGAATACGCCGAACGCCGCGCGGCCCTGGAGAAGCTCAGGCAAGCCGGCGAAGCAGCCGTCGAACCGCTCGAGAATGCACTGCGAAGTTCGGACGACCTTGAAGTTCGCAACAACGCGCAGGCCGCGCTGCCCTACGCCCGCGCGTGCAAGGTCCAGCGGGTCTGGAAGGCGGCCATGCAGGAACGCTGGGTCGTGGGGCTGAAGGAAGGCCGCATCGAAGGCCCGACGCTGGGCATGGCCCCGGACCTCGCATTGGGCGGCGCGGACAAAGTCCCGGCCCGCGATGGCAGCAACGCCGCCGCCGTGTCGGGCGACAACGGCCTGGATTGGCTCTCCCGAACCCAGGAGGGCGACGGTCACTTTGATGCGCTCAGCCACGGCGCAGATTACCACGCCGACGTTGAGAACACTGCCCTGGCGGTCCTCGCATACTTGGGCGCCGGCCACACCGAGAAGGTCGGCGCGCACAAGGTTCATATGCAGAAGGCGATCGCGTGGCTGATCGAGCACCAGCGCGCCGACGGCGCGATCCTTAACCCCGGCTGGGTGGAAGTCGACGGAATCACACACGCGCTTGCAGGCCTGGCCCTAGCCGAGGCCGGGGGCATGGGCCGCAAAGAGGCGACCATCGCCGCGGCGCAGAAGGCCGTGGAGTACAGCATCAATCGCCACCAATGCGGAGAAGGAACCGACAGGGGCGGCTTCGGACGCCTGCCCAAGTCCGCGGCACCGGACCTGTTCACCAGCACGTTCTTCACGATGCAACTGAAGTCGGCGAAGGTCGCCGGCCTCAAAGTCGATCCCGCGGGGTTCGACGGCCTGATCAAATTCCTTGACGCGGTGGACGCCAAGAACGCGAAGGACGGCGGCTACTTCAGCTACGTGCCGGGCGGCAAGCCCACGCCCGAAGCCACGCTGATGGGCTGCCTCGCGCGGCAGTTCATGGGCTGGAAGCGCGAAGATCTTGCCCCGCAGGTAACGGCAGCGGTCCAGGCATTCAAGGGGCCCTCGACCGGGAAGGACGACTCCAACGTCGTCGCCAACTACTTCGGGACGCTCGCGGTCTTCCAGCAAGGCGGCCAATTATGGAAGGACTGGAACACGAAGATGAAACAGAGTCTCGTGGAAGCCCAAGGCGTCGGCGGCAACACGAAGGGTTCGTGGGAAGCCAGCGGCGCGTGGTCCGGCGCGGGCCGCGTATTCGCGACCGCCATGAACGCGCTGTGCCTCGAGGTCTATTACCGCTACCTGCCGATGTATAAGGAGTAGCGCGGCGCCGCTTGTTCCCCCGCCCCGTCCGGGTAAACCGTTATCCAAGGCCACAAACCGTTCACGTGCACGATCGGAGCCCGCATGCCCGCCGCGAATAGCAAAACGCCGCTCGGCCGGTTGACGCTGGTCATCGACCCGACGACCTCGCCGTACGTGCGCTCGGTCCTGCGCGAAGTCCTCGACCACGCCGGCTTCTTCTGCCACGAAGTCTTGCCTGTGCTGCTGCCCTCCGCACTGGAGGAAGACATCCCGCAAGTCGTCGTCCTGGCAGGAAACCTGCCCGCCAAGGTCGCCGAGCCTCTACGCGCTCCTCTGGAGGCCTTCTACGCGCGGGGCGGCGGCATCGTCGCGCTGGGCGGCAGCGGCGCGCCCGCCGGCCAGGCCGGCACCGGCGTCATCGACGGGCTCTTCGATCTCTTTGGCTTGCGCCCAATCTTGAACGAAAGCTTCGTCGAACCGGGCTTCGGACAGAGCCGCTGGCAGACGATGGGCGAAGGCTGGCTCAAGGTCCGCGCGCGCCGTCATCCGGTGCTGTCCGGCCTCGACGACGTGCCGCTGCACGTCTTTGGCGGGCAGGCGGTGCTGCCGGCGAAGTCGAAGAAGACCGGCGCGAAGGTCCTCGCGACGCTGTCCGGCGTGGATGGCAAGCCGCGCGCGGGCGCGGCGCTCTCCGAACGCGCGGCGAAGAACGGCGCGACGGCGCTCTTCGTCGCCGCCGACCTGGCCGGCAGCGCGGCCATGATCCGCACGGGCCGGCCGGTGGACTTCGACGCCGTCTCCGCGCCCGACGGCACGGCACCGGTGGCCGACGGGCTGCTGAAGGCCGAGGACGGCATCGTGCTCGATTTCCTGCGCGACCGGCGGCGCATCGACGAGAAGGGGCGCCTCGCCGCGAAGTCCGTCAAGCGCGCGTGGCCGATCTTCGACCAGCCCATCGCGGACGCCCTGGCGCAGATGCTCGTGCGCGCCATCTGCCACGCCGCGCAGCGCAGCGGCGTCGCACTGCCGCGGCTGTGGTACTACCCCGACGGCCTCGACGCGGTGGGCCATATCTCGCACGACACCGACGGCAACGAGCCCGACAAGGCCGAGGAACTCTACCGCGTGATGGCCAAGGCCGGCGTGCGCTCGACGTGGTGCACGCTCCACCCCGGCTACGCCGCGCCCTTCTACGAACAGCTCAAGGCGTTCGGCCACGAGATCGCGCTGCACTACGACGCGATGGAGACGCCGCACCACGAGTCCTTCCGGCGCTGGGGGCAGCCGAACTTCTCCTTCCAGCTCGTCTGGCTGTGCAGCTCCGCCGGCCTGACCGGCAACGAGCTGGCAACGAACAAGAACCACTTCACGCGCTGGGAAGGCAGCCTCGAGTTCCTGGAATGGTGCGCGCGCGACGGGATCCGCATTGACCAGAGCCGCGGGCCGAGCAAGCGCGGCACGATCGGCTTCCCCTTCGGCAGCGGGCACCCGTACTTCCTCTACGACCGCCGCGGCCGGCGCATCGATTGCATCGAGCAGCCCTTCCAGACGCAGGACCTTGTCTCCACCGCGCCGGTGCCGTGGGGCCGCATGCTCGTCGAGCGCGCCAAGCGCTGGCACGGCGTCTGCCACCTGCTCTTCCATCCGTCGGGTGCGTTGATGAAGGGCCACGGCGCGAGCATCCTCGACGCGACCGGCTACGGGAAGCGCCAGGGCCTGCGCTGGCTGACCGCGAAGGAGATCGACGCCTGCGAACGCGCGCGCCGGGCCTGCGTCGAGCACCCTGCCGAACCGCGCGGGCCGGAACTGGTCCTGCGCGCGCCCAAGGCGCTTGCGGGCGCGACGTTCCTGGTCCTCGGCAATCGGCCCTTCAGCGTCAACGGTTCGGCCAAAACGAAGAGCGTCAAGCGCGAAGGCTTCGCCTGGACGCAGGTGTGCATCGAGAAGATGGAAGGCGAGACGGTGCTGCGTTAGCAGCGGCAGATTCCCCGAAAGGCTATTTTCGCTTTGCTTAACCACTTGCAGGCGCGCGGCACTGCGCGCACTAAGGCGCCCATCGGCGTGCGAGGCCCCATGACGACAGCTCGGACCCCCATCATCGACGTCCACACGCACCTGGCCGGCCTGGGCCACGGCGGGACCGGCTGCTTCATCGATCCGCGCAAGTTCGAGTCGCTGCTCTTCAAGCTCATGCGCCACAAGCTCGGTATCTACAGCGCGCACCGCGAAGGGCGCCTCGACGCCGCATACCTCGAACGCCTGCTGCGCGACATCGAGTCCGCCGCCGGCGACGGGACGCTCGACGCGGCGGTCGTCTTCGCGCACGACCGCATCCATAACGACGACGGTTCCGTTAAGGCCGACGGCCAGGAACTGCACACGCCCAACGAATACGCCTTCGCCTGCGCCGAACGCCCCGAAGCGCGCGGGCGCCTGCTGCCGGCCATGTCCGTGCATCCCTACCGGCCGGACGCCCTGGACGAGACGGCGAAGTGGATCGAACGAGGCGCCGTCGCGATGAAGTGGCTGCCCAACAGCCAGTGCATGGACCCGCGCGACCGGCGCTGCCTGCCGGTCTACGACCTGCTCGCCGCGAAGAAGGTGCCGCTGATCGCACACACCGGCGGCGAACACACCGCGCGCGTACTGCGCCCGGAGCTGGGCGATCCGGACGTGCTTCGGCCGGCCCTGGACCGCGGCGTGACGGTGATCATGGCGCACTGCGGCTCGGGCAGCGGGCTCTTCGACGCGCATTGGCTGCCGAACTTCTGCGCGCTGGCGCGCAAGTTTCCCAACTGCTGGGGCGACACCTCGGCCTTCAACACGCCCGGCCGCGCGCGCTGGATGACGATGCTGCTGCGCGAGGAAGGCATCGCCTCGAAGCTGGTCCACGGCAGCGACTATCCCGTGCCGCCGACGGCCTGGTGGTCGCTGCGGCAGCTGGGCTGGGGCCAGACGCGCCGGCTGAACCGCATCTGGAGCTACCTCGCGCGCGACGTCGAGATCAAACGCGCGCGCGGCTTCCCCGAGGAAGTCTTCACCAACGCCGCGCGAGTGCTGGCGCCCGGCAGCCTGGCGCGCTGGCAAGTCGCGGCGGGTTCAAAGCCCGAAATGCACAAGGTGCTCAAATTCAGCTAGCACGTCAGTTTTCGACTTACTCCAACAATCGCAAAGAGTTACATTGAGCGTGGTGTACACGGTGACGTCGGATGCCGTGTACCTTCGGTACCGAAGGCTTCCCCCGGCTCGCTCGTCCAAAGAACATGGAGCAACTCACGATGGCCCAAACCCACGCGCTGAGAGCAGGCACGGCGGCCCTGGCCGCCCTGCTGCTGTGCGCCGCGGGCGCGGCCGAGCAAGGCGAAGCGCCGCTTTCGGCCGAGCGCGTTCAGGCGCTGGTCAAGCAGTTGGGCGATACCGAGTACGACGCGCGCGAGGAGGCCAAGCGGCAGTTGCGCGCGATGGGCGAGAACGCCCGCGAGGCCCTGGAACGCGCGCAGAAAAGCAGCGAACCGGAAGTCGCCCACGCCGCCGCGGTGCTGCTCCACGCGATTAACCGCGCGACGATCCGCGTCAAACTCGCCGATCTCAAAGGGCAGCCGATCGCCGAAGCCGACGTTTCGTTGAACCTCAGCCCCATGCAGGCCAACGTCATCGGCATTGCAAACCGGCGGCAGCTGAACGCCACGACGGACAAGGACGGCGTAGCCGTCTTTTCCAACCTGGACCCCATGCACTATAGGTTGCAGTTTAACAGCACGCCTCAGGGCTTCCTGCGCGTCTACCACACCGTGGAGCAAGCGGTGAAGACCGGCACCACCGCGATCGAGCTGACCTGCTCGCGCGGCGCCCGGATTCAGGGCCGGGTGCTCTCGGCCGACGGCAAGCCCATGCCCGGTGTACGGGTGGCCGCGGCACCGTCCGTCTATCTGAGGCACATGCTCACCCGGCAGCGCGACCTGCCGCGCAACCTGTCCAACATGCAGAACGTACAGGCCGACGAAGACGGACGCTTCGAGATCAAGGCGCTGGCGGCCTCCGACTACGGCGTGATCGTCTACCAGGAAGACAAGGTGCTCCTGACGCACTCCGGCGTGTCCGTCAAGGGCGAGGATGTCGCCGATCTCAAGGACCTGAAGGTCGAATCCCCAAAGGACGGAGCCTCGAAGACCGAAACGCCCGACGCCAAGCAGGAACCCGTGGCAAAGAGCGACGAGGAATAGGCATCCATTCCCCACCCCCTCAAAAGCCGCCTTTGCGTCACGCGCGTCCTTGCCGGAGGCGCAAAGATGGGTTTTAATGGCGCGCCTTTCGATACCAGCGGAGTGACAGCATGATCGTCGTCACCGGCGCGGCGGGCTTCATCGGTTCGATCACCGCCGCGCGCCTGGCCGGCGCAGGGCGCGGACCCGTCGTGGCCGTGGACGCCTTCGCCAATGCTCCCGATGCGCGGCGAACCAGCGGCTACCTGGCTCGCATCGAGACCGCCGCACAGGTCGACCGCGACGACCTGCCCGCGTGGCTCGAGAAGCAGGGCCGCTCCGTGGAGGCGATCGTGCACCTCGGCGCGTGCAGCGACACGACCGCCACCGACCGCGAATTCATGATGCGCAACAACCTCGAGTACACAAAGTCCCTCTGGCGCTGGTGCACCCAGGCCCGCGCGCCCTTCCTGTACGCTTCCAGCGCCGCGACGTACGGCAACGGAGAAGCCGGCTACGACGACGAGGCCGACCCCGCGAGACTCAAGCCGCTGAACCTCTACGGCGAGTCCAAGCACCTCTTCGATCTCTGGGCTCTGAAAGAGAAGGAAACGCCTCCGCGCTGGGCCGGCTTCAAGTACTTCAACGTCTACGGCCCCAACGAAGGCCACAAGGGGCGCATGGCCAGCATCGTGCTCCATGCGTGGAAGCAGATCAAGGCGACCGGCCGCGTGCGCCTGTTCAAGTCGCACCGCGCCGGGATCCCCGACGGCGGCCAGAAGCGCGACTTCGTGTATGTCGGCGACGCCGTCGACGCGACGCTGCATTTCCTCGACGCGCCGGCAAGCGCTACCGCGCCCAATGGGCTGTACAATGTCGGCACCGGCCAAGCGCGCACCTTCGCCGATTTGGCCAAGGCCGTCTTCGCCGCGCTGGGCCTGGCGCCCAACATCGATTACGTCGACATGCCGCAGGACCTCCGGGCGCAGTACCAGTACTTCACCCAGGCCTGCGTGGCGAAGCTGCGCACAGCCGGCTTCACCCGCCCCTTCCGCAGCATCGAGGAAGGCGTCCAGGAATACATCACCCTGCTCGAAGCGGAGGCCAAGGCCACGTGAGCGACCGGTTCGAAGAACCCACCCTGGACCAGGTGCAAGCGCTGCTGCGCGCGATGGTCGGCCGGCGCGTCGCCGTGATCGGCGACGTGATGATGGACGTCTACCTGATCGGGAAGGTGCGCCGCATCTCCGCCGAGGCTCCCGTCCCGATCTTCGAGATCGCGCAGGAAGAGCGCATGCTCGGCGGCGCCGCCAACGTCGCCAAATGCCTCGTCGCGCTGGGCGCCAAGGTCCGCATGTGCGGCGTCATCGGCCGCGACTCGCAGGGCGATCTCTTTCTCGAGGAAGCCGCAGGCTTGAAGATCGGCGCGTCCGGCGTCCTGCGCGATTCCAAACGTCCGACGACGGTCAAGAGCCGCGTCGTCGCGCAGCAGCACCAGATGCTGCGCCTGGACGCGGAGGACAACTCGGCGCTGACGCCCGCGCTGGATAAGCGCCTGGCCGCGCAAGCTTTTCGCGCGGCGAAGTGGGCCGATGCGGTGATCCTGAGCGACTACAGCAAGGGAACCCTGTCCGAAGCCGTCTGCCGCGCGGCGCTGCGCGGAGCCGGGCGCAAGCCCGTCGTCGTCGACCCCAAGGACCCGCCGTGGACCCGATTCCGCGGCGCGACGGTGCTAAAGCCCAACCGCCGCGACCTCGGACGCCTGCTCGGTTTCGAGATCACCGACGCCGAAAGCGCCGTCAAGGCCGCGCGGCTGGCCCTGAAGATGTACGGCACCCGCCACGTGCTGCTGACCCGCAGCGCGCAGGGCGCGACGCTGGCCAGCCGGAGCCTCAACGGGCGCGCCGGTTCGTCCTGGCACTTGGCAGCGCGGCAGCGGGAGATCTTCGACACCACCGGCGCTGGCGACGTGATCGCTTCGACCGTTGCTCTGGCGCTCGCTGCGGGTACCGGAATCCGCGAGGCCATCTGGCTCGCCAACGTGGCCGCGGGCATCAAGGTCGCGAAGTTCGGCACCGCAGCCGTCAGCGACCAGGACATCATCGACGACCTGGGCGGCGGCGCGCCCTCGCACGAACGCAAGGTCATGACGCGCGCGCAGGCCGCCCGCTACGCGGCCAGACTGCGCAATGCGGGCAAGCGCGTCGTCTTCACCAACGGATGTTTCGACATCCTCCATTACGGACACGTCTCGTACCTGGAGCGCTCGCGCCGCCTGGGCGACGCCCTGATCGTGGGCCTGAACAGCGACGCCAGCGTGCGGCGGCTGAAGGGTGCAGGCCGCCCGGTGCAGCCCGCGCATGACCGCGAACGCATCCTGGCCTCGCAGGCCTGCGTCGACGCAGTGGTGCGCTTCGCCGAGGACACGCCGCTCGAGCTGATCAAGGCCGTCCGGCCGGCGGTGCTGTGCAAGGGCGCCGACTACAAGCGCAAGCAGGACGTGGTGGGCTGGCGGGAGGTTGAACGCTGGGGCGGCAAGGTGGTGCGCGTTCCGATCGTGCAGGGCCGCTCGACGACCAATCTGATCAAGAGGGGCGCGCGATAACGCGCTAGTGCGCTAAAGTATCGTCCAACCGCCGTCGACCATCAGCGTGTGCCCGGTGATCAGGCTCGCGGCGGGGCTGCAGAGGAAGACGCAGGCCCCGACGACGTCCTCGGGCTGGCCCACGCGGCCCAGCGGGATGCGCTTGAGCAGGTCGGCACGCATGTTCTCGTCGTCGAAGGTCGATTGCGTCAGCGGCGTGACAATGAAGGTGGGCCCGATGGCGTTGACGTTGATACCGTGCGGGGCCCATTCCAGCGCCAGCACGCGCGTCAGGTTCACCACCCCGGCCTTGCTCGAACAGTACGCCGCGCGCTTGTAGTAGCCCACGAGGCCGTTTTGCGAGGCGATATTCACGATCCGGCCGGACTTCTGCTTCACCATCACACGGCCGACCGCCTGCGAGGTGAAGAAAACGCCCTTCAAATTCACGTCGACGACGTTGTCCCAATCCTGCTCGGACACGTCCAGCGCCTCGCGCGGGATGTTCACGCCTGCGTTGTTGACCAGGATGTCGATGCGGCCGCTTTCCTTCAGCACCGCGGCGACCATCGCGTCGATGCTCGCCTGCTCCTTCACATTCAACGGCACCGCGTAGGCCGTCCCGCCGGCCGCGCGGATGGCTTGCGCGGTCTCTTCCGCACCGGGCAGCATCTTCGGCAGATCGGCAACGGCCACCGCCGCGCCGGCTTCGGACAGGCCCTTCGCCATCGCGCGGCCCAGGCCCGAACCGCCGCCGGTGACGACGGCAACCTGGCCGTCGACGCGCATGGAGGGAAGGCTGGGCTGCTCGGCCATCGTTCGGAGGATCAACTCTTCTTGCGCCGGGCTTCGGCGGTCAGCGGCATGGACCAGACCTTGATGAAGCCCTGCGCCGCGCCTTCGGAGAAATCGTCGGCGCCGGCCGCCGGCGCCTGGTACAGGCTGAACTCGCTGCTGCGCGCGACGACCGTGGCGTTGCCCTTGTACAGGCGCACGGTCACGATGCCGGTCACGTTCTGGTTGATGCGCTCGTAGAACGCGTCCAGCGCCTCGCGCAGGTCGCTGAACCACTGCCCGTTGTAGACGCAGCGCCCGTACGCGACGCTCAGGCCCTCGCGCACCTGCAGCGTCTCGCGGCTGAGCGTCATCTGTTCGAGCCCGCGCTTGGCGACGTACAGCACTGTCGCCGAGGGCGCCTCGTAGACTTCGTGCGACTTAAAGCCCACCAGGCGGTCCTCGATCAGGTCCGCGCGCCCGATGCCGTGCTTTCCGGCCAGCGCGTTGAGTTGTTCCATCAGAGGCACGCATGCCATGCGCTTTCCGTTCAGGCCCACCGGCAGCCCGCCCTTGAACTCGATGGCGACGTCTTCGGGCTCGTTCGGCGCGTCGACGGGATTGCGCGAGAGCGTGTAGCACTCTTCCGGCGGCGGCTTGGAAGGGTCGTCCAGCACCGCACACTTGATCGACTGGCCCCACAGATTCAGGTCGTACTTGTACGCGCCCTGGACCTTGCGCGTGGGCAGGGGCAGGCGCCGGTTGCGCGCGTACTGTTCGCGCTGTTCGGGCGTGTGCAGTTCCCACTCGCGGGGAGGGGTCACGATCTTCAGGTGCGGCGCAAGCGCAGTGATTGCCGCGTGCAGGCGCACCTGGTCGTTGCCGCGCACCGAACTGCAATGCGCCACATGCGTGGCGCCTTCCTCCAGCGCTACGCGCACCAGTTCGCGCGCCACCAGCGGCCGGGCCAGCGCCGCCGCCAGCAGGTAGGTCTCGTAATGCGCCAGCGAACGCAACACCGGCGAGATGAAGTCCTTGAAGTAAGCGTCCTGCATGTCCTCGACGCGAGCGGCCACCGCGCCGGCCATCAGCGCCTGCTCGCCCAGGACCTCGAGGTCGGTGTTGCCGCCCAGGTTGACGGAGAGAGTGATGACGTCGAAGTCGTGGTGCTCTTTCAGCCACGGAATCGCGATGAGCGTCTCCAGGCTGCCCGAGAAAGCCAGAATGCACTTGGCCATGCGCAGCATTTCCCCAAAGCCGCGCCCATTGTATGCCTTTTCGGGGCTTCGCCTAGTCTACAATGCGGCCGAAAGGTACCAGTGTTCGGGCGGGTCAGGCGGGGCCTTCCACGGTGGCCAGCCAGAGCTTGGCCAGTTCGCGGCGCTCGTGCTGCGGGTGCGTCGAGATCACGTGGCGCAGATGCGAGGCCGCTTCAGGGAAGCCGCCTCGGTCGCCGCTCGCGCGCGCCCGTTCCAGCAACAGCGCCGCCAGCGCCAGGTGCGATTCGGCCGTGTACGGCTGCCTGTCGGTGTAAGCGTTCGCCAGCCGCTGAAAGGCGTCGCGCGCGCCTTCGGCATCGCCATCCTTCTGTAACAGCTGGCCCAGGGTCAACTGCACGTCCGGCGCCAGCGTAAGGTGCGGATTCGCCGCCGCCGCGCGCCGCCACAGATTCAGCGCCTCCTGCGTCTGTCCGGCCTCAAGCAGAGCCTCCAGCGCCTGCGCCATCGTAGGCACGCCGCCGCCCCAGCCGCCGCGCTCGCCCGCGTTCGAGTGGACCGGGTTCCCCCACCCGCCGCCGTTCGATTCCCCGTACGCGCTGGAATCGTGTGCCGCCTCGCGGGCCGGTCCCCCGCGGCCCAGCAGCCAGTCGCCCAGGGTCGCACCGCCCTTGGGCGCAAGGCCGGTTATCATGAGGCCCTTCGCACACACCAGCCCGAAAACGAACCCGCCGGCGTGGGCCCAATGAGCCGTGCCGGTGGTCACGTTGGCCACCGTCACGGCGTAGCCCATCAGCGCTTCCTTCAGGATCCAGAAACCGATCACCCAGACGGCCTCCAGATGCACCACGCCCACGAAGATGACGATCCAGTAGAAGAACTTCACTCGATTGCGCGGGAAGTAGTAGAGGTACATGCCCAGGACGCCGAAAACGGCGCCGGACGCGCCGAAGCTCGGGATCGCCGAGTCAGGGAAGAAGTAGTAGTGCCCCGCGACGCCGGCCAGCCCCGAACCCAGGTAGGCGATCAGGTACTTCGCGCGGCCGATGCGCAGCTCCACGTTGTCGCCGAACAGGAAGAGGAACCACATGTTGCCGAGCAGGTGCATGATGTCGGCGTGCAGGAACATCGACGTGAAGGCCGTCTCGAGCGTCCCCGACGCCGGGATGAAGCCGTATTTGATCCATACCGGCAGGTTGTCGGCGCCGGTCTGCGTGAAGACCAGGACGTTCGCTGCCACGAGCGACCAGGTGACCCAGGCGTTGTACGGGCGGTCGGGGGCTTGGTCTTTGATCGGCAGGAACATCGCGGCGAATCCCCAGTACTTCGGAAGCGGCGGCCTGAGCTTGTGACCTGGCGCCGCCACGGCTAATTTACTCTAATGTCACAACGTCATTCGGGAAAACGACCTATTCGAAGTCGCGCCCGCTCGCCCCGGAGCCCATAGATGCGCAAGACCCTCGTCCTGCCGCCCCTGCCCCCACCCCTGGCGTTGTACGAGCGCATGGCCACCATCCGCGCCTTCGAGTCCACCATGGAAGTGGAGTCCAAGGCCGGGCGCCTGCCGGGCACCTTCCACAGCTCGGTGGGCCAGGAGGCCGTTGCCGTGGGCGCCTGCGCAAGTCTGACCGACGGCGACCAGATCGTCAGCAACCACCGCGGCCACGGGCATTTCCTCGCCAAGGGCGGCGACGTCTACCGCGTCATGGCCGAACTCTACGGCCGCGCGGACGGCTACAGCGGCGGGCGCGGCGGCACTCAGCACATGGCGGGCGCGTCCATCGGCTTCATGGGATCCAACGGCATCACCGGCGGCGGCATTCCCGTCGCGACGGGCCTGGGCCTGGCCGCCCGGCGCCTGGGTAAGGACAACGTCGTCGTCAGCTTCTTCGGCGACGGCGCAGCCAACCAGGGCACCTTCCACGAGGCCCTCAACATGGCCGCCGTCTGGAAGCTGCCGGTGATCTTCATCTGCGAGAACAACGGCTGGGGCATGTCCACGCCGACCAGCGAGGTCACCGCGGGGCCGTCGATCGCGCACCGCGGCGAAGCCTACGGCATCCTCTACAAGAGCATCAACGGCAACGACCTCGACGCCGTGGCCGACCAGGTGCGCGCGGCGATCCAGATGGTGCAGACGGGCGTCGCGCCGGTGCTGCTCGAGGCCGTCACCTGGCGCCAGCGCGGGCACAGCCGCAGCGACGGATGCGAGTACCGCGACCGCTCGCAGGAAGCCGAATGGAACGCCCGCGACCCGCTGGCGCTCTACCGCGCCCGTCTGATCGCGCAGGAAAATATCGCAGTGGCCAAACTCGACGAGATCGACCGCAAGGTGGAAGCGACCATGCAGGCGGCGCTCAAGCGCTGCCAGGCGCTGCCGCCCGTCGAACCGCGCTCGGCCTTCGAGAAGGTCTTCGCTACGCCGCAGGATCTCAAAACGCCCGATCCCAGCCAGCAGCCGCTCGCCGACGGCGCCTTCGAGGTCAAGCCCTATTGGCAGGCGATCCAGGAAGCCCTGCGCGAGGCCATGGACCGCGACCAACGCTACTTCATCTTCGGCGAAGACGTCGCCGAGTACGGCGGCTGCTTCAAGGTTACGCGCGGGATGCTGGCTGATTACGGCAAGGAGCGCATCGTCAACACGCCCGTCAGCGAAGCCGGCATCGCAGGCCTGTGCGTCGGCGCGGCCATGGGCGGCGCGCGGCCGGTCGGCGAGTTCATGTTCATGGATTTCATCCTGCTGGCCCTCGACCAGCTCCTGAACCACGCTGCCAAGTTCCACTACATCTACGACGGCCAGGTGAAGGCGCCGCTCGTGATGCGCACGCCCATGGGCGGCTACCGCGGCTACGGCGCGACGCACAGCCAGTGCCTGGACGCGCTGCTGATGCATATGCCCGGACTGCGCGTCGTCACGCCCTGGAGCCCCCGCGACGCCAAGGGCCTGCTGGCGACGTGCCTGGAGGAAGAGAACCCCGTCGTCTTCGTCGAACACAAGGCGCTGTACGGCGCGCAGGGCCCGGTGCCCAAACAGAGCGAACGAATTCCGCTGGGCCGCGCGAAGATCGTACGCGCAGGCAAGGACCTTACGCTTTGCGCGAACAGCTACATGGTCAGCATGGCACTGCAGGCCGCCGAGACGCTTGCCAAAGAAAGCATCGAGGCCGAGGTCGTCGACCTGCGCTGCCTGGCACCGCTGGACCGGGAGACGGTTGCCAAGAGCGCCGCACGAACCGGCGCGCTGGTGACCGTGGAAGAATCGCACTACACGGGCGGCTGGGGCGCGGAGATCGCCGCCAGCGTGCAGGAACTGGCCTTCGGGTACCTCGATGCGCCCATCCTGCGCGTCGCCGCCGCGGACGTGCCCATCGCCAGCGCGCCCGAGATGGAGCGCGCGATCCTGCCCAGCGCCGACAAGATCGTCGCGGCCGCCAAGAAGGCACTCGAAAGCCGCAGCTAGCAAACAAGCCCCGGCCTCCCTATAATCTCGTCATGGCCAAGATCGGAAAATCCCTCTCCAGGCTCCTCGGCAACGACGAGGACGACGCCAAGCGGCTCCAACAGCGCTTCGCGCGGCTCGAACAGCGTCAGCTCTACCTCATGAACATGCTGCAGCGGACGATGTACGCCGAAAGCGGCATCGCGTCGCCCGAGGCATTTCAGACCCACGCCTTCTCGCTGCACTCCAAGCGCGGCGAGGACGGCCTGCTGCTGCACGTCCTCAAGGAAATCGGCGCGAAGAGCCGAACTTTCGTCGAGATCGGCATCCAGGACGGGCGTGAGTGCAACACCGCAAACCTGGCGCTGAACTTCGGCTGGCGAGGCGTGATGATGGAGGCCGGCCTCGAATACGCCGCCGCCGCAAAGGATTACTATTCCAACGCGCGCAACGTGACGGTGAAGCAGGCCTTCGCCTCCCGCGAAAACATCAACGTGCTTCTCGACGAGACCGGCGCCGACCGCAAGCCCGATGTCTTCAGCCTCGATATCGACGGCAACGATTACTGGGTGTGGGATGCGATGAAGGACTTCGAACCGCGCTTAGCGGTCGTCGAGTACAACTACACTCTGGGCCCCCAACGCAGCGCAACGATTGCTTACGAAGCCGATTTCCGCTACCGCTCAAAGTTCCCGCGCGGCTACCACGGCGCGACGCTGCTGGCGCTCACGCGCCTGGCCAAACGGCGCGGCATGGCACTGGTGGGCGTCTCCGACTTCGGCCACAACGCCTTCTTCGTTCGGCGCGATTGCCTGCGCGGCGCGCTGCGCGAAGTCACGCCCTCCGACGTGCATCCTAAGGTCGAAGAGCGCCCGGGCTATGCCGAACGCTTCGCCGCGGTCGCCGGCTTGGACTGGGTCGAAATCGAGTAGGCCTGCCCATCACTCCTTGAACGGGTTGCGTTCCGGCGGGTCGCCGTGCGGCAGGCCGCGCAGCAGCGGCGGCACCAGCGGCGTCAGGGACTTCACACGATGGCGAATCCAGACGCCCAGGCGTTCGGGCTTTGCGCCCAACCGCGCCTTCGGATCGAGCGCCGTGCGCCCCAGCGATAACCGCCGGCAACCAAGCTCGATCGCATCACCCACGACCGCATGCAGCAGCGCGAAGTAGATCGGCAGTTCGACATTCGCCGCGTAATCGAAGCCGATAAAGTACCCGATCGCCGTCGCGCCGTCCTTGACCGTCGTCACGAAGCCCAGGATCTCGCCGCCTGCCATACGCCGAACGACGCGGCATCGGAAGTCCGCGCCGAAGGCCTGCGCCATCGCCGGAAGAAAATCCGCCGGCAACAAGTTGATGCGCGTCGCCGCACGATCCTGCACCTGCCGGTAGAGGTCGTAGAGCCGGTCTTTCTCGGTGCCGACATCCGCGAGCAACTCTACGCGCGCCCCGCCCTTCTCCAGATCTTTGGCGATGCCCTTGGCCGCCTTGCGGTAGCGCGCCGAGAGGCTCTTCAGATAATCATCGTAACCGCGCCAGCCTTCGCCCAGACCCAACACCATGTCGGGCTCGGTGGCGAGGGCCTCGTAGCGCAGCTTCGTCAGCGCACGGTTTGCGTTCGCGTCGTCCGGCGCAATATCCTTTACGATCGTGAATTGCGCGCGCTCACCCAGCCGTGCCGCTTTGCGGATGCGCCGCAGCGCCTCGTCCAGCGCGGCCCAGCGACCGTCCTCCGCAAGATCCGTCGCGAAGGCCACGCCCGGACATCCCCAGGAGAGAAGGTCGCCGCACAGCAGCAGGCGAAGCTTCATCCGGGCCAGGCGCGCGCGGCCTGCCTTGCGCAGCGCTGCGCGCCACTTCGCGCGCAGGCCCTCTTTCACTACGGGCTTCGCCCCTTCATCATCCGCCGCCAGCAACCTGCCCGCCGGCAGCTCAATGGCCTGCGAGGCGACGGCACAGACCGGAGTGTCCCCTCTGTACCCAAGCGCGTAGTGCTGCCGGAAGTTCGCCGGGCCGTGCGCATCGAGTACCGCGAGGTACCGGCGGCTCATCAACAGGCCCAGCGGCGCGGCCAGACGATCCCAATCAGACGCCGGCAGGTCCGGGACGGACCTTGCCAGCACAAAGCGTAAGGCTCCTCCGGGCGCGGCGCGCGGCATGGCTTCTCCGTTCAGAAACCGGGCTCGAGGCGCGCAAAGACCCTTCGCGCTCGCTGCTAACTCGGCGCAGACGCCCCAAAAGCATTTACCGGAAAGAGCCTAATGAGCCCCGGCGCGGCGTCCACACAGCAACTTCCACGCTGGCGCTCCGGCGCCGCCGCCGTAGTATTATGCACGTAGAAGAGGACTGTATCCATGCCCAAGCCGCCGATCCTGCTGCCCAGGGACTCGATCCACCGCAAGGTGCTGCACCCGCGGCTCCCCGACCTGCCCGAACTCCAGGACGTCGGCTTCGACATCTTCACCAAGGTAGGGCGCCTGGGTCGGCACGAGCACCGCGGGCGCTTCGAGTTCTGCCTGATTGTGCGAGGCCACGTGACGTGGTGGGCGCAGGACCGCATCTACGAACTGCGCGGCGGCGACGTCTACTTCACCTGGCCCGACGAACCGCACGGCGGCCTGCACGAGCTGATGCACCCCTGCACCATCTACTGGATGACGCTGCGGGTCCCCCGCCCCGGCACGCGCGGGTCGGAGTCCCTGCTGCACCTGCCCAAGCGCGAGTCCAAAGCGTTGTGCGCTGCGGTACATGGCCTGCAGGACCGTCACCTGCGCGGCGCGCAGGAACTGGAGCCCTATTACGAGACTTTGTTCAAGCACCTGGCGTCCGAACGGCCCGCCCCGCTGGATATCATCCAGGCTCGCGCGGCCCTGCAGGGGTTGCTCGCCGCGCTGGTACGCCTGCCGGCCGCCGATGCGCCGCCGGGCTTCGTGCCGCCGGGAATCGGGCGCGCGCAGGTCTTCCTCGACGACTGCCCGCGCCCGTGGCCGAAGGTCAAGGAGTTGGCGGAGCTTTCCGGCATGAGCGCCAGCCACTTTCATGCCTGCTTCCTTCGCGCGACGGGCATGGCGCCTATGGAGTACGCACACCACAAACGCCTGGAGCGCGCGCGCAAACTGCTGCAGGCGCGCAGCGCGACGGTGACGTCCGTCGCCGCGCAACTGGGCTACAACTCCAGCCAGCACCTGGCCGCGTGCTTCCGCCGCTACCTGGGCAAACGGCCGTCGGAGTCCATGCGTTAAGGACGCGCGTTCACGCCTGCGCGTGCACGCGCTCGCAAATCTCGCGAAGTATATTCTCGAGTTCCGGACCCGCCGCGAACTGGTGGTCCTGGATGGCCAGCGGCGCGCCGATGACGACCAGGGGCGCGCCCAACTTTGGACACTGCACCGCCTGTTCGATGGAGAGGCCGCCCACCGCCTGAACCGGGATCTTCACCGCTTCGACCACCTTTTTGAGTTCGTCGAGGGGACTCTTGCCCACTTCCGCATGGCGTTCATCGAAGCCGACGTGATGGATGATGTAGTCGGCGCCCAGGGCCTCGCAGCGCTGTGCCGCCGCAACGTAGTCCTTCTCGAGCATGATGTCGGCCATCACGCTGACCTGGTACTTCCGGCCCGCCTCGACGGCGCCTTCGATGGTGCGGTCGTGCGCGCGCGACATCACCACCACGCAGGTCGCGCCCGCTCGCGCCATCATCTCGGCCTCCAGGAAGCCGGCGTCCATGGTCTTCAGGTCAGCGACGATCGGGTGCCCTGGAAACGCTTTGCGTAAGGTCCGCACCGCGACCAGGCCTTCGCCCAGGATCAGCGGCGTGCCGACCTCGATCCAGTCGACCCCCGCGCGCACGGCGGCTTCGGCGGTGGGCATGGCTTCGTCGATCGACGGAAGATCCAAACTGATCTGAACGATCGGCGGGTGGTCCTTCTTGGCATCCTTGCTCATGGCGTGCGTACGCTCCTTTTCAGTCGGCGCCGGCCTTCGTCGCAGGCGTCCAGGACCGGACAGTAGGGGCACGCCGGGCGTTGCGCCTTGCAGGTGCGCCGTCCGTGCGTGATCAACAGCACATGCATCTCGTACGTCAACGGATCCGGCACGCGCGCGTTGAGGTGCCGGTACGTCGCCTCCGCGCTCGCCTTCGGCGGCGCCCACCCCAGCCGCCTGGCGATGCGGTTGATGTGGGTGTCCACCGGAAAGTCCGGACGCTTCAGGTTGAACATCAGCACGCAGGCGACCGTCTTCGGGCCCACGCCGGGCAGCGCGCCAAGCTCGGCCTTGATGCGTTCGGTCGGCGCGCGGCGCAGGTGTTCCAGGGACGTCTCGCCGCGCGCGGCGTGGATCGTCTCCAGCACGCGCTTGATCGTCCGCGATTTGTTGCGCGCCAAGCCACCGCTGCGGATCGCGGCCTCGATCTTCCGCGCCGGTGCTTTGCGCACAGCGTCCCAATCGGCAAACGCGGCCTTCAGGGATTCGAATGCGCGCCCGGAATTGGCATCGCTGGTGGCCTGGCTGAGGATCGTCGCCACCAGGCTGTCCAGCACCGGTTCGGGCTCTACGCGCCAAGGCCGCGGCCCATAATGCCCGCGCAGCGCGCCATGCACAGCGCGAAACTCGCGCGGTGCCGGTCGGCACCAGACGGCCGGGGCGCCTGCGGTGCGGGCGGCACGTTTCAAGGAAAAGGCTCCGAATCCAGTTGCCGGGTTCCGCCGAAAGCGTAACAATCGTGCGCGTCCAGACAAAGGCAGGATGCTATGGCCGACCGGGAAAGTCTGCAACGTATCGCCGAAGGCCTCGGCCTCGGGACCACGCGGCGCCACATCTTCCTCTGCTGCGACCAGACCAAACCCAAGTGCTGCGACAAGGGCGCCAGCCTGGAGAGTTGGGAGTACCTCAAGCGCCGCCTGCACGAATTGAAACTCAGCGAGACCGGAGGCATCGTGCGCACGAAGGCCAACTGCCTGCGCATCTGCGAGGGCGGCCCCATCGCCGTCGTCTACCCCGAGGGCGCTTGGTACGCCGGATGCACGCCCGCGGTCCTGGAGGAGATCATCCAGGAGCACCTCATCGCCGGGCGCGTGGTCGATCGGCACCTTATCCTGCGGCGTGAGCTGAACCAGGAATGGAGCGACGGATGTCCAAAGCCATAACCTATAGCGTTACCGTCGGCGGCAACGTCCCGGCGCTGAAGCCCGCGCCGCACACGCCGCTGTTCAAGCCCACCACGATCGAGGAGAGCTGCCTGGAAGCCGCCACCGCGAAACGCGGCTGGGAAGGCCCCGTCGCGTACATCCTGCTCGGCGGCGGCCTGGGTCTGGTCACCTACCTGATCCTGGGCCACTGGGAAACCGACATTCTCTGGCTGCAGATCACGCTGGGTTCGCTCAGCGGCATCCTGGGCCTGGCCTCGCTGCTCTACGGCGTCGGGTTGCTCTCCGCGTGCCACGAGTTGAGCTACGATGGAAATGCCACGGAGCTTCGAAAAGTATTCTTCTGGTTCAAGAAGCGCCAGCAGGCCGAGGAACCCGGACCTCGATTCGTGCGCTGCTACGCAACGAAGGACCCGCGCAGCCAGGACCCGGTGTACGACATGGACGTCTGCGTATACTTCGCGCCGCCGGTCGGGCGCGTCTCGATCCACCGCATCCGCGGGTACGCCGTCGTGCGCGAAGAAGCCGCGCTGACGTCCACGCCCTACGAGAAGGCGCTGCAGGAGGTCCACGAGAAAGCCGACGAGGTCGCCAAGCTGCTGAAGGTGGATTTCCAGCACACCTTCACCAAGGGCCCGCTGCCCAAGAACCTGCGCAAGTTTTTCAAGGAAGAGGATCTCGTCGAGGTGCAGGAGACCGTACTCGTTCCTCCTAGGGCTCGGAACAAGCGCCGCGCATGAAGGTCGCGCGAATCCACTCGAGCGTCTCGCGCAGGGACTGCTCGAACGGCATCGGCGCCCAGCCCAGTTCGCTCCGAAGCTTCGCCGACGAAGCGCGCTGGTCCTTTCCGCCCAGTTCCGCCACCATCGCGCGCGTCACTTGGCGCGGCGTGCCCAACACCGCATTTGAAAGCCAGTCCAGCGGCGGCAGCGCGCTCAGCAGCGCCTTCGGCACCGTGCGGCGCGGAACCCTTACATCCGGGAAGATATTACTTACGTATTGCATCACTTCGCTCATGCGCAGGAATTTGTCGGACGCAAGATAGCGGCCCTTCGCCCCGGGCTTCTCGAAGGCCAGGCGGTGCGCTTCGGCCACGTCGCGCACGTCCACGAAGGTCAGGCCCAGCGGCAACGTGAAGGGCAGCTTACCGCGCAGCAGCATCTCAAAGGCCTGCGTCGACGGCGTGTGGCGGTGAAAACCAGGCCCGATGATCGCGCCCGGGTTGATCACGACCAGGTCGAGCTTCTCCAGCTTCGCGAAGGCCCACGCGCGGCGTTCGGCTTCTGTTTTGGCGTAAAAGTACGGGCTCAGCGCTCCGTCGTTCCAGTCGGCTTCGGTAAGGTCCCTGCCTTCGGGCGCGTGGCTGCCCATGGCCGCAATGCTTGAGGTAAATACGACGCGCCGCGCGCCGGCGGCCTTCGCGGCGCCCAGCACGTTGAGTCCGCCTACGACGCTGGGCTCGACGATCTCGCGCTGCGGGTCTTTCGCATGCGTCTTATAGACGGCGGCGACCTGGAAGACGCCTTCGCAACCGACGGCAGCCTTCTGCATCGACGGCGCATCCATCACGTCTGCCGCGACGATCTCCACGTCGAGGCCTTGAAGCGGCTTGGTCTTCTCGGGGTTCCTCGGATCGCGCACGGTGGCGCGGACGGCATAGCCCTTCTCGACCAGCAGACGGGTTAGCGTATTGCCGACGTGCCCGTTGGCGCCGGTGACGAGAACCTTCGTCATCGCCATTCGGATTCCTTGCGCGTCCAATCCTGCGCGGCGCCCCAGGCAATGCGCTGGAAGGTGTTCGCCTGCGCGGTGCTAATCTTTACGGGCTCGGTGCCTTCGTAGGTGAACTCGAACGCCGCGCCTTCGGGCGATCGGCCGTACAGCCTCGCGAAGAAAACGCACGCGGCAAGATAGCTGCCTTCATACGTCGGATGGCTGGCGTCCTCGACGTGAAGGGCGGGCAACGACGCATCCTTTAGCGCGCGGGCCCAGGCGGTGCCGGCCGGTACGATGCGGGCCTTCAGCGTTCGGGCAAGCTTCTCGTACTGCGCATCGAGCACGTCCTGCATCTCGGGTTTGTGCCGCCGCGCCCAGGTCAGATAAAGGAGCAGGTCGCAGCCGGCGGCCTTCAGCTTCTCGCCCAGCTTGCAGCCGAACTCGAAGTGCGCCTCGGGCGCGTTCACCGGTTCCATGCTGTTGTTCTGCAGCACGGCCAAGTCGAAGCGGCCCCGCGCCAACGCGTGGTCGATGCGGTCCTCGTTCCAGTGCTTCAGAAAGGTGTGCCCGCCGGTGGTGATGGACTTCGGCTCGAGCGGCCGCTCCACGCCCAGCGAAGCAGCGATCGCAGCAACCTGCAAGGGCAGACTGTTGCAGTTCGTGTAGCTGTTGCCAACGAAGAGGACGCGCAGGGGTTCCGGCATGTGATCTCCTGAAGGAGTCGAAGGGGCAAAAATAACGCCTTCGCCCGCTGCTTCAAGCCGGGAACAACACCTATCTGCGTTTTACACGCCGAACGCATGGAGTATTCTCATCCGGACGGCCGAAAAACCCCCAGAACACGGAGCAGCGATCATGGTCACCTTCGGACTGAATTACGACATCAAGCCGGACCGCGTGAAGGAATTCGAGGACTATAGCCTGAAGGTCATCGAGGCCATGCAGGGCATGAAGGGCCACGTCGAGACGCGACTCTACAAAGACGTCGCCAAGCCCAACAGCCTGATGATCTACTCGAACTGGGAGTCCCCCGAGGACTTCAAGGCGTTCATGGGCAGCGACGCCTTCAAGGGCGCGCAGAATCACAGCCGCGACATGCTCGCTGGCCCGCCCAAGCACAACATGTACACGCCTATGGGCGGCATGGGCGGACGCCCGCACTAGACCGGAACCGGAACACATAGATCGAGGATTTCGCAATGCAGCTCACTCCCACGGCTTTCGGCATCTGGAGCGGCGGGCGCTTCATGCATTTCGGCGTCGACTTGGGCGACGAGAAGCTGAAGCAGCTGGTCCGCAGCGCCTACGACGCCGGCGTTCGCACCTTCGTGACGGCGGACGTCTACGGCGAAGGCGACGCCGATTCGCTGCTGGGCGAGGCACTGGCCGAAGTCGACCGCAATACCTACTGCCTGGTCGGCGCGGTCGGCCACGACTTCTACGGCACCGAGCGCGTTTACGACGCGTTCCCCCGCTTCACCGATCCGTCGCTGCGCGGGCCGAAAGACTACGCCACGTACTTGCGCACGGCCGCGGAGAAGTCACTCAAGCGCCTGCGCACCGACCGTTTCGACATGCTGATGCTTCACAACCCCGACCACACCGGCTACACGCACGAGAACGTCTGGAAGGGCATGGAAGCGCTGAAGAAGGACGGCCTGACAGAGTTGCTGGGCGTCGCGCCCGGCCCGGCCAACGGCTTCACGCTGGACGTGATCGACTGTTTCGAACGCTACGGCGAGCTGATCGAATGGGCGATGCTGATCCTCAACCCGCTCGAGCCCTGGCCAGGCAACCTCGCGCTGCCCGCGGCCAAGAAGCACAACGTCAAGGTGCTTACGCGCGTCGTCGACTACGGCGGCCTGTTCCTGGGCGGGCTTAAGCCCGGCATGCGCCTGGCGCGGCACGACCACCGCAGCTTCCGGCCCGCGGGCTGGGTCGAGGCCGCCGAGCCGAAGATGCAGCGCTACCGCGAGATCGCCGGCGAGTACGGCATGACGCTGCTGCAGCTTGCCAGCCGCTGGAACCTCGCGAATCCGGCCGTCGAGTCCGTCGTTCCCACCCTGCTGCAGGAAGCTTCGCCCGACGCGCCGCGGATCGAAGACCTGATCAAGGAACTCGCCGCGGTGCCCCAGCAGAAGGAACTTTCGGCGGCGCACGTCGAGGAGATGGGCAAGCTGGGCGATAACAGCAACTGCATGACGCTGAAGGGCGGCAGCTCGCAGTACGTCGGAGAGCCCATCGGCGACCAGTGGCCGCTGACGCCCGAATTGCGCGACGTCGGCAAGCGCTGGAAGATCGAACCCGACCGAGAGCTCTACTACGCCGGCGACGACCGCGACATCCGCGAGAAGGGCGCGCCGGTACACGGCGTCCCGCAGACCAGCACGCGCCGCCGCTTCCTTCAACTGCTGTGCTACGGCGGCTGCCAGGATCCCGCGGCGCTGGCGAAGGTGCTCGACGGCAGCAGCCTGCCGTACGTGCTGTACCTCGACGCCAACGACCCGCAGGGCGTGGGCATCCTCTTCATCGTGGAAGATCCGGACGACTTGGCGACGAAGGCCCGCGAGGCGCTCAACCACGACGCCTTCACGGCGCTGAGCCCCAAGCCCGCGCTGACGATGATCGGGCGCACCTACAGTTCGGGCCGCGAACCGGACCTCGAAGACTGGCTGCTGCACAAGCCGCTGCGCACGGCGCTGGAGCCCAACAACCGCTGGGCGATCTGGTATCCGCTGCGGCGCAAGGGCGAGTTCGAGACGCTCCCCAAAGCCGAGCAGGGCAAGATCCTCTTCGAGCACGCCATGATCGGGCGCACCTACGGCAAAGCCGGCTTCGCCGACGACATCCGCCTGGCCTGCCACGGGCTGGATGTGAACGACAACGAGTTCGTGCTCGGGATCATGGGCCCGGACCTCTACCCGCTCAGCAAACTCGTCCAGACGATGCGCGGGACGGTGCAGACGTCGAAGTACATGGCGAGCCTTGGGCCGTTCTTCGTAGGCCGCGTCTTCAAGCAGTCGAAGCGCTGATTCAACCGTGCGCTGACGTCGAACCATGTCTGGCGAAAAATTGTTTTTCACTAGGCCGGGCCGAACTTCGCCCCAGTTCAATCGGGTGTTACACTTTTCCGGTTAGGCTGGAGAAGTCCTACGCCTTGGTTCCTGCGGACTTTTCGCGCATTTATACCTAAAAATGCGTGCTTAAATCGCATTGCGTCCTTCGCTGCGTAGAAACGATTGAAAAATGTTTCACGTCAAACAACAGGTATATATTAGGGTACGCCCGCCTCCGGAAAATTTGAGGGCCCTGTTTTTACAAGCGTTTTACGAAAGGAAATTCCAAGAAGTGTAACAGCCAAGCTCAGCGCTTCGCGCTCTGGAAGTCATCGGCGACGGCGGACAAGAGCAGCCGGATGTTGTGGCTGCGCTCGGCGTCGGTGATCTGCCCGCCGCCGATCTCGGTGATGTAGTAGACCGCGTTGGCCAAGCCCTGCGTCGTATCTACGCGCGCGAAGTGGATGTTGCAGGCCAGGTCGCTGAGCGCGCGGCTGAGGCCGTAGAGCAGGCCCAACCGGTCGCCACAGACGATGTCCACGACCGTGTAGCGCGAGGAGAGGCGGTTGTCGAGCCGCACCTCGGGCGGGATGCGGCGATGCACGACTTCGGTGCGCGGGATGCGCCGCCGCGCGATCTCCAGCTGCGCGCGCACGTCGACGCCGCCTTCGCCAGCCAGATGTTCTTCCACGGTCGTCGAGACCTTCGCCCAGAACTTGCGCGTGGGGCGTTCGACCGCCGTGCCGAACTCCGGCGCGACGCTGACCATGAAGCGGTCCAGCACCACGCCGTCCTCGCGCGTGTACGCCAGCGCCGAGACGACGTTCACGCCGGAGCTGAGCAGCGCGCCGCAGATCTGCGTGAAGAGTTTCGGTCGGTCGCGCGTGACGACCCACAAGTCGGGGGATTCGCCGCTGCCGGCCACCGCGGCGAGGGCCTCGCGCTTCTCGTCGCGAAGCTTCTTGAGCAGTTCGACGTGGAGCTGCGCTTCCTCCAACCGCACTTCGACGAGGTAGCGGCGCGGGACCAGCCGGCAGTGTTCGTGCGCCAGGTCACGCGTTGCGTCGTCGGCCGCCCCGGCCAGCAACTGCGCTTCCAATTCGCGGCCTGCGTCCTCGGGCGTCTGTCCGCCGGGCGCCAGCAGCGCGTCGAGCCGGCGGTAGAGGTCGCAGAGCAGTTCGTCCTTCCACTGCGGGAAACTCCCCTGCCCCACCGCTGCGATGTCGGCGCAGGTAAGCAGGAAGAGCAGGTCCAGCCACGGGCGCGAGACCACCTTCTTCGCCAAGTCCTGCAGCAGACCGCCTTCGCCGGGATCGCGGCGAAGGCTGTTGCGCGAGAGAAGCAGGTGCTGCTCGACGAGGAAGATCAGGGTGCGCACGTCGGCCTCGCGCAGGCCCAGGCGTTCGCCGATGGCCGGCACCATCAGCGCGCCGCGGCGGCTGTGCCCCGCCCCGCCCTTGGACTTGCCCAGATCGTGAAAGAGGCACGCCAGGCGCAGCAACACCGGGCTGGCCTGTTCCTCGAGGATGCGGCGGCGCAGGCGGTCGGCGGGCTCGGCGGTCGCGTAGAGACGGTCGACCTTCTCAACGACGAAGAGCGTGTGCTCGTCGACGGTGAAGTCGTGGAACACGTCGTGAATGACCAGCCCTTCCAACTCTCCGAACTCGGGCAGGTACGCGCCCAGCAGGCCGACGTCGCGCATCGAGCGCAGGGTCTTGGCCACGTTCGCACGGCGTCCGAGCAGTTCCAGGAACAAAGCGGCGGCGGCCGGGTCGCGGCGCGCGGTGTCGTCGAGGCCGCCCAGGCGCGCACGGATGCCGGCACGCAACTCCTGGCTGATCCCGACGCCCAGTCGCGCGGCATGCACGAAAGCGCGCATCGCAAGCGCCAGCCAGTCGTCGCCGGCGAAAAGATCGGCGCGCACCGCGTAGAGGTGCTCGCCGATGCGCGTGAAGTCGCCGTCCACGGGCCGGCGCCGAAGAGCATCAAGGTCGCGGTTGGCGAGCGCCTGTTCCTCGCGATAGCGACGGATCACGGTATCGGCCAGGCGATAAATCGCGGTCGCGGCCTGGAAGTACTCGCGCAGCAGGCGTTCGCTGCCGCGCAGTTCCTCGGTGGCTTCGTAGCCCAGCGCCTGGCTCAGTTTTTCCTGCATGGCAAAATCGAGCACGTCCTGCTTGCGCCCGCAGGCGGCGTGCAGCGCGGCGCGCAGCGTCAGCAGGCGCTCGTAGCCGGCGCGCGCCTCGTCGATGGCTTCGGCCGAGATCAGCGGGCGCTTGGCCAGGCGCGGCAGGTGCCCGCTGAGCTGGCTGGCGCGGTCGATCCACATGGCGAGCTGGTAGTCGCGCAGCGCGCCGGGGCTGTTCTTCAGGTGCGGCTGCGTGCGGTAGACGCTGGCGCCGGGGCGCTGGTGCGCGGCGACGGCGGCGCCGAGCTTGGCCTCGATGAACGGCCGCCCGCGGTGCTTGAAGAAGTCCGGCAGGTCGCGCTTGAGGAAGAGCCCGGCCAGCACGCTGTCGCCGGCGACGAAGCGCGCTTCCAGCAGCGCGGTGGCGGTCTCGTGCGCCTTGCGCTCGCTGACGCCCGCTTCCATCATCGCCAGGCATTCTTCCGGCGTGCGCACGGCGTGGCCAAGCTGGAACCCGGCGTCCCAGAGCGGGCGGAAGAGGCTCCCGACGAGTTTCTCGAAGCGTTCGTCGGCCTCCATCGTCCCCGAGTGCAGAACCATCAGGTCGAGATCGCTGTAGGGCGCCAGTTCTCGCCGCCCGTAGCTGCCGACGGCCAGCAGCGCGACGCCCGGCGTCCCGGCACGCGCGCCCGCGCGTGCGCCGGCGAAATCGAGCAGTTCGCGAAGCACGCGGTCGAGCACGTCGGCGAGGTGCTCGCCGGCCACGCGCCCGCCTTGCGCGTTCGCCAGAAGAGCGGCTGTTGCGCGCGCTTCGGCCCAGAGGCCCTTCAGCATGCCGATGACCGGCAGGCCCGGGGCGCTCTCGGGCGGCACCTTCTTCAAAACCTCACGGAGGTTCTCCAGGGCCTCGCGAACGGAGTGCCCTTCGGCGGAGTTGGACGAGGTGGCGTGGCGCACGCCGGGTTCGGTCGACATGGCCCCGCCATCGTAATGCGGCGTCCGGCGGGCGTAAATACGGTAAGCGGATGCGGCGTTAAGCCGCGGTTAGCCTGCGGCCAAGGCCAGGTTGCGGACCAGGTGCGCGAACTGGTTGCCTCGTTCCTGGAAGTTGATGAACATGTCGTAGCTGGCGCAGGCGGGCGAGAGCAGCACGACCTCGCCGGGCACCGCGCCGGTGGCGGCCATTTGCGCGGCCTCAGGCAGGTCCTTGGCGTGCAGGATCTGCGGCGTGCGCTGCAATTCGCGGGCGGCGCGCGTAATGGATTCCTCGATCTTCGCGGCGGTGCTGCCCAACAGGATCACGCGGCGCGCGCGCTGAGCGATGGCGATGCCCAACTCGTAGAAGCTGCTGCCCTTGTCATAGCCGCCGGCGATGAGCGTGGTGGGCCCGTCGAAGGCGTGCAGTGCGCAGATGGCGGACTCGGGCGTGGTGGCGATGGAATCGTTGTAAAAGGTAACGTTCTTGGGCGAACGCGCGACGGCCTCCAGGCGGTGCGGCAGGCCGTTGAACGTCGCGAGCGCCTCGGCGATCTGCCAGGGCTTGACGCCGTGCGCCAGGGCGGCCGCGCTGGCGGCCAGGGCATTGGCGAGATTGTGCTTGCCGGGCAGGCGCAGGGTCTGCTGCAACGCGACTACTTCCTCGCCGCCGCCGATGCGCACCACCAGCTTGGCGCCGTCCATGAACGCGGCGTCGCCGTCGGGCTCCTCCTGCGTGCTGAACCAGATCGCGCGGCCGCGAACGTGCGCGGCCCAGTTGCGCAGTTCGGGATCGTCCCAGTTCAGCACCGCGAAGCCGGAAGCGTCCTGGAAGTCCAGGATCACGCGCTTGGCTTCGTAGTAGCGTTCAACAGTGCGGTGTCGGTCGAGGTGGTTGGGCGAGAGGTTCGTGACGACGGCAACTTCGGGGCTCTCGGCCAGTTCGCGCAGGCCGTCGAGCATGAAGCTGCTGAGTTCCAGGACCAGAGGCGCGCCCTCGGGCAGCGCGGCGGTCTCTTCCAGCAACGAACCGCCCAGGTTGCCGCCGGTGAGCGTGCGCGGATCGGCCAGGCGCAGCATCGCGCCCAGCAGGGCCGTGGTCGTGGACTTGCCGTTGCTGCCGGTGACTCCGATCTTGGGGTTGTTCGCCGTGAGCTTGAAGAGCAGATTGATCTCGCGTTCTATCTGCGCGCCGGCGCCGCGGGCCATCGCAACCAGCGGCGAATCGTCGGGCACGCCGGGATTGACGACGAGGATGTCCGCGCCGCGGAAATCGTCGGTATCGTGGCGGCCGAGCACGTAGCGGATGGGCAGGTCGGCCAGCGCCTGGATGCTGGGCTTGAGATCGGCCTCGTGGCGCTTGTCGGTGACGGTCACCTGAGCGCCGCGCTGCGCGAAGAACCGGGCCGCGCCGACGCCACCGCCGAAGAGCCCCAGGCCCATGACGGTGACGCGCCGCCCTCGATAGGCGTCTGGTCTCACGAGGTCCTCCCCCCTACTACGCATGGCCCCGCCTGCATTCAACGCCACAGAGTGCACAATGAGAGGGATCGGCCACTACTAAAGGAGGCTGAAGAGATTTCCGGCAAGGCCTCGCAGCTCGTTGACTTCCCCGAAAGCGGGCGCAGAATCCCGCCGTCAACCCTCGATAGGGGCGACGAATCCCTTGGAGGTCCAAACGGGCCATGTCCACCGTCCTTCTGCTGGTCGCGTCGAACTGCTTCATGACCTATGCCTGGTACGGGCATTTAAAGGATTTTCGCGAGCGGCCGCTGTGGATCGTCGTCCTGATCAGTTGGGGTGTGGCGTTCTTCGAGTACTGCCTGCAGGTGCCGGCGAACCGGCTCGGGCACGGCACCTTCCGCCTCGACCAGCTGAAGGTGATCCAGGAAGTGATCACGATGGTCGTCTTCGCAGCCTTCGCGACGCTGTACATGAAAGAACGCCCGAGTTGGGACTTCCTGTGGGCGGGCTGCTGCCTGGTCGGCGCGGCCTACTTCATCTTCCGCGGCATGGGCACGCCAGCGTAAAGCCGCGCTTTACTTGTTCGGATAGAAGTGCGGGCCTGAAGCTCCGCAGGGCAGGTTGGTGATGGGCACCACGTGCTTTCCATCCCTGGAGATCAGGACGATCTGGCGGTCATCGCAACCCTTCACGCCGTCGGCCTCGGCCAGAAACCATGGTCCAGAGGTCCCATTGAGGACTTGGCCGTCGCCCAGGTAGATACCGTCCGCTACCGGGACATCGACAGCAGATGCGGGATTGTCCGGATCGATCAACCAGGACTTATCTCTCGCGCGGACCAGCAGGCGGTTGTCTGCCGTCCATTGCAGCCAACTGGTTTCCGAGCCCTCGGGCGGGTCCAATTTCCTGATAATCCATCCGTCATCCGACTTCGCAGCCAGGACCAGTTCCTTGGCACCTTGCGCCACTCGCTCCGCCCAGAAGGCCAGCCGCGCGCCCTGGGTACTCCAGACGAGCCTTTCGCTGCCACGATACCCCTCAAGCAGATTCCAGTGGCGCCCAGAATCCACTTCAATTACGTAGGCGAGCTTCTGGTACCTGCCCTCCTTTTGTTGGTATGTCGAGCACGACACATACTTTCCGTCCGCCGACCATTCAATGCCGTCTCCACATGCCTGATGTTCCCCCGTCAGGCCGAACAGCTTTTTCTCCTCGCCGGATTCGAGATCGCTGACGCGAATCGAGCGATTGCCTTCCCATGCGCCATCAGGATCGAGGCGCAAGTAGGAGATGCGCCGCCCATCCGGCGAAAGCGAGAGATCGTCGATATCTACGCCCACCAGCACTTTCGGCACCGGCAGATGGCGGTGTGCGGCCAGGTCGTAGATGTGCAGCGCCCCCGGGCTGCCGTCGCGATTGTGCATGCGCATGTACACGATCTGTTCCGTGCCCTTGCGCACGGCCACCTGGTTGACGGGCTCGGCATCAACCGGCACGACCATGTGTTCTTCCAGGAGATAATCGCACAAACCGCGTTTCTCCCAATCCACCAGCAGCACGTGGTTGCCCGTCCCCGGCCAGAGGGTCCACCAATCTTTGGCCTCCAATTCGGCGGGCAGGAGTGTGCGCCTTCGGGAACCGTCCGGATTCATGGCCCAGGCCGCCATCTTCTTGCCCGGCACTTTGTTGTTGAAGACGATCACGCCCGAATTCCGCAGTTCCGCCACGGCGAGAAGCTCCAGTGCGCGCGCCGCGCCCTCGCCCTGCCCCTTGGCGAGCGCCCGAAGAGCGTCCTGAACCGCGGGGTCGTCCCAGGCGTCGACCAGATACCGGGCCGAGGTTCGGGCCTTGCGCATATCGGACCCGCTCAGCCCCGCGAGCCATTCGGCGACGTTCTCGGGCAACGGTTTGGCGGGATCCGCCGAACGCCACTCCAATTCGTTCTGCGCTTTAGCCCACCAGGCCTTCCAGAACGCGGCACCCTCGTCGGCACAAAGAATCTTCACGCTGCCGTCCGACACCATCACGAACCCCAAGCCTAGAGCCTGTACCTGGGTCGGAATGAGTATCCGCCCGGGCTTTCCCGCGTACTGATCCTTCGCAGGCGTCCGTGCGCAGGCGGTTTTCGCATTCTCGCTGAACATCAGGTTCGGAATAATGCGATCCAAAGTCTGGTCGACCGGGTCAGGATTCCCGCCGCTCCATGCACCGTTGCCCAGTGCATCGATGCGCTGCGGCTGCGCCAGGAAATTGAGCGCCTCCCACGTGCCCCACATCGCGGGGCCGGGCTCGAGATGCTGAGCCAACTCGACCAGCGCGGGCGCCACACGGCGCTTGTCGAGTCCGTCCAGCACCGCCAGAATGCCGGCCTGGCGCTTCTCGGGATCCTCGACGCCCAGGATCTTCTGCGCGGCGGGCCAGAGCTTCACGGCCGCCGCCCATGCCCCTTCGAGACGGATGCGCCGCGCGATCTCCTTCGCGCGCACGGAAAGCTCCAGATCCTTCACGTCGAAGCGTTTCTCGAGCGCGGGCAACGCGCGCGGGCCGAACGCCTCGATCTGCTGCGCGGCCTTTTCGCGAACCTGGAACTGTTCGTCGGAGAGTTGCTTTATCCACCCGTCGAGTTGTTTCTGCTCCTCCTCCGTCAGCGGCGCGAGTTGGCCCTCGCCGTCGCCGCCAAGGCTGCGCGCAAGGTCCTGCGACGGCACCGGCGCGCGGAAGAGCACCGCGTGGCCAACGCCGAGCGCGAAGCTGACCATGGCCGCGGCGGCCAGCCACGGCAGCCACACATGACGCGCGACGGCTGCTTGGGGATCCGAAGCGCGCGCCAACGCCCGTGTGACGTTGCGCGCGTCGCGCTCCGCCGTCTTGGCATCCGCGGTGAAGTAGTCGCCCAGCGCCTCGTCGATGTCCTTAGGTGCGTCGTTCATGGCGATTTCTCCGCATCGGAATCTGCGGGCTTGGAATGGATGGCCTCGCGCAGTTCCGGATCTTCCCTTAACAGCGCATACGCCCGCGAGAGCGTCTTTGTCACCGACGCCGGCGCGAGTCCCAATCGCGCAGCTACTTCGGCCGAGGTCAGGCCCTGGCCGAACTTCAGCGCGACGGCCGCCTGCATGTGCTCCGGCAGACGGCCCACCGCCGCACCAAGGGCCTCGTGCCATGCAGGCCTTGGCGGAACGGGCGCGGTCTTGCCGCCTGAGCCCGCAGCGGTTTTTTCCGTACGTGCAATTCGGACTCGCGACGCGATCGTGAAAAGAAATCCCGCGAAGGCGTCGGGTTCGCGCAATGAACTCAGCCGGCGGTAGGCTTCTACAAAGGTGTCCTGGACCGCGTCGTCCAGGTCCGCGGTGCGCAGGCTGCGCCGCGCCAGAAGGAACCCGCGCACCACTCCGGCGTACTTGCGAACCAGGTCCTCGTAGGCCGGCCGCGATCCGGCTAGCGCCAGCCGAACCAGTCTGCCGTCTTCGGAGGGCGACGCCGGAAGGGCCGCCTCCATGGAGGCATGTTCAACAGGCACAGGAGCGGCATAGGCAGGCATTTGCCTGGAAGTGTCATCGGGGGGTTCGGAATGCGGCATCGAATTCTCGAATATCCGGCAGTTTCGGGCGGCGCGGTATCTCTAACATCATCGTAACGCACCATGCGCAGGGCAGCCAAGCCCTTGGTTCGCCTCCCCCGCCCTGCCCTGAAAGAACCCGGGGGCTCGTGGTATCATACGTTTAGGAAGGACCAGCGAGGGGCTACGCCGATGAGCGTCATTACCTATCCCGACACCGTTTCCGCGACCTACGAGCGCTTGAAGGAGCGCCTCGCGGACGTGGTGCCGGACGTCGAACTTCGCATGAAGGCGGAGACCGCCGTCGAGGTCAACCGCCTGAAGAAGGAAAAGAACGCGATCATCCTCGGGCACAACTACATGGAGCCGGCGCTCTTTCACAGCGTGCCCGATTACACCGGCGACAGCCTGTACCTCGCACGCGTCAGCGCCAAGGCGCAGGCGGACATCATCGTCTTCTGCGGCGTGCGTTTCATGGCCGAGACCGCCAAGACGCTGAACCCCACCCGCAAGGTCCTGCTGCCCAGCGCCAAGGGCGGCTGCAGCCTGGCCGAGTCCATCAACGGCGCCGACGTGCGCGCACTGAAGAAGCTCTACCCCGGCGTCGTCACCGTCACGTACATCAACTGCTACGCGGAAGTGAAGGCCGAGTGCGACTACGTCTGCACCAGCGGCAACGCCGAGGCCGTGGTGAAGCACCTGCTGAAGGAAGAGCATCGAAAGATCATCTTCCTGCCCGACGAGTACCTGGCCGCGAACACCGCCCGAGAGACCGGCATGACGATCGTCTATCCCGAACGCGACGCCGCCACCGGCGAACTGCGCCCGGCGAAGGAACCGCCCGGCGCGGCACTGGTGATGATCGGCTGGCGCGGGCGCTGCGAGGTCCACGACAAGTTCACGCCGCAGGACATTACAAACGCGCGCAAACAGTTCCCCGACGTGACCGTACTGGCGCACCCGGAGTGCAGCCCCGAAGTCGTCGCGCTGGCCGACTACGCCGGCAGCACCACGCAGATGATCAAGTACGTGGAGAACATGAAGAGCGGCCGCTACCTGCTGCTGACCGAATGCAGCATGGGCGACAACATCGCCTCGAAGAACCCGCAGCGCGAGATGATCCGCCTGTGCAGCGTGCGCTGCCCGCACATGAACGAGATCACGCTCGAGGACACCCTGGCCTCGCTGAAGAACGAGCAGTACGTCATCGAGGTCGACGAGGGCATCCGCAAGCGCAGCATCCAGGCCCTGGACCGCATGCTCGCGATCGGCTGACCGTCAACGCAGAATCCTTTCGCCTAACAAAAAACGGATCCCGGAAGGGATCCGTTCCGTCCTGCGCAACCTTTGGAGGTTCGTGCCGCGAAGGCGTGGCGACCGGGTGCGGGGCACACGGACCTCGGCGGCCCGGCATCCGTCGATGCCAACGTTGGCCTAAAGGCCAGCGGGGAATTCGCCGAATCCCCGCGCACCCATACCATGTTCGGTGCTACCGCGCCCTCGCGGCCGATCCCTCCGAGCTCACGGTCCTGCAGAAAAAATAGCGCAACGCACGACCGAGGAGCGAGCCGCCGGAGGCAGCCGATGCCCGTCGGTCGCGCGCGCCATGACCCGCCTTCCCGGCCTGGGCGAAGCGGCGCTTCCCCCGGCGGGGCGGCAGGTCAATGCGCTTCAGGGTCTTGACTTCACGCAGGGCGCGGAACTTGCCGGTGACGTCGGGTGCGGCGCCGTCCAGAGGCTCGGCCAACAGGTCCAGGCTGACGAAGCCCGACCCACCGGGATTATCCAGCGGAATCGGTGCGGCCGTCTCACCTGGATTCGAGCGTCGGAACAGGAACACGACACGGCTCCTCCGGCAGGTATCACCCTGCCTTCTCCAGTCCCCTGAAGCTGGCTTTTTGGGTCACAGGTGCAGGGCGCATATTCTGCTGCGGTATTGTCCGCGCCCTTCGCTCTTTAGTTAACGATACACCGCGAATGCGCAGCGTACATTCGAAAAGCGTTTCAAATTTTCAGGAAATGTAAATGCTCAAGTGCCTCGGCCGAGGCGGTCGGCGAGGCGGTCTTCGAGTTCGGGGAGCGCGCGGATCTTCTTCTGCGTCGTCTCAACGTCGTACTTCACGCGGCGGTAGCGGATGGATTTGCCGTCGAAGATCACGTAGCACGCGTCGGGGTTCTGGTCGCGCGGCTGGCCAACGGCGCCGATGTTGACCAGCGTCTGCTTGTCCTGCGGTAGCACGTAGGTCTGGTTCTCGAGTTCGCCCGGCTTGATCCACTTGTAGTCGTGCGTCGCGACGCCAGGGCGGTGGCTGTGGCCGACGAAACAGAGCCAATCGAAGCGCTCGTAGCGTTCCAGCACCTTCTCCGACGGCCCAAAGCCCATGTCCTGGAAGTCCTCTTCCAGCACATAGTCGATCAGCGGGTCGGCGGGCGAAGCGTGGACGTACGTGACGCGGTTCTCGGTGCGGATCGCGGGCAGGTTCTCAAGCCAGCGCCAGCGCGCGACCTTGCCCGGCAGGCTGAAGAAGCCCGGCCGCATGTGCCGCTGGTGCAGATGCACCGCGCGCGCTGCGGCCTCGTTGAAACCCACCGGATGCGACATGAACACCGCGGCATCGTGGTTCCCGCACAGGCACCACGTACAAGCCTTGCGGGCCAGCGCCAGGCACGGCACCGGATCGGGCCCGTAGCCTACAATGTCCCCCAGGCAGACGATCTCGTCGATGTTCTGCGTGGCGATGTCAGCCAGGACCGCCTGGAAGGCTTCCAGGTTGGCATGGATATCGCTGATGACCGCGCGGAGGCGCCACGAGCCGTTGGTCGCGGCGGGCGTGGGAACCTTGGGCGTATCGGGCGAAGCGTCCGCCATCCGAAAACCTCAATCAGGGTGAGCCGACAAATACGGATTAAACCTCAGCCGGCTTGACCCAGCGCACTTTCTTGCGACCGCCCTTGCGCTCGATGACCTTCTTGAAGCCTTCGGCCTTCTTGCGCTTGGCGCGCTTCTTCCGCTTGATGCGGATCTCCATCCTGCGTCTCTGCTTGTTCGGCAAAACCTTCTCCTCTCTTAAAGGTTACGCGCCACCGCAGCCGTTCGCGGACGGCCCGGCGCGCGTCTAAGCTCAGGTGTGCTCTATTGTAACAACAATTTAAGGGCTTCAAGCAAAGCTGTGCGCTTTTCCGTATGGCGAACAGGCTCGACCGCATGCCAAACCGAAAATCGACTTAATTAATTTTTAGGCAAAAAGATTGCACGAGTGCCCCGGCTGCCGGGTCCACATTAGAGGCTGTTTCAACACCTTCGGCGAGGGCGGATCCGCCAGTCCCTGCAAGCAGCCGCCCCGGAGAGGTTTTGAAATATCCTCTTAATGCTCGGCCATCTGGCCACCATCCTTGATAGGAGGCATCCATGCCCGCCCCCACCCGCCGCAACCTGTCCAACCGCAACCTGTTCTGCTCCGCCTGGCTGGCCGCCGGCCTCGCAGTGAGCCTGGGACTGCCGGCCGGCCGGCTGCTGGCCGAAGAGAACGCCCCGGCGCCCGCCGCCGAGGCCGGAAAGGCGACGCCTGCAGCCATCGACGCGCTGATCGGACAGCTGAAAAGCGAAGAGTCCACCGAGCGCGACGCCGCCCGCAAGAAGCTGGCCGAGATCGGCGAGCCGGTGCGCGCGCCGTTGACGAAGGCGCTGGAGGCGCCCGGCAGCGACCTGGACTTCAAGGCCCAGGCGACCCAGATCCTGAAGGCGCTGGACCAGATGGACGTGCTGCGCGGGATCGACAACCCCAAGACCATCGACCTGGACCTGAAAGACGCCAAGGTCGCCGACGCGCTCGCCGCCCTGCAGAAGCACTTCGGCTGGAAGGTCGAAGCCAGCGACGAGGCCGCCGCCAAGGTCGTTTCGATCGCGGTGCAGTCGGCCAGCTTCTTCCAGGCGCTGGAAGCCATCCGCACGGCCGCGCGCCTGGGCTACAGCAGCGACGCCACCGTCTCGGACAAGCCGAACCAACTCCCCTTTACCCTTGTGGAACTGGGCGAGAAGGGCACCGTCGCGGCCGGCGCCAGCGGACCGTACCTGGTCTACCTTAACCGCGTTTCCGCCAACATCAGCCGCACGCTGGACCTGTCGGCCGGCGAACCCACCGAACGGCGCACCTACGCCTTCGAGGCGCGCGTGGTCGGCGAGCCCAACCTCCCGGTCTCGGCGCTCGACCTGAGCGAAAGCACCTTCCAGTTCGGGAAGGACGGCGAGGCCAAGAGCGCCTACCGGCAGATGCAGCCGCTCGGCGAAGGCGTGAAGGACTGCGCGCCCCTGTACACGATCAACGAACATCCCACCCTGGACACCACGGAAAAGACCATCCGATGGAAGCTGAAGCTTCTGGCCGAGGTGGCGCTGAAGGTCGACGAAAAGCGCATCGACGACCTGTCCGATGGCAAAGAGCATACGCTCAAGGTCGGCGACAGCTCGATCAAGGTCACGGGGGTCAAGCAGAAGAACAACCGCTGGGAACTGACCTACGCGGCCACGGGCGACATCGTCCAGGACCTGACGGGCCAGCGGCGAAAGGGCATGGGCGCCATGGCCATCATGGCGCGCAACGGCATGGCCTTCGGCGGCCGCGCCGCCGGCAACGCCGGCAAGCCTCCGGAAAACAAGCCCGGCCTCTTCTTCCTCGACGCCGAAGGGAACCAGATCCAGAACAACGGATACAGCATGCACAGCAGCAGCAACAGCGAGATGAACTCCACAGTGACCCTCTCGGCCGAGCCCAAGAGCATCCTCTTCCGCGCCATCGAGCAGAAAGCCGAGCGCGCCTTCGACCTGGAGATCAAGGAAGTTCCGCTGCCCTGAGGCCGCGATCGGTGCGCGCTACATGCCGTGGGCCAGGCGCTGCCAGCAGCGTTCGTGCAGCTGGGGGATGCGCTTGAAGCGCTCCTGTGCGGCGGGAATGTCGTAGGCCAGGCGCCGGAAGCGCACTTCGGGCTCGTCGGTGTCGTAGATCACGTAGCACAGGTCAGGGTTCTGGTCGCGAGGCTGGCCCACCGAGCCGATGTTCACCAGCGTCTTCTCGCCCCGCGGCAGCAGGTAGGTCTGGTTGTCCAGTTCGTGCGGCTTCATCCACAGGAAGTCCTCGGTCACTACGCCGGGCTTGTGGCTGTGCCCGCAGAAGCACAGCCACGGGATGCGCTCGAAGATCTCTATGATCTTCTGCGACGGCCCGAAGCCCATGTCCGCGACGTCGCCTTCTTCGACGTACTCCATCAGCGGGTCTCGCGGCGAAGCATGCACGTAAACCGTTTTGTCGTCGCGCCGTTCGGGCTCCAGGCCCTGAAGCCACTTCCAGCGTTCCTTCTTCACCGGCAGGCTGTACCAGTTCGGCTGGAGTTGCGTTCGCTGCCACTCGATGGCCTCGCGCGCAACGATGTTGAAACCGATGGGAAAGCGCATGAACAGCGCTACGTCGTGGTTGCCGGCCAACACCCATTTGCAACGGCTGCGGATCAGGTCCACGCACTCGATCGGTTCCGGCCCGTAGCCGACGATGTCGCCCAGGCAGACGATCTCGTCCACCTTCTGCTCGTCGCAATCCTTGAGCGCGGTCTCCAGCGCGATCAGGTTGCCGTGGATATCCGATAAAAGCGCTTGGCGCGGCATGCGTGCAGTTTCGATTGTTACGCTTTGAATGTCAACACGGCCTACAGGTCGGCAATGTACCGCAGTTCGCCGTCCAAAGCCTGCAGGCTCTGGAAGTGCTCCAGCAAGTGCGTCACGCCCGGCAGGCGCCGGATCGCGTCGTTGAACTCGTCGCCCAGGCCCGAGGTGCCCACGTCGAGGTGCCGGTCCTCGCGCCCCGCTACGTCCCAGGGGTCGTTGTCGTTCCAGTGGATGTGTTTCAGCGCGCGGGGTTCGGCGATGTACGCGTGCAGCGCCGCGCGGCGTTCGTCCTTGTCGTCGTACCGGTGCACGGCCGTGGTCGCGTGGCTGGTGTCGAGGCACAGGAAAAGATTGCCGCGGTCGACGTCGCGCCAGATCTGTATCCACTCGGCCGACGTCGTCCCGAAGTACTCACGCACCGACGAACGCGGCACCTCCAGGAAGCGCTTCTCCTGCGGCACGGCGTCCCAGTACGCGCGGTTGTTCTCGACCGTGATCGTCAGGCCCAGGTTTTTGGCGAAAGCGGCCAGCGCACGCAGGCTCTCGATCAGGATCGCGTACTCGCCCACCGGCTGCGGCGCGCCTTGGACGCCCTGCTCCTTCCACAGCCGCGGCGCGGCGTGCATGTTCACCAGCTTGATCGACGGCACCTTGGCCGCGCTGGTGAGGTAGCGCTCCAGGCACAGCATCGACTCTTTGCGCCACGCCCCATCCGTGGCGGCGATGTTCAGGCGCCCGTTTCGCGCCCATCCCGTGGGAAATCCGAAGGGCGCGTGCGCCGAGCGGGCCAGCGGCTTGAGGTCCTCCGGCGCCGATTCCGGAAGCCGCGCCGAGCCCAACTCGACGAAGAGCCCTCGCGCCTTGAGTTCATCAACCTTTGCCCCGGGAGAGACACCCATCGCGTGCGGCAACGCCATGCAAGACTCCTTTTCTTACGCTCCGTTAACGACGCCCAGCTGGCGCAGGCCGTCGGCGACGGCCTGCGGCGAATGCGCCACCACGCCGTGCATGCCCAACGTCCGCGCGGCGGCGACGTTCTCTTCCAGATCGTCGACAAAGACCACGCGCTCCGGCCTCACGCCCAGCGCGTCCACCACGTGCTGGAAGGCGGCGGGCTGCGGCTTGCGCTTGCCGATCTCGTTGCTGAGGAAAACGTTCGTCAACTCGCTGAAGAGCGGCCAGGTGCTGCGCATGTGTTCGACGTGGATGGCGTTGGTGTTCGAGAGCGCCGCGACGCGCACGCGCGCGTCGGCCTGCAGTTGCCGCGCCAGCGCGGCCGTGGGTGCGATTTCCCCGGTGAAGACACTGTTCCAGACGGACTCGAACGCCTTGAAGGTCAGCGTCACGCCAAGCGCGGCAGTCAAGCGTCGGTGGAACTCTTCCGGCTCGTACGCCCCAATCTCAAAGGCGTCGAGAATATCCATGTTCCGGGCCAGGCGTTCGCCCAAAACTGCAGGTTCGACGTGGGCGTGGCGCCCGACTTCCAGCAAGGCACCGTTGTGCTGAACATCGATCAGAACCCGGCCGAGATCGAAGATCACGGCCTCGATGGGGGGAGCGGACTCGCGTGCGTGCATGGCGGCGCATTGTACGCCGCCCCCGCCCGCCGTGCTAGCGCGGCGGAGCCACGATGCCGTAGCGGCCGGGGGCGAGGACGTTCTCGGGGTCGAGCGCACCCTTGACCTTCGCAAGCAGCCCCTTCATCGCCGGGTCGCCGTCCATCGTCGCGGCGCTGCTGGCGATGCTGCTGCGGTACGGCGGATAGCCTTCGCGCCTCGCGACTGCCTGGACTTCCTCATACAGCGCACGGGCGCGCTCGCATTCGCGCGGGTCGTTGCGGTCGAAGAACATCCCGAAGAGCATGATCAGTGCACGCGGACTCTCGACGATCAGCTCGACGAAGAAGTCGAAGCCGTGCTTCGCGTAGATCGGCTTGACCAGCGCCAGCAGGCGCTCGGCGTCGCGCCCCGTGAACGGCACCAGCGGCCCGGTCCAGACGAAGCCGCAACCGTCGCGCGGCGGATCGACGTCGCCTTCGGGCTTCGCGTCGTGCGACATGAAGTAGACCTGCCGCGAGAAGTAGTCCGTCGGCACGCCGCGGAAGAGTTCGATCGCCTCGCTCAGGCCCGCCAGGAGCTGCGGCGACTTGCCCTGCAGCCGCAGGCCGAGTTTCGCCGCCGCACGGAAGGCGCGCCCGAAGAGCCCCGGCGTATTCCAGTGCTTCAGGAAGCGCAGCGTGCCATAGCGCCCCAGCACGCGCTTCAGACGCCGCTTGCGCATGCGCACTTCCTCGCGGCTGCCGTAGACGCCGCAGCCGAAGGTCCACTCGCTGACGCCCAGGCGCTTGCGCCAGGCGGCCATCGCTTCGGGACTCAGGCAGGTCGCCGAACCGCGCAGGTCGTAAGGGTACTGCGAGACGATGCAGGACATCGCGAAGTCGTTGGCCAGGTGCGGGCGCGCCTGCAGGTCGCCGGCGAAGGCCAACTCGCGGAAGGCGTCGACGAACGAACCGAAGCATTCTGGGCCGGCGGTGTACTCGAAGACCGCGAAGTCGAAGGCCTCGGGCGCCGGCATCAACCAGATGCCGCCCTTCACCACCACGCCGAAGTTCGACTGCGCGAAGAGCCCGTCCAGGTAGGGGCCCAGGCCCCACTTGTACGCGGCCCACACGCGGTTGCCCTCCCCCGCTCCGCCGGTGACGACGCGCTCGCCGTCGGGCAGCACGACTTCCATGCCGCACAGCGCGCCGAAGTGGTCGGCGTAGGGCGTCACCCCGCGGCCCTTATCGAGGGCGTTGCCGAGCACGCTGCCTTCGCGCGTGCTGCCGGTCGAATCGGTCCACAACCGCGAGCCCGTTGCTTCCAGGTGCGCGCGCAGCTGCCCGTAGGTGACGCCGGGCTCGATCACCGCGTAGCCGAGTTCCTCGTTGACCTCGTGGATGCGGTTCATGCGCTCCAGGATCATCGTGATGCCGCCGGCATAGGAAGCGCTCTTCGAGCCGTAGCCCCAGTTCTTGCCCTTGCTGACGACCCACACCGGCTGGCCGTGCGCGCGCGCCACGGCCAGCACCGCCTGCACTTCCTCGGCCGTGGACGGGTACACCGCCGCCACCGGCACGCGCCGGAATGGGAGGTTGGTGCGCGAGACGGCTTCGACCTCGCGCTCATCGGTCTGAACGTGCGCCGCGCCCAGCACCGCGACCAGGGATTCGCGAAGGCTCTCGGAATGCGCCGGGCGAACAACGATCTCCTTGGCATCCAGAACGGCGGTGGTCTCGCTCATGGCTGAGCCTCCTGAAGGACCCGGGCTGCGGAATCGGCCGCCTGCTCGCTGCAGGCGTTGGTTTGAATCAGGGAACGCCAGTGCTCGGCAAGCGGAACGATGGGGATGCTGCGGTCGAGTTCGCGGGCCTGGGGGAGGTTGGCGTACGGAACGGCCGGCCAGCGGTGGTGCTCCCAGTGGTACCAGACGTTGTGGGGCGCAATCAGCCAACCCAGCCAGCGCGGCAAGTCGAGCCGGTGGGTCTCTTCGGCCCCGACGTGCTCGTGCAGGATGCGGATGCGGAAGACCGCCCAGTACGACGTGACCAACGCGGCATACCAAACTGCGGCAACGTACGGAACGCCGCAAAAGACCGTCACGCCGATCACGACGGCACCCGCCAAGACGGGGCCCGCGGCGTCACGCAGGGAAGACGGGCGCGTAAGGTACATGATCCGCAGCACGTCCACGATGCCGAAGCCCAGCAGGTCCGTAACCAAGTAGCGAGCCAGCCTCCGGCGCGTGATCGGCACCTCCCATTCGGCGGCGCTTGCGTTCCGGTGGAGCAGTTCCGGGTCTTCCGGCGTGCCCACGTCGCGGTGGTGGCCGAAGTGGAAGCGCCGGAACCCACCCATGCTCGCGCCGATGGGCCAGAAGCAGAGCGCGCAGGCGAGCAGGTCGTTCATGCGCCGGTTGCGGCATACGGCGCCGTGCGCGCCGTCGTGGCCCAGGACGCTCAACGCGTGCTGGCGCGTGCCGACGACCAGAACCGCGAGGATGTAACCCGCCGGATGGGCCCACCAGCCGGCGAACGCCAGCGCCACGGCGATCGCCGCCCAATCGACAAACGCGTCGCACAGCCACGGGACCGGCGCCGGCCTCATGAGGCGCTCGAGCTGCTCGCGTGCCTGCGGTTTGGAATCGTGCGCAGCCTTCAACCCGCACCTCCCGGCTCAATCGCTTCCCCATGGGAAACAAAAGGGCGAGGTGGCGCCTTACTGATGGCATATTGGAAATTTTTGGCCTGCTGAAGAATTCGGGCAGGCCTCTCGCAACCCATTTATTTTAAGAAGGTTACACGATCGACCTGCGCCTGAACTAGGCCCTCGCAGGGCGCCCATTGGGCTCCGGCACCGGCACCCTTAGCGGTGCGGACGCCAAACAGGTAGGTCGCACGGAAGAGCAGCAGGCAACGGTGACTGCCCCATTCCCAATGCCACGCGTGCCGGGCAGGTTCGGGCACCATGGCCAGGATCTCTTCAGGCCGGTACATCCGCAGGGCGCTCGCCATGCCGTCGAATACGATCAACATCGGGACGACCGGGACGATCGTAGTGATGAGCAACTTGGCGCAAGAAAAGCGGCGGGCAAAGAGGGGCGCCAGCATCAGCGGAAGAAAGGTCAATATCGGGAGGAACAACGAGTGCCAGCTTCGCCACATAGGCTCCATGATGAAAAGGCCGTCGCTGCGTTCCGTAATGCCGGCGAGGAACCGTCTCGCCTGTGCCGGGTTGAAGTGATGAAAGCCCGTGCAGATTGAATTCAGCCGCGTCCCGTTCCCGGCTACGCTCGGTCCCACAGCATCGACGGGCGCTGCGATGTAGTCCACTTGCCCGGCAAAGGCTGCCGCCAGCCTGCGGTACGACGGCAGATCGGGATACAGGTCGCTCAGCGTGATCCCCGGCATCGCGGTGCGGGCATCGCGTGCGGTCCGCAACAGCGTCTCGATGGGGCCCGCGCCGCCGCTGGCGAGATCCAGCACGCGGGCGCCTCCGGCCAGCCGCGCCCACCGGCCGAAGGGGCCGTGCATGCGCCGGTAGATCCCGCCCACGCGAAACAAAAAACCCAGGGCGTCCATGTAGGCCTCGCGCCAGACCCCGGCGAGCCAGGGCTGGTCGCAGAACTCGAAGCCATGCACTCGAGGCGGAGGCATAGTGTCTCCTCGGACGGAGGCGTTCTCCCGTCCACGTGCACCAACCTACAACCGATGAAACGCTACGGCTTGGACGGATTCTGCTTCGTCGAGTCAAACCACCCGCCATGGCCCGCCACCATCTCCTTACGGATTTTGGCAACGACGGCGTCCGGGTCGCGAAGGACTGCGGGGATCTCGTCCTCGCGCAGTTCGCGGTAATCGATGCGGTGGATGCCGCAGCCAAAGGCCAGGAGGTAGACCTGTCCGGTGGTATACGGAGCCTCGTTTACCTTCACGCTGATGACCTGGCCTTCGAAGAGATGAAAAATATAGCGCCCGATAAAATAGTGGTCGGCCCGGAAGGCCTGCGCCCCAGGCGCGTCCCACCGCATACCGCTGGGCTTTTGAAGCCAAGCCTGCATACCGGCATCGCCATCCCCCTCGGTGTAGCCGTAACTCACGCCGCATTGCAGGTTGGACCTGCCTCCTTCCTCATTGGGCACGATCTTCCCGAGCTCCAACGAGAAGAAGATGTCCGTCTGCACCACGAACGGTCGCGACAGGACCTCGACGGGCAAGGCGGCGATGATCGCTTCTTCCTTATGAGCGTACATACCGCCGGGCAGTTTGTCCTCCTTCGGAACCTGCACGGTCCAGGCGCCCTTCAGAATCTTGAAACCCGGCGGCGTGCCGCGCGTGAAGTCCCACGAGTTCGTGCGCAAAGGCGCCGCCGCGGGCTGTGCAGGCGCCGGTTGCTTCCCCATCGCGAAGTACCCTGCACCGGCGGCGGCCACCGCGACAACGGCAACGGTCACTCCAATGGCCGACGGCTTCGCCGCCGCGGCCTTGCGCGAGAGCGCCCGCGATACGGCCGCGCCGCTTCCGCCGGAACGCCCCAGCGCATCGAACACGTGCGCGCCCAGGCTGGCCGGCGCATGGAAGCTCTCGCCCAACGCGCCGCCCAGCGCGTCGTCGGCCAACAGCGGCAGCGCCGCAGCCAGACCCGCCCTGGAAAACTCCGCGCGCAGCCGCTTGAGGGCCTCGTGGAGGTGGTGCGAGACCGTCTGCTGCGTCAGCGCCATCTCCTGCGCGATCTCCTGCTGCGTCAGGCCGCCGAGATAATAGAGTGTTACGACGCGGCGGCCGGACTCGGGCAGCCGCTCGATCCCAAGCCGCAGCGCGGCGAGGGCCTCGCCCTGAGCCTGTTCGCTGGTTTCGGGCGGCGCGGGCTGGCCGGAGGCGGCATCCGCATCCAGCGCTTCGGTGCGCGACTGGAGTTGGCGCTTGCCCTTGAGTTTGCGCAGCGCCTCGACGGCGACGATGCGCATCACCCAGCCGCGCGGGTTGGCATCGTGGGTGAAGCGTTCGGCCGCGCGCCAGATGCGCAGCATCGCTTCCTGCACGGCGTCTTCGGCCAGGTCGGTCTCGCGCAGCATGTACCGCGCCAGGCTGTAGGCCTGCCGTTCGTAGCGCCGGTATAACTCGCCAAAGGCCTCGCGGTCGCGGCGCGACGCAATCGCGCGGATCAGCTCCGCGTCGCTCTGCGCCTGCACGCCTGCCTTCGTCTTTTCCATGCGACGGCGACCCGCTGCCAGCGTGGTTCTCATCCCGGCACCCCCAGGATAGCACACCTCTTCCCCGAGGAACAAACGGGCCGCCAAGCGAAATACAGATGGGAATATTCGAGGAATTTCAGATCTGCAACATATTGAAGAGAAAGGTGTTGCAGGATCGGAGCGCTACTTCCAGCCGTCCTTGCGCGCACGGACGAGGGCGCGGACTTCCTCCGCCTTGGCGTCGGGGTCGCGCAATTCGGCGGGGATCTCGCCGTCCTTCAGCTCGCGGATGCTGAGCTGGCTCACGCCGAAGCCGAAGGCGTTCAATACAACCCACCTGGTCGGATAGGCACGCTCGTGGATGTTCACGCCTTGCAGTTCGCCGTTGTGGTATCGAAATATGTACTTATCGATGAAATAGTAATCGGCCTCGTAGGTGAAGTGCTTGCCAAGGTTGAACTTCTTATAGGTATGCTTGCGGAAATACGTCTGCAGGGAAGTCGCCCCCGTTTCGTCGAACCAATAGAGGTTGACGCCTCCGTTGATAATACCCTGATCTTCGCCAACCGGCCGCGCCATCGCTTGATCGGGCGAAAAGAAGGTTCGCAGGTGGACCAGGAACGGCCGGGCAGGAACCTCGACAGGCAGGGGCATGATCACGGGGTTTTTGATGCTCGCGGGCGAGGCCAGGCCGCGCAGCCCGCCGTGCTTCGCTGGATCGATGGGTGTCCACTGGCCGTGCGAAACCTTGAACTCTTCGGGCAGGCCGTTCTCGAAGCTCCACGACCGGTCCAGCGGCGCGCGCTCGGCCTTTTCCTGTGAGGCCGTGGAGGTTTCGGCACGCGAAACTTCCTCGGGGACCGACTCGCCCTCTGGCGTGCGTGCGTCCGGCCCCAGCGCTAGGTACGCACCGCCCGCCGTCGCAACCACGCCCAGCACCACCAACGGCAAGAGCAGCGCTGGCGCCGCGGCCTTGCGGGAGAGCGCCCGCGAAGCCTGCGCAGCCGTATCCACTCCGGCATGCGATACCGCGCCGAGTACCGTGGCCTTCAACGCCGCCGGCGGCGCGTAGGTCTCGGCAAGCGCCGCGCCCAGGGCATTCTCGCCCAGCAACGGCAGCGCCGCCGCCAGGCCAATGCGGTGCAACTCCGAACGCAGGAACTTCAGGGCGTCGCGCAACCGGTTCGAGACCGTTTGTTGCGGCAGGGCCAGTTCCTGACCGATCTCCTCCTGGGTCAGTCCGGCAAGGTAATACAGGGAGACCAGTTGCCGGTTGGCCTCCGGCAACCGCTCCAGGCAGCGCCGCAGCCCGTCCAGCAGTTCCTCGCGCGACGCCTGTTCCGCGGACGCGGTGCCGGCGGACTCGGGCGCGTCCTGCTCGAGCGGTTCGGTGCGTTCGGACTCCGCACGCCGCGCCTTCTGAATGCGAATGCACTCGAACGCGACGATGCGCAGCACCCAGCCGCGCGCATTCTTGTCGTAGCGGAACTTGGAAGCTGAACGCCAGACGCGCAGCATCGCTTCCTGCACGGCCACTTCCGCGCCGTCGGACGATCGCAGCATGTGCCGCGCCAAAGCGTAGGCGGCGTGTTCGTGCCGGGCGTAGAGTTCCGCGAAGGCCTCCGGGTCGCGCCGTTCGGCCACAGCGCGGATCAGGCCGGCGTCGGACGTTGGGTCCGGGGTGCCGGAATCTGGCTGGGGTTGTTCCATCAGGACTCCGGTCCGGGACCCTCATCGCATGGCCTTGCTTCTCCGCTTATCCTACAACAGGGGCGCTACTTCCAGCCGTCCTGGTGCGTCTGGACCATGCGGCGGATCTCCTCCGCCTTGGCTTCAGGATCGCGCAATTCGGCGGGGATCTCGCCATCTTTCAGCTCGCGGATGCTGAGTTGGCTCACGCCGAAGCCGAAGGCCATGATTGCGACCTGCCGCGTCGGGTAGGCCGCAGCGTGCACGTTGACACCCTGCAACTCGCCGTACCTATAGCGGAAGACGTACTTCCCGAGGAAGTAGTAGTCCACATCGTAGACGAACGGTTTGTCCAGGGTGTAGCTCGTATAAAGATGCTTCACCATGTACTCCAGGATGTTGTCCGACTGCGGGGTGTCGTACCAGATCATGTTGATCCCGCCGTTTACGACGCGGTTCTGGTCGCCGACATCGATCAAGGTGGCGTGGTCGGGCGAGAAGATCGACTTCAGGCGCACCACGAACGGACGGTGCGGCGCTTCGACCGGCAGAACCGTGCAGACGGTGTCCTTGATGCTCGCGGGCGAGGCCAGGCCGCGCAGCCCGCCGTGCTTCGACGGATCGATGGGCGTCCACGTACCCCGCGTCACTTTGAAGCCGTCCGGCAACCCATCCTCGAAGCTCCACGACCGGTCCAGCGGCGCGCGCTCGGCCTCCGCGGCTTCGCCGGCATCCTTGCGCTTGGGTGCTTCGGCCTGCGGGTCTACCGGATTGTTCGATCTCGGTCCCAACGCCACGTACGCCCCGCCCGCGGCCACGGCCACGGCCACGCCCAATGCGACCAGGGGCCACACCAGCGACGGCACAGCGACCTTGCGCGAGAGCGCCCGCGACGCCTGGCTCGCCGCATCCGCGCCGGGACGCGCCAGCGTGCCGAGCACCCCTGACTTCAGCGCCGCCGGCGATGCGTAGGACTGCGCGAGCGCGTCGCCCAGGGCGCTTTCGTCCAGCAGCGGCAGCGCGGTGGCCAGCCCGAGCTGGCTCAGCTCCGAACGCAGGAACTTCAGCGCGTCGCGCAGGCGGTTGGAGACCGTCTGCTGCGGTATCGCCAGTTCCTTCCCGATCTCTTCCTGGGTCAGCCCGCCGAGGTAATACAGCGCGACGAGTTGGCGGTTGGTTTCCGGTAGGCGTTCCAAGCCGCGGCGCAGCCCGGCGAGCATCTCTTCGCGCCCGGAATCCTCGCCGCGCGCACCCGCAAGGTCTTCGCCGAGCGGCTCGGTGCGTGCGGCCTCCGCGCGCCGGGCCTTCTGGATGCGAATGCATTCGAAGGCGACGATGCGAAGCAGCCAGCCGCGCGCGTTCTTGTCGTAGCGGTATTTGCCCGCGGACTTCCAGACGCGCAGCATGGCCTCCTGCACCGCCACCTCCGCGGCATCCGACGTGCGCAGCATGTGGCGCGCGAGCGCGTAGGCCGCCTGCTCGTGGCGCGAATAGAGTTCCGCGAAGGCCGCCTGGTCGCGCCTTTCGGCAACCGCGCGAAGCAGGTCGGCGTCGGACGCGGCATGCTGTGCCGCCGTGCGGGGCTCGTTTCGTGCCATCAGCGCTCCGGTCTCGCGACGCATGCCATCAGACCCCAGTCTACCGTGCCCCCGCCACGATGTACAAAAGGGGGTTGGGGCGCTTCACCCAAGGAAATTGCGGATTCCCCGCGAACTCAACCTCTTTCTACGTAAGGGGTTAAAAAAAGCGCACGGAATCGGTAACCTCAAACCCCATGCGACGTCCAATCCTTGCGCCGGAATCATTTACCCAAGGGAGAGCCTCCCGTGCGTTCTGTTTTGCCACCTGTTGCTGCCCTGCTTGCACTGAGTCTTATTGCCGGAGCATCAGCGGCCGAGCCGTCGCAGCAAGTCGCCGACTTCCTCGGCAAGGACGCCATCGAAATCCTGAAGGCGCCGGAGAAGGTCGAGTGCTTCCGAATCGACGGCAAGAGCCTGCGCACGCCCGAGAATCCCGCCAAGGACGATGGAGCGCCCCAACGAATCCGCGGGTACACGATCACCGCGCAGGGCAAGGACCAGGACGCGGCCTTTGGCGGGAAGATCGCCGCGGTACTCTTCGACGAGAAGACGTACAACTTCGAGGAAACCAAGAAGTGCCTGCCCTTGCCCGGCGTCGCCTTCCGCGTATGGAAGGGTGGCGACTCGGTCGATGTTCTGCTCTGCTTCGAATGCAGTATGGTTGTCGTAGCGACCGGCGGCAAAGACGTGCAGACCAAAGTGGAAGATTTCGACCACGCCCGCGCGGCACTGGTCTCTCTGGCCAAAGCCGCATTGCCGGACGACAAAACCATCCAATCCCTCAAGGAAAAGGAGTAGTACCCATGATTCGCATCTGCTTCATCCTGCTGGGAGCATTGGCCCTCGCCGCATGTGCCTCGGCGGCTGAGCCATCCAAAAAAGTCGCGGACTTCCTCGGCAAGGACGCCGTCGAAGTCCTAAAGGCGCCGGAGAAAGTCGAGTGCTTCCGCATCGACGGCAAGAACCATCTCACGCCCGAACAGCAGGCCAAGGTCGAGGAAGCGACCAAGCGCATCCGCGGCTACGCCATCACCGCGCAGGGCAAGGACCAGGACGCGGCCTTTGGCGGGAAGATCGCCGCGGTACTCTTCGACGAGAAGACTTACAACTTCGAGGAGGCGAAAGGCTGCGACCCAGTGCCCGGCGTGGCCTTCCGCGTCTGGAAGGGCAAGGCCAGCGTTGACGTGATCCTCTGCTTCGAATGCAGCATCCTGATCGTGGCGACCGGGGACAAGGAAGCGCACAGCAAATCGGAAAATTTCGACAACGCCCGCGCGGCGCTGGTGGCACTGGCCAAGTCGGCCTTCCCGGACGACAAGACGATCCAGGGGCTGAAGTAACGACTCCTATTCGTCTTTCTTGGTCATCGCGCGGAACTTGTCGAGCTTGCCCTTGATCACGTGGGTGCTGTAGGGCACGTCGGGGTTGCGGCTGTAGTAGTTCTGGTGGTATTCCTCGGCTTCGTAAAACGTCGCGGCGGGCACGACCTGCGTAACGATCTTGTTCCTGAACTTCCCGCTCTTGTCCAGTTCCGCGATCTTCTTATCGGCGGCAGCCTTCTGCGCGTCGTTGAAGTAGAAGACCACGCTGCGGTACTGCGTGCCGGCGTCGGCGCCCTGGCGGTTAAGCGTCGTCGGGTCGTGCGTCGCGAAGAAGATGTCGAGCAGCTTCTCGTAGCTGGCCTTGGCCGGGTCGAACTCGATCTGCACGACCTCCGCGTGGCCGGTGTCGCCCGAACAGACCTGCTTGTAGGTGGGATCCTTCACCTCGCCGCCGGCGTAGCCGCTGGTGACGGACGCGACGCCATCGACCTCCTGGAAGATGGCCTCGGTGCACCAGAAGCAACCGCCGCCGAAGAGCGCCGTCTCGGTCTTCTTCGCCTCGCCCGCCATCTTGTCGCCCGCCTCCTTTATAGAGTCCGTTCCGGTCTTGGCCGCCGTCTCCTTGGCAGCCTTGCCTTCTTGCGCCTGCCCGGCTTCCGTCTTTGCAGCGGCGTCCTTGGGCTGCTCGGCCGCGCAGGAACCGAGCATCGCCAGCAGAACACACGCAAGCAGCGGAGTCCATCGCATCGTTCCGGCTCCTTTTCCCAGCTTCCCGGCGGCCTTCCCCACCTCCAAACGGACGCCGCTGAAGTCTCCGGCCTCACGGAAGATGTCGCCGGGCGCCCGGAATATTCAGAATATCGGGCCGAGGCCTCGCCGCAACGCACCCGAGCGTCCCTGCAAATCCTTCAAAATAGCTGCGATCGCCGATTTTCCCGAAAGGAATCCGCGCGCGGCTCGCCTGAATGTTACAGCCTCCGAAAAGTTTTTTTATTTTTCGCGAGTGTTTTCGCGATTTTGATGACAGACGTTTATGGAGGAACCCCTTATGCCCAACGCCCCGTCCTTTGCGCACCGGCCCCGGATACATCGCGCAACCCCTTTGCGCAGGGCAAGGAACTTCGATAGCTTGAACGCTTTGAACCGTGTCCGGGAAGACGCCCGCGCCCATGCCGATCATCGTCTACTGCAAAGCCTGCGCGAAGAAGATCCGCGCCCCCGACGCGGCCATCGGCAAGGCCGGCAAGTGCCCGCGCTGCAACGCCGAAGTCCCCATCCCATCCGCCAGCGAGGACGGCCCGCCGAAAGGCCTTTCCGCGCAGCCCGAACCGGACGACGTGGAGACGGCACCGGAAGCGCCGCCCGCTTCCAAGTCCGAGCCGCCGCCCAAGGCTGCCGAAACGAAAGCGCCAGCGCCGCAGCCCAAGCCAACCGCCGCCCCCGCCCCACCCGTGAAGGGCAAGCCGATCTCGCTGCGCTTGGACAAACTCGAGGATGGCGTGAAGCTCAAGGCGACCCGCGAGGACCTCGGCGAGATCGCCTGGGACACCGCGCCGGGCCTGCCCAGCCACTGGCCCTGGGTCTTCGGACTGCTCGCGCTGCTCCTGACGGCCCTGGGCGGCTGGGTACTGTGGTACTCCGCCGGCGGCAGCGAGGGCACCGCGCCGGCCGTTACGCCCGCCGAGGAACGCCAGCGCCTGCAGTTCCAGGTGCCGCCCGCCAACGACGGATTCCGCGACCTGCGCCAGCAACAGGCGCCCAAACTGCCGGGCCGCGTCGGCGTGGAACAGGACAAGAAGACGGACCAACCGCCGCCCGCGCCACCCGAAGCCCCCGAACAAGAAGCCCCTGCCGCGCCGGAGGCCAAGAGCCCCACGCCGGAGGCGCCTGTGGATTAGATATCCGCGGCTTGGGCGGGGCCTCTTCTCGCCCCTCACCCCTCGCCCCAGAACTCTTTTTGTGAGGTGACGCGGGCCGTGAAAATGCTTAAATTATAGTGCTCGAAAACGCTGATCCTGAGCCCCGGAATACATGGCCGAAGAAGACGATATCCCAGGCGAGCCCCCCGTGCCCGACGCCCCCGAAGGCGCCGAAAGCGCGGATGGTGGCACTGACGCCAACGGCGACGACGCGGACGGCGGCAACGGCAAGGCCCCCGCCGCCAACGCCGCCGACTTCCACGGCGGGCAGGTCCAGGACCTGCTCATCGAGGACGATCTCAAGCGCTCGTACCTGACCTACGCCATGTCGGTGATCGTCTCCCGCGCGCTGCCCGACGCGCGCGACGGGCTGAAGCCCAGCCAGCGCCGCATCCTGTACGCGATGAACGAGCTGAACCTGCAACCCCGTGCGAAATTTAGAAAGTGTGCGTTGATCGTCGGCGACACGATGGGCAAGTACCATCCGCACGGCGACCAGGCGATTTATTCGACGCTGGCGCGCCTGGCGCAGGACTGGAACACGCGCTACCTGATGGTGCAGGGCCAGGGCAACTTCGGCTCGATTGAGCCAGACCCGCCGGCGGCGATGCGTTACACCGAGGCCCGCATGACGGGGCCGACGGTGGAGATGCTCGAGGACCTCGAGAAGGACACCGTCGAGTTCGTGCCGAACTACGACGAGACGCGCCAGGAGCCCACGGTCCTGCCGGGCAAACTGCCCAACCTGATCGTCAACGGCGGGCAGGGCATCGCCGTCGGCATGGCGACGAACATCCCGCCGCACAACCTGAACGAAGCCTGCGACGCGATCATCCACCTGATCGAGAACCCCGACTGCGACATCAGCGCCCTGATGCAGCACATCAAGGGGCCGGACTTCCCGACCGGCGCGCTGATCTGCGGACGCGAGGGCATCGAGGGCGCGTACCGCACCGGCCGCGGCCACCTGACTATTCGCGCCAAATACCATTTCGAAGAAGATCGGGACCGCGAACGCATCGTCATCGACGAGATCCCGTACCAAATCGGAACACAGCGTCTGATCGAGCGCATAATTGAATGCGTAAAGTCGAATCGGATCAAAGGCATCAGTAATGTCGAAAATCATTCCAGCAAGGAAGGCATCCGCATTGTCGTGGAGCTGAAGCGCGGCGAGAACCGCGATGTCGTGCTAAACCAGCTCTTCAAGTACACGCCGCTCGAGACGACCTTTGGCGTGATCATGCTCGCGCTGGTCCGCGGACGCCCTCGCGTCCTGAACCTCAAGCAGATCCTGCAGCAGTACGTCGACCACCGCAAGGAAGTCATCGTCCGCCGCACGCGCTGGCTGCTGGCGAAGGCCGAGGCCGAGGCGCACCTGCTCGAAGGCTACCTCATCGCCCTCGACCACATCGACGACATCATCAAGATCATCCGCGCCAGCAAGGACGCCGACGTCGCCCGCGACGAGCTGATGGACAAATACGAGTTCTCCCGCAAGCAGGCCGTCTCGATCCTGAACATGGCCCTGCGCACGCTGACGGGGCTCGAACGCGAGAAACTCAAGACGCGCCACAACGAGGTCGTCGAGGAGATCCGCGACTACCAGGACATCCTTACCAACGAGGTCCGCGTGCTCGAGATCCTCAAGGAGGACCTCTTCGAACTCAAGGAGCGCTACGGCGACGCGCGGCGCACGCTCATCGTCGAGGCCGCGGGCGAACTCTCCGTCGAGGACCTCGTCGCCGACGAAGTCATGGCCGTCACCGTCTCGCACAAGGGCTACATCAAGCGCGAGCCCCTGGCCAGCTACCGCCTACAGTCGCGCGGCGGCAAGGGCATCATCGGCGCGAAGTCGAAGGACGACGAGGACTTCCCCGAGCACCTCTTCGTCGCCAGCACGCACAACTACCTGCTCTTCTTCACCAACGACGGGCGCGTCTACTGGCAGAAGGTCTACGACCTCCCGCAGCTCGGTCGCATGGCCCAGGGCCGCGCGCTGATCAATCTGCTCCAACTGACGCCCGAACAGAAGGTCGTCTCCATCGTGCCCGTGCAGAACTTCGAGGCCGACGCCAGCGTCTTCATGTCCTCCGAGAAGGGCTACTGCAAGAAGTGCCGCCTCAGCGAATACAAAAACCCGCGCCGCGGCGGCATCGCCACCATGGGCATGGCCGAAGGCGACAAGCTCCTCGCCGCCAAGTACGTCCAGCGCGGCCGCGACGTGGTGCTCGCCACCAAGCTCGGCATGGCCGTGCGCATCGACGAGTCCGTCGTCCGGGACATGGGCCGCAGCGCGCGCGGCGTCAACGGGCCGCGCCTGGAGGAAGGCGACGTCATCGTCAGCGTCTGCGTCGGCACCGAGGAAGAGTTCCTGCTGTCCGTCTGCGAGAAGGGCGTCGGCAAGCGCACGCAGATCAAGGAATACCGCAAGGTCTCCAGCCAGCGCAGCAAGGGCGTGATCAACGTCAAGATCGCCGACAAGAACGGGCCCGTCGTGGCCGTGCTGCCCGTGCAGGTCGGCGACGAACTGATGGTCATGACCGAGTCCGGAAAGGTGATCCGCTCGCCCGTCGAGGACATCCGCGAGACCGGGCGCGCGGCCATCGGCGTGCGCATCGTGGACCTGGCCGAGGGCGACAAGGTCACCGCCGTCGCGCGCGTGGCCAAGGACGACGCCGAGGCCGCCCACGAACAGCGCGCCGCGCTGCAGGCCGAGGCCCGCGAGCAGGCCGAACAGACGGGCAAGGCCAAGTCCTCCGGCACCTCCGGCCGCGTCCCCGCCGAAGGCGGAGAGGGCGCCGAAGGCTCGGAGGGCTCGGCCCCGGCCGAAGGCGAGACGCCCAAACCCGAAGGTATGCCCGACCATGTCAAGGAACTGCTCAACAGGGCGGAGCAGGCCGAGCAGGAAAAGACCGGCAATGAGGACGCCAAGGACGGCGAATCGAAGGACGAAGGCTAAGACGGACCGTTCGTAGCACTCACGAAATCTCGCGACCAAGCCACCTTCGAATGCCCCATATGGGCTGTTTGTTACCGCGTCGCCACGCTTTGCCTATGCACCTGGGGAATTCCACTTTTGTACCGGAACATGGTGCACAAAACCGCTCCAATTATATCGCGGGAGAACTATGCACGATGAGTTGAACAACGTCCGCGTCGAGTTCCTCGGTGCGGTCCGCCTGCTCGCCGAAGAGAACTGGTCCGTGGGCGAACGCTTCTCCGCCGCCCAGCGCCACCACGCCATCCTTTATGTGTGGAACGGCCACGGCTGGCTCAGCGCCAACGGGCGCAACGTGCCGCTGCACCTCGGCGAGGTCTACTGGCTCCGCCCCGGCGAACAACTCTTCGCCGGGCACGCGCATCGCGATCGCCTGGGGCTGACCTTCATCGAGGTCCGCGTGCTGGGGCCGCGCGGCCAGGCGCTGGACGCCGAGCCCGCCCCGCCCACTGGCCGCGTGGTCTACAACGAACGCGAGTGGCTCAACGATACCAGCGAACGCATCGCGAGATTAGACCTCGCGCGGCTGCCCGGCTGGAAGGCCTCCGCCGAAGGGCTCACCGCCGCGTTGGCCCTCGACCTGATGCGCGCCGCCGCGCGCACGCACCGCGAACCCAAGCGCAAGCGCGCGAAGCAGCACGAACGACGCTACTCGATGCACGACGCCGCGCGGCGGCTGGCCGCGCTGCCCGGCGACGCACCGCGGATGAAGGACCTGGCCGGCGAGTTCGGCACGGGGCTGCGGCACTTCTCCGCCGAGTTCACCAACGAATTCGGGGTCGCGCCGCAGCACTTCGTCACCCGCGCGCGCCTGCGCCTCGCACAGTGGTACCTCGAGCGTTCCATCATGGACATCCGTTACATCCATCGCGCGCTGGGCTTCAAGAAGCCCGCCGAATTCACCGGGTGGTTCCGCCGCAATGCGGGGGTCAACCCGCGTACCTGGCGCCAGCGCAGCGACGCGGCCTGCGGCTTTAAACCAAAGCGCCTCCCGCCCGGCACCTGCGATCCGCCCGCGCCGTCCCGCGAAAAACTTCCGCCGATCAAGTGGCGCACGACGTGAAGCTCTCGGCGAACAGCTATCGGCGGCCAGCTAACAATTGCGACACAAAGTCACGGAGAACTACCGGAACGGTTGGCCCGGACGTCACCCCGTCCGGGTCGCGGCGCTTTGCACCGCGACAAGAAGCCGTTTGCCCCCTCCCCCCGTTCGTAACGGAGGGTCCTCGCGAAGCTTGCCAGCGCGTGGCGCGGGCTGCTTGTCGCGCTGAAGCGAAACGAATTCGGGCCAACCCGCACAGATCTGGCGCCAGCTACGCCCTGCCCCATTCACCCAGCCGCGAAACCTGTAAGCAACACCAGGCCGCCTTAACCACTCACCGCCCTCCGCGGCGGCGCATGCGCCGTCGCGGAGGGCGGTAGCAGCAAAGAAGGCACCCCGTCGCCAACCGATGAGGAAGAAGCTATAGTTATTGGGTGGCTACGCGGATTCCAGGAGCCATGGATTGTGCCGGGCCACCCTACGGTCACGGTCTTCTTGCGTTCAGGAGGTGCAGAAATACCATGCCAATCAATGCTCTCCCTTGTCGGAAAGTTTCATAGGGGGCACAGATGGAGATTAAATACTCAATAATTGCTCTGTTGAAAAGTTCTTAAGTCCCTTGGGCACCCCGCCGAAACCTAGTTTGTGGGGGCGTCGAGGGAACGCCCATGCCTGCTCAGATGACCAAGTCCGCACTGTCGTTGGCTCGTGAAGCGCTCAAGATCGCTCGCCAATCTTTACCTCTGTACGGCCCTCGCACGGCTCCGAAAAAGTTCACCAACCACCAGTTGTTTGCTGTGCTTGCGGTCCGCGAGTTCTACGGCCTCGACTACCGCGGCACCGTTCAACTGCTCCTGGACTGGTCCGATCTGCGCGCTGTTTTGGGCCTGACCGTCGTCCCGACGTACTCGACGCTCTGCAAGGCCGAGACGCGTCTTTTAAAAAACAGGCCTTTAATGGACTCCTGGATCACGTCCTCGCCTGTGCCCAACGCAGCGGGCTGATCGCCGAC
>JAKLKQ010000110.1 GCA_023150555.1 Planctomycetota bacterium
CACCTGGACGCTGCTGAAGACGCCCATTCCGCTGGGCGGCCGCGACTGGGGGACCTGGGTTCACGACCCCGACCGCGACATGCTCTACGTGTGGGCCGGCGGGCACGCCAGCTACGCGGGCAACGACGTCGCGCGTTATCACCTCGCGACCGGGCGCTGGGAGATCAGCGACCCCATCGAGCTGCCGCTGGGCTGCTGCGGCACCAACGAGCAGTACCCGTCGGGCGTGAACTTCAATGGGCGACCGTGGGTCAAGAAGCACGTCTGGAACTCACAGGCGTACGATGCCGTCCTGAAGCAGATGATCATGGGCGGCGCCAACGACCCCAAGCTGGACCCCTACTGCTACTTCTACGACCCCGACAAGGCCGAATGGGTCGGCCGCCTGCGCCTGCCCGAAGGCATGCCCAACGACGCCTACGGGATGCAGATCCGCCACACCGCGCACGGCATGTTCGCGTGGGCCGGTGCGTGGCTCTTCGACGACAAGGCCAAGGTCTGGTCGCAACTGAAGGTGCAGGGCCAGATGCCCGGCGGCGGCGTGGACAGTTCGGGGCTGGTCTACGACGCCAAGCGCGACCGCGTGCTGCTGGCGACTCTGGGCGGCTACGCCAAGCCCTTCGACGGGCAACTGCACGCGCTGGACCTGAAGACACTGAAGGTCGCGCCGCTAAACCCCGAAGGCATGCAAGACCCTGCGCGCAAGTGGTCGATCTTCCTGCGCGAAGTCATCTGCCTGCCGGAGAGCGACCTGTTCCTGTGGCCGCAGCGCCTGAACCTGGACGGCAAGGAAGCGGACGACCGCTACGTGGCCTACGACGGCGCGAAGAACCGCTGGGTGACGCTGAAGCTCGCCATAGCGGCGGGCGCCCCGAAGTTCAACACCCAATACAGCCCAGTCTGCTCGGGGATCGCCTGGGACGCCAAGCGAAAGCTGGTGTGGGTCGGCCTGGCGACGTGGGACGGCGGCGTCTGGGCGCTGCGCTTCGACTCCGCGACGGCGGACATCCAGCCAATAGGAAAGTGACCCATGGCCAAGCGAGATGGCAGTTGGGCTGCGCTCAAGATCGGTCTGCTGTGCCTGCTGGCGCTGTCGGTTGCCGGCGGCTTCTGGGCCTACACGGTCTATCTGGTGCCCTACTTCAAACGCCAGGCGCTCGAGGAGTCCTACGCCGACAAGTTGCAGGAACTCTTCCTGCAGGCCAGAGCGGTGCTGGACGAAAAGAAGGAGAAGCCTGTGGTGCAGCACCGCGGCGGCAAGGCCGTGTGGATCAGCGCCAAACTCATGCCCCGCCGCAACCGCAACGAGTGGGACCTGCACATCGACGAACGCATGCCGCTGGTGCCACAGGAGTTGCGCGCAGACACGCCGGGCGAGGCGCGCGTAATCGTGCTCGTCTACCTGACCTCGGTCAAGTCGGGCGAGTACGTGACCCAAGGCGGACTCAAGTACGATGCCCGCGCGCGGTCGTCGGAGATCTACATCGTGGACCTGCAGAAGAAGGAAGTGCTTGCACACGCCTTCTTTGGCAGTACGAACCAGCAGGAGATCGACTTGCGCGTGGACTCCGTCATCGCCGACGTAAGCCCCGAGGCCATCGTGAGCTGGTATTCCGGCCTGCCGGAGTAGCTTTCGGCTCAGGGCACCGGCACGCCGATGGATAGGTAGCCTTGCACGGAATTGAAGGGAACGGCCGGATCAAGGACGGAAAACGTTGCCGTGTGTCCGGTGGCTGCCGCAATCACCCGCTTCCATTTCTGGTCAGCCGGAGTGAGGATGTCGACGTTGTTCACCGTGACTGTGCATCCCCCAAAGGCGATTCCGCCGATGGCGGCTTCCCCGGCGCTGGAGCCAACAAGGACCGATACGAAGTTGGTGGGCACAATATTGGATCCGGAGGTGGTGCTGTGATCGGAGAAGATGGGTTGCGAGGGCGGAAAGGGTAACAGCAGGACATTTACGGCGAAGGCGGTGGGGCTCGACGAGGCCGCGGATTTCTGGAACTTCTTCAGGAGGCCCTGCATCTTCTTGAACGCCTTGGCCTGCAGGGCATCCAGCGCGGCGCGGAACTTGTCGAAGTCCCCTCCGCCTCCGCCCAGCGTCGCGTTGGCGAGCGTTACCGTGGCACCGGTGAAGACGCTAGCCGAAGCAGAGTTGCTCGCGTCCCGGGTAGCCTCCTGAATGTCGTGGGCCGCCGTCAGCACCTTGTCCGTCAGATCGTCCGCGACGTTGCTCAGCAACTCCGTGCCGTTTCCGATCTTGACCTGCAGGATGGCGAGATCGTCCGTAAGAATGCTTACGGAATCGTCAATGCTGGCCTTGGCTTGGGACAGTGCCAACTTGAGATCGGCCTTGATCTGCTTCAGTTCATCGCTTTGCTGCGAGGCGGCCGCATGGTGCGGCAAGGCCGCGATGGCAGCAAGCAGTACGAAAACGTGCACGGCAGCATGGCGAACCATGGACGGTCTCCAGGGATGTGAATGAAGGCGTGAAACCGGAACCGGCGCCGCCTGCGCCGTAGGGGGTGCTCCGAGAGGCCCTATTTGAACCGGAAGTCCGGAAAACGCAAGCTCGGCGATTCTACCCAGCTCTCGCGGTGCGCACATGGATTACGAGACCAACGGTCTGTGGGTCGTGGGTCTTCGACCCGGCCCAGCGCAAATGGCAGCAGCGCCACCAGGACGCCGCCCCCGAGCCGCGCTGCGACCACT
>JAKLKQ010000111.1 GCA_023150555.1 Planctomycetota bacterium
CCAGCAGGGCGGCCAAGACCGGCAGGGCAACGGCTGAAACGCGCGTAGACATGGGGGCTCTCCGCAAGATAAGACGGCGTGCCTTGCCAAACGGTCCTGAAAATCCGCAGGTTCACGACAAAACAGGGGTTAGGGGGGATCGGCCAGGGGTTAAGAATGGAGCGCCTGCGGCGCTTTTCTTCTGACCTCGATGCGATCGCGAGCCTGTTCAAGAAGGGTAGCGGAGCCACGCCTTCCCTCACCCCTCGCCCCTCGCTTCTGCTATTTCGGCCTCAGCACGACGGCGCCGCAGTCGATGGACCACTTGGCATTGGCGACGCGGGCGAGTTCGTCGAGCAGTTCGCGCAGGGCGTGTTCGCCCGGCGCGAGCAACTCGGCCTGCGCCTTGGTCAGCCGGAAGTCCGGCGCGGTGCCGTCGTCGCCCTCCACGATCTGGATGCCGAAACCGCCCAGGTCGCGCAGCTTGCGCAGCAGCGTGCCGGCGGTCAGGCCCCGGCCGTCCCAGCCGACGACGCGGTCCAGCCGCGCGAGCATCTCGTCGTGCCAGGCGCAGAGCGGCGGCTTGCCGGTCTTCTCCCAGCGGCGCAGCAGTTCCAGGGCCCACTCCACGGCGGGCGGGTTGCCCTGGAAGATGGCGCGCCCGCGGATCACCAGCACGTCCTCGCCGGGGCGGAAGTCGGGGAAGCACTCCAGGTTCGGGCCCAGCACCGAGACGATGCGGTCGCGCAGGAAGCGGTCGGTCTTCGGACCGGGTTCCTCGCCCGGCGCCAGAAACGCCACGTCGCGCCCGCCCAGCGAAAGGTCCCACAGGTCGCGCGCCTTGGGCCCCAGGCGGAAGTAGACGCGGCCCATCGCGTCGGCCTCGGCGAGCAGCGCCAGTTCGGTGCCGCCGTCAACGAGCACCTTCGCGCGGCTGGCGATCCAGCGCAGCGCCAATCCCATCGGCACGTCCTCGACGACGATGCGCATCGGCGAGATGCAGTTGGCCTCGCGCAGGTTCGAGGCGTCCTCGACGTACGTGCCGCCTGCCCAGATGCCCACCAGGCAGCCCTGCTTCTTAAGCTGCTGCAGCGCCTGGGGCAGGCCGTCGTTGTCCAGCTTCAGCGTGACCTTCTTATGGAGCTGCTCCTGCATCGCGACGGCCGGCAATGCCAACCCCTGCGCCGGCCACTGCACCGGCGGAGCCTTGGGGTCCAGCAGCGCGACCAGCCGCGCGGTGCGCTCGATGGCTTCCCAACGCCCGCGCACGGACAGTGCGTCGCTGCCGGTAAAGAGCGTGATCGCGTCCTGCGGGAGGAACTTCTTCAGTTCGTTGCCGACGTACTCGGCGCTGTCGCGGTCCAGGCCGAGGTTCTTCCACTCGAAGACGTAGCGCTGCGTCTGGAGTTTCTCGGCGGTGGCGGGCGTGGCGATCACCACTGCGTCACCGCGGGGGACAGCGACCATCCCGAAGCCTGCGGCGAAGTCCGATGCCACTTTGCCGGCCGTTCCCGAAACCAACCAATCCTTGGACACCTCAAGCGACGGTGCGTTCAGGTCCGGCTTCTGCTCCCAGTAGAACGTCAGGCCCGCGTCCTTCTCCAAATGGTCCAGGATCATCTGGCAGATGCTGCCCTTCCCGGCCTGGTACGATTGCGGCAAGCGCAGGTTCTTCTGAAGTTCTTCCGACGGCGGCAGGTAGCCGTCGAACTTCAGCAGCATCTGGCGCGGGAGGTCGCGGGCCTGCGCGGCCAGTTCCGCGTTCTCGTGTTTCTCGTAGCCCTTTGCCAGCTTCAGCACGCCGGGGCCCATCAGCAGGAGTTGGCGCAGCGCGTCATGTCGCTTCTCGAAGGAGGCGTCGCCGAGCTGCAGGAACAGCACGCGGGCTTCCTTCTCCTGCTCGGTCGTCAGGTCCTTGTAGCGCATCGCCGGGACGGGGTCTTCGGGCGGCAGCAGCGACGGTGAGGATCCAGCGTCGTCTTCGGCCAGGGCCGCGCGCGCCGAAGCGCAGATACAGCTCGCGGCCAGAACGGCCAGGGCCAAGGCTTGGCGGCACCGGGAGTTGGGGGCGATTCGGGTCATTTCGAGCATCGCAATCGGGCCTAAAACCGAGCCCTTATTGTACCGGCACACCAATGTTCTGTATTGCGGTAATGCGTTGTTTTCTTTCGACTTAACATGGTGCATTTTTTAAACTCAGCGCCTTGATTTCACCCCTAAACTGCCCTATAAGGTGAAAGTCGCGTGCGGCTCGGACGTTATAAAGACGAGCCACACCGTCCTGTCGTCACCGTGATTGCCAGAACCCGGATCCATACATGCCCATTGTCCATACGTGCAAGGCCTGCGGGTGCCAGGTGACCGAAGCCGAGGTCGCCCGCGGCCAGGCCATGCGGAAGGGCAAGTTCACGTACTGCGGCGAGTGCTCCGCGCTGATCCTGGATCCCGTCGAGATGGCCGCGCCGGCCGCACCCGCCGCACCCGCGGCCGCCGCACGGCCCGCGCGCCAGGCCCCGTCGGCGCACCAAGGCCTGCCCTCACCCGACGAGTCCCCCACCGGACGCCAGAACGCCCTCGCTCGCAACGGCATCGAGGTCGTGGAAGAGTTCGAGATCATGTCGGGCAACGCGGACGTGCCCGACCTGGACGCCGCGCTGGAAGGAGACGACGTGGGCCACGACGACCAAGCCGACATCGATACCAATCCCGGCGCAGAGCCG
>JAKLKQ010000112.1 GCA_023150555.1 Planctomycetota bacterium
TGAGACTCGCCTTGGCGATGGCGTGGCCGATACCGGCCGAGCCTTTGCCGTTCTTCGCGAGTGGCACCACGCCCAGGGAAATGCCCTCGACGCTCAGTTCGAACGTCGCGCCGTTAAGATTGGCGTTGCAGCCGGCGGGGTTCAGGCAGCCCTGAACGAAGAAGGTGTCCTTCTCGATCCCGTCGTTGTGCGCCTTCCAGTCGGTGCTGAACTTGCCTTTCTTTAGATAAAGGTCTCGCTCCCCTGCCTTAGGCGTGACGGTTACTTTCACGGAAACGGGATTGCTTGGCATGCCCTCCTGGTCGGTGACAACCAAGCTAACCGTATACGTGCCCGGCGCGTTCCATAAATGGCTGGGATTTTGTGCCAACCCGTTCGGCGTGCTGTCGTCCCAGTCCCACTCGTACGTAAGGTTGCTTCCATCTTCAATGTCGATGCCGGACCCGGCAAAGGCGAACGCGACGCCCTCCGGGACGGAATACGGGCCAGGCGCCGGAATAGACGCCATTGGGATGTCGTTTACCGGCGAGATATTCACCGTAACCGTTGCCGTATTGGAGTCGGCGGATCCGTCGTTGACCTTGAAGGTGAACGAGTCGGAGCCGTTGGCGTTCGTATTGGGCGTGTAGGTGAACGCGCCGGTAGCCGAATTGGTAATCGCTGCGGTGCCTTTGCTGCCGTTGGCGACCAGAGTGTAGGCCAGCCCGTCATTTTCCACATCCGAGGCGGACAAGGTACCGTTAAAGGGCGTATCCTCCGGTGTCCCGACCGTGCCCGACTGGGAAGTAGGCGTATCGTTGACCGCGTGGATGGAAACGATGCTGAAGGTCAGCGGCTGGTTTTCGACGTCCGATCCGCTGAGGCCTCCCGTGTAGGGCGTATCCTCGTCGGTCGTAAGCGCATCCGCTTCGGCCACGGGCTTGTCGTTCACGGCACCGATCGTGATGCTGACCGTCGAGACGTTCGAATAGGCTTGCCCGTCAAAAGCCTTAAAGGTGAATAAATCCGCGCCGTTCGCATCCGCGCTCGGCGTATAAGTAAAGGCGCCCGTCGACGCATT
>JAKLKQ010000113.1 GCA_023150555.1 Planctomycetota bacterium
TCTTGTAAAAGGCAAGGTCTACTCGCCCGAATTCAACGGAAAGGCGGAGCGCTGGTTCAGGACCCTCAAGGTCTGGCAACGCATCTCACTACTGTTCTGTTCGGTCGGGAGAGTGCAACAAAGACTCGATACCCACCGGGACTGGTACAACCAGGTGCGCTGCCACCAGGCTCTGGCGGGACGAACGCCCGAGGAGGCATGGAATGGCTCCTCTCGGCCTCCACCCCAGCCCATCCTGGAACGCGACCCGCTCAGGCCAGTCGTCGAGGTTCGTATTAACGGTTTCTGCGACGACCTGAATTTGCCCGTGGTCAAGATCGAAGTCCTCCGTAACGCCAAACAGGCGGCGTAGGAACTTTTTGCTCTTTGATAACTCAGCGTGATGGGCAACACCCTTGTAGAGAGCTTGTCCACTGCGAGTTGCAGAAAGCCCAGTCTTTTCGTGCTGCGGGTCGATTTGTTGGTTGATATAGCGTGCCGAATTCGCTGGCACACTACAGACGCCGAGAATCGCCCCCGCCACCCCCATCAGCACCACGCACGTGCTAAGGTGGAGTTGGAACCAGGGGCGGCGTTTGGGGTTCTCGTTGGGCATTCTGCAAAGTATAGCAGACCTGAACAGGTCCGTTGCGCCCTACCGCTTCCACACTTTCGACGTCGTCGAACTCCGCAGGATCTCAACCGTGGTCTCGAACGTAACCAAATCCCCCGCCGTGGGGATCTCGATCCGAATTAGCAGATCGTGCGACGTCACCGGGGCGCCGACTGGGGGAACGCCGGTACCGGGCAGCGCATTGGTCAGGATCGTGAACAGTTCCTTGTTCGTGTCGAGGATGAACTTGGCCAAGTCGGGGTGTGCCCCCTTGGGAAGGCTGATTACCCCGCTGGAGACGGTCAGGCTCGCGGCAGGAATCGTTATGGACTGCGTGCCGATGGTCAGTGTCACGTCGCCGGAGGGCACAATGCTTTCGCCTCCGGGCGCATCGAAATAGCCCTTCGTCGATACCTT
>JAKLKQ010000114.1 GCA_023150555.1 Planctomycetota bacterium
CGACAACGTCGCCCGCCTGCGCCAGCTGCCCCTGCCGCCCCGCCTCAAGCCCGGCCAGCAGCTCGACGGCCTGACGGTGGACGCCCTGCTCCACGAATCCATGGTCACCCTGCTCTATCGCGTGCGCGACGCCCGCGGTCGCGCCTGCGTGCTGAAGACCCTGCGCCCCGAGCACGACGACCCCGAGGCCGCCGCCGCCCTCGCCCACGAAGAATGGCTGGCCCGCCGGGTGAACGACGCCTGGTTCCCCCAGGTCATCCCCCACCCGCAGCGCAGCCACCTGTACTACCTGATGAGCTGGCACGAAGGCGCCACCCTCAAGGCCCGCCTCGACAACGGCCACCGCTTCGGCAGCGGCGAGGTGGCCGAGCTCGGCACCCGCATCCTCAAGGGCCTCGCCGCGCTGCACCGGCTGTCCATCGTCCACCGCGACATCAAGCCCGACAACCTGCACGTGGACGCCGAGGGCCGGCTGCGCATCCTCGACCTGGGCGTCGCCGCCGCCGACAGCCAGCACGACGGCCAGAAGTTCGAGGAGATCAACAACCCCGGCACCCCCAGCTACATGGCCCCCGAACTCCACGCCGCCCGGCCCGAACCCGCCAGCCCCCAGACCGACCTCTACGCGGTAGGCGTGACCCTCTACCAGCTCCTCACCCGCAAATACCCCTACGGCGAAATCGAACCCTTCCAGACCCCGAAGTTCGGCGATCCGGTGCCCCCCACCCGCTACCGCCCCGACATCCCCGCCTGGCTCGAATCGGTGCTGTTGAAGGCCGTCGCCCGCGAAGCCAAGGCCCGCTTCGAGACCGCCGAGGAGTTTCTGCTGGCCCTCGAACGCGGCGCCCACCGCCCCCTCGCCGTGCCGCGCAAGTCGCCGCTGCTGGAGCGCGACCCGCAACTCGGCCTCAAGCTCCTCGCTGCGC
>JAKLKQ010000115.1 GCA_023150555.1 Planctomycetota bacterium
GCGTGGAAATCCTGCCTGGATCGCACCGGCAAGCTACAGATTTTCGCGGGAAGATGCAACGCCGGCGTCACAGCGACGGCGGGGTGGAGGAGGGCTGGGCGAGCGCTTTCTCCGGCAATTGCTGCTCGACCCTGCCCGCTGGCGCGGGTTTCGGCATTTGGTATTTGCCGTTCACCGCGGCGTTGGGCTGCGCGGGAGTGATTGCCCCTCCCGCCTGGCCGGCGGCCGGTTGGGCGGCGGCGCGCCGGGCTGCGACCGCGGGGCGGCGGCGCCACAGCGAAGCCGCGATGGAAATGGCGAGCGTGAGGCCGATCACGCTGAGCGAAACCCATTCCGGCAGTTTCACCACGTCCGCCATCAGCATTTTCACTGCGACGAACAACAGAATGAAAATGATGCCGGGTTTGAGATATTCGAAATGCCGCGCCATGCCGGCCAGCACGAAATACAGCGCGCGCAGGCCCATGATCGCGAAGATGTTGGAGGAAAACACCAGGAAGGGATCGGTGGTGATGGCAAAGATGGCTGGAATCGAATCCAGGGCAAAGATCAAATCCGAGCTTTCGATCACCAGCAAGACGAGCAGCATGGGCGTGGCGTGCAGCACCCCGTTTTCGCGCACGACGAAGCGGTCGCCGGAGTAAGTGGTGGTGACGTGCATGAAGCGCCGTAGCAGCCGGATGAGGTTGTTGTTACTGGGATCAAAAGTCTCGCCGTCGAGAAAGATCATTTTGATGACGGTGTAGAGCAGCAGGCCGCCGAAGACGTACATCATCCAGTCGAAGTGATGAATCAACGCCGTGCCGGTGGCGATGAGCAGGCCGCGCATGATGATGGCGCCCAAAATGCCCCATTTCAAAATCCGCGGCTGATGCTCCGGCTTGACGTTGAA
>JAKLKQ010000116.1 GCA_023150555.1 Planctomycetota bacterium
TTCGACCTGCTGGTACGCATCGAGATCCCCACCGCGGGCGATCCGATTGTCCTCGAGACCACCGTCGAGATCCTGCGCAGTTCGACCACGTCCACGAAGTGGATGCGCTGACGCCTGGGCTTGGACCCATCCACTTCCAAAACCAGGCCACAGTCGCAACCTGTTTAGATAAAACGGGTTATGTGCTTGGCAAGTGCCCTGCAATGGGCAAAGTCGGCCTGGACGCTCGGTGTTGGCAGGGGTAGGATGTCGTCTGCTTCAATTCGAACCGGCCATGGCCATGGGTACGATGGTACCCGAGGAATTGTTTTGCTTAGCCAAACCTGGATAAACTTTCGGGCCATGATGCACATGCCGCTGGCAGTGCTCTGCGCGCTCATGCTTGCGCCGGCGGTCCGCGCCTTGGACAGCGAGGAAATCGAGGCCATCCAGGCCGCCAACCAGAACCTGGCGGAGGAGATCCGGGACCTCAAGGCGCGCATCGAAGCCCTCCCGCCCATCGTAGATTTTGACCCCGTGGCGCGCGCCGAAGACCGTACCGAGAACCGCTACGGCCCCAACGCCGAGGTGCGCACCCGCGAGGGGCGCCTGCGAATCGGCGGCCTGGTGCAGGTCTGGTTCTACTCGATCCAGAACGACAACCTGCGCGTCTTCGACCCGCGCCCCTTTGAAGGCGATTTTCCCGCCACGCAACCGCTCGGCCAGGCCTTCTTCGGCTCCAACGAGGTCAACGACAACGACGGTTTCGCCCTGCGCCGGGCGCAGTTGCGCTTCAGCATCGACATCCACGAGAATGTCTCCGCGCACGTGACGATCGATCCGGCGCGGGAGGCGACCTCGCTGCCCAGCTTCCCGACCAACCAAAGCGACCTATTCTTCG
>JAKLKQ010000117.1:0-314 GCA_023150555.1 Planctomycetota bacterium
GCGGCGACGACCACGCCATCGTGGGCGGGCTGGCCAATCTTGACGGACAAACCGTGGTAGTCATCGGCCACCAGAAAGGGGTGAACACCAAAATGCGGCAATACCGCAACTTCGGTATGGCTAATCCCGAGGGCTACCGTAAAGCGCTGCGCCTGATGAAAATGGCCGAACGCTTCGGTTTTCCCGTGGTTACGCTCATCGACACGCCCGGCGCTTTTCCTGGCCTGGAGGCCGAACAACGCGGACAAGCCGAGGCCATCGCGCGCAACCTGTTCGAAATGGCGCAACTCCGGGTGCCCATCCTTTGTTACATT
>JAKLKQ010000117.1:324-873 GCA_023150555.1 Planctomycetota bacterium
CTCGGGCGGCGCGCTGGGTATCGGGCTGGGCGACAAAGTGTTTATGCTCGAATATACCTGGTATTCCGTCATTTCGCCCGAATCCTGCTCCTCCATCCTCTGGCACTCCTGGGATTACAAGGAACAGGCCGCCGAAGCCCTGAAACTCGACGCCGACCACATGCTCGAATTCGGCCTGATCGACGGCATCGTGCGGGAACCGCTCGGCGGAGCCCATAACGCGCCGGAAGCCATGGCTCAAACGCTGAAAAACCATATCCTGGCCGAACTGGGAAAAATATGCCGCCAGGACCCCGACGAACGTATCGTAGCCCGCATCGACAAATACAGCAAAATGGGGCATTTCCGGCGTTTGCCGGCCGTGCCCGCCGGGAAGTGAGCCCTTTAGCGAGCCCACGTTTACGAAACTTAAAAAGTTTCGTAAACGTGGTTCCCTGAATCCACCATGCTAAAAACCTGGCGGCACGAGCAATAAAATTACCGGTTACTGATTGGCCCAGCTTTTGGCATCACCAGTCATGTAGGGAAAAGAAACCATGCCAAGCGTCA
>JAKLKQ010000118.1:0-607 GCA_023150555.1 Planctomycetota bacterium
GAATAGCCGCTTCCGTAGTGAGGCGGCTATTCGTCCGCAGAGGCGATCACGAAGGTCACGGGCTGGTCGTCCACGGGCCGCCCGGTGGCCAGCGTTGCTCGAAGCTCTCGCCACCCGCGTAGGCGCGCGCGATCGGCAGCAGGAACTCCGCGAGGAACGGCATGGCCTCGGCGAGCGTCTCCGGGCACTCGGTGTTCGGGAGCTTCTTTCGGAACGCGGTCCATTGCGACATGGTGGACGCCTGCTCGGTGAACTCTGGTGTGAAGGCGATCGGCTCGATGTCGATGGCGGTCTCGCGGTTCGCGAAGGTCGCGGCGATGGCCTTCGCGAGCACCGAGCCATCGAAGGCGAATTGCCTCGCGAGTAGCCACACGTCGTAGAAGTCCTTCATGCGGCTGTTCAGCGCGCGCTGGTACACCATCTTCTCGGCGATCACGGTCTCGCGCGGGTAGCCCGAGAGCGCAGGCGCGGGGAAGTCGAGCAGCGCCGGGTACGTGATGTCTACCGCGCCGGGCGTGACGACGTCGCCGAACCCGATATCGAGCTGCATCGCGACGCGCGCCTTGCCGAGCAGGCCGACAAAGCGGACGCGCACGCCCTCGTAGTC
>JAKLKQ010000118.1:617-856 GCA_023150555.1 Planctomycetota bacterium
TCGTAGTCCGCATCCTCCTTGATGCGCTCGGTCTTCACCGTGGCCGGGTCGAACACCATGCCGTCGGGCTCCACGTCGGCGCTGCAGACCTCGCGGACCACGCGCTCGAGGTTCTCGAGCGAGTTGTCGAGCCGGCCGAGGAAGTCGAGGTCCTTCGTCGCGCGCGCGAGCGGGGCCTCCCACACGTGCAGCATCAGCGCGCCCTTGAGGACGAAGCGCGCGCGGTGTGAAGTCATCGA
>JAKLKQ010000119.1 GCA_023150555.1 Planctomycetota bacterium
GCAGGCACAGAATTCATGCGTCGTCGATTGGCTGGCTCACAGCCAAAACCAGAAACAAGAAACCCGAAACAAGAAACCTTCCCGCCGTGTCTCCGTGGCGAAATGCGCACGAATATTCAAAAAATCGCCAGAAAGTCCGAAAGGGATTTCGCCCGCCCGGCCTAGGGTGTTACACTTTTACATGGGGTTTTGAATCGGAATTATCGCAAAATTCGAGACCGCATGTCCGATAACCTATACTAACCTAATAGAATAGTGTCATTTTGCTTGCACCTTCGTGCGGCTTATCAAAAGCAAAAATGAAATTTTCTTTTCCTTGCGGCGACTGGACTTGCACGCGCGGCCCACGGATTTTCAAAAACCCGATTCGTTTATATATATGAGAAGCAACGAAAAAGTTCGGACCGGCCTGGACCGGTGGCCAGAGAAAAATGTATCTGTATTTGATTTCGGATTTGGGAATGCGGGTTGGAAGAAAAGGCGGAGGTAAGGGCCAACGGGCAGGGAACGCTCGAGGAACCGGCGCAAGACGTAACCGGAGACTGGAAACAGGAAACCGGAACGCCGTCCCCGACTCCTCGCCCCGCACCGCCAACCCCTGTAGTTAAGCAGTTAATGCGGTAGGAGGAGATCGCAAGAGCCGGCGCGGCCGCCGGCGCTGAAGCATCGCCCGAGCCAAAGACGTACCGCCTGTCCCGGGTCTCTCGCGTCCGGAGCGAGGGGCGTGGCAGGCAACGGCGGTGCCTCGGAGTGCGGTGGCCATCCGTTCGCCGGTTCTTTTGTACGCGACATTCTCCGCGCGCTTCGCGGCTGCGAACGCGAAGCGCACCGCGAAAAAGCCGCGCCCC
>JAKLKQ010000011.1 GCA_023150555.1 Planctomycetota bacterium
AAATATATAAGTCATTATAATATAGTATGTTACAACTTCACCTTTGGGCCAAATCCTGTAAGTCCTTATTTCATGTGTCGATTCGTTGAAATCATTGGAGTTACAAGAACGAATCGGACGCCGGTATCCGTTTATACCGCAAAACGCATGTCGATATCCTTTTATTCTTGCGTGCATGCTAAAGCGCATGTCTGTGTCCTTTGATGCTGGCTGGGTTGGGCTATGTGTCTGCACGTCTGTATCTCCTACGTGTGCTTCCTCCGTGCTGCCTTGTGCTGGCAGTTTGGGAAAGGCAGCACAGCCACAACTTGAATACAGGTCCAGCGTTCCAACGCGCTGTGCTGCTGTGCTTCCTTTTTCTTTAGATAGAGTCATGGTCACACACACAAAAAAGATATGGGTATCAATCCACCCTACATTAAAGAATGGCAGCACGGCAGCACAGACGACACAACCCCCTTAGCCGTTTGGCTTTGCTTGTGCTCCCATGGCAGAACAGAGGGAGCACGAGGCAGCACAGCGCTACGGGCCAAACATGTCGCCTACGCTCCCGCTTGGATCGGACAGCAGCCACACGCCCGCGTAGAAGGTCCGCTGCCGCGATCCCTCCTCCGCCACCCGGTGCCGAACTTTGCACTTTTCGTCGAGGAAGCCGGCGTGCTCGGGGAAACGCTCGCGAAGGAAATTCATCATCGCCTTCGCCACATTGTCGCCATACAGGCCCTTCTTGATGCCGTTCGCCTTGCAGTACTCTTCGTAGGCGAAGTACAGCGCCTCCTTGCTCAGCTTCTTCGTGTTCTGCACGGGATCAAAGCCGATGCACTCTTCGAAGAACTGGCGCTCCTTTTGGACCTCGGACCGCGCCTCGGCCAGCCACGCCTTGACGCGCTCGCCGCGCAGATCGTCGAAGCCCTTGGCCTTGACGTGCTCGTAACCCGTCAGCGCCCAATTGAAGACGCCTGCAATCTCGCTCTCGACGATCCGGCGCCCGAAGTCTCGAATGCGCTTGCCCTCGGGGACGGGGCGCCAGTTCAGCAGCAGCAGACGGCGCCAGATCCCTTCGGATCGGTCGCGGAACGGCGGGAGTTGGTTCGCGTTCATCATGAACTTGCACGGCAGCGGCTCGTGCAGCGCCGCGATGTGCTTTCGGTTCACCGCTACGCTGTCGCCGCCGACAATGGCCTTCAAAACGCCCTCGCCTACCCGGTCCAGGTCGTTCGCGTCGGCGGTAATGTTAAGCGTCTTGCCAAGCAGCGGCTCCAAGCCGAATTGTTGCTTGGGGTCGAACGCTTCTAACCCCACGCTGCCGACGTTCTCCTCCCCCACCAACGCGGTAAGAACCGTCGCGTACTGGCTCTTGCCGTCGCCGCCAGGCCCAATGTTCAACAGGAAACACTGTTGCGGGTGGCCGGGCACGAAACAGTAGCCCGCCCAGGCGCACAGCAGCAGTTGCGCGTCTCCGTCCGGCTGCCATTGCTGCACCGCCTCCATGAAGCGCGGACACTTGGCGGACGGGTCGAAGTCGTAGGGCAAGCCGCACCGCGTCCAGAAGTCCGGCGAATGCTTGAAAAGGGACTTGTCCATTTGCCCTGTCTTCAGCCAGGCGTCCAGGTCAAGGACGCCGTTGCGGAAGCTTACGTAAACGTGCTTGGGGTCCATCTTATCGGCTGCCGAGCCGATCCAGCACGGCGGGCGCACCTTCTCTCCCAAGTAGACAAGCGATTGAACGGCGCCGATGAGGTTCGTCTTGCCCTGTTCGGTGTGACTGACGCCCATAGAGTTCATGAAGCGCCCGGCCTGCACCCGCATCCATTCCGATTCCTTGCGGTCCCAGAACCCCAGCTCGCGGCGCCACAAGTACCACTCCTGGCGCCAACGCTTCAGCGCGGCAATGGGGGAAGAGGCAGCGGCGCTCATCGTCGCGGCCTCCGCGCAAAGTAATTCTCTTGGATGCCCGGCCAGGCGGACGCCTCGACCACCACGGCGAGACCGTCGCGGTTGGCCCTATCGCAGCAGTTTGCAAACCGGTGCCCGACGATCCCGCCGCGCGCCGGCCATCCAATCGCGTGCACGGGGTCATTGCAGTACGGGCAGGTCCCGACCCAGGCAAACTCGCGCACGGATTCATCGAACACAAGCAAGCGGACAAAGGCAGGCGCAATGATTCGCCCGCCTGGGCTTTTCCAATCGCCCTTGTCCTGAAGGTAGAGCGAAGGCGAGAGCTGAAGGTGAAAGCGCCGCGTGCTCATGCCTGCGCCACTCCATACTTTTCCGCCACCGCGCGCATGCCAACTATGCGCTTGTCTATCTCGGCTGTGAAGTGCTTCAGATCCTCGACGGGTACGCCTTCAGGGCAAAATTGAGCGCCCCACAAGCACCGGCAGAATGCCAAGACGGCCTCAGAGTCTCTTTTCAGCGCCTCATGGTCGGCGCGGCTCAGCTTTGCGGCGGTAATCATTGGCCATCGCCTTCGGAAGTATGGACTTGTCCGCTTTGGGTGCTTTCAGCCGCAACCCCGTCGAGCAACGGCGTTGCTACGCGGCGCTTCTTGGTCTCGTGGGGAAACTGGATCGGGCGCCCGCCCAATTCAACGATCTTCAGTACGGCCAAGCCGATCCGTGGGGGGTCTTTTTCGACGATTGCCAGCCGCAAGGCCAAGGCGAGTCTGTCTAGAGCTGTCCAATGAGCAACAGCGTTCTCGACGGAAGTAGGGCCTTGCAAAAGGTCTTTAATTTTTGTATTGTCCATCCGTTTCGTTCTCCAAAGCCCCGCGCATCGGCCGCCACAGCCGCGCGGGGCTTTTTTTTGCTTACAGTTCGCCTCGAATGACCGTAACCTCCGGCGCCGCGACAGGCGCCGACACGCGCGGGCGGCTCGCTTCCAGATCGTGCGGCCGGTCGGTCGGGACGAAGAGACCGGAACTCGCCAGAGCGTTCCCGATGCCCAGTTCGCCCAGCGCGTTCAAGTGCTCGGGGGTCTCCTTGCGGCGCCCCAGGTGATCGCACGGCGCAGCCGCGCGCGCGTTGAACAGGCGCAAGGCCACGTACCCGGCCAACCACAAATCGCGGCGAACCTTGTCGCTGCCTTCCTGCGTCGTGTGCCAACGGCCCGGCGCATCCTCCAGGCGTTGCAGCGCCTTGTCAGCAGCGTTCAGGCGCTCGCCCAGCGCCGCGACTCGCGTCGCGCGCTCTTCATCGCCCATCGCGCCGGGTTGCTCGACCAGCCGCAAAGCTTCCAGGTCCGAAGGCAACAGCGAAAGCAATGCCACGTCGGCCAGCAAATCGGCGCACTCGCGCCGCCCGTCCGAGACTTGCGCGGCCTCGCTCTTCCATCCGCTTGGATCGGCCGGCGCCGCCGCCGCACTCAGCCGCCGGCGAAGTTCGCTTCGCAGCAGCGCGCGCACGTCAATCTGAGCAGCTCGACCCCGCATCAGGTGATCGCGGGTCTCCTTGTCCAGCAAGTCGGCAATGATCCGCACCCGCGCGGCTGAAACGTCGCGGACTAGTCCCTTCTTCACGCTCGCCACCGCGCGCGGCGTGGCCTCCAGGACTGCAAGCTCGGTCTGGCAAGCCGCGATTTCGCAGCGCGCTTTCTCCCACTCGACGAACGACGCGCGCGCGGCCTTGGACTCGGCCAGCACCCCCGCCAGGGCCAGCAGCTCGCCGTCTACCTCCAGGCTCAGGCCACGGCCAAAGGCACCAACCTTCTTCCGGCAACGTGCATCGAACAGCTCGAACCATCGCACGTCCAGCTCGGCGCCGGGCGCGAACGTCGGCGGCAGTTCCTTGGAGACCTCGGGGCCGCTCAGGATCTTGGAGATCGTAGAAAACATTTCTTCCGTTCCTTTCGGGCAAAGGTCTTTTTACGTTTGGCAGCCTGGCGCGCCCGGCTCTCGCGCTCCGCTTCGATCAACAGTTCCATCGTCGAACGCACCGCCGCCCAATTGACTACGGCGCCTTTGTCGCCATCCTTCAGCACCGGGCAGCCAAGGCCACGGTCGTCGATGTACACGTCCCCGTACATCTTGGGGCTGGTGGTCCACTCTTTCTGGCGTTCGTCGCTGTTCACCGCGTCGAACTCTATGCCGTTCTTCTTCAGCCAGGCCACCGCCGCTTCCAGCTTCGCGCCGCTACGCACGGTGAAGAGGCCCAGCCAGCAGCCCTGGCGCTTCAGAAACTTTATGGTCTCCAGTGCCAGCGGCGCCGCCGCCCCGATATCAGGGTAAGCGTGCTCGACAATCGTGCCGTCAAAGTCGATCACCACGCGCACAGCCCTTACTCCTTCGGTGCAAGCGTACGGAACGGATAGCAGCAGGTCTCGCACTTGCGGTACTGCACCCGCCCAACGACTTCCAGAATGCGGGTTACGTAACGGCTGCCACAGGAAGGGCAAAGCCCTTTGAACGTCTTGGCGTCGAGCACCGGGCGTGCGCGTTGCGCATCGTCCCAGCCCGATTCGATGCGCAAGGCCCGCGCCTCGTCGCTCGTATCCCGCTCATCTTCCGCGCGCTTATGCGCGGCCAGACGCTCCAGGCGCCGCCGCTGCCCAGCGGCCTTCTCGCCTTCGGCCATGGCTTCCAGGACGTCCAGCGGAAGCTTTGCCATGGTCGAGTTGACGGGCGCTTCCGGCTTGCCGTTCAGCTTCTCGGCCGCCCAGCGCCGCGCGTTACTCAAAGCTTCGAAGATCACGCGCCGCCCCTTTCAGCCCGTTGCTTCAGGTGCTCGGGCGCTTTCGGCGCCGGGCCTTGCAGCGAATCGAGCTTGTCCATAAATTGCTCATCGCTCGGCCCGCCATCGAGGAACCGAGCCGCCTCCGCGCTGGGCATGCCCACCGATACCAGCAGGTGAAAGCGCTTGGTCACGAGCTGCCGGTGCGCCTTCAGTGTCGCCTCGTTCTCGCGCCGCGCCTCTTCACGAATGCGCTCGCGCTCTTCCTCTTCCTCGTCGAACAGCGCTTCCTCCGAGAAATCTACGATCCCGAAAATTTTCGTGCCGAAAGCGCGGGGCTGAAGGTACACGCTCGCTGGAGGAAGGGGATACAGCCCATCAACCTCGAACCCTTGCTTGGCGAGCCATCGCGTGATATCCGCGCGCGTGTCCTCGCTTGCCTCCCACAGATGCCGCGTGCAGATATAGACCTTCCAACCCTTTGCACGCAGCTTGGCGACGGCCTCCGGCGCCTCGTACCTTTTCCGCGCGTTCGGCGTCCAATCGCCAAAGCACAGCGCGCGGTCCAGTTCCACGCAGACGGTTCGGGTTCGGTCTTCCGCCATTTCAGAATCCTTGAGCTTCGATCCGCCCGGCCGGTGGCGCCGTGGGGGGGGAGATATGGCAACCACCGGGCCGGGGGACCAGGAGAGAAGCGGCCACCATTCCAATGGCCGCGCCTCGAGGGTCAGGGCTTCGCTTCATCCAGCTTCGCTATCCGGTCGCGCTGCATTTCGAGCATGAAGCGCGCCCCGTCCAGCTCCGAGTATCCAAGCTCCGCGAGAAACTCGGCGTGATTGGACGGGATGCCACCGCTCGCCGCCAGGGACCGCAAGGCATTAGTCCGCCGTTCGGCCTCGATGTTGACCTGATGCCCGGCGGTGCGCACAAGGCCGGTTCTCGGCTGGCGAGGCGCGCAGCACAACGTGACCTCAACCAAGGTCCAGGATTCTATGCGCACGATAGGGCCGCATCGTCCGTCCGGGGTCGGCTGGCCTTGGCGGTATCGAAAAGCCTTGTTGGGTTTGATACCGCCCGAACAACCCCACAGCCGACCGCACTCCAAAAGAGAGAAGGCCATCATGCCGTCAGCGGAGTTCAAAAATTCGACCAGCCCGTACACGCGGCCAAGGCCCGATTCGAGCCAGGCATGCAGCACGCGCGCGACGGGCTTCGATTCGTCGTGCTCCAGCCATACGCGCGCACCGTCCAGCAGCTTGCCCAGGATCACGGCGTTGTGCTTGTGCACGTAATAACGCGGCTCCGGCCATGCTTCGTACCCGCCCTGCACGGTCTCGTCGGTCGTGAAGACCAGCACCGCGCGGCGCTTCGCGCGGTCCAGCCCCTCCACGCAAAGCGGGAGAGACTCGTGCAGAACGGGGGCGGGCTCACGCATTGCGTTAGTGCCTTACGCGCCGTCGTTGCGCTGAATGAGCTTCGGGTTCACGGCCTTGACGCCCGCCGCGAAGTGCACACGGAACTTGACGCCGAGGAAAGAGACATCCTTGCGGTCTTCGGTGACGATGGGGTTGTCCACGCCGTGCACGTGCGCCAGTTCGAAGGCGCCGGTAAGTTCCGTGGCTGCCGCCGCAATAAACCAGCGCGTGGCCGACACGTTGGCATGAAAGCCCGTCTGGCTCAGACGCGGCTCGGCCTCGACGATGTAGGATGGCTCCCCGCCCGGCGAGACCTGGCGCACAAGGTCAAGCGCCGTTGCCCGCAACGCGGGCGGAACGATCAGCACATCCGGAGCCACGCCGACAGGCTCGGCCACCTGAAGATTCGGACTACCGACCTGGAAGTTTTCGGCGTGCGCGTAGAAGCCGGTCTCGGCAGCGCCCAGCCCGGTAAGGCCCAGCGCGGAGCCGCCACCCGTCGCCAGGTTGCCCCGATCCGCGTGGAACAACGGCACGCCGTCGGCCATGTTGGCATTCGCAAGCAGGTGCGTATAGACCAGACGCGATTCCGCGTTGGCGACGGCGCGGCCCGCGTTCATCATCAGCAGATCGAACCACCTGACGGAGCGTTCGAAAAAGAGTTCCCACGGAATCTTGAAGAGCGTACCCAGCGCGATTGCGCGGATGCTCTCGGCGCTCGCCGAAAGATTAGCCTCTTTAAGCTCACCGTTCTCGGGCGTTTCGGGCAGGTACCCCAAGCCCTCCAGGATCACGCGCGACTGCCCCTTGAAATCGGCGTCGTCCGTAACGGGCACCCAGCTTCGCCACGTTGCGTGCGACTTGTACGCGGGCACGACCAGTTTCTGAGCGACGTTGGCCACCAGGGCGGAGAGCATGCCGCCGCTCAGCGCGCGCTTGTAGATCGTCTCGCGCCCGTCCCGGTTGTCGATCCGTTCCCCGCGCGCCTCGACGCAGCGTCGCGCAAGGTCTTCGAAGTCGCGCACCGGCGCCACGCCGCGCGTGTACTCGTCGTTCCGCGCGACGGGCGCGAAGCTGGGAAGCGCGCGCACAAGCGCCGACTCCGCGCGCTTCAGCAGCGTATCGGTCCGGTCTCTGGTCACGGTGGCAGGCATGGCGTGTTCTCCTTCGAAGTAGGGGGCCGAAACGGAAGCGCCCTGTAGGTTCGATTCATCGGGAATCGCCTCCAGGGCGTTTCGTATCGCGATGTAGTTGTTGCTCCCCCACTTCCTCGCGGCACGCAGCGCACACTTGCGATTCCAAAGATAGTTTCCGCCGCGTTTGGGCAGCCCCCGTCTCCGCGCGAACTCGGACATGGCAGAGGTACGGTTCGTGCCGATGATTTCGGCCAGCTCGCGCGTAGCCAAAGGGAAAGAGAAGGCAGCTGCGCCAGCGTCCCGCGTGCGGCCTACGCCAACCGTATAGTCAGCCGGAATGGTCGTCGCCGTGACCTCGTAGACGCTCCAGCGCGTGACCACAAAGCACGGCCCGTCGTACTCGATGCCATCGATTTCGAAGGACTGCCCGCTTCGCACGTACTCGCCTTCAAGCGGCTCGTACCCAAACGAGATGCCCTTCAGCATCCCGTCTTGCATCTGCTGAAGCGCCAACTCCGCGTCCGGCGTCGATCCGAATCGGATGATCGCCCGCCCGCGTTGCGCATCCTCGTCAATCCAGATTTTCAGGATCGAAGCGATGGGCACGGCGGGGTTATGGTTGAATAAAACGCAACCGGCAACGCGCGCGGGTTCCAGGTCGACACCGCCCACCGAATGATGCAGGATTTCCGGAACCACGCCGCCCAGCTCGGGGCAGTAGCGGCGCACGCGGTTGGTGTTCGACGAAAAGGTAATCTCGAACGTGCGCCCGTCCTCGCCTTCGACGACTCGCACGGACGTAACTTCCGCCGTGCGCGTGCGCCCGTTGCGCTTCGAACGCAGCAACAGAGTGCGACCGACAAGACGGCGAAGGCGCTTCGGAATCGAGCGTGGCAGCGTACTCATGGTGTACCGTCCCAGTTGTAATCACGGTGAATGCGTCAACTGTTGGGAATCAATGCCACAAATTCCAGATAAGCGCAATGGTGTCGTTACCAGATATGGTAAAGCTTTACAGATATGTAAAGAAATTTGTATGCACAATGGTGCATTAAATAGGAAAGGGGCCTCGAAAGGCCCCTTTCGTTGCGCGGACTAGTCCCTCTATCGCGGCTGAAGCATGGCCTCGGCCAACGCTTCCGGGTCACGTTCACCGGCTACGTAGCCGATCACTTCCCCGTACACGTGGAGGTATCGCTCCAAGCGCCCGCCGCGCAAACACGCCGGGTAGGGCGAAAAGTCCACGGCGTTGTCTGGTACCAGCATGAGTTGCCGAAGGCGCTCGGTGTTGAAGAGCCGCTTTACCTGGACCGTGTTGCCAAAGCGGAAGGCCACGATTCGCCGCTCCAACGCCGTCCAGCTATCGCGCTCGGCTTCGGGGATCTCCATGGCGCCGGCCGGGAGTTTCAGGTCCAGCGGCTTGCAGAGCACCGCGTCGCCGTCCCACAGGTTCGGGTACATGCACCAACCGACGACGCCTTGCAAAAACGGAAGGCCCTGCACGACAGCGGCCTCGGACCATTCTGGCACGCCGGGCAGCACGCGCGGCCGTCGAGGGATCGGGTTTACGGTGCCGGAGAAGTCGGCGATTGATCCTGGCACCAAGCCACGGCAGCGGCGAAGGGGTTCCATGGTTTGCCCTTTCAGGGAAAGGGCCGGGCCTGCATGATAGGTGCAAGGCGCGGCCTGTTGTATTCAGGTTGCGTCCCAGGGGCGTTGGGGTGATTCGAGCACTCCAGCGCCCCGACTATCCATCAGCCCTGCAAGTCAGCTCATCGGCCTCCCTTCCGCGACTTCCGGTTGGCTTTGGGTTTCGGTTCATCCGTACCGCCATAGGCAGCAGCCAGCAGCTTTCGCACGGTTGCCGCGTATCCATCGGCTTCCCGAAGAATCGTCAACATTCGATTCGGATCGATATCTCGGGGATGATCTACAAGGGTGCCCACCAGTTGCGTTGCCCTGTCATGGTAGTGGGCGACAATCATCCTTAGTCGGTTCAACTCACGTCCTGAAATAGGGCGCCTCCGATCACTGCTGGGCCTGTCCACGCTTTCCTCCTTGGCGCCAGAAATGCTTTTGACGAACGAACGCAGCTCGGCCGCGTGGGCTTCGGCTTCGTCGAGCGCTCCAAGTAGCTCGTGCGGATTCCACTCTTGAAATGGGCATGCCATCTGGCCACATACAAAGCGCATGGCTTCTCGACATTTGCCAGCGGCCGTGCGCGCGCGCACCTTCTCGGCTTCGGTCACGTTGCGGAGCGGTCGGGCAGCAGTTATATCCATCGGCTACCTTCGTAACAGAAAGCGGCCCTTCCCGGTGGGCGTCTTGAAGGCTACACCGTGCGGTGCAACCCGGCCGGGCTTTCGCCACGGCCACGCCTCGGGAAGGGCTACGCTCTGGATCGAATCTCCGGTAGTCGGTTCCGCGCGCGGTTCAAGGCCACGGCGGGAGTACGGTGAGGAGGCTACCAGGAACGGCCAGGCCGCGCGTGCATGGAACTATTTTTCTTGCGGCAGGCAAAAAATAGGATGGTGTACAAACCTAGGAGTGCAGGCATGAAAAAGCCCGGCTCTCGCCAGGCTAGATAGGTTGAACAACTATGGACATTAACTCTTTAGGATTTAGCCAACTGTTCTCAAGGTTTGGTCTAGGAATTTTATACACCTATCCCTTAAACCACAAAAAAAGTGAATCAACAGAATTACAGGACTGAGAGAAATAGCCAAAACCATAAGAAGCATTCCGCTAGGCGACCAAAATAGTGCGTGATGAGCGCAAAGCGTTAGGTAATCGTCTTTGTACTTTTCAAATCTTTCCAGTTGCTGCTCTGAAAAAGACGAGAAGTTCTCGGGGTCAGAAGGTTCAAGTAATTCCCTTCTCAATGCCAAACGCCAGCACAGCAGATTTGCTACAGTCAAGTTATTGACACAGTTTATCGTCCCCTCGATTTCATTAATCAATGACTCTGTTGGAGGCGCTGAAGGCAATTGTCCCTCGTAACGCTCATCTGCGATTTTATCGCGAATCTCCCAAAGCTTATACCTTGTTCTGCTTCGAGCAAAACCAGGAATCAGCAAGAAAATATTTATCCACAAGAGTGCAACTATAAGCACCCCAGCGAGGAGGACTGCCAATTCAACGGACGTCATTTTTTGGCCCTCCCTCTAATGGAAACCAACTCAACTGCAAGCTTATCCCTCTCCTTCTCCAAAGCAACTGACCTTGTCCTTAGCCTTTCCAGCTCCGCACTCTGCTCCTTCATTTTTCGTCTACACATCCACCAGGCGCCTAAACCGGAAATCGATGCCGATAGCACGACCGACAAGCCAAACACAACATTAACGGTAACGATCGTTTCCTTTCCGGCCAAGACTTCCGCCAAGGCGCGAATGCCCCACAGTGGCAGGTAAAGTGCACAAATTCCTCCAACTACCTTTACAGCATCGCAAATCCTAAGTCCTATGTCTCGGCCCCGTAAAACCTTAGCGAGTTCTAAATCCCTAGCGGTAAGCTTGCGTTCGGGTATCGACTCCATTGCCTCTGCCATTCGAGACGCCCCCACAGAACATTTTTCTTTCAAAACCTTACAGCTTTACTTGGTTCAACTCTACCCCAACACTAGACTACCTTAAAGAAGTTTTCGGGCCGGTGTTGTGTGTTCGGCATTTAAACACTTTTATATAGGATTGTTTTGTTACTGCCCCCATTTGTACGACCAGCGGCTCCCCGCCGCCGTCGCCCCTACATAGTGGCGCTTTGCTACGTCCTCGCTGTTACCCATGACGCGGGAGATTTCCAACGAGGCCCAGCCGCACATGCCCAGCACCGTACCGAACGTATGACGCCATTCGGCCGGGCCGAACTCCCAATACGCGGGCCGCGCCTTCCAGCCCTTTTTCGGCTCCTCACCTACCCGGCCCGTGCAGGCATCGGCGCACGCTTCCCATGCCCGCGTCCAGGTACGATTGTGGCTCCACTGGCCCGGCGGGGCCTTTTCGCGCGGCAGGTACGGGTTATCAGGTACGATGGTCGGGAACAGCCATTCGGAGCACTCCCCCGCCGTCCCGCCTCGTTTGCGGCGCTCGGCCTGGCGCCGTTCGAGATGCACCTTCAAGATCGGCAGCAGGACCGTCCGCTCGATAGGGACGTTGCGCTCCCGGCCCGTCTTGGTTCCTCGGGCGCGGCGCCCACCGGTCAATGTAGCCACGCGGAAATACCCGTCCTCAAGATACACGTCTTCGATCCGCAAGCGGACCTGTTCGGAGTAGCGCGGGCCGCCCAGGCAGGCCACGGCCGCCCACGCTTGCCAGTACGGTTCGGGCGCCAGGGCATCCAGGAACGCTTTCAGATCCTCGCGGCGACGGATCGCAACGATGCTTTCTGGCGACCGTTGCGCGCCGGCGACGGCAGGCAGCTCGGCGAGCGGATTCCCGACGTACCCCAGCCGCGAACGGCACCAAGTGAAGAACGCAGAAAGGTACGCGGTGCGCGCCTGGATCGTGCCCGGCTTCAGCAGCTCCCCGGCCTTGCCCTTCTTGACGCCGCGCATGTTGTCTTGCCAGGCCGCGACGGCGGGGCCTTCGATATCGGCAAGCTTGGTTTTACGGCCCTTGGGAAGCGCCGCAACGAAGCTCGAAACGGCCTGCCGCGCGTTGGTCGCCGTCATGGCCGCACGGCCTTGCGCGTAGACCTCTACCCACGTGTCGAACGCCTCGCCCGCCGTTATGCGAAGGTTGACGTTGCGTTGCTTGGCGAGTTCCCGGTTGCGCAGCCGGAGTTCCTCGACCTCGGGCTCCAGCGCTTTGAGCTTGTTCTCCTGTTCGTCGATGCGCTTGCGTAGCGGCTCCTCCCAGCGCGTGCGCAGCTCGGCCACGTACCCGACAAACCACTCCGCAGCCCGCCGCGCGTCCCTGCCCTTCAGCCCCAAATGCGAAAGGCCCCCGCCGATCTCCCGAAAGAAGTCCCCGCCTTCCTTATCGGTGAAGGTATCCGCCGCGCGGGCCTGTGCACCGGCAGCCTCGCGGCTGTCCTTTCCAAAGAAGAGTTCAACCGCGCGGGGCTTGTAGGCCACCAGGCGCGGCGATTCGGGATCGTGCCATAGGTCTTCGTTGAGGCAAAGGCGCTCCAGGTCGCGGCAGATCGCCCACGCCTCGTCTTCGTTCGACGTGCCAAGACTGCCGGAAACGATTTTGGCCTTAAGCGGGTTGCGGAAGGTAACAGGAAAGTTGTGCAGGCCGGGCCGCACCTTGCCCGGCCGGATCGTGACTTTTTTGCCCTTGGGAGTGGTCATAGACGCCCTTTTTGTAAGCGTATGTAAGACAAGCTTACGGAAGGGATATAACTTGTAAAACCTTATTTTATATATAATTAAAAGTGAGGAGGCGGGGGATCGAACCCCGGACCTACGGATTAAAAATCCGTTGCTCTACCGACTGAGCTACCTCCTCATGGAGGGCACGGCGCCGGAAGGCGAGCCCCGGCCCCATGAAAACCTACCGAAGCCGTCGCCGCCTGCAACGCCCAATCCCGGAGTCGCAGGGCGGGCTACTCCTTCTTCGCGCCTCGCACCATGCCTTCCTTCTCGACGAAGATGTGCGTGGCGTTGATGACGAGGTTGCTCCCGTCGGCACCGGGCGCGACTTTGCCTTCCACGACCACGGTGCTGAGCGGCAGAATGGCGTGTTCGCCTTCGATGTTCCGCTTCAGGACCATCCCGTCGGCGTCGGCGATCTGCACGCTGGCGATCTTGCCTTTGCCGTCCTCGCAGCAGAAGTCCCAGGGCCATTTGCATTCGTCGCCGGGGCGTTCGTTGCAGGGCGCCAGCACCAGGTCGCCCATGGTGAAGATCGCGCGGCCTTCGACGAAGGGCTCGCGTTTGCCGCCGATGCGCCCGCGCACGACTACCGTCTCGCCTTCCTTCGCCGCACTCACCGCCTTGCTCACGTCCACCGCACCCTCGGGTGCTTTGTCCACGAACAGGCCGTCGGGCAGCTTGGCTTCCGCGGCCGGTACCGAACTTCCGGGAGCCTGCGCGGCGGTCTTGCCGCCCTCCTCCGTCTTGGTCTTGCCCGCGCACCCGGCGAGCACCCCCAGACCGAGGACGACCGCGCCCGCCGCCAGGATCCACTTCTTGTGTACGCTATGCATGAGAACACCTGCCTTTCTATCAAAGAGCCTTCAGGGCATCGGGAATAGGCATGCGCAAGCACCGCCACGCCGGCGGCAGCGCGCCCACAATGCCCAATACGGCACCGACCGTCAAAGCCAGAAGCAGGGCGCCCGCGTCGAGGTTCAGGCCGAAGGCGCCCATCGAGAACCGCACCGCCAATCCGTCCAAGAAGAGGAAACCCAGCGCCGCCGAAATTAGCGCGCCGATGATGCTGGCCAGCATCGACTCCTGCACCAGGCTCAGCACCAGCGCCCCGCGCGTGAAGCCCAGCGTCTGCAGCGAGCCCAGTTCGCGCACGCGCGAATTGAACGCCGCGTACATGGTGCTGAGGCCGCCGAAGATCCCGCCCAGCGCGATCAGCAGCGCCGTGACCCACACCATGCCGCGGATGGGCCCGTAGAACTCGCTGAGTTTCGCGTAATACGACGATTCCCGCAACGCGACGAGTTCCAGGTCCAGGCGCTGCTTGCAGAACAGGTCCACGTCGGCGAACTCGGCGCGGTCCAGCGTCAGCACGACGGCCGAGAGGTTGTCGCGCTTGCTGGCGATCTGGAGGTCCGCGAGCGGGCACCAGATCTCGCCTTCCAGGACCGAGCCGGGCGCCTCGAACTGCCCGCTGATCGTCCACGGGCGATCTTCGAGCCACAGCGTGCGGCCGACGGCCAGGCGTTCGGGCGCGATGCCCAGCTGCGCGGCGGCCAGGCGCCCGACCATCATCTCGTTCTGCCCCGGACGAGGCGCGCCGCCTTCGGTCACCCGCACCTGGCTGTGGACCAGGAAAGCGGCGGGCGTCACGCCGCGGAGCATCGCGCGCAAGCCCTCGGAGTCTTCGCGCTCAAGCCCCAGCTGCAGCATGACGTGGACTTCGGGGCTCACGTACGGCGTACCCAGGCGCGTCATCAGGCCGGGGATGCTGGCGGCGGCCAGGCTGCCGACGTTGGCGCGAATTTCGCTGCGTTCGACGCTCTCCTCGCTGCCGGCGCCGAGCAGGATCACGTTGCGCTCGCCGCCGCTGCGGTGCAGGCTGCGCTCCATGCCGCGCACGAAGGCCGCCGCGGCGAGCACGATCAGGACCACCAGCGCGCTGCCGAGCACGCTCAGGCCCATGCGCACCGGCGAACGCGCCAGGTTGCGGACACCGTATTCCCAGGGAAGCAGTTTCATACCGCTCGCCTCCTTTACACCGCACGGAACGACGTGGCGATCTCACGCCGCGACGCCTGCCACGCCGGCACCAGCCCCGCGGCTAGGCCCAGCAGAACCGAAACGGCGAAGCCTGCGACCCAAACGGACGGCGCCGCGCGGAAGTGGATGCTCAGACCCTCGTTCGTCATGCTGAAGTGACCCCAATGCAGCACGGCGACCGAGACGACCGTGCCGAGCGCGCCGCCGGCCAGACCCAGCAGGATGCTCTCGAAGACGATCAGCCGTGCGATCAGGAAGCTGCCGAAGCCCAGCGTCTGCAGCACGGCGTGCTCGCGCACGCGGTCCTGGACGCTGAGCACCATCGCGTTGCCGACCAGCGCCAGCACCGCGGCCAGCGCGCCCAGGCCCAGCCAGCGTGTGAAGCCGACGATCTCGATGATGTCCTTCGCCGCGCGTGCGACGAAGGCTTTCTCGGCGCTGGTTTGCGTGGGCGCCTGCGCGGTCTTGAACTCCGCATCGATGGCCTTGCCCACCTCCTCGATGCGGTCGGGTCCGTCCACTTTCACGTTGAACTGCGTGACGATGCCCAGGCGCTTGTCGACGGTCTGCTGCAGGAAGTCCAGGTGCACGTAGCCGACGTTCTGGTCCTGCGGTTCGTCGCTGCGCACGATGCCGGCGACGTAGACGGTCACTCCGGCGGCGTCGAAGCGGTCGCCCGTCTTCAAGCCCCGGCGCGTGGCGAGCGTCTCGCCCAGGAGCGCGGCGTCGCTGCGGCGCCGCCAGTCTTCGATCGAGCCGGCGAGGATCGTCAGGTTTTCGCCGTGGCTGCTAACGAAGTCCTCGGGCGGCACCCCGCGGAACGTGACGACGTCCAGGCTCGCGCGGCAGTTGTTCACGACGACCTTCACGGGCACCACGTTCTTGACGCCCGGCAGCGCCGCGATGCGCTCCTGGTAGAACTCCGGCAAACGGCTGGTGGCCGGGCAGTAGCGGTTCTCGCGGTAGACGATCAGCGTGGTGTCGGCGGCGGTGACCTGCGTCGCTTCCTCGACGCCCGACTGCATGGCCTCGACGGCGCAGTACAGGAACATCGCGGTGGCTACGCCGGCGACCGTCAGCAGACTTCGGGTGCGGTGGCGCAGCACCTGCTTCCACGCCACGAGCATGAATTTAGGCGCCAGCATGGCTCGCCTCCTTCCCGCCTGCGACGGATTCCAGTTCGGCGACGGCCTGCGCGGGATCCGCGAAGAGTTTGCCCTTGTCCAGGTACACGGTGCGATGCGCGTACTTCGCGGTCTTGGGGTCGTGCGTCACCATCAGCAGCGTCTTGCCCATTTCCTTGTTCAGCCGCGAGAGCAGGTCCATGATCGCCAGGGCCGAAGGACCGTCCAGGTCGCCGGTGGGTTCATCGGCGACGATGATCTTCGGATCGGCGACGATGGCACGCGCGATGGCCACGCGCTGCTCCTGCCCGCCGCTGAGCTGCCGCGGGAAGTGGTCGTGCCGGTCGGAAAGTCCCACCAGCTCCAGCACCTTCGCGACCTTGGCGTGGCGTTCGCGCCGCGAGAGCGGGTGCAGCAGCAGGGGCAGTTCGACGTTCTCGTACGCCGTCAGCACCGGCACCAGGTTGTAGAGCTGGAAGATGTAGCCGATGTACTCGGAGCGCCACGCGGCCAGCTGGCCGCGGGTGAGTGCCGAGATCTCCTTGCCGTCGATCTTCAGGCCGCCGGCGGTGGGCCGGTCGATTCCGGCGATGAGGTTCAGCAGCGTGGTCTTGCCGCTGCCGGACGGTCCCATCAGGGCGACAAACGCACCGGCCTCGATGTCCAGGTCGAGGTCTTGGAGCGGCGTGATGGTGGCGGCGCCCTTCTTGAAAGTTCGGGTCAGGTTCCGGCATTCGATCAGGGACATGGTTGTTCTCCTTACCTCGCTTCGCCCACAACGTTGATCTTGGCGCCGTCGTGCAGGCGCGCGGGGTCGCCTGCGATCAGCCGGTCGCCGGGTTGCAGGCCGGACTCGACCAGCACCCAGCCTTCGGACTCCTCGTTGCCCAGCGTCACCGAGCGGCGTCGCGCGACGCCTTCGCCCATGTCCACGATCCAGACCTCGGCGTCCGAACCGCTTCCGTAGACGAGGTTCTTCGGCACGAAGACGCGCTGCACGGCCTCGCCGGCGACCTTCTTCATCGGCTCGAGGAACTGGACCTTGGCGAGCATCTCCGGTTTCAGCGCCGCGACGGGGTTGTGGATGGCGACCTTCACCTGCATGGTGTTCTTCTGGATGTCGGCCTCGTGCACGACGCGGCTGACCTCGCCGTCGAAGACCGTCTCGGGCAGGACGTCGACGACGATCTTCGCCTGCTGCCCGACGCTGACCTTGGCCGCGTCGGCCAGCGGCACGTCGACGCGCACCTGCAGCTTGTCGGGGTCGTAGAGATGGACGACGTGGGCCGAGTGGCGCATGTCGCCGGCCAGCATCAGCTTGTCGCCGGGGTTGATCAGGCGCAGGAGCACGATGCCGTTCGCCGGGCTGACGACGTCCATGCGCTTGAGCCGCAGCTCGGCCTCGTTGCGCTTGGCCTGCGTCTCGACCAGCGCGGCCTCGGCGCCGGCCAGCTTCGCCTGGGCCTCCTCCAGTTCCTTCTTCTCGGCGATGCGCAGCTTCAGGTTCTCGTCGGCGGCGGTGACTTCAGCCTCGAGCTGCCGGATGCGCGCGGCCAGGATCGGCTTGCGGTCGCGCACGCTCTGCGCGGTCGCGGCCTGCGCCTTCACCTCCAGGCTGGTCTTGATCACCTGGAAGGGGGCGATGGCGTCCGGTCCGACGGACTCCTCGCGGCGCAGCTGTTCCTTTAGTAACTCCAGCTTGGCCTGTTCGACGGCGGCGTCGGCGTCGAGTTTGGCGAGTTCGGCTTTGGCCTCCTCGAGCATCCCCTTGCTGGTGGCCAGCGCGCGGGTGCGTTCGATGGGATGGTCCCAATCGCGCTGCGCGGCGGCCAGGCCGGCCTTGGCGGACTCGACCTCGGCGCGGCGCTGGCGCATCTCGGCCTCAAGGCGCTCGAGGGCCAGCTTCGCGTCGTCGTCGACCATGCGCGCGACGACCTGCCCGGCTTTCACGCGGTCGCCTTCCAGCACCTGCATCTCCTTCACCACGCCATCGGTGAGAGCAGAGACGGAGATCATGTACGGATCGGCTTCGACCCAGCCCGGCGCCTGGAACTGCACGCCGCCTCCGGTCTGCTGGCTGCTCTTCGCCACCACGGGCACCACCTGTACGTCGAGCCCCGGAAAGAGCACGCCCCGCGCAGCGTAGCCACCCAGCGCCAGGAACGCGCCCACCAGCAGGCCGGGCAGCAGTACTCGCGTGCGCCAGCGCGAAGGCGGCGCCGGCACCTTGCTCTCCACGGTGGAAACGTCGCGTCCCCGGGCGAGCACACTCAGATCGGTCGTAAACTCGGACATAACCGTTTCCTTTCGCGGCAGCGAAATGCGTGAGAGAGCGTCCGCACGCGCGAACGCCGCTCAACGACGCGGGAAGGAAACGGGATTCAGGTCAGCAGGACGAGGTTGCGGAGGTACAGCGGACGGCCCGGCGGCGATACGGTGGCAGCGCCCGGAGGTGGTCCGGCGGACTTCAGTGCGGCGGAGATTCGCACGGGTTCGCTGGGCAGCGCCAACGCGGCCAACAGGAGTCCGTCGTCGCTCTTCGGCTGCAGGGTGGCCACGCGGCCAGACGTCCGGGTGACGTCCAGGGGCGCAGCCTTGCAGCAGCAGTGCCGCGTGCTGCCGAGGAACGGCGCGTCGGGAATGCTGGTGATCTCTTCGCTCTGGCAGCAGCTGGGCTTCGCGGGTTGTTCGGGCTTAGCAGCCGCGGCGTGTTCGGCGCAGGTGCCGCACCCGGCGCCGCAGCGGAACAGCAGCTCCACCGCAGGCCCCTGGATGAGCACCGGGAGGGCCAGGACGGCGAGGAATAGGGCTGCGTATCGCTTCATATCTTCACGTTACCACACAATACCCGACTGTCCACAATTCAGTTGGCAGCCCCGCGGGCCGCCCACTCTATACAAGGAGACGCCACGGGCAAATATTCCTCTTCAAGAAATTTTAGGAATGCCTGCCGCGAGGGGCCGGTCAGCGGCCTTCGCGCAGGCGGTCGCCCAGGAAGTCGTCGAGCTGCGGGATGGCGTAGATCTTCTCGGCGGTGGCCTCGTAGTTGTATTCCACGCGGCGCCAGACCACCGTGTCGCCGTCGAAGGTGATGAAGCAGGCGCGCGGGTCGCCGTCGCGGGGCTGGCCCACCGAGCCGACGTTGATCAGCACCTTCTCGTCGGTGCCCAGCATATACAGCTCGAACATGTCCGACGGATGCGTGAAGCCTTCGGGCGTGAAGACGCCGGGCATGTGGGTGTGCCCGCAGAAACAGTAGTCTTCCAGGGCGTCGAAGATCTCCTTCATCTTCTTCTTGTCGTCCTGATCGCGGGGCATGACGTAGTCGCGGGTGGGCCCGCGCGGGCTGCCGTGGACGTAAGTGATGCCTTCGACGCGCGTCTGGACCTTGAAGCTCTCCATGAACTTGCGGCGCGCCTCGATCACGTCGGGGCCGTCCTTGCTGTTCTCGAGCAGCACCTGGCGCGTCCACTCCAGCGCGCGCTTGGCGCGCGGCGTGAAGTTGGGCGGGATGCCGTACAGTACGGCCTCCTCGTGGTTGCCCAGAATGTTCAGGTTGGTGATGCTCTGGATGATCTCGAGGCACTCGCCGGGCTCGGGGCCGTAGCCGATCACGTCGCCCAGGCAGACGATGTCCTTAACGCCCAGCGAGTCGATCTCGTCAAGGACCGCGCGCAGGGCCTCGAGGTTGCCGTGGATGTCGGAGATGATGGCCTTCATGCATGCCCTTGAGCGAGGTATCCGCCATCCTTAGCTAACTCGAGCCCGGCAACGGGCTTCCGTCAGGCATTATCACCGTACGGCCGCGGGGCGCAATGCCCGGACCGGCCCCATGTCTGCACCTGTGTCTACACCCGCGCGCGCTGCAGCTTGACCGGCTTGCCCGTCTCGGCGCTGCGGTAGGCCGCCTCGACGACCTCCGTCGCGCGCAGCCCGTCCTCGCCCGTCACCGGCGGCGTGCGCCCGTCGCGCAGCATGTTGACAAAGGCCCCGCCCAGGCCGCCCTCGGCCTCGTCGCCCCAGGGGATGTACACCTGGCGGCCGGTGCCGGCGCTGGTCAGCATCAGGCGCTGGCGGAAGGCGTCGGCCGTGATCACGGCGCGCGTGCCGACGATCTCGATACTGACGTCGCCCCAGATCGGATACGCCGCCGGGCGCGACCAGCTGCAATCCAGGGTCGCAACGGTGCCGCCTTCCATCTCCAGCGAGAGCAGCCCCGCGTCGTCGAGCTTGCGGTTGCGGACGGCCTTGCGCGTCAGGTCGAAGCGGTTGTAGCCCACCGCCGCGTACACGTGGGTGAATTCGCGCCCCAGCATCCAGCGCAGCAAGTCCGCGACATGGACCGTGTGGTCCATCACGGCGCCGCCGCCGCTGAGCATCGGGTCGGCGAACCAGCCGCCGGGCTGGCGCCCGTGGTTGGTGGTCACCGCGGCCAGCACCTCGCCGGCCTCGCCCGCGCTGATCAGGTCGCGCAGGCGCACCAGCGCGCCGCGGAAGCGGCAGGGAAAGGCAGTCATCAGCGCCACGCCGGCCTTGCGGCAGGCGGCGATCATCTCCTTGGCGTCGGCGACGGTGGGCGCCAGGGGCTTCTCGCACAACACTGCGACGCCGGCGTTCGCGCAGGCGACGGTGTCGGCCATGTGGTGGACGTTCTCGCTGCAGACGACCGCGCCGTGGGGCTTGGTCCTAAACAGTTTGTCGATGCTGGGGAAGTGCGGCACGCCCAGGCTTTCGGCCAGCTTCTTCGCGCGCGCCTGGGCGCGGTCCCAGACGCCGGCGATCTGGACGCTGCCGGCCGGCAGCGCGAGCAGTTCGGCGGCGTAGCCGTTGGCGTGCATGTGCGCGCAGCCGACGAAGGCGATCTTCATCGCTCCCACGAAGCGCTCCTTTATTCCGGATGCCGCGCGCCCAGCGCGGCCTTCTTCTTGCCGGCGGCCTGTTTCGCGGCGGGCTTCCGCGCGGCGTTCTTTGCGGCGGGCAGCTCGATCACCGCGCGCGTGCGCACGGCGTCGAGGCAGACCAGCGCGAGTTCCACGGCCTCGCGCGCCTCTTCGGGCGTGATGATCGGCTGGGCTTCGCCGCGCAGCACCGCGACGAAGTGCTCGAGTTCGGCCTGGTACGGCGACTTCGCCAGCGGGCTCTCGGGCACGGTCTTGCCGCTGGCGGCGGCGGCCTGTCCCGTCGGCGCGACGCGCACGGCCGCCGAGTCGTACATGTCGTACTCGACCAGGCCTTCCGAACCGGCGACCTCGAAACTGGTCGCGAAGCTGTCGTGGCACCAGCTCGATTCCAGGTGCGCGATGGCGCCTTCGGGCCAGGTGATGGTGATCAGCGCGAGGTCCTGCAGGCTGTCGGCGTCGCGGCGCCCGACGCCGTAAACGGTCTTCGGGCGGCCCATCGTCCACAGCAGCCAGTCGAGGTCGTGGATCGCGGTGTCGAAGACGCAGCCGCCGCTGGCCGCGAAGTCCCAGTACCACGCCCCGCGCGGGCCCGGCGCGCAGACGACGCGGCGCAGGCGCAGCATGGCGGGTTCGCCGATCTTGCCGTTCAGGAGCGTCTCGCGCAGCGCGCTGTACTCGGGGAAGAACCGCACCACGTGTCCGACCAGGAGCGGGACCTTGGCCTTCTTGCACGCGGCGATGGCGGCGTCGCAGTCGGCCAGCGTGCGCCCCAGGGGCTTCTCGCAGATCACGCCCTTGCCGGCGGCGGCGGCGGCCTTGATGTTCTCGAGGTGCAGCGTCGTCGGCAGGCAGATGTCGGCGGCGTCGACCTCCTTCAGCAGCTTCGCGCGGTCGTCGAAGACCTTCGCGCCGTGCGGCTTGGCCAGGCGTTCGGCGCGGGCCGGATCGGCGTCCCAGACGCCCACCAGCTTCACGGTGGGCATGTTGAGGTACGCGGCCGAATGCGTCGCGCCGATCATGCCGGCGCCGAGCAACCCGACGCGCAGGGGTTTGGGTGCAGCGGTCTTGGCCACAGGCGGATCTCCGGCCGGGACATCGCGGATCGAATCATGAAGTCGTTTATGGCGAATTCACGTTATTCGATGCCTGGAAACGGTCAAATGACAGGCGCCCGCGCGCGCCATTCCACGCAGCGGTTCGGGAATTTTGGACTGTCAGGCTCCAAAATATCTCCCAAAGCCCGCGGGCATCCGTAGGCCAAAGCGCGCTCGCGGCTTAAAAAATTAGCCGGGCCGCGGAAGTGCTCTAACTTTCTTCCATTTCTCGATTTACGCATCCGGTTCAAGTTGAGAATCGGGCCGCCAGGGGCTATACTTCTAGCGCAGTCGCCATTCGATCCGCCCCTCGACGTGCGCAGCCCGAAGAGCCGGACCCCGCGGATCGGCCAGAACCGGACGAACCCACGCGCCGGACGATGTACCGAGGTCCATGCGACCCAACCTGAGTGCGAGGCGTCCCGCCCGGAGCAACCACGGCGCGCAGGACGTCTGTCGTTTCGAATCGGCCGCGAGCGAACAGGAGACGCGATGAGTTTCGCCCCCAAACCAATGAAGTTCTACGGGCTACATGATATCGAGAAGCTTCCGCAATTAAGCAAGCTCTCGGCCGGACAGCGTTTTGATATGAAGGTCGTTTCGCACGTCTTGCCTTTCCGAACCAACAGTTACGTCGTCGAGGAACTGATCGACTGGGACAACATCCCCGCCGACCCCATCTTCCAGCTCACCTTCATGCAGCGCGGGATGCTGAAGCCGGAACACTTCGACAAGGTCGCCGCCGCGGTCAAGTCCGGCGACGCGGCGAAAATCAAGGCCGAAGCCGACGCCGTGCGCATGGCGCTGAATCCCCATCCCGCCGGGCAGATGACCGCCAACGTCCCGGTGATGGACGAGGAACCCGTCGCCGGCGTGCAGCACAAGTACCGCGAGACGTGCCTGGTCTTCCCCTCCAGCGGGCAGACCTGCCACGCCTACTGCACCTTCTGCTTCCGCTGGCCGCAGTTCGTGAGCCTCGACTCGCTGAAGTTCGCCACCGACAAGTCCATGCGCTTCCAGGCGTACCTCAAGCGCCACAAGGAAGTCACCGACGTCCTCTTCACCGGCGGCGACCCCATGGTGATGGGCATCCGCAACCTGCGCGCGTACATCGACCCGCTGCTGGGCCCGGGCTTCGAGCACCTCCAGACCATCCGCATCGGCACCAAGTCCATCAGCTACTGGCCCTACCGCTACCTCACCGACCGCGACAGCGCCGACGTGCTGAAGCTCTTCGAACGGATCGTCGAAAGCGGCAAACACCTCGCCATCATGGCGCACTTCAACCACTGGCAGGAGATGCAGCCCGCCGCCGCGCACGCCGCCATCCGCGCCATCCGCGGCACCGGTGCGCAGATCCGCACGCAGTCGCCCCTGGTCAAGTACATCAACGACGACGCCGGCGTCTGGGCGCGCATGTGGACGGAACAGGTCCGCCTCGGCTGCATCCCCTACTACATGTTCATCGAGCGCCAGACGGGCGCGAAGGCCTACTTCGCCATCCCGCTCGCGCGCGCCTACGAGATCTACCGCGGCGCCTTCGTCCAGGTCAGCGGCCTGGCGCGCACCGCGCGCGGGCCCAGCATGTCCGCGCTGCCGGGCAAGGTCGCCATCGACGGCATCACGACGATCAACGGCGAAAAGGTCTTCGCGCTGCGGCTGATCCAGGCACGCAACCCCGACTGGGCCCAGCGCCCCTTCTTCGTGAAGTACGACGAAAAAGCCACCTGGCTCTACGACCTCAAGCCGGCCCTCGGCGAGAAGGAATTCTTCTTCGAGCGCGAGCTGCGCGCGATGCTCAAGAAGAAGGAGGAAGCCCTGACCGCCGCCACGCAGGCCGCTTCGCCCTGACTCGTTCTGACGCTGCGGACCGCGCGCGATCCGCGCGTAAAAGCTTGGTCTGCGGCCGTCCTCGGGATATTCTCTTCATGACAAGAACCATTCGGTGAACCGGGCTGCGCGGAGCCCACGTGAAATCCCGCGAACCTTTTTACGGAGAGTCCACTCCCATGGAGCTGCACGAACGCCTTTCGGCCAAGATGACGAAGTTCCGCCCGTCCCTGACGCTGGCGCTCAAGCGCCTCGCCGAGCAGCGCGTGCGCGACGGCCTGCCCGTCTTCGACTTCGGCCTGGGCGAGACCAAGGGCCAGCTCGACCCGGAGATCCGCGAGGCCGGCGAGCGCGCCTTCCGCGAGGAAGACACGATGTACACCGATCCGGCCGGCCTGCCCGACCTGCGCCGCGCCGTGCTGAAGTGGCTGAACCTCGAAGCGCACTACACCATCGACAACGTGATCATCAGCTCGGGCGCGAAGCAGTCGCTCTTCAACACCTTCCTCGCCATCTGCAACCCCGCCGACTGCGTGCTCTTCGACCACGCGCCGTGGGTCAGCTACCAGCCGCTGGCGGTGGCCAGCTACGCGTTCCCCGTGCAGGTGCTGCCGCTGGTGCGCAAGGACGACGGGATGAAGGTCGCGCCCGAAGACCTGAAGAGAAACCTACTCATGCGCCCGCACGCCAGGCTCTTCCTGCTCAACAACCCCGTCAACCCCACCGCGCAGTTGTACACGCCCGAGGAAGTCGAGGCGCTGCTGAAGATCTGCGTCGAGCACCGCATCTACTTCGTCTACGACCGGCTCTACTGGCGCCTGCTCTTCGACGGCCGCGCCTTCGCCAACCCGCGCATCGACGAAGAGACCCGGCCTTGGGTCATCCAGGTCGACGGCCTCTCGAAGAACTTCCGCCGCGCCGGCGGCCTGCGCATCGGCTGGTGCATCGCGCCCGACGACGTCGCCAAGGCCATGGTGAACGTGCAGAGCCACTACACCTCCGGGCCCGCCACGCCCACCCAGCGCACCGCCCTCGCCGCCATCAGCCGCCCCTACACCGGCGGCCTGCGCGACGAACTGCAGGCCAAGCGCGACCTGCTCCTGCGCGAAGCCCAGGACATGCCATTGACCAGGATCTGGCCCACGCCCGCGACGTTCTACTCGTTCTGGGACGTGCGCGCGTGCCTCGGCAAGAAGACCCCCGCCGGCAAGCTGCTGCAGACCTCCGACGACGTCAGCGAGTACCTCTGCCTCGACGCCGGCGTCATCACCGCCAGCGGCACCGGCTTCATGCAGGACGGCTACCTGCGCCTGAGTTTCGCGACGCCCGACGCCGACATCGTCAAGGGCATGGCCGCCGCCCGCAAAGCCCTCGGCGCGCTGAAGTGATCGATACGGATAAGATCCAGACAAACTTCAAAACGGAAAATGGCAAGAACCAAAAAAACTGATAACGGCAAACGGAGACTGTCCAATCGCAAACGCCGGTCAGAAATGAAAAATGACAGATGTCGATGACAAATGTCCTGAGCCCCCAATCCTTTTCTCTGTGTTCTCTGTGTGCTCTGTGTGCTCTGTGGTGAAAATCAAATTCGGCGTTAGCCTGTCCGCATGCTGCTGATCGGGATCGACGAGGCCGGCTACGGGCCCCTGCTGGGCCCGCTCTGCCACGGCGCCAGCGTCCTTCGAGTGCCGGACGCTCCATCGAACGGCCCGCCGCACGACCTCTGGCCGCAGCTCGCGCCGGCCGTCTCGCGCTGCCCCGCCCCGAAGGAGTTCCCGCACGCCGTCGAGGTCGACGACAGCAAGCGCCTCTACGCCGGCCCGCGCAAGCTCGAACGCCTGAGCCGCTCCGTCGCCGCCTTCCTTGCCTGCCGCAAAGAGAGCGCCTCCTTATATAGAGGAGGCGCCGCCGCCCATGCACTTGTGGCCTTATTGCCCGTAGGCGACCTCGAACGCCTCGCCGCCGACCCTTGGGGATGCGAGGCCGCAAACGGAGCCCCTCGCGGCGCGGCAGCCGAGAGCGAGACCGCGCTGCCGGACGTCGAAGCCGCCGTGCGGGACGGCCTGCTCGAACGCCTGGCGGCGCAACAGAACGGCCTCCTTTATTACGGCGCGCGCAGTATGAGCGCCCGGGACTACAACGCGCGCGTCGCGGCGCTGGGCAGCAAGGCCGCGGTGGCGTGGGAGCGCGTCGCCGAGTTGCTCCGCGCGGGCGTCGAACGTGCGCTCGAGCGCGAACCCGTCGTCGCCGTCGTCGACCGCCAGGGCGGGCGCAAGGCCTACGCGGCGCTGCTGGGCGAATGCTTCGGCGGGGCGTTCGTCTGGACGCTCGAGGAGAAGAAGGAATCTTCGTCGTACAAACTGGACCTCGACGGCCGCGACGTGCGCGTGGTCTTCCGCGAGCAGGCCGACGGCTGGTCGCTGCCCGTCGCGCTGGCCAGCATGGCGGCGAAGCTGGCGCGCGAGGCCGCCATGGCGCGCTTCAACGCGTACTTCCAGGGGCACGACGAAAAGCTGGAGCCCACCGCCGGCTACTACACCGACGCGCAGCGCTTCCTGAAGCAGACGATGAAGTTACGCAAAGCGTTATCCATCGACGACGCGCATCTGGTGCGCGCGAGGTAACGCGAAGGCGCAATTTCACCACAGAGATCACAAAGGGCACAGAGAAAGGAAGAAGCTCTCTATCGGTTGGCCCGGACGCCACCGCGTCCGGGTCGCGGCACGAAGTGACGCGACAAGAAGCCGCCTGGAGGTGCGCAGCCTAGTCTTGTACTCGCGCAGTAGAGCGCGAAGGTTCACTCTCTTGATTTCTTCCAGCAGTGAGGTATCGACAGGTACCATATGAATTCGCAATTGATACGCCGTTACCATTCAGCCCTGCGAAGTCGGCGGCGATGGATGGGTTTCCTGCGCTTCTTCTCTCTGACTGATCCGCGATTCGGAGCACGTTGGCACCAATACCATTGTTTGCCGCCAGCTACCGATGAGTATGTTTCGAGCTTCGAGGCGCACTGGGGCATTACCTTGCCGGACGAATACCGCACTGCGATCACCCAGATCGGTGATGGATTCGGCGGCCCTTTTTACGGTGTTTCGCCGCTTGAGGACTGGTGCCAGCCGACGGCGGCTGAGGACTTTCCACCCGATTTTTTGCAGAGATCCTTCGATCCATCCGCGGCGCGCATCGGCGGCCTTGCGCCAGGTGCCATTCGCTTTTGCAACGCGGGCTGCGAGCACTACTACCTGATGGTCGTGTCTGGTCCGCTTCGAGGCACCCTTTGGCACGACATCGACGTCGACGTCGAAGAGAAGGGAGTGTTGGGGCTTTGGTATTCCGACAATCAGCCCGTCTCGCTTGCCGATTGGCTGAATGGTTGGCTGGAAAATCTTTCCTTAGAAGGTTTCCACTCCAGCTATTTTCTTGACCCACTTTGGACAAAATGTGCTTTCCAAAATCATGCTATTGCCAAACTTTTCAACGCGACAGACAGGCCGATTACCACCATCACCGTGGACCAACTGCCTTGCCCGTACTGCTTCCGGCTGCTCCGGGAGCACCGCGTTAGGAGAGTCATCGTCACCTCATTGCCGGGCAAGGACTACGGCAATCCGAAGTCCGCCGCGATTCTAGGCACTCAAGGCAAGGTTGATGTGGAGCCCAGAGAAGCGTATCCGTGACACGGAAGGAACTACCCTTGGGTGGCCGAACGCCACAAGAGGCACGCTCCTTAGACTTACACAGAGCGGTAGACGATCTATCGGAATGATTCCACCGCGCCGCACAACCCGCGGCGCGTCAAAGCACCTCTCAACCTTTCCTGTTCCATGAAGAGGCCTTGGTCCTGTGGCGCGAGACTCCGTGCCCGCGCTCAGCCGCATTTCGGGGCTCGATGCTTAAGCCCGTGCCTGGCGCGTCCAATCCTCAATCCAAAACCCGAAATCGCTTGACGCCCACCCCACACGTCCTTCGTTCCTTCAAAGAGTCGGGAAGGCGTGAGAGTCGGACCGGCTCAGATCTCCATGCCATTTGTCCGTGGTGTTACATCTGGAGCGCCGCGGCGACTTTTCCTTTCGCCGTTTTTCAGTTTTTTTGGTTCTTGCCGTTTGCTGTTTGCCGTTCCTCACCCCTCCCCCTGGAAATACGCAAAGCGTATTGTGCACCTCGCGCAACGTAACACATCCACCTTGTGCAACGTAACACCCGTCGTTCCCATAAACCCTATTTGCACGCCGCGCAGCACCTCGCGCAAAATCGTCATAACCCCAATGATTTCGATGAATGAAAAACGCTGCGCCTTGTTTGAATTGAGGAAAGATCGATACAAATCGCCATGTGCACTCCAGCACGTCGAGCAGCACATGGTGAGTAGCGAGATCTCGCGATTTCGAAGCGTTCAACTCGCGAAATTTCGCCACTACAGAATATTCTGTACTAACGAAATTTCGCGAGTTTTCATAGACAAGTTTACGCGCGTAGTGCAATCCTCGCGCTCGATTCCGGAACAATTCTAATCGGATTTTCAGAAAATTTGCACGCACGATGTGGCAAAGTCCGGCGCCGGATCACTCGAAAAGGCACGCGTCGCCGTAGCTGAAGAAGCGGTAGCCCTGCTGCTTGGCGTGCTCGTAGGCCTCCAGAACGAACGCCAGGCCGTCCTCGCGGCCCGGCGCGGCGAAGGCCGCCACCAGCATCAGCAGGCTCGATTTGGGCAGGTGGAAATTGGTCAGGATCGCGTCGCAGACCTGGAAGTCGTGCGGGGGCTTGAGGTAAAGCGCGGTCTGCCCGCTCCCGGCGCGGAGTCTTTTCGCCGCGGGATCCCAGCACGCTTCGAGCGTCCGCGTCGCCGTGCTGCCGACGGCCACGACGCGCCGCCCTTCGGCCTTCGCGCGCGTGACGGCCTCTGCGGCGGCGGCGCTCACGACGTACGTCTCCGGATCCATGTAGTGGTCTTCGACGCGCGCGGCCTTTACCGTGCGGAACGTGCCGAGGCCCACGTGGAGCGTCACCGTCGCGCGCTGCACTTTCCTTTCTTCAAGCGCCGCAAGCAGTTGCGGCGTGAAGTGTAACCCCGCCGTCGGCGCGGCGACCGCACCCGGCGCCTGCGCGAAGACGGTCTGGTAGCGCGCGCGGTCTTCGGGCGTGGACGGGCCTTCGGGGCGCTGGATGTACGGCGGCAGCGGGACCTCGCCCTGCACTTCGCAGTACACGGCGAGTTCTTCCGGCGTGACGCTGAAGCCCAGGCGATCGCCAGCCTCGCCGAGGCGTTCCAGCAGCGTCGCCGTCACGCCGCCCTCGCCGCCCGCAAGTTCAAGCTTCTCGCCGAGTTGCAGCTTGCCGCCGCAGCGCGTCAACGCGCGGCGCACGGCCTTGCCGTCGTCGGTTGCGGTCTGTTCGTGGGGCTCGGGCGGCAGCAGGAAGATCTCGACTTTGCCCCCGGTGCCAGCGCGCACGGCGCGCAGCCGCGCGGGCACGACCTTCGTGTTGTTGAAGACCAGAAGGTCGCCCGCACGCAGGAGTTGCGGGAGATCGCGGATGCTCTTGTCGCGCCACGAGCGGGCTCTGCGATCGAGCACCAGCAGGCGCGAGGCGTCGCGCTGCGAGAGCGGATGCTGCGCGATGAACTGCGGCGGCAGGTCGTAGTCGAAGCGGTCCGTATCCATCCACTAAGTGTAGCAACGACGGGCCTTTGCAACAAACAAACGGCGCGGACGGCTTTCGCCGCCCGCGCCGCAGGGGTGGAAGGCCGTTTTACGGGCCTTCGGGAAGGTGTGTCGCGCCTCCCCTGGCTAGTCGCCCAAGGCACCTTCGGCCGTGCGCGGAATCGCCGGCGCAGCCACCACGCCCGCGCCGATCGTCGCGGGGATGGGCTGCGTCGCGCCGGCGAAGTCGCCCGCGTACGCCTCGTTGCCGTGCTCGCTAAGGTCAAGCCCGCGCAGTTCTTCCTCGCGCGTGACGCGGATGCCGATGGTCTTCTTCAGCGCCCAGAAGAACGCCAGGCAGATGGGGAAGGTCCACAGGGCCACCGCCGCGACGCCCTTGCACTGCGCGATCAACAACTCCGCGCCGCCGCCATTGAACAGCCCGGTCGCGCCCGAACCGTACGCCGGGTTGGCGAAGAGGCCCACCGCCAGCGTACCCCAGATGCCGTTGGCGCCGTGCACCGAGATCGCGCCCACCGGATCGTCGATGCGGAGCTTGTCGAAGAAGAGCACCGAGAGCACCACCAGCACGCCGCCGACCGCGCCGATCGCGACCGCGCCGGCGGGCGAGACGTTGAAGCAGCCCGCCGTGATGGCCACCAGGCCGGCCAGCGCGCCGTTGAGCGTCATGGAGATGTCGGGCTTCTTGGCGACGAACCAGATGGTGCACATCGCCGTGATCGCGCCGGCCGCTGCGGCCAGGTTCGTCGTCACCGCGACCGTCGCGAAGGCGCCCTTGGCCACGGCCACCGTGGAGCCGGGGTTGAAGCCGAACCAGCCCAGCCACAGCACGAAGGTGCCGACCGCCGCCAGCGGCAGGCTGTGCCCCGGCGTCGGGTTGACGCTGCCGTCCTTGCGGAACTTGCCGATGCGCGCGCCCAGGATCAGGCAGCCCGCCAGGCTCGCCCAGCCGCCCACGCTGTGGACGACCGTGCTGCCCGCGAAGTCGATGAACTTGCCGTCGGCCCACTTGCCCAGCCAGGAACCGGCGCCGTTGCCCCAGATCCAGTGCCCGACAATGGGGTAGATCAGCGCCGTCATCACGACCGTCATCAGCAGGTAGGTGCTAAACTTCAGGCGCTCGGCCATCGCGCCGGCAATGATCGTCGCCGCCGCGCCCGCAAAAGCCGTCTGGAAGAACAGCGCCGCGTAGTCCGCGCCCGACGGCAGTACCTCGCCGCTGCCGATGAAGAACTTGGTGGTGCCCAGAAACCCGCCGGCGCTGTCGCCGAACATGATGCCGTAGCCGACCGCCCAGAAGACCAGCGAGCCGATGCAGAAGTCCATCAGGCCCTTCATCCAGGTGTTGCCGACGTTCTTGCTGCGGATCAGGCCGCCTTCCAGCAGGCCGAAGCCGCACTGCATGAAGAAGACCAGCGCGCCGGCGACGATGATCCACAGCACGTCGGTGTCGCTGCGCAGGTTCGTGATGGCCTCGTTGACCGATTCCACCGTCGGCGCCGCGGCCTCCTCGCCGGCCATCGCCGCGCTCGAGCCGCCCAGCAGGACCGCGGCCATTGCCAGGCCGCACAGCGTCAGAGCGGTACGGTGAAGCATCCCCCGCCCCCGTAAGATTCGAACGAACATGAGCCCCTCCTTGTCTGTTCCCTTGAGCACCCCTGCCCAAGAATGGGTTGGAAAGAACAAGGCAAGGAGCCGGCCAATTCGACCGTTTTCCTCCCTGGCTTTAGCGGAATCTGCAACTTCATTGAATGAAACAAGTTGCAAAAGCAACGCCATTGGCTTTTCGGCGCGGTGCCGCGCAGAGGTGGATCTGCTTTTTGACCACTGTGAACAATTTAGCCGTTACGCACAATGCGCATTCAATGCCGGGATCTCAGGTGCCCAGCCGGTCGAGCCCGCGCCGAAAGGCGCGCGGCGTGAGCCCGTAGCGGGTTCGGAAGGCGGTCGCGAAGTACTTCGCGTCTCGGAAGCCCACGCGCCGCGCGGCCTCACCCACCGAAAGCCGCGGATCGGACGCAAGCAGCCGACGGCTCTCCTGCAGGCGCATCTCGATCAGGTACTGCAGCGGGGATACGTTCATCATGCGGCGAAAGAGTTCCGTGAAGTACACCGCACTGAAGCCCGCGGCACCGGCCACCTCGGCGATCTTCATGGGCCGCGCGAGGTTTCGCTCGATGTAGGCCAGCGCCAGACTCAGCCGGCGGTCGTGCGCCCTTGGCGCCGCTTCCGGCCCGACGGCCATCGCGCAGAGCATGGCCAGCAGGTGCCCGCCGGCGGCCAGTTCCCAGTTGGAGCGCCCCGAGATACAGAGTTCGATGGCCGCATCAAAGTCGCGCTCGAAAGCCCGCCGCAGGTCCGGCCGAATCCACGCGGCGCGCGGAAGGCCCAGCGCGGCGTCCGGCGCACGCTTTCGTCCGGCGCGCACGGGCCACGTGAATCGGAGCCAGCGGCAGTGATAGGGCCCGTCCTGCGCGCGGCCCCAGCCTTCCGCCTGCTCGCCGGGCAAGAAGAGGTATGCGTGCCCGGGCCGAGAATCGACCGGCGCGCCGTCGACCCGCCACGTCACCACGCCGCTGGAGATGTAGTCGATCTCCAGGTGCTCTAGCGCATGCTCCGGGTAGTGCCTGCCGGGGGCGTCCCTGGCGAAGCCCGCGCGCACGACCCGCGGCAGCGCAGTCGCATCGAGTTCGTATCGGACGAAGGGCGGCATCGAGACACCTCGCGGGATTCGGGCCGGGGCGTTACCATCGGATTTTAAACCTTTTTGCCTGAATTGCATCCTGGCTTCGAACGCATTATCGGCGTAGATAGCGTGAGGTGCGTTTCGACAGGAACCAATCCCGGAGGGAGCCGCCGCCATGCGCTTCAAGCTCACCGATCATCATGTACATGACTTTAATTTACAAGGGTTTACGGTGTTCCGAGGACTCCTGCCTCCGGCCCTGGTCCGAGACCTGAGGCGGGAGGCGGACAAGGCCCGGATCCTGGCGAGAAAGGTAAACGGCCCGCAGGCCCAGCGGCTCCAGCCCCTCAGCGCCTACGACATCGATTTACGACCTTTTCAGGACTACCGCGACCTGCCGGAATTGCGCGAGGCCCTCGCCGTGCTTTTCAACGGCCTGGACTGGTCCGTCCCCGCGCTGGAAGACCGGAAATTCAACCTTGGCATCCTGGTCGAACCCGGTGAGCAGCCTTGGTGCACGCCCTGGCACCGCGACTGGCGCGACCACGTGCCCGCGTCCGTGCGTGGCTTCGTCGAGCAGAATCTCTTCGACCGCCGCCTGTTCCTGCAGGTCAACTGCGCGCTGTACGCCGACGAGAGCCTCTGGGTCGTTCCCGGCAGCCACCTGCGCCTGGATCTGCCGAGCGAGATCGCGGCCTTCCCTACGCAGCCGCCGCAGAAGCCGGAACTCGATGGCTTGGGCAACGAGGAACGCGAGGCGGCCTGCCTGGCGTACTGCAAGCGCATGCCCGGCGGCGTGCCGCTGCATCTGCAGGCCGGCGACTACGCCATCTACCGCGACGTGCTCTGGCACCTGGGCAACTACGTGCCCTACCGCCGGCGCGCCACCCTGCACGACCTCCTCGAGACTCCGGAGTACGCGGCTTTCCGCGATAAAGTCGAGGACCTCCGCCAGGCCACCCATCGGCCGGAGGCCGCGGTCGCGTCTTAAGTTGACGGCCTGCGCGCGCCTAGGTCCGAATCACAATCCAAGGCTGCGCGGCCGGGCCCTCTTTCAAGGGGCTGCTAGCCCACTGCGCATTGGAGTCCGTTCGCCAACTCGGCCAGCCCGCGCTCGATGGGCCATCGGGGAACAAATGCCAGAACCTTGGCGAGCGATGAGATATCCGCACAGGAATGTTCGATGTCGCCTGCGCGAGCAGGCAGGTAGCGGACGGGGACCGAATATCCGAAGGTGCCGGCCAATCGGGCAAGCAGCCGGTTCAAATCGACTCGTGCGCCGGTTCCGACGTTGATGGTCCAGCTGCTCCCCGGTTCCAGGTGGAGCGCCACCGCGCGCGTGAATGCTTCGGCGACGTCCAGGACATGCACAAAGTCCCGGGTCTGCCTGCCGTCTCCGAACACGGTGATCGGGCTTCGCTTGCGCATGGCCTCCATGAAGAGGGAGATGACCCCCGAGTAGGGAGAGTCCGAGCGCTGCAAGGGCCCGTAGACGTTGAAAAGCCGCAATGCAATGAATGAGAATCCGGACGCCTTCGCATACATCCGCCCATACGACTCGCTCAAGGCCTTCTGCAGGCCGTAGGGTGTCAGCGCCACGCCTTCGCTCGATTCGGGAATGGGCATCCGCGTCTGGCGGCCGTATACGGCGGCCGAACTTGCCAGAACCAGACGCCGGATCCCCCGCCGCCGGCACCACTCGACCGCCTGCAGAGTGGCCGTCAGGTTGCAGGCATGGGAGCCCAGCGGATCCTCCCAACCCGCGTGCGCGGAAGGCACCGCCGCCAGATGGACTACAGCGTCCAGATCCTTCGGCAGTTCCCGCCAATCGCAATCCAGCACGTTCTTCTTCCATCTTCGGTAGCCCTGCCAGCCTTGAAACGAGACGCCCGTTGAATGCCTGTCGTCGTCGATGACCAGGACCCGGTGGCCTTCTTGAAGCAGGCGCTCCGTAACATGCGTGCCGATGAATCCGCCGCCGCCCGTGACGCAGATGTGCATGGCTGTTTACCTCCTCATTGCGCTTGCCGATTCAGTTGGAGTGCGTTTTGGAATGGATCATGCCGGCGGGCGCATGCTTGCCTGGGTTCCAGCGAGCGGCCGTGCGGGAATGCCGCCCCAGGTCTCTCCGGCCGGAATGCGCGTGTTGCGAGGCAACAATGCGCAAGCGGCCAGCGTCGCGCCGGTCCCGAGCCGGCACCCGGGCATCACCACCGCGCGCGCCCCCACCGTCGCCCCTTGCTCGATCACGATGGGTCCCAAGCGCACCGTGCCGCGCTCTATGGAGTGGGCCATCAGCAGGGCGCCTTCGCCGATGACCGCGTGGCGGCCGACGGTGATGAGTTGCGGATCGACCAACTTTCCGCACACCATCGCGCCCATCCCAATCCGTGCGCCCATCGCCGAGTAAAGAATGCCGCGAAGCGGACTCGACAGAAGAGGTTCCAAGGGCGAGCAGATCACGTCCATCAGGAGCGCGCCGAGATTCCAAAAAGCCGCCGGCCAGTCCCCGCCGCCGAGGATCAAACTCTCGCTCGCAGCAACGCGCCAGAGCGCCACGCGCCCAACGGCAAAGGCGCTCATACAGACGAAAAGGATTGCGCCCCCCCAGCCTCGCCAGAGGTACCCGCAGAGTCCGGCTGCGGCCGCAAACCCCAACGCCGCCAGAAAGACCGTCAGTTCGCGAGATCCTGGTCGCATGGCGCCTCCCTTTCAGGCCAGACAGCCGCGGTAGAACTGTTCGAGGCGATCCACGACCGCTTCCAGCGTAAAGGCCTTGGAGCGCTCGTAGCCCCGCCGCCCCATGGCGTGCGCCAACTGCGGCGCTTGAGCTAGCTGAAGCAGCCTCGCGCCCAGGTCTTCCGGAGAATCCGCATCGACGACGAAGCCGTTCATCCCATCATCAATCAGTTCCCTGGCCGCCGCGATGCGGTCGGTGACGATGACCGGCTTGCCGAAGCGCATGGCCTCAAGCGCCACCAGGGGCTGCACTTCCGTCAGCGATGGGAGAACAAACACCCGGGCCGCCGAATAGTGCGGCGCCAGAAGATCGTTCCGGACGTGGCCGTGGAATTTCACCCGGTTCTGGATACACAATTCGCGAGCCAGGCGTACAAGCTTCGAGCATTCAGGGCCGTCGCCTACGATGTGAAGCGCCGAGCGCGGTTCCCGGCGCACGACGCCAGCGAACGCCTTCAGGAGATAAGGCAGATTCTTCTCCGGCGAAAGGCGGCCCACGAAGAGCACGGAAAAGGCGTCCCGAATCTCCGATTCGCGGGGCTCTGCGATATCCGAGAACCCGATCGGGTTGGTCAGGTATTCCGTTCGCGCGGTGATTCCATGGGCCGCTATGCGTTCGATCATATTCGTGGACGGGGCCAGGATCAGATCGAACCGGCTGCAGTAGTCCACGTGCAATCGGCTGATGATTTCCTTGAAGGGCTTCATGGGAAGAGGCTGCGTCAGCAATTCCAACGGCATGTGATAGGAGTAAATCCGCCTGGCACGCAGGCCCGAGGCCGCATCCAGGGCGGTCTTCATGAGGTATCCCAGGTAGTGGTTGTGGACGATGTCGAAGTCGCCCGCCTCCAGAATCCGCCGCAGCGTGCGGCGGCGGGGAAAAGCGAGGTGATAGCCGAAGACCTTGGCCGTCCCGGTTCGATGGATCCGCAGCCCCTGCCAGGACTCCTCCTTCGGCTCGCCCCACCTTCGCGTCGTGATCACCGAAACGGCGTGGCCTCTGCGGGAAAGTTCCAGGGCTTCGCGCTGGGCGACCATGCCCGCGCCGGTACGAGCCGGATGGAAATCATCCGAAACAAAGCAGATCCTCAGCGGAGGCAAAGAAGCATGGCCGGGTTGGGCGGGGCATGCGGCCTGGATATCGGGCGAACGCGGAGCCGGTACCGCATCCCTTGTGATCCAATAGCGTTCAACAGGCGATCCGTTCGCCGGAATTCTGTCCGAATACTCGCATTGAAGATCAACGCACCGCTCGCGGTCCAGGAACAACGCATTGAACTGCGTGGTGTAGGCCGCCATGGCCTCCACTTTTTTTCCTAGATGCTTGGAGATGTCGAAAGACGCGGACTCGAACCGGCGGCAACGGTAAGCGGTTTCCGCCTCTCTCCGCTTTCGACGCATGACCTTCAGGAGGTGCCAGGAAGCGCCAAGTCCCGCCGCAAAGCGGACAGGCGCGGGTCTGATGTTTCGGATCACCGCGCTCTTCAGGTAGTGGGCGCAGGATTCCTTCCATTCGGATGCAAGGGAGCGGCGCGGTGGCAGTTCCGGACATTGGCCGATCTCGGACAGCCTGTATTCCACCGCGTTGGGGATGTAGCAATACGGTGCCTCCTCGTAGAAGACTGTCCGATCCGTCGCGCCCAGATTCCGCGCGGCAAGATGGCAAAGCACGTGGTCCACATGCCAGCCCACGCCCAGCGGCACGTAGAGTTCGTCGAAACTGCATGAGTTGGTAACCTGGGCAAGCCGTTGCGTGAGATGCGCGAGGTACTCTTTGTCCTCCGGCACGGGTTCGCCGAAGAGCCTCTTCAGTGAGCGGTACGCCCTGCGCCGCAGGTAGGCGTCGGTCTCGCCCAGGGCGATGCTGGCGAATCCCAGGAGCCTGGACGCCGACGCCTCCTCGGAGTGCCGCTCCGGCCCAAGGACCACCGGTCCGGCGCTGATTTCCGCCGGAAACCCGGTGAATATGTTGACTACAAGCACGGAACCCTCTTGAACCAGCGCCTGGATTTTCCCGCCGCAGGAGAAGACCGCGTCATCGAGATGCGGCGAGATAATCACCGCGCGATGATGCGGCCTCTGCGCCGGACGCATGGCCCCATCACCGGCCAGCGTATTCGAGCGGAGAGGGGCGACCTGGTTCCCGGCAAGATCGGCTGCCTTGGGGCTCATGTGAGATCCTTTCCGTTCTCCAGGCACAGAGCATCTCCTCGCCGCTGGAGAGCGGCTCCTGAAATCCCTTCAAGAAGAGGAGTCTCTCTGCGTCTTGCTAGGGCGTTGGCCTTGCCGGCTTCTTCAAGGCTTCCTCCGGATTCTCGGCCGGACCTTTCATGGCCTTTCGAACCGAGTCAATCGTTTGGCACTCTTTGGGAAGTTGGCTGTCCTCGAGGGGCCGAATCTCCAAGGAGGTGACACCCGGTATGGCGAGCGCGATGGCCACCCGCTTCGCCGGATACGAACTGGGAAACTCGCGAATGCCGCAAAGCGTGCGGTCAATGTAGGTGAGGAGATAGCGCTGCCAGAAGACCTGCCGGAAAGTAATTTGATCTCGAAGAGATTTATTGAGCGTCGGCGCGGACTTCGCGAGCCACAGACGATTCGCAAGGACCGTGGTGCCGTCGGTCCACAAACCGTCGAAGTTGATCTGGACCTCTTCAATCGCCGATGACTTGATGATCACCGCAAAAGGTTGCGCCGGCACCTCATCCGGTAGCAGCAGCATGACATAGCCGTCAGAGTGCATGGTGCCGCTCGCGCCGTCCTTTCCCGGGCGCCATTCCCAAAGGCCGCGCATGACTTCGAGGTCGCCTGCCGGTCCTTTGGCGAAGGACCATTTTCGGGCAGGAAATGCAACGGCCGGTTCTTCTCCAGTGGATCCGGATTCTGGCTCGACGGCAGGGCGCTCCGTGCGAGCAACACCTAGCAGCGCTTCCGCGTCTTTCGGCTCGTCGGAAGAACGCGTGCTCATCCAGATCACTCCTGCCGCCACCCCCAGAATCGTTAGGCCAACGCCAAACGCCAGGGGTGAAAGCCACCCAGGGGGCGCATTTCGGGTGGAACGCGCCGAATGCTCCGCTATGGCGCCGGGAATTCCCGCACCCGTCTGAGCCGCAGCGCACAGATCGGCCAGACTCTGCTGCAGCGTGGGCGGCGCATTCAGCAAACCGCTCGAGATCAGATCGGGCAATGCGACGACGGAAAGCGTGACGCCTCCTTGTGCGAGACGGTGCCGCATCGCGTCGAGGCCCTTGGAGATGCGCTGGCTGACCAGCTGCTGCGAGATCCCCAGGATGCGCCCCACCTCGGCCTGCGAGAGCGCCTCCAGGAAATGCAGGACGATCGGCAACCGGACGTCCTCTTCCAGCGCGCCAAGCGCTTCGAGGGCGGCACCGCTCATCTCCCGCTTTTCGCACTCCGAGCCCACTGGCTGCGCTGCATTTCCAGCCGATTCTTCCCGGTACCGGCGCTGCTGGGGTCGTTTCACGGTACGCCTCTCGGTTCGAAGGTGATTGCGGGCTACGGTGTGGACCACGGCATACAGCCATTTGCGAAAGGAGCCGGGGCCTTGCGCCGTGAACGAGCACTGCCGGTTCAGCATCCGCACGAAGACTTCTTGCACGGATTCCTCGGCCAGTTGGGCGTCTCCGCAAACGCTGAAGGCCACGCGATAGGAAAAGGTCTGGTAGCGCCGAACGAGTTCCGAGAAGGCGGACGGGGCAGGCGGCGTCGCCAGGATCTGCGCCAGATCCTCGTCCGAGACCTTGGCGAGCTCTTTCGGCTCGGTCTCAGGTGTCGCGCGATCCCTGGGCATTCGAGGACTCCGGTTTGCGAATTCCTGCACCCACATAGTAATTCCGCTGCCGGGCGCCATCACAAGATATTTCTTAAGCCGTTTCCAAGTAAAGGGTTGCGAGGTTTGACGACACCAACAGGAGGACCCCAGAGCCTCTGCTCAGGCTCCTGATTCCAACAGGAAGGCGCTTGCCTGCGCCCTTTCAGGGGAGAGGTACGGTCACTTCCAATGCGTAGGCCAGCTTGAGTCTAAGGACACGGCGATTCACACTGTCGGCGACATATAGGTTGCTGTCGGTGGCGGCCACGGCCACGGTCCAGGCCAGGGCAATCTCCGGCTCGGCGAAGGGGCTTACCAGGTCCTTCGGATCGTCGTCTCGGCGCGCGCGCAGAAACTTGTCCTTGGGGTCGAGCACGTAGCTCTCCGGTCCGCAGAAGTCCTGGTTGCCGTAAGCGCCGATGTGGGCGATGACGTTGCCGCCCGCGTCGAGCACCGTCAGTCGCGAGCGGCCGTTGTCCGGCGCGAAAGTCCGGCCGAAGTCGTCGACGTCGAAGTCCGATCCCGTGCAGTGACAACTCACAGTCCCGCTGCGCATCCGGCCCAGGGGCGAGAAGCCGAAACGCCACCATTGGTGGCCCTGCAGGATCGTCCCGGGCTTTCCGTAGCCGGTCAGGCTCTCCTTTTTCATGTCGGCCGGGAGTTTGGTCTCGGCCGAGTCCTCCTTGTCGAACTCCCAGGCCGGCTTGCCGAAGGCGACACCGACACGCACCCAGTCGAGGCAGAAGCTGCCTTGGGCGGCGTTCGTGGGAACCAGGGTCATCTTGATGATCTTGCCCTTCCACTTCTCCTCGCCGGACATGTCGAAGGTGTATTCCGTAAAGTCGCTGTTGGGCTTGATCTCGATCGCCTTGGTCTTGGCCTTGGTCCCGTAGCCCTCGCCCAGGGTGTGCCAGCCCAGGACCGCCTGGGTCCCGTCGCTGTCGTTCTTGAGGCGCATGACGATCTTGTTGCTGGAGGCATCGAGCACCTCGAGTTCCGGCATCGTAAGCGTGGCCGGCTTCTTGACGACCTGGCCCGTCAAGCTGCCGCCGGTCGTCCGCAGATCCTTGATGCTGTCGTCTGTCAGCCACCCGTCGTAGTCCAACGATGAGGCGCGGCTGCCGGAGAACCACACCGAGCCGCCCTCCGGCCCGAACTTGATGACGCTGCCGTAGATCAACTCGTAGTAGACCCTGCCGGTGCTCTTCAGGATCGGAGCGGCCAGGTCCGCGGGCATCGGCTCGTTGTCCGGGCAGACCGCCTCCATGATGTAGATATTTCCGCGGGCGTCGATGCGCGGGCCGTAAGCGCCATCGCTGACCGTATAGATCGCGGTGCGCTTCATGGCACCGTCCTGCCCGAAGACCGGCACGGTCATGAGGCCGTGGTACTGCGTCGTGCGCGACTTGACGTAAATGTCGCCCTTGCGGTCGATGCCGAAGTCGCGCTCCCAGGCGGTGGTACCCGAGGATTGGGTGCCCAGGCGCCCCCGGAGGAGCGGATGGTCGGCGGTGCTTGGGAAGGGAATGGCGTTTCCGTTTCGGTCGAACCGGGTGACGCCCCGGTCGTGGGACATGGAGTAGATCAGGCCGTCGGGCCCCAGCCGGAAGGTATGGGCATTGTTGCCGCCGCCCTTCGTCTTCTGTTCCTCCCCCGTGACGTCGTTCCGGATGATCAAGTCGCGATCGACCGCGCATAGCACCTCACGCTTGAGCGGATCGGCGGTGAGGCTGCGCTGCTGGGGTCCGTCGTAGGCCTTGGCCGGCGTCCAGTCGCCGAAGGTCCCGCCGCGGTCCTCGCAGCGGAATAGGCTCACGGCGGTCATACCGCTGGCACTGCCCCATCCGGCCCAAAGCACGGCCGGCTCGGCCGAGGGATCCACCGCCAGGCTTAGGAACTTCGGGTTTTTGGGGTATCGGAACTTGCCCGCCAGGATCGCCGTCCTGCCGGTCTCCTTTACGTCCTTCCATCCTGCGCGGTCGGGCTTCGCCGGCGGGGCAAAGCGGACGATGCTCTCGCCGCTCTGCACGTAGATGACCCCGGTCCGCCGGCTGATGCCCAGCCACTCCGGAGAGGTCGCGGCGAAGGAGCCCACGAAGGCGCCGTCCTTCTCGGCCAGAATCACCACCCGGTTGTTACCCCGGTCGGCGACAAGCAGGTGGCCCTTTCCGTCGATGGCCAGGCCCTGGGGCTCGCTCAGGTGCTTCTCGTCGGCACCGGCAGTCTCCGGATCTCCGAAGAAGACCTCCGGAACGCCCCGCTCCGGGAGCTTCAACCGGTGGACGGCATGAGCGCTCACCGCCAACTTCCCGGCGCTGTCACGCTTGCCCGTGGTTCCGAAGCCGGTAAGGAAGACGCTTCCGCCGTCCAGTGCGGAGGCCATGTAGGGCGTGGTGAAGGACTTCCGCTCCTTGTCGCCGCCCAACGCTGCACCCGCAAACGTGTCGTAGGGGACGCTGCCGTCGGAGCCCAGGGCGGCCAAGTGCAGGCGCTCGTCGTTCTTCACGGCCACGATCAGGTTGCCGTCGGGCGTCACGGCCATGTGCTGCATGCGGTGGTTTACGCCGGGGTAGAAACTCATCTGCGTCAGATCGTGGATGAGCGGGGTGAGCCGGCCGCCGGAAGGCACAAAAGCGCCGAGGTCCTTGAGCTGCTCCGGCTTGAGATTCGCGGGAAATGGCTGAATGGTCCGCTCGTAGCTGCCGTCACGCAGGAAAACGTGGATGGGCGTGTGCCACCAGTAAAGCCACTGGTTGCGAGAGCCCATCACGTAGACGCGGCCGTCCGCCCCGGCGGCCAAGCCCCAGATGGCCTCGATGTTGTTGGGCCCTAGTTTGTCCTTCTCCGCGAAGGCCTTGCCGCCGTAGGCCGCAGTGAGCCCCAGACCCACGCGGACCTTGAACGGCCCGCCGGTGGCGGGTCTCCCGTCGTCGTCCCTGCCGTCCCAATCAAGGGTCTGCTCGAGTCCCTGCTTAAGAGGAGCGGGAGCATTTGCTCCCAGCACACCCGCAGCCAAATGCCGAACCACTCTTCCCTGGGCATCCTCAACATAGACGGCAACATCGACGTTGCGATCCACGGCAAAGGAGATCGCGGATCCTAAATCTGTCTTCTGGACCGACGGCATCTTCGTGAATCGCGGAGGATTGTCCGCAGCCTCAGGAGAACTCGCGGCGAAAAGGTTTGCTCCCACAAACGCAACCAGGGCCAGCTCTAACCAAGTTTGGTGCACCTTCCGCATGATGCCACCTCCCTATTGCTCAATCAGGAATGCCCAAGAGCCGAATCGCTCACCCCGTTTGCTGCCCGCCTGTACGTTACTCGTGGACGTTCACCAGTCTAAATATCGGCACAGCGCTCGTTCAATTTTCTATACACACGTTAAGCGGGGCCCACACAGGAAATCTGGCCGGAACCTGCTCAGAAAGAATGCAGATCAATAGATCGGAGAAAGGCCGGCACTGCAACGCGCCCAGGCGCTCCCTGTCGGAAAGCCGACTTCCTTAACGGGTGAACATCAGATTCCGCCGCGCCGGATGCCTCACAGGCGTGTGACGAAACGTCACATCGGCCCTGTGACGTTTTGTCATAACCACAAAGTGCAAAGCGCCGGAATCGAACGCCCAAAATAAGGACTTACGAGATCGTGTGACGCGCGTTGCCTTTCGCTGCCGGACACTGTCAGTCGCGAAATTTCGCGAATCACGTGGTGCTGCGCGACGTTCCGGAGTGCACATGGCGATTTGTATCGATCTTTCCTCGCTTCTAACAAGGTGCACCAAAGTTTCTTCTACGGAATCATTGGACTTACGACGCTTTTGCACGGCGTGCAAAACGGCAGGAGCGAGCGGTCAAGGTTTCGGAACGGGTTCGGAAAACGACAAACAGAAGTCGGCAAGATTCAAAAAAACTGAAAAAACGGAAAAAGGAAAAGGCACCACCGCGCTCCAAATGCAACACCAATGAAAAGTGACACCTGTCGACGACACCTGGCAAATCGCCGGCCCCTTTTCGGCACGCAGCGCCGAACGCGCAAGCAACCGTCTCGCCGCGGACCGCCATTGCTTCCCTTGACCCAGGCGGCTTCCATGCTTCAATAGGTTTTACTTAGAACGCCTAACAGAATGAACCGTGGCTGCGAGGGCCGGAATTCGACATCCAGCCAAGGCGCGAAGCCAAAGCCGTATCGGAGAGGTACGGCGTGGCGTAGCAACGCAGGCTGGGTGCCGAAGACCGGCCCTCCCGCAGGGCGGCGAACGGCAGGAGACTAAGATCGCCGTACCTACCTGGGTAGATTGATTGGATAAGGCTATGAATCTCGCCCGCCGATCTTTTACCCAGGCCCTTCGCCGCGCATGCCGCGGGGCATTCTGTTAGGTGTTCTTACTATTCCTGAAGCCGTATCCGATGTGCGTTCGCGGCGTCCGCGACAGGGGTGCCGTTCCGCCGCCTGTCCGTTTTGCCGTCCCGATTCCGGAGGGGCCGCCATGGCCGTGTTGAAACGCTTTGCGTATGTCGTCCTCGCCGTGGCCCTGTGCGGCTGCGGATCGAAGCAGAAGGCCGGCCCGCAGCCCCGCCCCGCGCCTCCGGCCCAGGTCCAGACACCGGCCGAACCGCCCGCGCAAGGGTATGTCCTGCTTTGGAAGCGCTCGCTCTCGCTGATGGGAAAGGAGGCCTCCCTGAGCGGCGCCGTCAACCAGGCCCTGCGGTCGAAACTCGCGCCCGTGGCCATGGCCGAGCCCGGGCAGGTCGCGCCCGTCCGCGTGCTGGGGACGATCGAGGTTCGCTGCGACGTGCTGTGGGACGCCTACGGCAGCGGCAGCGGCCCTGGGATCATGGACGAAGAGGACGCCATGATGGCCACCAACAAGCTGCCGCGGACGGTGACCCTGGCCTTCAAGGTCGAGGCCGACGGCAGCACTTCGAATTGGGACGGCCCGCATGTCCTCACCGTCGAGCACAAGAATCCGGAGGACATCAAGACGTCGGGCCTGGGGTCCTTCATCACGCTGGAAAAGCAGGCCTTCAAGGAACTCGCGCAGAACCTGGCGCAGAAGATCCAGGCGCTGCCGGCCTACGCCCTGAAGGACGAAGCGACGACCGAGGCCAAGTCCGAATCCGGCGAGAAGACGGAAGCGAAGTCCGATAGCGCCGCCCCGGAGCCGGAAGCCAAGACCGAAGCCGCGCCTTGAGGCGAAAGCCGGCGCCGCTACTTCGGCGTCCAGATTTTGCCCGCGGCGATGGCGTCGAGCTGCTCCAAGTGGTGGGCGTTGTGCTTCACCACCTTGTCCAGCACCCACGCGAAGGTCAGGCGGCCGTACTCGCTGTGGCGACCCGCGCGCGCGAACGTCTTCGCCGGCACAAGGCGCAGCAGTTCGAGAATCCCGCGCCGCGCGGCTTCGAACTGCAGACGAGCCAGTTTCAGGTCACGCTTTGCGTATCTTAAGCCCCGCGCCCACTCGTCCTGGTCGAAGCCCTGAAGCACCGGCTTGCGGTCCGCCGCCAGCCTGCGCAGGCGGTCCAGCAGCACGGCCTCGGTGTCGGAGATGTGCACGAGCATCTCGCGCATCGTCCACTTGCCGGGCGCGTAGCTGCGCTTCTGCACCGCCGCCGGGCGGTCGAAGTGGTGCAGCGTGGCCTTCAGGCTGGCCTGCAACTCCTTTATGGCGCCGGTGCGCGAGGCGCTCATCGCGGGCCCCTCCTTTAATATGCGTGTTGGAAGCGCCGGCCCCGGCGTCAATTCGCACGCGGGTCCTTCGCCAGCAGCGCGATCTCCGCGGCCTGCAGCGCGCGCTGGTACACGCGCAACTCGTCCATCCAGCCGTCGAACGTCGGCAGCCCGTGCATGCCGGAGGTGAGGAACCGGCCGCCGATCCGGATGGTGTAGCCGCCGTCGCCCTTCCCGCCGATGTCCCCGCCCGAGCAATCCTGGGTCGCGGCGGGCGCGCCGTTTACGTAGGCGACGGCGTTTTTGCCGTCGCAGGTCCAGGCAAGGTGCACCCACCCACCGCTCGGTTGCGGCAGCGGCGCCTCGAGCTTGAAATCGGTTTCCCCTTGCGTCCAGGTCCAGACCGCGTTCGCCGCATCCAGGCCGAGCCGGTAGCGTTGGCGGTTCTCCAGCAAGGTCGCCTCCTGGTTGGCGTTTGCGGAACGGATCCAGAGCGCCACGGCGGCGGCTTTGGAGTTCCTGACGCCGCCGCCGGATACGATGATGCCGCCGGCGTCCCTGGACTTTCCGTTGAAGCGGAAGGCGCGCCCGAAGAGGCCTTCCTCGAGTTGCGCTTCCTCGACAGCCGCCCGCTTCGAATCCGCGGCATCGCCAAACTCGAATGGGCGGTAGTACGCCAGCGCCTTCTTGAGGTCCTCGTTGTCCGGTAGCTGGAGGACGCGCGGGACCGCTTCCGGCGCCGCGGAATCGGACTTGGGCCCCGCACGGGGCGGGACGGACTTGGCAGGCTCGGGCCGCGCGGATTGCGCGGATTGGGTTTTCATCTTCGAAGGCGGCTCAGGCGAAGCATGCTCTTCGATTTTCTCGCCGGACGCGCCGGACGTGCTGCGCGGCACAGAGCCGTCGCCGGAAGCGAACACGAACAGCAGCGCCACGACCAGCACCAACCCGCCCGCTGCGAAGGCGATCAGCGGGACTTTGTTGCCGCCCGGCGCGGATGCGTGCGCGCCGGGCGGCTCGCGGTGCGGACGCGTATGCGCGGGGTTTCCGTGGCTTCGATGCGCGGACAGGGTCCCGGTCGATGGGCTCCTGCGCAGAGCCGGGGGCTTTCGAGGCGGCGGAGGAGGCAAAGGCTGCGGCTTCGCGGCGGGCTTCGGTTCGGCGGCCTTGTGCGCGGCGATGTCCTCGTCGGTGACGGGAAGCATCTCCATCGTGAGCACGCCGGCGGCGCAAGAGGCGCAGTACACGCCGGCGAGCTTCTTGTCCTTGCCGGCGCCGGCGGCGATGTCCTTCTCGGTCAGCCGCACGCCGCATTTTTCGCAGAAGTAGAACTTCATGCCCTCTATTAACTCGCGCGGGCCCCTGCGTGTCAACACCCTCGAAACCCGGTCACGATTCCTCTCTTTTCGAGGCGGTGGGCTCGGTTCCTGAAAAGGATCGATTCTCCTGGGATTAGAGAGTAACTCGCGGCGCGTTGAACGCGCAGGACGCCGACTCCCGTACGCTGGACCGCGCGGCCGCGCCCTGAAGCGCCGACGCGCTACTTGGGCGGGGCGTCGAGCAGTTCCAGGGCCTTCGGGTCGAGCTTCATCACGAACATCGCCTTGTAGTCCGATGGCGCCCACAACACGTTGCGGCGCGTGTCCAGCACCGGGCTGAAGGTGATGCTGCCAACCTTGTCGTTGTTCTTCGGTGGATCGAAACTCCACTGCTTTTGGGCCGCGTCGAATCTCGCGAGGCGGCTCTGCTGCGTGATGTTCGTGAGCGCCCAGCGATTGGCGGCCGGGTCGTAAACCACCTGGCGCCCGGCGACGAAGCCCATGCCGAAGAGCACCAGGTCGGCGTCGGGCAGGTAGAGCGTTTCGCGGTAGCGGTGGAACCGGTCGCCGACCGCCGCGCGGTTCTTGGGATCCAGCACGGCCATCTCCTGCGTCGCGGGGTCGTAGCGGTGCACGCGCCCGTCGGGCTTCTCGTAGCCCGCGGCGGCGTTGATGTAGAGGACCTTGCGCTTGGCGTCCCAGGTCAGGCCGCCTTCGTCGCCGTGGACATCGGACGGCACGCCGCCGCCTTTCACGACCAGGGGCGTCCAGGTCAAGGCCTTCGCGTCGAAGCGCGCGAAGTGGATGCCGTTGTTGGGACCGTCGCTGCAGCCGCCGGCCCAGCAGACGATGCCGCCGGGCGTGCCGACGATCTTCGAGCTGTACGGGTTGTACGGGATGGGCTGGCTCGCCGCGAAACCGGTCCACTCGCGCTTGTCCGGATCGTAGACGGAGGTACCCGCGCGCGAGGCGGCGACCATCTTCTTCGTCACGAAATCGTAGGCGTAGTTCTTGTACGTGTGGTTCTGGCAGTCGGGGCGCCCGGTGAGCTGGATGCCGTAGGTCGAACCGCCCGCGACGTAGGGGATGCTCCAGCGGTTCAGCCCCGGATGGAAATGGTGCACGATGTCCGCCGGATCGGCGCAGTGCCCGCCGGTCCAGAAGTAGATCTGGTCGCGGCCGGGATCGTACAGACACGTGCCCCAACTGCGCTCGGGACAGGGACGCGGCGCCTGCGGGACCTCGACCCACTGGTTGGCCGGCAGCGCGGCGAGGAAGGCGTCGGTCTCCGCCGGATCGCCCTGCGGCGCGGCGTCGTACCACTGCGGGTTGTACGCTTCCACGCGGTCGCCGCGGTACAGACGCTTGCCGCCGGGCGCGCCGTGCTTCTGCGTCAGTTCGGGCTTCGCGCCGGCGGCGTCGAGCTTCAGCATCCATGTGCTGCTGGTCATGTAGTCGTGGTAGGTGTTGCCGCCCACCGCCGGGCACAGCAGCACGCCGAACTGCGTCATCACCACGCGGTTGTTGACGATGAACCACGGCTGGCCGTCGGGCGACTTCTCGAGCACCTCGGGGCCGGGCAGCACCGCCATCGTCCAGGTGCCCTGGGAAGGGTCGAAGATCCAAACGTCCGGAGAAAGCGGCTGCGTGAAGCGCTGGTAGACCATGCGCGACAGGTACGTGTCGCCCGAAAGCAGGGCGATCTGCTTGGTTTCGGGCAGCCAGTACATCTGCCCGCCGATGCGCGGCGACGGCGCGACGGGCGCATTCACCCGGCGCCACTTGCGTTTCGCGCAGTCGTAGATCCAGGTGTCGTTGAAAAGGTAGTCGCCGTGGTCGCCGCCGTAGTAGACGTACGCTTTGCGTTCGGGATCGAACAGCCCCATGGCGCGGTAACGCGCGGGCGGCTCGCTGGCCAGCAGGTCGTCGGCCTCGTCGGCGCGCCAGGACGCGTCCTCGGCGGCGGCGATCTGCGGGGCCTCCAGCTTGCCCCCGGCGAACGCCTGCGCGGCCTCCGCGGACTTCTTCGCGGCCTCCTGCAGCAACGCGGCGGCCGCCGAAGCATCGGCGGCCGCGCAGCCGGCGGCGAGCGCGTCTTTTTCGACGCGGGCCGCCAGTCCAGCGATCGCCTTGGACACGGCGTCCTGGACCGTCGCGAGGCGTTCCTTCGTCTGCGCGGCCTTCCAGTCGCCGGGCTGCGCGGCATAGAAGAGGTTGCGGGCCAGCGCCACGGCATTTTTCTGTGCCTCGCGGGCCTTGGCGACGCCACCGCGCAGCGCTTTCAGCGGTTCCGGATCGCCGGGGCTGCGCCGGAAGGCGTTCTTTTCGAGGCTGTAGATCCAGTGGCCCAGCGTGCCTTCGGGCACGGCGCCGCAGCCGCCAGCGAGAACCCAGACTTCCTTGTTGATCGGATCGAGGAACGCGGTCTGGCCGGACATCGGCGGCAGGATCGTCTGCCCCAGACCTTCGATGCCTTCCAACGGCGAGTTGGTGGCGGCTTTTTCGCCGGCCAGGTTCGCCTGATCCTCGTCGAGCGCGAAGGAGAACTTGAGGCGCTTGGTCGAATCATGGACCGTGAGCAGCACCGGCTTGGGCAGCGGCGGCTGGTCCTTGTACTCCTCCCACTTCCCCGTGGCCGCGTGGTAGATCATCTTGCCCGGCTTGGGACTCTCGCGATGCGACTGCCCGTGCGAACCGCCGATCAGGACCAGCTTCTGCTCCTTGGGCAGCCATTGGACGTGCGCGCCGACGCGGTTGCCGGACTGGGCCTGGTCGAGTTTCGTCCAGACGTTCGCCGGCAGTTTCTGGACCCAATCCGGCGCGGCCTCGCCCCCCGAAACGGCGGCGGCGGCCGCGACCAGCATTGGAACTACCTTATAAAGGAGGCGCTGGCGCATGTGGGATCCCCCGGGTCTGTATTTTTAATATATGCTAGCGTTAATATCATATATTAAAACTACTATTTCAAATCTGACGCAGTCCCTATAAAGGAAATTAAGCCAAGCCCTTAAAAGTTCAAAATCGCAAAGTTCGGGGGCCGGATCGAATCTCACGAGTTCGTCCCGGTTGGACCGGCCGTTTATGCGCAGGCCGTATTTGCGGTGTCGTATCCTCCTGTGCTCCGCTGGCCTACGGCTTCGGCCCAAAGCCGGTGGGCCTTCGATCTCCTTCCCTATAACTAGTATTAAATTCTTTCCGCCATCTGACCGACGCAATGCTGGTTCATTAGGTCGCCATTACCCTGGCCTATTAGGAAGCGCCGCCGGCCCGTTCATCGGAGGTAATTGTTCCTGTACCAGAAGATTTAGAAACCGCCTCATATCCCTGTAGAATTCAGTTTCAATTCGTCTGAATCCACCCGTTCAGTTACCACCATTTCCGCAGCGCCTAATCCATGTACGACCCCTCGCGCGGCGGACAACTATTAGGCGAAGCCGTTACGCCTCAAGGCGGGCGGCACTATTGCGAAACGGGATGGGCTAAAACCATGAAGACCGAACGGTCCAGCGGACGGGCGCGCATTCGTGCGGGCGGCGGGACGTCGCGGGAGCGCGGCTTCATCCTGATCGTGGTGGTCGGGATGCTGGCGGTGCTGGTGGTGCTGGGCATGTCGTACGCCGAACAGGGGCGCGTGGAGCTGCGCGGGGCCAGCAACACCCGCGACCTGGCCGCGCTGGACGGTCTCTCGGAGGTCGGCTTCCAGTTCGCGCTGGTGGCGCTGCACGACGACCAGAACGTCAAGCGCGCAGGCTTCACGCCGTCGCACCTGGGCACGCTGGGCGGCGTGGGCTGGACCTCGCGCTGGGGCTTCAACCCCGACGCGACGCTGGGCGGCAAGATGCCGGCCGGCGCGGACCGGGCGCCCAGCCGCGCGGACGCCTACAACTTCCAGGACTCCTGGCGTCTGCTGCTGTGGAACGAAGAGACCGTCGAGCCGGTCGCGACGTGGACGGGCAAGGCCTGGGCCTACGCGTTCAAGTTCCGGCCCGGTCCAAACACGGACCAGCAGTCGATGCGCAGCCGCGAGACGCAGCGCTACCCGCAGCCGCCCTCGGTGCTGGTGGACACCGTGCAACTGCAGCCCTTCGCGCGGGTGCGCAAGTTCCAGGTACGCGTGGGCTCCTACTCCGGCAACGTGCAGGTCGGCATCACGCCCAAGGACGGCGGCCTGAACCTCAACGATGTCTACGATCCCGCCACGGTCAACGAAAAGGCCGGCATCTACGAGACCTTGAAGAGCGGCGACCTGGAAGGGACCGTAGGCATCGGGACGTCCTACGACATCTCCACGAATGCCACCGAACTGGCGAAGGTGCCCTACGCCTCGCCGGACCGACGCACGCTGGACTACATCCTGGGCAAGGTCCCGCAGATGGCGCAAAAGAACAAGGAGTCCGTGAACTTCGGCACGGGCAGCGAGTGGAACTACCGCCGCTCGCTGGCCGGCAGCACGGCCGTCGACAACGGGCTGCTGAACTGGCGCCACGTCTTCGAGCCCTACGGCGGCGGGCAGGACTTCAAGTGGGCAGGCAGCGTCACGAAACTTTGGATCAACGGTTATTCGTCGGCGGGCTACCAGCGCTCATCCACGGGCTACATGACCTCGATGACCACCGGCGCGCCGACGACGATCTACAACGTCGCGGGGGGTTCGGAACCCAACCGCTACGGGCTGGAATGCACCCGCCACATCATGTGGACCGCGCTCAAGGGCTGGGGCTTTACCTGCGACGGGCATTACGGGTACGCGGGGCAAGGCTACCTGGTGGCCAAGAACCATTACGGCAACGACGAGAACAAGGATTACATCTGGTTCCCTTCCGGCAGTTGGACCAACGATCCCCGGCTGCCCTTCACGGGCCTGGGCTGGGGCCAGAGCGGCGGCGATGGCAACATGTACTTCCACGGCGCCGACAACCAGTACCAGGGCATGGGCTTCGACCGCAAGAACCCGCACCGCGCAGGCATGGATGCCACGCAGACGGACATCGGATACCGCGGGCGCTACATCTACATCGGCGCCGGCGGGTACGGCCACCCCAAGGCCCACACCTTCCAGCTCCACTACATGAACGCCGTAGCCAACGGGCGCTTCTGGACCGACCTGCTGGCGGCGTGGTACTTCGGCGGGGCGCCGGGCTACACGAACTACCTTGGGGCCACCCAGTCCAGCGGCTACAACAACTGGGCGCACCTGGGCTCGAGCTACGACTCCATCGGCATGGGCACCCACTGGATGCCCCCGACGTCGCACGTCTGGATCCCCGGCTTCTTCAACAAGGGACGCTTGAGTACGCCCACGCAGTTCACGACTTCGTGGGGCGGCACCATTGGCGGACCGGCCACCGGGCGCGACGAGGTATCCCGAGGCTTGACCCAGTGGCCCGGCAGCATGCCGCCGGCCAGGATGGCCGCCACGTACCTCGTGCCGATGGCGCGCTGGCCCGCCGACTTCCCGGGCCAGAGCAACGCGCACTTCTGCTTCAACAACTTCCGCCTCACGATCCGCGCTCACGGCTTGCAGGAGAACTGGGGCGATCCCGTGAACCCCGGCACGGTCAACGGCACGCCTTCCAGCAACCGCTGGTACGACGCCATCGACGTCAACAACACCAATCTCCCCGTCGTCTACGGCATGCTCACCATCGAGAAGATCCCCTCGATGCTGAACCGCACCGCCGTGGCGCCGCACCTGCATTGGAAGGCGCGCATGCTGGATGTCGAGTGCCGCCTCAAGACGCCCGTCAAGCCCGACGGCTCGGAGAAGGGCGCGGCGGTGGCCTACGACGACGTGAAGAACTCGTGGATCCCCGTGCAGCTGGGCCTGCGGCAGACCGACACGGGCAAGACCTTCCCCGGCGTGGACTGGGACGGCGATCCCGACAGCGCCAATTACAACCCGTGGATCCCGCTGCGCATGAAGCTCCAGGACCCCAGCAAGCCCTGGGATCCGGTGAACAACGTCTGGGAAGAGCCCAAACTCAAGACGCCCGGCAACGACTACGACCCGATCACCAATCCGTTCTACAACAGTGCCGCATTCCTGGCCGAACTGCAGGGCGACCCCGCCAAGCGCAACGATTACATCACCTACCCCTGGATGCCCAGCCTGATCAAGCCCGTCGATCTCCCCGGAACCGGCAACATCATGGTCGGCCTGTACAACTACGGCGACGCCACGCTGCTGGCCCAGGCCGCGGGCACGTGGGGCGAATACATCCGCACTACCGCCGGCGTCGAGAACTTCCCCTGGATGCCGATCAAGGATTACGGCGCAGTCGAATGGCACCGCCCCTATCCGACCGACGGCACCACCAACTACCCCAGCCCCGGCTGGGACGGGTACCTCTACGAGCCGCGCTGGTACACCGGACGCACGGTCAATCCCAAATATCTGGAGGACAAACTCTCCAACAGCACCCTGGCGGACATCTCGGCCTATTACGGCGAACCCGGGGCGCTCTCCGGCGGCGGCGCGAACACCAAGCACTACGACGCGCAGCCGTCGAACTTCTACGCCTTCGCTTCGAACACCGACTTCGACGGCGGCCTGGCCGCGCTGACCGGCCACCGCCACATCGACCCGAAGCAGGGCCGGCGCAACGTGATCTGGGGCAAGATGGACTTCCTCACGCCGGAGCCCGAGAAATACTACGACCTGGCGGGCAACCTGGTGGGCTACGGCACCGGACGCCCCATGGACGACGTCTTCACCGACTGCCACCTCGACCGCGGCATGGTCAGCATGGACCACGGGCAGGATACCCTGCGCCAGACCTGGGAAGCCATGATGGCCCGGCCCGACGACTCGCGGAACTGGCACGATTGGTTCAACCAGCGCAAGCGCGCTATCCCCGCCGACACCACCGGCGTGAACAAGACCACCTTTAAGCCTGCCCCTCCCTACCGGCCGGCCGACAACACCGCCGGCGGCACGCTCAAGATCGGCACCAACACCTACAGCGAAGGCAAGTGGCACTCGGCTTACGCCGTGGCCTACCCGGATCCGGCCACCTTCGGCAACCCGCCGGCCATGGTGCGCGGCGAGACCAGCTACACGCGGCCCGACGTCCTCCCGCACAGCATCCACGGTCTCCCGAATCCCGACTACCTGCAGAACTTTCCGGGCTATCCCATCAGCCAGCACTGGGCCGACCAATTCCGCTGCTATTTCCCCGTCAGCTTGACGGCCACGCCCAGCGCCATGGATCCCAGCAAGAAGATGGTCGATTTCGTGGACCCGGACCCCGGTGTCGAACCTGTGGCCGCGCACACCGCCATCAACCCGGCCATCCCGGTGCCGAAGACGAGGCAGGGCCAGGCCAACACGCCGGTGGTGCCCGCGGTGAGCAAGGACGAGGCCTGGCGCATCACGCGGTTGGGGCCGCGCTACCAGGAGGTCATCGCCAACGAGATCATGGACTACCAGCTCAACCCCTGGTGGCCGAATCCCTGCGTGCCCGTCAGCGAACTGTGCGTGCCCCTGGACAGGCAGGCCTACCCCAGCGAGCCCCGCGCGAAGGTGAAGGTCAGCGTCCAGACCGGCATGAACCGCTGGCGCAGCTACTTCGAACACATGGACATTGAACCCAACATCGGCTCGCGCGTGCCCAAGTTCTACGCCTACTTCAACCGCTTCTGGACGCGCACCAACCACAAGGCCGTGCGCAACTGGGGCGGCGATCCCAACGACATCACCCGTCCACTGGGCGAGCCCTACCGCGCGATCACCATCGTCGGCAACGTCGCCGCCGGCATCCCTGACGAACTAATCAACGCCGACGAAGGCAAGGGCATGTTCCCCACCACATGGCAGTACTTCGGGGAGCCCACCCCGTCCGAGGAGACGTTCCACGACCGCATCAAGTATTTCCCCTACAACGCCATGGAGGACCAGCTCGGCGACGACTGGCGCTACCTGGCTCAGTCCGTCGCCCTGATGACCGAGCCGGCCATGCAGCGGGCGCCCGGGCGCAACCATCCCTTCCGCAACTGGGCCGACTTCGTCGCCTTCCTGGGCCACCTGGTGTACCGCTCGCCGATGGACCCCAAGGCCACCACGCAGCTCGCCGGCGCCAACGCCCTGGCCCAGCGCGACCCGCTCTACGGCGTCGACGCCTGGAAGGTCTGCCACGGCGGTTTTGCCAACGTCGACCCGCGCAACAAGGACCAGTTCTTCGACGGCTCCAGGATCCGCGACGGCGACGGCGGCGCCGTCTATGCCGACTGCCTGCGCGCCACCATCGTGTCGAAGGAAGGCTTCTGGCCCATCGCCGCCAACTACGGGATGGCGCCCGATCCGCAGGCCGCCTCCGGCGCCGCCGCCTACTACCCGCTCAAGCCGGCCACCGGCGGCTGGACCGACGCCGAGTGGAAGCGCCGCTGGGACGAGATCCGCGGCCGCGACGAGGCCGGCCTGCGCGTCGAACAGCACTACATCAGCGAACGCGCCGCCAACGACGTGCTGGTAAGCCTCAGCAACGGCCGCATCGGGCCCATCGACTTCGACGGCGACGGCCACGTCACCATGACGCGCGGCAAGGGCAGCGTCATTCCGGGCGGCACGCCCACCGTCGCCGGCGCCGAAGGCCCCAACGTCAAGCCCAGCGGCGACATCCCGCAGACCGCGCCATACGACCGCTGGGACCCCACGTATTACCGGCAGTGGCAGCTCCCGGCGGGGTACCCCTGGCACAAGGAAACGGGCGCCGATGCAACCTCCGTCGTGACGCACGAAGATCCCGAATCCGGCCCCAACGCCAACGCGAAGTTCTGGGGCCGCGTGGCGGGGGTCACCAGCATCGACCCCGTCAACCGGATGCTGGGCATCAAGCCCAAGGAGGACGCCGCCAACTGGGTCCCCGTTACTAAGGACCTGATCATCCGCAACTGCGTGACACTGCCGATCAAGTTCCACTCCAACACCTTCCGCGTCACGGTGGTGGTGGAAGTCACCGACGCCGAGCACAAGGAAGTCTTCGCGGTGCGGCGCTACCAGAAGGTCCTCTCGCGCGTGCCGGACACCGCCGTCGCCAACGTGCACGGGCCGTTCACCGGCGAGTTCATCGAACATTCGTCCCGCGCGATGAACGGTGTCGACCCCGAGTTGAACTGGCTCGGCGTGAAGTAGGAACGCCTGACTCGCCTGACTCGCCTGACGCGCTCCGCCGCGCCGCTGGGGGAAGTCCCCCGCGGAAGCGCGGCGGGGCCTGAAGTTCCCCCACCCACGCTCATTCAACCCCTTCCCAATATGTAAGTTACATTATCGCTTGCTGGACCCGCTCGCGCCGGCAACGGAAGCCTTGGAGGCAGGATGGGCCGAGGAACACCCGCGCGTGGCACCGGATTTTCAAATAAAAAAGCCGCGTACGGATGCGCCCAGCAGCCTTTAAGTCCGTGGAATACCGGCGGAGCAGGCCGGTGCGGCTAACAATAGATCGCGAGGAGCATTCGCCATGATCCAGCAAGCCGGAACAGGGGCCGAACGGGAACGCGTCGTCGTCATCGGCGGCGGGCCGGGCGGCGCGACCGCCGCGGCCTTTCTGGCCATGAAGGGCCTCGCGCCGCTGCTCTTGGAACGCGAACGCTTCCCGCGCTTCCACATCGGCGAATCCCTGCTGCCGGCCTCGCAGGCCGTCTGGGAGCGCCTCGGCATCGCCGAGCCGCTGCAGCACAGCGGCTACACCTTCAAGTTCGGCGGACGCTTCGCCGTGGGCCGCTCGCGGAAGGACGACGAGGCGCTCTCCGCGACCGGCACCTTCTCCAACATCCCCCCCGGCTACGCGACGCCGCGCCCCTTCGCGTACCAGGTCGAACGCGCGGTCTTCGACAAGCAGCTGCTCGAACACGCCACGGCCTGCGGCGCGCGGGTGCGCGAGGCCTCGGTGCGCCGCGTGCTCTTTGAAGGCGAACGCGCGGTGGGCGTCGAGGTCCTGGATGCCGACGGCGTGACGCGCACGATCCGCTGCGAGCTGGTGATCGATGCCAGCGGGCGCTACGCGGTTACGGCGCGCCAGCGCGGCCTGCTGGAACTCGACCCGGTGGTCCAGACGTCCGCCTGCTTCGCGCACTACCACGGCGTCAGCCGGGACGACGGCGCGCTGCAGGGATACTTCAACGGGTACTACGTCGAACACGGCTGGGTCTGGTTCATCCCGCTGGCGGGGGACGTGATGAGCGTCGGGCTGGTGCAGAACAAGCCGGCGTGCGACCGCTGGTCCAACGACGCCCGCGTCGAGCTGGAGCGCGTGCTCGGGCGCCACGCCTACATGCGCAAGCGTTTTGCGAAGGCCCGCAGCTCCAGCAAGGCCCGCATGTTCCGGGACCTGGCGTACCGGAGCCGGTCGTTCGCCGGACCGGGCTGGCTCGCCGTCGGCGACGCGGCCTTCTTCATCGACCCGCTGTACAGCTCGGGCGTGCACACCGCGCTGCTGATGGGCGAGGCCGCCGCCGAAGCCGCCGCCGCGTCGCTAGAACACGGCGGATGCGCCAAGCCGCTGCACGCGTACGAGCGCCGCTTCGAGAAATACTACCGCTTCACGCGGGGCTATATCTGCAGCGTGTACAAGATCCTGCGCACACACAGCGCCGCGACGGCCTACACCTGGGTGCCGGGCGTCCTCTTCAACAACCTCGATCACCCGCTGATCCGGCCGGTGACGCGCTTCCTGAACGGCTACTTCGAGGAACACCACGGCTTCGCGTTGATGGCCCGCGCTTCGATGGAAGCGGCCGCCTTCGCCGCCGGCACACTCGCGCGCTGGACCGGCTGGGGCAGTTGGGAACGCTTCGAAGCCGAAGGCGGCGAGGATTCGGAACCGCTGCTGCTGGACGCACCGGCACGCGAACTGCCCGCCCCGCGCCGCGCCAGCGCGCGAATGCCCGTGGCGCGGTAGCGAGCGCCTATTCCCCGACCGGCTCCAGTTTGGCGCTCGCCGGGTCGAACTTCATCACCCAGACGCGCCTGTCGCTGGAGTTGTTGATCAGCATCAGGTCCAGCACGGGGTCGTAGCACATGGCGTCGTGCCAGCTGAAGGTCGGACCCTTCGGCTCGAACGGCTTGTCGCCGATGACGAAGGACAGATCGGCCCAGTAATACTTGTTCTCCTCGGGCTTCCACGCCGCCTGCCCCATGCGCCCGTCCGGGCGCTTGAACAGCTGCATCATCAGGATCAGGTCGCCCTTGGGCAGGTAGACTTCCTCGCCGCCCAGGCACCATTTCCCGATCGCCGTCGGTTTGGCGGGCTTGGCGTCGGTCACCTGGCCCGAGGTCATGTCGTAGCGCAGGATCGTCTTGTCGTTGCTGATCCAGAGACAGTCGCGCTTGCTGTCGTAGCAGACCCCCGCCCCGTCGCACCACGTGCCGGGGTTCTTCTCGCCGGTCCACGGCAGCGCCTTCCACGCGCCGTCCGCGGCGTCGTAGCGGAAAAGGCCCTGGTCGCTGAAGATCACGGCGCCTTTCGGCGTGAGCTCCATGTGGCTGTGCATCGGGCCTTTGTGCTTTGCGCCGCCGTGGCTCTCCGGGCGCCACTCGCGCACCAGCGGGTCGTAGCCGCGGTCGAAGTAGAACATCTGCTTCGCGGTCGCGTCGTAGCAATACGCGCGGTACGCGTGGATCGGCACGTGCACCCTGTCGCGAAAGCTCAGCGGCGTCGGCTGCGAAGCGTAGACGTTCTCGATCGGATCGTCGGGATGGTAGCCGATGGTCCAGAAGCCGCCGCGTACTCCGAAGTGCGCGACGTCGTCCTCGTGGCTGGTCGCGTGACCGCCGCCCCAGAAGAGCCACTGGTGCCGGTCGGTGTCGTAGGCGCTGGTGCCCCAGCGATTGGTCGCACCCGGCGCGTACCGGGGAAATTCGTACGCGGTCCAGGTGTTCGGCTTCAGCCCGTCGAGGAAGGCCTTCGTCTTGGCGGCGGCATCCGCAGGCGCGATGCTTTCCCACGCCGCCGGATCGATGCGGTTCCAGTCGTAGCTGCCGCTGGACTTGGAATGTTCGGCGGTGCCGGCCTCGTCGGCCTTCGACGGATCGACCTTGCAGGCCCAGACGTTGTTGCCGTCCACGCAGACCAGCACATCGTCCTGGGTGACGTCGCCGACCTGTACGGTGCGCGCGTTCACGTTGGGGCAGTTGGGGCTCACGCTCCGGTTGTTTTCCTTCACCAGCGGCACGTGCTTCAGCAATTTCCACGCGTTGGCCGCCGTGTCGTAGGTCCAGATCTCCTGCGGCAGACTCCCGCGGCTGTAGCCGCCGGCGAGCACGATCGCCTTGGCCTTGGGCAGGTAGCGCAGGATATGCCCGGCCCGCGGCGCCGGCGCCCGCACGGGGAAACGCTGCTCCCATGTGCGCGTGGCCGGGTCGTAGATCCACGTATCGTTCAGCGTGCGGTCCAGGCCGTCGCCGCCGAAGAGCACCACCTTCTTGTTGGCCTCGTCGTAGGCGATCTGCGAGCGCGCACGCCCAGGCGGTTCGGACGAGAGCGCATCGACGACCTGCTCGAAGACGGCGCGCGCCGCGCGCACTTCGCCGATCAATTCCGGCGTGATCGCGGCACTCAGCTTCGCCCCGGCGGCCTTGACTGCGTCGCCCGCCGCCGCCAGGCGCTGAACAGCCACGGCAGCGGCGGCGGCCTCGGCACCCTCGAGTTTCGCGGCTTTCACTTCCTCTGCGAATTTCGCGACCGCTTCCACCAGCTTTGCGGCTTCGGCGGAAAGGTCCACCTTCGCCTCCACGTCCGACTCGGCGATGGCGTGGCGGCTGGCGCAGCGCCCAAGCAGCGTCTTGGCGTCCCAGCAGAGCGCCACGGCCTTGGCATGCAGCGCGTTGAATGCTTCGCTGCCAAACGCCAGCATGCGCCACTCGTTTTTCTCGATCTCGTAGACCCACGTGGCGATGTCGGCGCTGCCGCCATCGCCGCCGGCATGGAAGAGCTCCTTGTTGACGGGGTCGTAGCACATCGAACCCCACAGACGGCAGGTCTCGCGGGGCTTGGCCTTCAGGTCCGTCCACTCGCGCGCGGCAATGTCGTATCGCAGCGTGTTCTGCTTCCAGTAATAGGCGTAGACGTACCCGGCTTCACCGCCGGGCGCGTAGCAGTATTCGCCGTAGGCCTTGCCGTCGTGCCATTGGCCTCCGGCGCCCAGGCGCAGGCGCTCGCCGTCCTTGTAAAAAATCTGCCCGCCGCTGTGGCCGTGCTTGGCGCGTTCATTGGCGTAGGCGTCGTCGAGCGGTCCGGACTCGGGACGGCCCTGGGCCAGGTCCTTGGGGTAGGCGTTAAACCACTTCGCCTGCGCCAGGTCGAACTCCTCGGTGTCGTAATGCCGAGGCTTCACGCCGCCGGTGTGCTGCATTCCGGAGGCCGCGACAAAGCGTTTGATGCCCGGCGCGTAGACGAAGATGGGCTGGTCGCGCGCGCCGGACTTCGCCGCCAAGACCCGCACCCAGGTGTTGGGTTCGGCGTCCTCCGGCGGCGCCGGAACGGCTTCCTCCTTTTCGCCGGCGGCCAGGGAAGAGGCAAGGAGCGCCGCAAACAACATCATGGAACATTTCGCGAGCATGGTTTCTCCCATTCCGGCCTTGGCAAGCCAGATTCACTTGTTCCTGAAAAAGTCAGCGCGTCAACGAAAGAGTCTGCGCGGACTATTGCTCCGCAGCGCCGAGTTTGGGCGCGTCCTTGCTGCGGTCACCGAACTGCGGCACCGGGCGGCCGGTGATGATTGCGCCCATGTCGGGCGCTTCGCCGGTGAAGCCGTCGGTGACGCCGGGGATCGCCACGCCCTTGCCGCGCAGAGTGGAATCCGCCTTGAGCTTGGGCGTGTAGAGCTTGGTGATCTGCTTGAGGTGGTCCTCGCCGAGAACAACGTCTTCCTCGAACGGATTGGCCTCGCAGATAAGGTCGGCGGTGTGGCGCTTGGTGATGCCACTGAAGAGCGCCTTGGTCTCCGGGAGCTTGGCGCGCACGGCGTCCAGGCTGCCCGCGCTGCCGCCGGAGCTGGACCACCAGAACGCGCCGTCGGGGTACCAGGCGTTGTGGTCGAAGTCGACGGGGTTCATGCCGCCGGACTCGACGGCCATCATTTTTCCGGGTTTGCCCTTGAAGACCAGAATGTTGTTCCGGTAGGCCCAGGCCACCAGGGGACCGTTGTTGAACTGGACCCAGGGCCAGTCCTTGCCGCTGCCCCAGCCGTTGGTGCGCACCAGCGTGTTGTTGTAGATGTAGAAGCCGGTGTTCTTGTTGTTGAGCTTGTACGGCCCGCGCCCCGCGTTGATGGAGATGTTTCGGAAGACGTACAGCGGACCGCCGTAGATGGGGTCGCAAGAGAGGAAGGTCGCCGAGTTTTGGATCCGGTTGTCGTAGAAGGTCATGTTGCGGGTGCCGTAGTCGGATTCGAACGAGTCGTCGCCCGTCATAAGGATCTCGTTGCGGTAGAAGTGCACGCCGGCGTTCACGTTGCCGCTGTTCACCGCCATGGTGTCGCCGAATCCGATCATCGTGTTGTTGAACACGGCGTTGCCCTGACCGGGCACGCGGATGCCGTCGTCGTTCCAGGTCGAGTTCGTCTGAATCAACTCGGCCGTCCAGGTGTTGTTGCCCTGCATCGAGTTGTCGTACACCAGCGCTCCGCGAATGCCCTTGGTGGCCACGATGCCCTGGTCCACACCCTTCACCGTCACGTTGCGGAAGGTGAAGTTCTCCTGCGACTTCTTGGCGCCGCTCCAGAAACTGACGAACTGGCTGCTCGACTTCGTGCCCGAGTCCGTACCCGAACCCTCCATCGTCAGGTTCTCGACGACGACATTGTCGCACTCCAACACCTGGAATAGCGACCCCGAAGGATTCTTCAGCACCACGCCGCCGCGGCTTTCGCCGCGGATGTAGACGGGCTTCTCCACGCTGCCGCCCTTCTTGATCTGCAAGCGGCCGGCCTCGTAGGTTCCGTTGGCGAACTGGATCACGTCGCCGGGCTGCGCGGCATCCAGCGCCGCCTGGATCTCGGCTGTCGCGGTGCCGGCCGCGATGGTTTTCGTCGCGGCGCCGGCGGCCGGCGGCAGGGCGCGGGTGGTGGCCTTGAGCGTCTTGACGGCGCTGTCTGCGCCGTTGGTGACGGTCACTTCCACCTCGTACGCCTTGCCGGGCTCCAACCCGGTGATCACGCCCGCGTAGGCATCCTCGACCTTCTGCGCTGTATCGGCCGGGCGGATGCGGTGCAGCGGATGCGCGGTGGTCCAGTCCTTGGCGTCGGCGAGCTTGAAGCGCACCGAGCCCACCGCCTCCTGCGGCAATTCGCCGGTGACCTTCATGTACATGCTGATCTGCTCGGGCGTGGGCGGTCCGTCGTGTTCGAGTTCGCCCAGCGGAAGATCGGCAGCCGAAGCCTGGAACGCGAAAACGACCGCCAGCAACGTGCCCATCGAAAGCCTGCGCATGTTAGCATCTCCTTTTCCAGCGGATTCGAATGGCCGCGCCGTCTTACAAACGGACGCAGACGGCCTTGTGCTCGGTGTAGTTCTTCAGGACCTCGTGGCCCATCTCGCGGCCCCAGCCGCTCTCCTTGTAGCCGCCGAACGGCAGGGCGGCGTCGAAGATGTTGAAGCAGTTGATCCAGACCGTGCCGGCGCGGATCGCGGCGGCGACGCGGTGGGCCTTCGAGACGTCGCGCGTCCAGACGGCGGCGGCCAGGCCGTAGTTCGTATTGTTGGCATCGCGCACCAGCTGCTCGGGATCGCTGAACGGGATCGCGGCCACCACCGGCCCGAAGATCTCCTCGCGCACGACCTTCATCTCGGGGCGCGTGTCGACCAGCACCGTGGGCTGCACGAAGTAGCCCTTGCCGCCCGGCGACCCGCCGCCGCAGACAGCCTTGGCGCCTTCCTTGCGCCCCGCGTCCAGGAACCCCGTGACGCGCTCGAACTGCTCGCTGCTCACCAGCGGGCCCATGTCCGTGTCGAGGTTCAGGCCGGGGCCGAGTTTGATCTTCTTCGCCGCCGCGGCCACGCCGTCGACGACCTTGTCGAAGACGCCCTTCTCGACGAACAGCCGCGAGCCCGCGCAGCAGCACTGCCCGTGGTTGAAGAAGATCGCCGAGGCCGCGCCGGGGATGGCGGTCTCCAGGTCGGCGTCGGCATAGACGATGTTGGGCGACTTACCGCCCAACTCCAGGCTCACCTTCTTCAGGTTGCCCGCGGCGGCCTTGACGATCAGCTTGCCGACCTCGGTACTGCCGGTGAAAGCGACCTTATCGACGCCGGGGTGCGCGGCCAGCGGCGCGCCGGCGGTCTCGCCGAAGCCCGTCACGACGTTCACGACGCCGTCGGGGAAGCCGGCCTCGCAGACCAGATCGCCCAGGCGCAGGGCGCTCAGCGGCGTCTGCTCGGCGGGCTTCAGAACGATCGTACAGCCGGCGGCCAGCGCGGGGCCCAGCTTCCACGCGGCCATCAGCAGCGGGAAGTTCCACGGGATGATCTGGCCCACGACGCCGACGGGTTCGCGCAGCGTGTACGCCAGAAACTTCTCTCCGGGCGCGTACGGCACGCTGATGGGAATGGTGTCGCCTTCGATCTTCGTCGCCCAGCCGGCCATGTAGCGCAGCAGGTCGACGGACAGCGGCACGTCGGCCACGCGCGCGACCGCGACGGGTTTGCCGTTGTCGAGGCTCTCGAGCTGCGCGAATTCCTCGAGGTGCGCCTCGAGCAGGTCGGCGAGCTTCCAGACCAGCTTGCCGCGTTCGCTGACGGTCATCGCCGGCCACGGACCGGACTCAAAGGCCTTGCGCGCGGCCGCGACGGCGGCGTCGACGTCCTCTTTCTGGCCGTCGGCGCAGCGCGCCAGGACGTCGCCGGTGGCGGGGTTGAAGACGTCGAAGGCCTTGCCCGCCTTGGGCGCAACCCAGCGGCCTCCGATCAAAAGTTGGTGCGTTCTGGCGATGAACTTCGACACGGCCGGCGCGATATCAACGGTCTGGGTAGCCATCTCGATCCCTCCCACTAGGGTTGACGCGTGACGGCGGCAGGTGTTCAACGACACCCGTAGCCTAGTCTTACATCGATGCCGGTCAACCGCCTGCCCGGCGCCACCTCCTTTTATAAGTACGTCTCTGGCCCCACCCTTGGACCCGCCGGAAATCCTTTAGCCGGACCTATGAATTCGTTGGACAAGCGCCCCACTACGGTGTATCAATATAAGTGCATAAATTTATCCTGTTAACAGAGCCGCCTGGCAGACGGCTCCGCGCCCGGAGACCCAAATCGGAGGAGGCCCTACCGTGAGCGCAGAAGAGATCTTCGAAAAACTGAAGAAGAGCGTCATCGGCGGAAAGCGCAAGGACGTAGCTGCACTGTGCACGGAGGGCAAGGGCGCCGGAATCGCGGGCAAAGATCTCCTCACCAAGGGCCTGCTGCCGGGCATGGAGGAAGTCGGCCGGCGCTTCCGCTGCGAAGAATTCTACATTCCCGAAGTGCTGGTCGCGGCGCGCGCGATGCACGCCGGCCTGGAAATCCTGCGCGACGAACTGGAAAAGCAGCCCGCGGCGCAGGTCGGCAAGGTGGTCATCGGCACCGTCGAAGGCGACCTGCACGACATCGGCAAGAACCTGGTCGCGATGATGTTCACCGGCGCGGGCTTCGAGGTCGTCGACCTGGGCATCGACGTTCCGGCCAACCGCTTCGTCGAGGCGGCGAAGGAACGCGGCGCGCAGGCCGTCGCCATGTCGGCCCTGCTTACGACCACGATGGTCAACATGGAGAAGGTGGTGGCCGAGCTGCGCAAGGCCCAGTTCAAGGGCAAGATCATCATCGGCGGCGCGCCGGTAACCAAGGAGTTCGCCGACAAGATCGGCGCCGACCTGTACGCGGCGGACGCGTCCGAGGGCGCGGAATCGCTGCGCGCAGCGATGGCGGCCGCCTGAGAGAACGACGTATGGGCCGATTGCGGCTGCTCGCCTGCGAGGTCTTCAAGCGCGAGTTCGACGCGGTGTTGGCGGGGAGCGACCGCGACATCGAGGTCACCTACGTCGCGCAGGGGCTGCATGACGAGCGCGCCGGAACCATGGCCCAGCACCTGCAGGGCCACATCGACGCGTGCAAGCCCGGCGAATACTGCGCCATCCTGCTGGGCTACGGTCTGTGCAACAACGGCATCGCGGGCCTGCGCGCGCGCCACACGCCCCTGGTGGTCGCGCGCGCCCACGACTGCATCACCTGGTTCCTGGGCAGCCGCGAACGCTACGACAAAATCTTCAAGGAAGCGCCCGGTTCGTACTACCTCACCAGCGGCTGGATCGAGACCGCGCGCCGCAGCCTGGAAAGCCTCCCCACCCGCCTCAGCGGCGCCGACACGAAGTCCGACACCTATTTGGATTTCGTGAAACGTTTCGGCGAAGACAACGCACAGTTCCTGATGGAAACCATGGGCGCCTGGAAGAAGAAGTACGGCCGCATGGTCTTCATCAACCTGAAGGTTGGCGACACCGAACGCTACCGCGATTACGCGAAGGAACAGGCCTCCGAGCGCGAGATGGAGTACCAGGAACTCGCCGGCAGCCTGCGCCTGTTCGGCGGGCTCGTCGACGGGCCGCCTTGGAACGAGGAAGAGTACCTCGTCGTCCCCGCCGGCCACGAGATTCACCCAAGCTACGACGAGCAGGTGGTTGTCGCGCGGAGGCCCACGAGCGCGGCCTGAACTACCGCAGAGAGGCGGCGCCATGCCAGACCACGCAGGCGGCATCGCGAGTTCGGTGTTCCCGGCCGAACAGCGGGAGCGCATCCACCAGATGGCGCTGCGCATCCTCCGCGACGTCGGCATCCAGGTCGACGACGAGGACGTGCAGCAGCGCCTGCGCAAGGCTGGCGCGCCCGCCGGCGACAAACCCAACCGCTTCCGCATTCCCGCGCCCATGGTCGCCGACGCGCTCTTCAGCGCCCCGTCGACGGCGACCATCGCCAACCGGGTTGGCGAGCCCGTCGCCATCGGGCCGGAGGTGCCACACGCGCCCTCCACCTTCTGGACCGGCGCGGCGCTGCGCCAGGTGACGGGCCGCGAAGGGAAAACCGAACGCATCGACAGCGCCTGGTTCTCGCGCTTCACGCGCCTGGTCGACCGGCTGCCGAACACGACGGCCATCGTCGGCACGGCGCTCTCCGACGTGCCTCCGAAAGTCAGCGACTTCGTCGGCTTCCGATTGATGGCGAAGAACACCGCAAAGCACCTGCGCCCGCTGATGTTCTCGAAGGACGGCAGCCGGGCGATCCTCGAGATGGGCCGCGTGCTGGCCGGCGGCACCTCTTTAAAGGAGCGCCCCATCCTCAGCGTGGGCTACTCGATCCTCACCCCGCTGCGCTGGGAAGGCATCGCGCTGGGGCTCTTCCGGCAGACGGCGGGCCACGGCATTCCCGTGATGATCAACAGCGAACCGATGGCGGGCGCGTCGGCGCCGGTCACGCTCGCCGGCACCGTCGCGCTGGGACACGCCGAGGTCCTGTCGGGTGTGGTGATCAACCAGCTGCTCGAACCCGGCCGGCCCTGCATCTACAACCTCGGCTTCGCGCACGTCATGGAGATGCATTCGTCGATGGCGCTCACCGGCGCGCCCGAGAACGGGCTGCTCGGCGCCGCCAGCGGCGAGATGGCCGCGCACGTCAAGCTGCCGTCGGCGTCGTGGATGTGCACCGAAGCGATGCTCGCCGATCCGCAGGCCGCCTACGAGAAGACCATCACCGCGCTCGCGCACGCGCAGGCCGGCGTGGGCATCATCTGGGGCGTGGGGCAGCTGGAATCCGAGGTCTCGGTGAGCCTGCCGCAGGCGGTGATCGACGACGAGATCGCCGGCACGGTGTTGCGCTTCAAGCGCGGCATCCCCGTCGACGAGGAGCGCCTGGCGGAGAAGCTGATCGTCGCGAAGGGCCACGACGGGTTCTATCTGGAAGAGGATCACACGGTCGAGCACTTCCGCGCCGAGATCCGCCGCGCGTCGCTGTCGTTCCGCAACCGCCGCGAGACCTGGGAAAGGGAAGGCCGCGCCGACACCGTCGCGCGGGCCGAGGCGCGCGCGCAGAAGCTGATCGGCGAGGCCGAAGCGGCCGGGCCGCGCGTAAGCGCCGAAGACGACCGCGAACTGGAGCGCATCGAGCGCCACTACCGCGAACGGCTGGGATAGGGCTTTCGCGCGGGCGAGGGAGGAAGCCGTGGATTCCAGGGAACGCGTGCGGCGCGCCATTCGCCGGCAGGAAACCGACCGCATTCCGTGCTTCGACCACTTCTGGCGCGAGGCGCGCGAAGGCCTGGTGCTGGAGGCCGGCGCGCATCCCGACGCCGACATCAACGACCTCTTCGACCTCGACTGCCGTTGCCTTGGCTTCGACCAGTCGCCGCGCCTCGACGTCAAGACGCTCCGTGAGGACGACCGCGAGATCGTCATGCAGGACTCGTGGGGCATCACGATCCGCCATTTCCGGCACAAGCAGACCACCGGTGAGCACATCGACTTCCTGGCCAAGACGCCGGAGATCTGGCGTACCTCCTACCGACCGCGCTTCGCCTTCAAGCCCGAACGCATCAACCTGGACCGCGCTCGCGCGCTTTACGACTACTGGCGGCGGCAGGGGCGCTACGTCTTCTTCCAGGGACTGGAGCCCTTCGAGGCCGCGTGGCACTGCTGCGGCCCGGAGGAACATCTCGCCGCGTACGCCGAGGACCCCGAATGGATCGCGGACATCTACCGCGTGCACACCGACCTGTGGCTTCAGGCCTTCGCGTATTTCCGCGAGAAAGGCTTCCGGTTCGACGGCGTGTGGTGCTGGGGCGACATCGCCTACAAGAACGCGACGATGGTTTCGCCGAAGGCCTACCGCGAACTGCTGCTGCCGTGCCACAAGCAGATCTGCGATGCCGCCCACGCGGCCGATTGCGACACCCTCTTCCACAGCGACGGCCATCTGCAAGCCCTGCTGCCGCACCTGATCGAGGCCGGCTGGGATTGCCTGCAGCCCATCGAGGTCAAGGCCGGCATGGACGTGCGGGAACTCAAGGCACAGATCGGCGGCCGCATGAGCTTCATGGGCAACATCGACGCGCGGCTGTATGCCGCCAACGACCTCGAAGGCCTGGAGCGCGAACTCCGGGCGAAGATGAGTGTTGCCGCAAAGGGCAGCGGGTACATCTACCACAGCGACCACTCCGTCCCGCCTGGCGTCAAGCTGGCTACCTACCGCCGGGTCCTCGAGATCGTGCGCAACTTCAAGGTCTCCTAAAGGAAAGAGAGATGACGCCCCGCGAACGCTTCCTCGCCGCATTGGAACGCCGCCCCCTTCCGGGCCGCGTGCCGCACTTCGAGCTCGTCTTCTACCTGACCATGGAAGCCTTCGGCAAAGTGCATCCCAGCCAGCGCACCTACAAGCAGTGGAAGCAGATGAGCGAGACCGAACGGCAGCTGCACCGCGACGAGATGGCGCAGCTGTACGCGCAGACGGCCGAACGCTTCGGGCAGGACGCGGTGATGCTGCATCCCAACCCGTCCGACGACGACGAACTCTTCCGCCTCATCGACAACGTCAACGAACGCACGGGCCGCAGCGTGGCGTTGGTGATGCACGGCGACGCGACGTACGGCATCCCCGACGGCGAGCGCATGACCGAGTTCAGCATGCGGCTGTACGAGGAACCCGATGCCATGAAGGCCGAGGCTGCGGCGCGGGTCGAGCGCGCGCTCAAGAAGGGCGAGCGCATCAAGGCGCACGGCGGCCTCGACGGCTTCGCGCTCTGCAGCGACTACTGCCTGAACACCGGGCCGTTCCTGCGTCCGGCGATGTTCGCCGAATTCGTCGCGCCGTACCTGAAGCAGCTGGTGGCCGGCTATCGAGAGCAGGGCTTCTACGTGATCAAGCACACCGACGGCAACATCATGCCCATCCTCGACCAGCTGCTCGACGCGAATCCGCACGCGCTGCACAGCCTGGACCCGCAGGCCGGCGTGGACATGGCCGAGATGGTGAGGCTCGCCGCCGGCAAGGTCTGCCTGATCGGCAACGTCAACTGCGGGCTCCTGGATACGGGCACGGAAGAGGAGTGTGTCGAGAGCGCCCGCTACGCGCTCAAGCACGGCATGAAGGCGCCCGGGTACGTCTTCTCCACCAGCAACTGCATCTACACCGGCATGCGCCTGAGCCGCTACGAGCTGATCCTGGACGTCCTGCGCAAGGAAGGCGTCCGCCCCGACCCCGCCACCGTCCGATAAACGGATGTGTATATGGGAAAATGATGGAGGCCCGTGACCGCGCCCGCGCGCCGGAAGGGTATGTTCTGCATGTAGCAATATTATAAGGAGGCGCGCCATGCACGACACCGACTTCGACCGCCACAACGCCGAGGTGAAGGAACTGTGGGCCGCCTACCGCGCGCGCGCGCCGTACCGCGTGCCCTGCATCTGGGGCACCAACACGCGCTACTTTTTGCTCGGCGAGAACGCGCCTTTCGGCAATGTCTCCTTCGAGGAATACACCAAGAACCCGGACGTGATGTTCGAGGTCCAGGTGCGGTTCCAGGACTGGCTGCGCCACCACGTCCCGCAGGACGCGCCGATGGGCCTGCCCCGCGAGGACGAAGGCTGGTCGGTCCACGTCGATTTCCAGAACTACACCGAGGCCGCGTGGTTCGGCTGCGAGATCGAGTTCCGCGACGGGCAGGTGCCCGACACGCGCCCGCGCTGGCAGAACGACGATCGCAAGCGCGAGATCCTGGACCGCGGCATCCCCGACGTCCACGGCGGGCAGATGGCCGTGAACGAGCGCTTCTATACGCACTTCCTCGAGAAGGCCAAGACGTTCCGCTACAAAGGCCTGCCCGTGCGGTCGGTTTCGCCGCGCGGCCTGGGCACCGACGGCCCGCTGACCGTCGCCGCCAACATTCGCGGCGCCAGCGAACTGTTCCTCGATTTCATCGAGGACCCCGACTACGTCCGCGAACTGCTGGCTCTGATCACCGATGCGACCATCGCGCGCATCAAGGCGTGGCGCAAGCGCGCCGGCCAGCCCGAGCTGTGCTCCAGCTTCTCGCTCGCGGACGACTCGGTGCAGCTGCTTTCGACGGAGATGTACCGCGAGTTCGTGCTGCCCTGCCACAAGCGCCTGCGTGCTGCGCTTACCACGGCCGAGACCGGCGGCGGCATCCACCTCTGCGGCGACAGCACGCGGCACTTCGTGACCATCCGCGACGAGTTGGGCATCGACAGCTTCGACACCGGCTTCCCCGTGGACTTTGCGAAGCTTCGGCGCGATCTGGGGCCGGACGTCGAGATCAAGGGCGGCCCGCACATCGAACTGCTGCGCAGCGGCACGCCCGAACGCGTCACGGCGCGCGCGAAGGACGTTCTGGAATCGGGCGTGACGGAAGGCGGGCGCTTTCTCCTGCGCGAAGGCAACAACCTCGCCCCCGGCACGCCGCTGGCCAACCTGGAGGCGATGTACAACGCCGCGCGAACCTATGGCCGGTACGCCTGCGCCAAGGTTTGAATTCGCGCTTTCACTTATTCTTGCTTTGGTGATATTGAGAATTTGAAACGACAGATGGAGAAATGACAAAATCGCGCATCATTACGCAAAGCGTAAGAACGGAATCCTGCGCGGGGCGGGAGACTTCAATCTTTTATCTTTGATCTCTCAACTTTTAACTGTCTTTTTCGCTTTCCTTTCTTTTCCTTCTTTCCTGATTCCTTTTTCTTCATCCTGCGTGCGATTCTTTTTTTAGTGTATGGCGATACCCGGTATCACCTCGTACGCCCATGCGGCCAGCTTTCAGCGAGCGCGCATGGAAAGTACGACCCATTACGGACTGGTCGCTTCCATCATCTGGGCTTTTCCCCGCCAACTGCCACGGGGCACTCCTCTTCAGCGCTGGAGGCTGCAGGAATACGCATGCTTATCGGGGAGGGGAGAACTCCGCCCGCTTCCACCCCCGTCCTGCAGTGAAGGCATTGAACCACATGCTAGGATTATGTCAACACATATTTTATAGTTTTGTGGATAATATAAGGTAATACGATCCAGTTATTTATACTTTTTATGACAGTTTAGTGGTAGGCGGTACTTCTGTTTCTTACTTTGGCCCACGCTGTTCTCCCCTGCCAGAGCTCACACCCGAGCCAAGATCAGCCATTCCTTGATGGAGACTTGCAATATATATATTTAACGATACGCTTATCCTTTATTGGAAAGGCCCGCCTACCAAGGAGCATGTCATGCCCGCGCCCGCCGTCCATCCCGCCGCCACTTACCAGATCCTGCAGGGGCCTCACGGCATCCCGCGCACCGGCACGATGAACAGCCGCGAACGCTGGCGCCGCTTCTGGGCCGGCCAGTCCGTCGATCACCTGCCCGACTACGAGTTTGGCTGGTGGCGCGAATGCTACGACGTGTGGCTCGATCAGGGCCTGCCGTCCTGGGTGGACAACGAGGAGAAGGGCGAACGCTTCTTCCGGCTCGAGCGGCGGATCTGCTTCCCCGCCAACGTCGGCATGCGCCCGGGCTTCCAGGCCGAGGTCATCGAGGACAAGGGCGACAAGCGCATCATCCGCGACAGCGGCGGCGTGCTGTGCGAGATCCCCAAGGACGGCCACTCGACCATCCCCCACTACCTGAAGTTCCCGATCGAGAACGAGGCCGACTGGAAGGAGTTCAAGAAGCGCCTGGACCCGGACGACCCCTTCCGCTTTCCCGAAGACATGGCCGAGAAGATCCGCCGCTACAAGGCCCGCGACTACCCGCTGGGCGTCAGCGTCGGCAGCCTCTTCGGCTGGATCCGCAACTGGATGGGCTTCGAGAACGCCTGCATGGCCGTGCGCGAAGACCACGCGCTGGTCGAGGCGATGATGGAACAGATCACCGTGCTGGTCTGCTCGGTGCTCGAGAAGCTGCTGCCGCAGCTCGAGTTCGACTACGCGCACTTCTGGGAGGACATGGCCTTCAAGGGCGGGCCGATGATCTCGCCGCGCGACTTCAAGGAACTGATGGTCCCGCGCTACAAGCGCATCACCGCGCTGCTGCACAAGCACAACATCAAGACGATCTACGTCGACTGCGACGGCGGCATCCGGCAGCTGGTCCCGCACTGGCTCGACGCCGGCGTGAACGTGATGTTCCCGCTGGAAGTCCAGGGCGGCAGCGATCCCGTAGCCCTGCGCAGGGAGTTCGGCAAGAACTGCCTGCTCAGCGGCGGCGTCAACAAGATCAAGCTGATCGAAGGGCGCGCCGCGATCGACGCGGAAGTCGACCGCCTGGCGCCGCTGGTCGAGGAAGGCGGCTTCATCCCGCACGTCGACCACCGCTGCCCGCCCGACGTCACCTACGCCAACTACCTTTACTATCTGGAGCGGAAACGGAAGCGCTTCGGCATCCCGGTCTGAAAAAATTAACCACAGAGATCACAGAGGACACAGAGAACCTTCTTGGTGTAGTGCGCGGGGAACCTCTGCCTCGCGGGGGCGCATCCGCATCTCGGTGCGCTTTCCCCCATCCTCCCCAAGAGTCCTCTGTGATCTCCGTGTGCTCTGGGGGTTAATTTTCCTTCCGCACCGACGCGAAGTGCGCCGCCAGCGCGCGCACCAGGTTCTTCATCACGAAGGGATGGTCGAGCGCGATCTGCGGCTCGACGCCCGCCCCGCGCAATTCCATCGCGCAAACGGGCCCGACGGCGGCGCAATCCGTTTGGGCCAGCGCCTGCTTCAATTCTTCCGGGCGGTCCCTGAAGAGGCTCTGGAGGCGCCGCACCTGCCCGGCATAGGTGATCGCCAACACGTCGATCTTCCCCGCGGCCATCTCGGCGACCAGCGCGCGCACCTTTTCATCGTCGCTGGCCGGCGCGTAGACATACGGCGCAACCGGCAACGCCTGCGCGCCCGCCGCCTTCAGCACGCCGATCAGCCGCTCGTTGGGGTCGCTGCCGTAGAGCTGCACGCCGACGCGGCGGCCCTTCAGATCCAGCTTCGACAGCGTCGCGATCAGGCCGTCGGTGGTGGGCGCTTCGGCGGTGAGCTCCGGGCGCTTGCCCAGCTTGACCAGCTCCCTCGTGGGCTTGGGCCCGCGCGCGATGACGCGGACGGCCAGCAGCGCCGCAACGAGACGCTCGCGCAGGCCGATGCGTTCGGCTGCGGACAGCAGCCGCCGGATGCCTTCGCCCGTGTAGGCGATAAGGTCGTCGCAGCTGCCGTCGGCGAAGGCGCGGATCCAGGCCTCGACGGGCGCGGGATCGGGCGCGTCGAGGATCGCGACCAGCGGGCAGGTGCGCACGGCGGCGCCTTCGGCCTGCAGCAGTTCGGCGAAGCGGTCCAGCTCGCGCGTCTCGGGGATGGCGATCACGCGCCCTGCCAGCGGGCGTACGGCGGCGTCGGAGGCGTCCATGGCTTAGCGACCCATATATAAGGAGGCGGCACCCCACGGCGGGCGCCTATCGGGCCATGTTGCGGCCTGCTACTTCTCGGTCGGCAGCCCCTTGCGCACCCACTCGTTGAGCCCGCCCTTCATGCTGCGGACGTTTTTGTAGCCCAGCGACTTGAGGTAGAGGACGGTGTGCTTGCTGAAGCGCCCGATGTTGCAGACCATCACGATCTCGGCGCCGCGGTCTTCGGGCAGTTCGCTCGCGCGGTCGGGCAGGCTGTCCTGCGGGATGTTCAGCGCGCCGGGCACGTGGCCTTCGGCGAAATGTTCGGGCAGCCGCACGTCCACGACCAGCGGCTTGGCCTGGGCCTTGAGCTGCAGGTCCAGGTCGGTGGGCTTGACGCTGTCGTGTGGGTTCTTGAGGTTTTCCACCATGCGGTCGTACAGCGCCTCGGTCTTGCTCGGCCCGGCGGAGATTTCCGTCGCGTCGGGCGGGCAGACGTCGGGGAAATGCCGCTGGAAGCTGCTGGCGTACTTGAATACGTCGTCGGGGAAGATAATCACGACCAGCACGCCGGGTTCGTCGGGGATCAGCTTCAGCGCGCCGGACAGGGCCATGCCCGAGCTGGGTCCCGCGATGACGCTCTCCTCGCGGTTCAGCCGCAGGCACATCTCATACGCCTCGCGGTTGGTGACCTCGACCGTGCCGTCGTACTCCTTGGGCCGGTAGAGCTTGGTCTGCGCGAGCTGCCGAAGGCTGCGCACGCCGGGGATGTCGTGGCCGTCCTCGGGATGCACGCCCAGCACCTTCACGGCCGGGTTATTCTCTTTTAAGAATCGCCCGGTGCCGGTGATGGTGCCGCAGGTGCCCAGGCCCGCGACGAAGTGCGTGACCTTCCCGGCGGTCTGGCGCCAGATCTCGGGGCCCGTGGTGCGGTAGTGCGCGTCGGGGTTGGCTTCGTTGGCGTACTGGTTCAGCAGCACGAAGTCCGGCTCCTTCTCCGCCGTGCGATGCGCGGTGGCGATGGCGCCTTCGGGCGCGCCGGGCGCGGGGCAGAGCGTATCGTCGAGTTCGACGACGTTCGTGCCGAAGAAGCGCAGGATGCTGCGTTTCTCGAGCGGGATGCCCTTGCTGAGCGGCGTCTGCAGCGGGTAGCCCTTGGCGTTGCCGACCATGGCCATGCCCAGGCCGGTGTTGCCGCTGGTGGCCTCGACGAGCTTCTTGCCCGAGGAGAGCGTCCCGCGTTCCTCGGCGTCGCGGATCATGTTGAACGCCACGCGGTCCTTCACGGCGCCGAACGGGTTGTGCCACTCCAGCTTCGCGTAGACCTGCGCGTGCTTGAACGGCACGACGCGGTTCAGCCGCACTAGCGGCGTGGGGTTGTCCTCGCCGGAAAGCATGCCGAGGATGGAGTCGTAGACGCGCAAGGCGTGGTCGTTTCCCATGGCCCTCGAAATATAGCACCCCGCGGGGCCACATTCCATAACCTTCGGCGGCGGACCGGTTTCGACGCAGGTCGTTTGCCCCGGACGGGCCCTGGTGCTAGGCTGTTGGACTGGGTTGCCACCAGCCCCGAGAACCGGAGAGGAGTACGCCGTGAAGGCCAGCAACGCACTGTGGAAAGAACGCCTGGCGGGCAAGATCGACGAGGCGCTCGCCAAGGAAGTCGATACGTTCGAGATGGAGATCGAACTGCGCAAGCAGGGCAAGGTCGACGAGAAGGTCTTCGCCGAGACCCGCCTGCGCCGCGGCACCTACGGCCAGCGCTACGACAACGGACAGCGCCACGACGGCACCGAGAGCAAGAAGCTGCCGTTCGAAGAGAAGCTCACCAAGGGCCCCATGACCGCGTGGGACGCGCCGGGCATGCAGCGCATCAAGATCCCCTACGGCGGGCTGAATCCCGAACAGCTGGAAGTCCTCGCCGACCTCGCCGAGGAGTACAGCGACTCGATCGCGCACATCACCACACGCCAGGATGTGCAGCTGCACTTCGTCCACATCGAAGACACGCCCTCCGTGATGCGGCGCCTGGCGGCGGCCAAGATCACCACGCGCGAGGCCTGCGGCAACTCGGTGCGCAACGTCACCGGCTGCCCGTTCGCCGGGGTCTGCCGCGACGAGCCCTTTGACGTCACACCCTACGCTCGAGCGCTGGCGATGTTCCTGCTGGGGCATCCCGACGCGCAGAACTTCGGGCGCAAGTTCAAGCCGGCGTTCAGCGGCTGCGCACAGCACGCCTGCGGCCTGACCGCGATGCACGACGTCGGCTACACGGCCGTCGTACGCACCGTGGACGGCAAGGAAGAGCGCGGCTTCTGCATGGTCGTCGGTGGCGGCCTGGGCAGCGTGCCCTACCAGGCGAAGGTCTTCGAGGAGTTCCTGCCGCTGAACGAGCTGCTGCCGACCGTGCAGGCCATCGCCAAGGTCTTCGGCAAGCACGGCGAGAAGAAGGTGCGCAGCCGCGCGCGCCTGAAGTTCCTGGTCGCCGACTGGGGCCTGGAGAAGTTCAAGGCCGAGGTCGCCGCCGAACGCAAGAAACTCGCGCCCGACCCACGCTGGACCTCCATGCTGCCGAAGGCCGATCTGGAAGACGAGACGCCGCTGAAGCCGCCGGGCGAGATGCCATCGCTGGGCAACGACGAGCGCCTGCAGCACTGGGCCCGCACGAACCTGCGCGAACAGCGCCAGGCCGGCTACGTCGTCGCGACGCTCGCGCTGCCGCTGGGCGACATCACCGCCAACCAGCTGCGCGACCTGGCCGACATCGCGCGGAAGTTCACCAAGGGCACGGTGCGCGCCACCGTCGAGCAGAACCTCGTGCTGCGCTGGGTCAGCAAGGCCGACGTGGTGGAGCTGTACAAGGCGCTATCCGCCGCGAAGCTGGCCGCGCCCGGCGCCAGCAACATCCAGGACATCGTCGCCTGCCCCGGCACCGACACCTGCAAGCTGGGCATCAGCTCGTCGCGCGGGCTGGCCGCGGAACTGCGCGGGCGGCTGGTGGCGAAGGGCACTGCCCTGGACCGCGCGATCCAGGACCTGCACATCAAGATCAGCGGCTGCTTCAACAGCTGCGGGCAGCACCACATCAGCGACATCGGCTTCTACGGCGTCAGCCGCACGGTCAGCGGGTTCCGCGTGCCGCACTTCCAGGTGATCCTGGGCGGGCAGTGGGAGGAGAACGCCGGCAGCTACGGCCTGCCGATCATCGCCATCCCCAGCAAGCGCATCCCCGACGCGGTGGAACGCATCACCGCGCACTACCTGAAGCACCGCCAGCCCGACGAACGCTTCACGAAGTACGTGCGGCGCGTCGGCAAGGGCCCGATCCGCGAGCTGCTCGAGCCGCTGACCAAGGACCTGCCCGATCCGGCGAAGGACGCCACGTTGTTCAGCGATTGGGGCGACCCGCGCCAGTACAGCATCGGCGACATCGGCAAGGGCGAGTGCGCGGGCGAGGTCGTCTCCGCCTACGAGTTCGCCACGACCGAAGCCGAACGCATGGTTTTCGCCGCGCAGTTGAAACTCGACGCGGGCGACGCCCAGAAGGCCGGCGAGGAAGCCTACGCGGCGATGAAGATGGCCGCCAAGGCGCTGGTGCAGCTGCAATACGACGACGTCACCGACGACGCGCAGGAGGTCGCCGACGAGTTCAAGGAACGCTTCTACGACACGAAGGTCTTCTTCGATCCCTTCGCCGGCGGGAAGTTCGCCGATTACTACTTCGCGGCGCACGAGAAGCGCGGACAGAAGTTCACGGCCGAGTTCGCCAAGTACACCATCGAGGAAGCGCAGCTGTTCATCGAGGCCGTGCACAGCTGCTACAACAAGCTGCGGACCGAAGGGATCGGCACCAAACCATGAGCGACCTGCAACACATCAACGTCAAGATCGGGCTTGCCAACGAGTCGAAGCTCGACGGCGAGCGCGTCGTCGAGATCTTTCATGGCTGGATCAGCAAGCAGGCTTCGCCGGACGAAGGCGTGCTGATCGACGTCGCCGATTACCGCCACGTGCCCGAAGGCCCCGGCATCCTGCTCGTCGGCCTTCACGCCGACTTCGGCCTCGACTACGCCGACGGCCGCGCGGGACTGCGCTACAACCGCAAGGGCGCGGTCGGCGGCGACAACGCCAAGCGCTTCAAGCAGGCGCTCTCGGCGGCCGCGCGCGCCTGCGCGAAGCTGGAGGAAGAGACGAAGGGCGGCCTGAAGTTCGCGCGCGACGGCTTCGATCTGACCGTCAACGACCGCGCGCTGGCGCCCAACGCACCGGAGACTTTCACGAAGCACAAGGCCGAGTTGGAAGCCTTCGCCGCGGCCCTGGGCGGCGGCAGCGTCGAACGGCTGAACGCCGGCGAGCCGCGCAGGCTCTTCGGCGCGCGCATCACGCTCAAGAAACCGCTGGATCTCGCGAAGGCCTGAAAACGGCCGCTCACTTCTTGTTGCGGCCGCGCTTTCCGGTCTTGCCGTCCTTGCCGTCCCCTTCGTCGGCGACCTTCTCGCCGTCCGGCTGGCCCGGGATGGGCCACTTGTTGAGGTAGCCTTCCTCCCAGATCGCGTACCACTGCGACTCGGTCAGGCCCAGGCGGTCGAGCACCGGCTTGCCGAGTTCCTGTGTCATGCGGTGGACTTCGAGGATGTCGAGTTCATCCTCCGCGAGCGCGGCGGCAGGTGCTTCCTTACCGTCCTTGGCTTTGGGCGCTTCCGCCGGCGCTTCCTCCTTGGGCTGGGCTTCGGCCTGGGCCTGCAGGCGGCGGCGCGCCTCCTGTTCGGCGAGGTGCATCATCTCCCAGACCTGCTTTTTCTTCGACTCGGCCAGGCGCTGCGCATCCAGGCGGTCGCGCTCCATCGCCTTCTTGCGGATGCCCGGCAGCAGTTCGCGCAGAAGGTCCGAGTTGTAGTGCAGGTTGTTGAGGTACATCATCTGCTGCCAGGTCTGTGCGCGGTTCTTGTAGAGGTTCTGCTGCGCTTCGTTGACCTTTTCGACGTGCTCCTTCTCCAGTTCCTTCACCTTATCGCCGGCGTCGATCTCGTCGGCGAAGACGCCCTTCTTCTGGAAGCGCGGCGGTACCGGGTTGGGCAGCACCCAGGCGCGCCCGCGATTCTCGGGCGTCTTGGCGCTGAACCATTCGTGCCACTGGCGCTGGGCGGCGATGTGCGCTTCCTTCCAGATGGGGAACTCGGCCCAGATCTCCTGGGCGCGCAGGAAGACCTCCTTCGTCTTGACCGCCTCGTAGGTCACCCGGCCGTCGTAGTAGGAGATCTCGATCACCGTGAACGTCTCCGCCTTGTCGTCGTTGCCGGCGGGCGCGGCCTCGGCGGCGCGGATGCCCGCGGCCAGTACGACAGGCAGCAGATAGAGAAGCGTCGTCTTCCTGTTCATGGCGTGCTCCTGTATGAAATCCATTCCTGGCTCAGTATTCCGGTCCCGAGGGCCCGCCCGGCGGCACGTAGGTCGGCGGCTGCGGCACGCGTACGGTGACGGGGCCGCCGGGGCCGCTCCAGGTGGGCGTGATCTTGCGCCAGTGGTATTGCCGCTGCCAACCGAGCTCGAAGAAGTTCGTCCAGGTACTCAAACCCACTTCCGTATCGAAATCCTTGAAGCCCTTCTTGAAGCGGTTGAGGGCGATCTCGCCCATGCCACCGCCGTAGATCACCGGGCGCTTACCCATGATCGGCGTGAACTCCTCGCAGCGCTGCTTGAGGAGGCGCGGCATCCAGACTTCCAGGTGCGGGATGCCGGCGCCGGCCTGCTTCTGCTTGCGCATCTCGGCGTTGGCTTCGGCGGCCTTCTTGCGCGCGTCCTCTTCCTTGGCGTTGGGGTCCAGCAGGGCCAGCGCGCCCGGATCCTTGAGCATTTCGGGGATGTAGTAGAGGTACTGTTGCACGTAGAAGCGGTTGTTCTCCAGGCACATCAAGAAGAACTCGATCTCCGCCTTCGCGCGGTGCTCGTACTTGCTCGGTTCGCCCTTGGGCATGCCGGCGCGCGCCTGCTCGATGCGCTGGTCCAGCGCCTTGAGTTCCGATTCAAGGAACGTCTGCACCTTCTTGACACCGTCGATGGTGTAGAACGCCGCGTAGCCGCTGCCGGCGTGGTTCCAGGTCGAACCCCACGGAATGGGCGGATGGCGGTCGGCCGCGTAGATCTTCAGCGCGTCGAGTTGGTCCTCGAGGCTGCCCACTGCCGGATCGGCGGGGGCCTTGCCGCCGGCGGCGGGGCCTTCGTCCCACTTCGTCACCAGCCACGCGCCGTACCAGGCCTTGCTGTTGGAAGCCCACCACGGCTGGCCCTTGACCGCCTGGCGCTGCAAGGCGTTCGCGAGGTACTGGTCGATGCGGTTGAGCGAGAAGAGATACTGGTACCAGGGACTGGCCTGGTAGAGCGCCAGAACGCGGTCGCGGCTGAGCAGGCACGGCGCGTACTTCTGCTGGTTCATGTCGTCGAAGGTGTAGGGCTTGATCTCCTTGAAGACCGGCGCCTGGTTCTGCTGGATCCACGGCAGCGGCGGCGGCTTGGCCGGGCCCGCGGCGCCGCCGCGAGTGAGGCGGTCCTGCGGCGCGTGGATGGTGCACGGGCACTTGGGATCGCTGGGGCCGTGCATGATCCAGTACGTTCCGCCGGTCGCGTAGGCGACGCGGTTGAGCCCGTAATAGCCCCAGCCGGTGTTGTTTCCGACGTTCTCGTGCGGGCCGTTGAGCCCCGGAACCCAGCTGATCTCGTTCATGGCCGACTCGCGGCGGTGGAACAGGAAGTTCTCGCCGTAGTCGATCTTCAGTTCGGCCTTGCAGGCCTCGTAGAACTTGACGCGCTCGTACTCGGCGGTCGGATCGCTGGTCGTCAGGAGCGTCTCGGGCGCGGCGGCCATGAAGGTGACACGCAGTTTCTGGAGCTCCATGGCCAGGCCTTCGATGTCGTCCTCGGTGTCGCAGTTGTCGAGCGTCATCACCAGGACAGCGCTGATCGGGTAGCCGTTGCCGAACTCCTTGACGCAGAAGCGCACCGCCTCGCACCAGTTCTTCACGCAGTCGTCGCCGGTCAGGAAGACGGGGTCATCCCACGCGCGCATCTGCAGGCGCTGCGCGGGGTTCATCTTCAGCTTCGCGCGGGTCTGTTCGTCCTTGCTGAGCTGCGCGCACTTACGGATGGCTTGCCGCACTTCCTTGGCATCTTTTGCGGCGGTGGCGAGCACGGTCGATTTCGCACGCAGCGCGACGACGCTGACGTGCAGGTTCTCGGGGCCGGCCTTGAAGAGCGCTTCGACGCCCTCGTCGAACTTCTCGATCAGCGGGTTCATCGACGACGAGCTGTCGATCACCAGCACGAGGTGCGGTTCCTTCACGCCGTTGCTTCGCTTCCAGACCTGCTGCATCTTCCCCGCCAGCGAAGTGGCCAGAGCCACGGTGTCCGAACCGACCGCGTCGCGGGTATAGCCGTAGCCTTCCACCATCTCGCCGGCCGCCAGCTTCGCCTTGGTCTCCTCGTCGAAGGCGTCCGGATCGGTGGCCTTTCCGGCCGCGGCCGCCGGCTGCGGACGGTTCTCGGCGGCTTTCTCGGCGAGCAGGCTCTTTAAGCCGCCGGCGGGCTTGCCGTCCTCGGGCTTGGCCTCGGCCGGCGGCGCCGGCTTGGGCGCCTCGAGGTCGATCTCTTCTTCCGCACGGGCAAAGACGGCGCTCAGCAGCAGCGCGCCGCAGAAGATCAGCGCCCGCAGGGCCGTTGCTCTAAGAAGGTTACGCATGGTCGTCTCCCTTTTAGCGGTACAGCGGCAGATAGCGGTAATAGACTTCCAGGCAGAGCGCCGCGAGGGCCGTCTGCCCCACGCGCTCCCAGGCCGTGGCGTACTTGACGCCCACAGGATCCCACGAACCGTCGGTGTCCTTCAGTCCGCCGTCGGCGGGCCCGCCGTGCAGCTGGCTGGCAGTCAGTTCGCGCGTCAGCGCTTCGTTCCAGCGCGCCCAGGTTTCGCCGCCCTGCTGGAAGAGGCAGAGCGTCGCGTAGTACCAGCGGTACAGATCGGCTGTCTTGCCGCCGCTCCACGCCGGCAGGCCGTCGCGCCGCACGAAGGCCTCGGCGCCGGCCTGCACGCGCGCCTGCGGCCAGCCCATCACCTGGCGGCAGACGAGTCCGATGGGCGTGGTGCGCGCGCCGTGCCCGGGCGTCTGGTAGCCGTAGGCACGCGCAGCGTTCTCGCCTTCGCCGCTGCGTTGCTCGACGCCGTCGAGGAAGCGCGCGGCACCTTCGAAAGCTGCGGGATTGACGTCCAGGCCTGCGAGTTTCGCGGCTTTCAGCTGCAGGACGAACCAGCCGGTAACGGAGAGGTCGCCCAGGGCCTCCATCGGGTAGTAGCGCCACGCGCGCTTCTCGCTGAAGGTCCCGTGCTGGTGGACTTCGGTGCTGAAGGTCACGGCCTTCTGCGCAGCCGCTCGCGTGGCTTCGACGCGCGCCATGCCGGCGGCCTCGCACAGCGCCAGCCCCGCGATGGCGTGCGTGTAGCCGGGCTCGCAGACCAGGCCATCCTTGGCCTGGTGCGCGATCAGCCAGCGCACGCCGCGCGCGACGACGGCTTTGTGCTTGCCCATCGTCTCGGTGTGGCCCGCGCCAAGGAAGGCCAGCAGCGCCAGGCCGGTGACCGCGCCGCGGTACTCGTAGCTGTCCAGATCCTGCCGGATGCCGTGGCGCTGCCAGGACCCGTCCTCGCGTTGGTGCCGCGCCAACCACGCCAGCGCCGCATCGACGGCGTCCTCGGTCTGCGTCGAACCCCCGCCGGCGATGGCGCGCTTCAAACGCTCTGCCGCATCGAGAGGCCGGCCGAAGGCACCGGCCGCCTGGCCCTGTCCCACGCCCAGCGCCGGCTGCTGTGCGGGCCCGGCGGAAGAGACCCGCGACGTGCCGCTCGCCATTCGGCTCTCGGCCGCGTCGAGTTCGTCGAGCAGCGCGGTGTCGTCGACGACGATCTCCTCACGCGCGGCCAACGGAATGCGTTCGTCCAGCGCCGCGCGGCTGGGGAGCGGCACGGGGCGTTCGAGGGCCTTTTGCGGCGGAGCGGCCTGAAGCTCCGCAGGCGCGATCTTGACCAGATCGACGACCAGCACGGTGTCGCGCTTCCCTGCGCGCATCATCACCATGCCCACCAGCGCGACGAGCAGCAGCAACGCGAGGTGGAACGCCGCGGAGATCATCCACCACGACGCCGGGCCGCGCGGAGCCGCCTCAGGCACGGAAGACGCGGCGGGCGCCCAGGCGAACCCGTCGGCCGCCTGAGCTTCGGGATCGGTATGGCCGGCCGCGGCCAGCTGCAGGTGTTCGCCGGTCTCGCGAATGGTGCGCTCGGTGAAGACGCCCGCGTCGAGCGCCAGCAGCGACTCGACCTCGCGGAAGCGTTCAAGCGTGCGGCGGCATTCGTCGCAGGTGCGCAGATGCGCTTCCATCTCGGCGCGCGAGGGTCCGTTCAGGGACGCGTCGAGGTAATCGGGGATGCGCGCGGACGCTTGGCAGGGAGCAGCGAGGATCACGCGTCGTCTCCCTTCTCGTCCGGCAAGGAAATAGTCCGCGGCACGGCGTTGGCGCCCAGGCGCGTGACCAGATCGAGACGTTCGTGGAGCTGCGTCACGGCTTCGCAGACCAGCCGGCGCGCCGTGCCAGGCGGCACGTTCATACGGCGGGCGATCTCTTCGCAGTCGAGGTGCTCGGCGTAGCGCAGCACCATCACGGTGCGCAGGCGCGGCGGCAGGCGCTCGACGACTTTCGCCATGGCCTCGCGCATCTCGAACAGGCGCACGCCGCCGGTGGTCATCATGCGGCTGGGGAAGGCTTCTTCCTTGCGCTCCACTCGGGCCGCCCGGCGCTTGTTGCTGCGCAGGCGCTTCAAGGCTGAAGCGCGGTTGATCGCCGCCAGCCACGCGCCCAGGCTGCGGACCTCGGCGAGGCGCTCGCGGTGGCGGTAGACCTCGCAGAAGGTCTCCTGCACCGCGTCTTCGGCCTCGCCGCTGTCGCGGAGGATGGTGAAGGCCTGACGAATCAGCGCGGCGCGGTAACAATTCACCACCTCCCAGAACGCATCCGGGATATCGGCTAGGCCGCTGCGTGCGGCCGCATTCAGGATCTGGTGCGCGGTCGTGGTACTGGGCATCCGCCACCTCGGTTCTCTACAGGAATTGTCCCCGCGACCCCCCTATACGCTCACCAAATGTGCAAGAATTTTGTGCACCTGTGAAGTTGGAACTCCATCGGCGCAAAGGCTTTATTGAATTGCACGAGTGCACACCTTCGCGATTCCCGCCGTTTCCAACCCAAATTGAAGCCTATCGCCTCAAAGATCTCCGCCGGCCTGTTCATTCTTAGACGGTGCCCTCTGCTCTGCGGGTACCGGCGTTCCTTCCATTTCATCGTAATGGCACCTGCCGCGGCGGTATCCAAGCCCGGGAAGCAACCCGGGCCGCGGTCTGTCCGTTCAGTCCGCGCCTGCATGCGTGCGTCCGATTACGAGGAACCTTACATGGTCCGGCACGTGGCAGGCGAAGGTCCACGCCCCCGCTGGCGCCCCAGCGCCGTAAGCCAGACCCTGCGCGCGATCCGGCTGGACGATGCGCCCCTTCCTCCTCCGCCGCCGTCCTGTGCGGACTATCGCCTGCGGGTGGCGCACGATGCCGCCACGCGCGAGCGCGCCTATCGCCTGGCGTATCGCGTGTACCGCAGCAGCGGCTTCGCCGATCCGCATCCGGACGAACGCTGCGTCAACGCCTACGATGCGCGGCCCGACACCTTCGTGCTGCTGGCCGAGGATGCCGCGGGCCGCACAGCCGCGACGGTGACGCTCGTCTTCGACGCCGGCGCTCAGGGGCTGCCCTGCGACGAGATCTTCGCGGAGGAACTGGAACCCCTGCGACGCGAAGCGCGCCGGCTGGCGGAAGTCACACGCCTGGCGATGGCGCCCGAACAGGCAGGCGGCAAGACGCTGCTCCTGCACCTCTTCAGTGCCATCTTTGTCTACGCGCGGCGGGTCCGGCGTTTCGACGACTTCGTGATCGAAGTCAATCCGCGCCACGCGCCCTTCTACCAGCGCCTGCTGGGCTTCGAGCCGCTGGGCCCCGAGCGGCCCTGCCCGCGCGTCAAAGGCGCGCCGGCGCTGCTCCTGCGCCTGGATCTGCAGTGCTTCGACGAGCGCGTGCAAAGCCTGGAATCAACCCCCGGTGAAAGCACCAAGAACCGCGACCTCAGGCTCAATTTCGCGCATGCGAGGACCGCCCAAACAGAAGTCTGGCTGGCCCAGGTCCTCCACTCCCAGCAGGCCGCCGCGCCAGGCAACGCAAAATATGAAGTCATAACTAATTTAAAAACAAAGGGTTATGGGCTTTAAAGCCTTGTTTCGATTTCTGTAATCGAGCCCGGGCCGGCGGTATCTAGGTTGGCGAAGAGACGGTTGGCCGGGAGCCTGGACATGGCTATAACGATGACTCGAAGGATGGCGAGGTCCATGTCCGCAACCTCCGAAGACGCCCGGCCCCTGCTCCAGGCCTACGCCGAACGCCAGGACCGCGCGGCGCTGACCGAATTCTTCAACCGCTACCAGGACGAACTCTACGCCTTCGCGCTTCGCGTGCTGCGCAACCCCGACGACGCCCAGGACGCGCTGCAGATGGCCTTCCTGGACGTGATGCGGCGCGCCGGCGAACACGCCCGGATCCAGAGCCTCCGCGGCTGGCTCTTCGGCATCGTCCGCAAGGCCTGCCGCGTGATCGTGCGCTCGGGCCAGCGGCGCCAGCGCCGCGAGGAGATCGCGCGAAAGGAGCGTGGCCGCGCCATGAACCAACAGCCCGACACCGAACAGGATTCGGTGGACCTGAAGGACGCCGTTCTGTCGATCCTGCTGCGCCTGCCCGAACGCTACCGCGATCCGGTGATGCTCTGCTGCTGCCACAACCTGAGCGAGACGGAAGCCGCCGAGGTGCTGGGCGAACGCGAAGGCACGATCCGCGTGCAACTTTCCCGCGCGCTGGCGCAGATCCGCACGCAGCTGGCCGCCGGCGGCGTGACGATGAGCGCCGTTGCGCTGCCGGACGTGCTGGGCAGCCTGCCCGTCCCGAGCGCGCCCGAAACGCTGCGTCCAAGCCTCGAACATCTCGCCCAAGGCGGCAGCCTGCGCCCCACCCTGCGCATGATGGCCGAGAACACCGGGCGCAAAAGACTGGCCGGCTGGGTAGCCGCCGGCGCGCTGGCCCTGGGATGCGCGACGGGCGCGGTGTGGCTGAAGAACGATCAAGGAGAGCCGGCGCAACCTGCCGTTGAAAAGCCGGCCGCGAGGACCGGCACGCCGCCGCCGACCACCGCGATTCCGCCAAAGTCCACCGAACTGCCGCATATGATCGAGACCTTCGACGAGGGCGTACCCGAGGTCATGGGGCGCGGCATCTGGAAGGCACAGTACAAGGAAATGAAGGGCGTGCTGCACTTTAAGGGCAAAATTGACGGAATCGTCAATATCCCATTCAAGCTGGACGAACGACCGTGCATGGTGCGCGTCCGCTACTGCGCGACGGCGGAAAGCGTTTCGGAGAGATGGGACTGCACCGTTTACCGCGTTGCCAACGACAGTATCCCGAAGCGCAAGCACTGGCGGAAGAAACTCACCTTGCTGGTCGACAAGACCTTCGACGTGCGCTTCTATTGGATCGGGAAGTACCACTTCACCTTCATGGACAGCGAACTGACCGCCATCGGCCTATTCGACGCGCCCTTCGCCTCTGACCGTATGGTTCTGATGCCCGAGAACATCGTAGTCGACGAGATGGAAGCCAAGACACTCGCGCCCGACGAGATCCCGGCGGAATTGCGCGATCCTGCAGCTTTCGTGCGCAAGATGAACGTAAATTTCGCCGAGACCCGCGACGAGACGATGGTTCCCAGGCCGGGCGAGGTGCCGCAGAAACCATAGCTAGGTCTGGTTCGGTCGGACAAAGCCGCCCGCGCGGGCGGCCGCAGGGAGACTCTGTGCCCGAATTAAGGAGAACGTCATGCGACTTGCAGAGCAGCCGGTGCAACAGGGCAACAGCGCGCACGCCGCTTCCTTTCCCTTGCCCACCACGCGCGTACCGCAGGACATCGAGTCGCCCGAGGCCTTCTTCCAACGCGTCTACTCCCGCCACCGCGGCATCATCGACGAGAACCTGCAGCGCGCCCTCTGGAACGCCAAGGTCCTGGTTGCCGGCGCGGGTTCGGTGGGAAGCTTCCACGCCTTCGCACTGGCGCGCCTGGGCGTCCGGCACCTGGTCTTGACCGATCCCGAACGATACGAAGTCTCCAATCTGGCGCGGCAGGCCGGCGCGACGCTGCCTACCCTGGGGCGCTGGAAGGCCGACGCGGTTGCCGAGCGCGTGCTCGAGATCAATCCGCACGCGATGCTGACCGTCGAACGCGAAGGCGTCGACGCGTCGAACGTCGAGCGCCTGCTGGACGGCGTGGACGTGATCGTGGACAGCATCGAGTTCTACGAGTTCGAGGCCCGGAGGGCGCTCTTCGCCGCCGCTGAACGCCGCGGCATACCGCTGGTCACGGCCGCGCCGGTGGGCTTCGGCATCAACATGCTGGTCTTCCGGCCCGGCGGCATGGCATTTGAAGAATACTTCGATTTCGCCTCGTGCCGCTCGCGCACCGAATGCCTGCTGAACTTCGCACTGGGCCTCAGCCCCGCCCTCAACGGCTTCCGCGACCTGGACCTTTCCAAGGTCAGCGCGTCCGGCGCCACCAACGCGCCTTCGCTGGCGCTGGCTGCTTCCATCGCCAGCGGCGTTGTCGCCACGACCGTGCTGCGGTTGCTCCAGGATCCGGAGCAGGTGCCCGCCGCGCCGAACTACGTCGCCTTCAACGCACGCTCCTGCGAAGTCACCCGAGGCCGGCTTCGCTGGGGCAACCGCTCGCCCCTGCAACGCCTTCGCCGCCGCGTCTTGGCCAGCCGCCTGGGTAAGTAAAGGAGGCGCTACACCATGCATTACGCCCTTTGCCCAATGCAACAGGTTGCCGTCAAAGACGTTGCGGCGACTCACCCGCAGTGCACCGGTGCAGGAGAAAACCCCTTGGTTTTCAGCCGGAACAGCGGTCTGGCGTCATTAAAGGTCAGTCCGGGATCGCGATCGGTCCCCTGTTCCGCGATGGCGCGTCCGTTTTATCCCCTAGCGGACGCACGCTGACGCCCTGACCGACTGAGGGAATTCACGCATGGAACGCTTCGACTACGACCAGGCCTTCGAACGGAACCTGGGCGTGCTGCGGCCCGAACAGCAGGCGCGCCTGCAGCGCAGTTCCGTCGCCATTGCCGGCATGGGCGGTGTGGGCGGAATCTACGCGCAGGCGTTCGCGCGCATGGGCGTGGGCGGCTTCCGAATCGCGGACGGCGACACCTTCGAGCTTGTGAACTTCAACCACCAGGTCGGCGGCACGATGCAGTCGATCGGCCGCAACAAGGCCCTGACGATGCAGGAGCACATCCGCGCGATCAATCCGCAGGCCCGCATCTCCGCCTGGGATCGGCATCTGGACGAAGACAATATCGTCGCATTTCTCGATGGCGCTGACCTGGTCATCGACGCCATCGAGATCTTCGCCGTCGACGCGCACCGCATGCTCTTCCGCGAAGCGCGCCGCCGTAACCAGACGGTGATCATGGCCGCGCCGCTTGGGTTTTCCGCGGCGGTGGTCGTCTTTGCACCCGGCGGCCCAGAGCCCGAGCGCTACTTCGGCTGGAAGGACGGCCAGTGCGAGGTGGAACAGGTCGCCCGCTTCGCCATGGGATTGGCGCCCGCGCACATGCACCGCAACCAGTGCGATCTGCGCACCATCGACATCGAAGCCCGCGTGGGTCCATCGAACTTCTCCGCCTGCCTGCTGTGCGCCGGAATCGTCGCCATGGAAGGCGCACGCCGGCTGCTCGACCTGCCCGGCCAGTGGAGCGCGCCGCAATACCTGCAACTGGACCTCTTCACGCTGCGCCTGAAGCAAGGCCGCCTGCCACGCGGCTGCAATGGGCTGCTGCAGCGCGTGAAGCGTTGGCTCCTGATTCGCCAATACCGGCGCCTGCAAGCCGAACGGCAAGCGCGTCCTGGTTCGTCCGCCAATCGCCCTGCGCCCGTCTTCGCACCTGCGGAGGCTGCCGAATGATTCCTGTCGCCTTCAAGAACCTGCTGCACAACCGCGCGCGGCTGGCGGTGGCGCTTGGTGGCGTGGCGTTTAGCGTGGTACTGACACTGATCGAACTCGGCATCCTGCTGGGGTTCCTGAAGAACGCGACGGCCGTCATCGACCGCACGCCCGCGGAACTTTGGGTGATGGCGCCACAGACGCCCAACCAGGACATGTCGCATCCAATCAGCGACCGTATCGCCGGACAGACGCGTTCCGTCCCCGGCGTCGCCTGGGCCGAGAATCTCATCTTCGACTGGGGTGTCTGGAAGGGCGCCGACGGCCGCCAGGAGAACGTGCAGATCATCGGCATCGATCTGGACGGGCACATTCCACTCCCCCTGATCGCAGAAAAGGAAGACCTCGAGAAACTGCGCCGCCCAAACACGGTGCTGCTCGACACGGCCGAACGAAAGCGCCTGGGCGTCGACCGCGTGGGCGTGCAGGCGGAGCTATGGGGGCGCCGCGCCGAGATCGTCGGCTTCACGCGCGGCGGCCGCACCTTCACGACCGCCGCGATCCTCGTCGCGCAGTACGACCAGGCGAAGGAATTCACCTTCACGCCGATGGGCGGCCAGACCTCGTTCGTTCAGGTGAAGGTCGCCGACGGGTACCGAGTCGAGGACGTGCAGGAACGGCTGCGCGAGCGCCTGTCGGGCGTCGAAGTCCTGACCGGCGCGGAGTTCCGTGCGCGCACGATCCGCTATTGGCTCGTCACCACCGGCGTCGGCACGGGCTTCCTGATCTCCGCGCTGATGGGCCTGCTCGTCGGCGGCGCGGTGGTCGCGCAGGTGCTGTACGCGAATGTCGTCGAGCACCTCAAGGAGTTCGGCGTCATGAAGGCTTTGGGCGCTTCGCCCTGGTGGCAGACTGGCCTGCTGCTGGAGCAGGCGGCGTACGTCGGCCTAGGCGGCTGCGCGCTGGGACTGCTCTCCTCCGCCGGCCTCGCTCGGGTGGTCGAAGCCACGCAGACTCCCATCTGGATGCCCTGGCCGCTGATGCTGTGCGCTCTCGCCGTCGCCGTGGTGATCTGCCTTGCCGCATCGATGGTGCCAGCCGCGAAACTGCTGCGGCTGGAGCCGGCCGCCGTGTTCATGAGTTGAGGGAGGAAGCTACGCGATGCCCGGCGCCCTGACTCAGCCCCAGACAAAGCTATCGCTGCATCCGGCACCCCGCCCGGCATGCGAAACAGCCCTTGAACTGGCGAACGTCTCGAAGACCTACGGTTCCGGCGCCGGCGCAGTTCACGCGCTACGCGGCGTGGATCTGCACATCGGTACCGGATCCTTGAGTCTTATTGCGGGGCCGTCGGGCAGCGGCAAGAGCACCCTCCTTTCAGTCCTCGGCTGTCTGATGCAGCCGAGCGCCGGCAGCGTGCGGGTCTTTGGCGAGGCACTGGAGAAAAGGAGCGAGTCGCACCGTTCGTCCGTCCGGCGCGTCAACTTCGGCTTCGTCTTTCAGGGCATTCACTTGTTGCCCGCCCTGACCGGTCTGGAAAACGTGCTCCTGGCCGGCGAGATCAAGGGTCTGTCGGCGTCCGAGGAACAGGCGCGGTCGCTGATGGCCCGCGTCGGCGTCGCCGAACTGCACGACCGGCTTCCCAAGGACATGAGCGGCGGGCAGCGCCAACGCGTGGCAATCGCGCGCGCGCTGTTCGGCAAGCCCCGCATCCTGCTCGCCGACGAGCCCACCGCAGCGCTTGACCGGCGCAACGCCGCCGCAACGCTCGAACTTCTCCGCGAACTCTCGCGATCCCTGGACGTCGCCGTGATCGTCGTCTCGCACGACCGGTCCCTTTTTCATTACGCGGACCGCCTGCTGGAACTCGAAGACGGGAGGCTGAAAGAATGAACGTGCGCAAAAACCACCTGGACTCCGGCGGCATTGGCCTGCTGCACGTCTTGAAGGATCCCGCGATGGAAACCACCGAACGCGTGCGCATTTTGCGAACCCACGTACATCGCCGCGGACCCAAAGGTGCCGTTTCGAAAGATTCGTCCGGCCCGGATTCGCGCCTCATGAACGATACAATGACCACCCAACAGCGCCAATGGTTCGCAAACCGGCGGCTGCAGTGCGCGTTGCTGGTCGCGGGCCTGGCAGGCGCCTCGGTGCTACTCAGCGCCGTGGCCGCGCCTGCACCCATCGAGAACGAACTGCCCGTCTGGAACAACGCGTCCGTTACGATGTCGGAAGACGTTGTCCTGAGCGCGATCGGCCGCAGCGAACCGCGCAGCGAAGAACGCACCCTCTCCTTCTCTTCGGGCGGGTTGATCGAACGCTTCCTGGTCGATGAAGGCCAGCCCGTCAAGGCAGGGCAGGTGCTGGCCGTGCTGGAGCACAGCGAGCAGGCCGCCGCGGCCTCCCAAGCGCAGGCCGACGTCGCCGCAGCCCGCGCGGAACTCGCCCGCGTCGAGGCCGGTCCCAAGGCGGAAGTCATCGAGACCGCCCGCCTGGAGGCCGAACGCGCCAAGGCCCAGTTCGAGATGTTCAAGCAGGGTGTGCGCGGAGAGGAAAGGGACGAGTTGGAGGCCTCCTATAAGGAAGCGCAGGCGCGCGCCGACGCCGCGCAGCGCCGCGTCGAGCGGCTCGAGCCCGCCTATCGCGCCGGCGGCCTGCCGAAAGATGATCTGATCCGCGCACAGGATGAGGCCGCTGCCGCGGTTCAGTCCGCCAAGGCCGCCAAAGCCCGAATGGAAAAGGGCCGCGCCGGCTATCGCGCCGAAGAACTGCAGCGCGCCGAACTCGCCTGGAAGATGGCCGACCTGGAGCACCGCCGGCTGGCCGGTTTGCCCCGCGCCGAAGACGTCGCGGTCGCGCGCTGCGCCGTCCAGGTCGCCGAGGCGCGGCTGGAAGCGGCGCAAGCGGCATTGGCCAAGACGAACCTTTGCGCGCCGTGCCAAGGCACGGTGCTGCAGATTCTCGCGCGCGAAGGCGAACGCGTCGAAGTGATAGGGTCCTCGCCGGTACTGGTGATGGGCGACCTCAGCGAAATGTGGCTGCGCGTGGAAGTCGACGAGAACGACGTGGGCCGCCTCATGCCAGGACAGGCTGTCGTTGCCAGCGCGCGCGGACTTGGCCGATTGGCTTACGATGGATCGGTTGCGCGCATCGGCCACCGAATGGGCCGTAAGCGCCTCTTCACCGACCTGCCCGGCGAACGCGTCGATACGAAGGTACTGGAAGTCTGGGTGCGGCTGAACGAGCGGCTGAAGGCGCCCGTAGGCTACCGTTTCCAGGTCGAGTTTCTGAAGTCCGACCGCCTCGTCCAGGAAGAGAAAAACTGACCGGCGAATCCACCGTTTGGAGGTGCTCGGAAATCCGTTTCGTAGTATGTGAGCGAGATGATCTTCCACGCGCTTTCGTCGGTTCGAATAATGGTGAACCGATCGATCCCGGTGCTTACCCGCTCGCCTTCGCGCAGCCTCCAGTGAACCACGGCGCTTGCGTCCAGCGGGCCTTCCTGCACGACGCTGTCGATCCGGCTTTCCTCCACCAGGCCGTGGCTCTCCTTGATGAAATGCTCCTGCTGTCGAAGAAACGCTTCGGCATCGAGCGCATGATCCACCTTTCCGTGGTCCACGTGAATAACGCGCGCCTTGGGATGAAAATGAGTGCGGTAAAGCGAGGCCAGATAGAACTCGGATTGCTCAGACTGTTTTTCCTAGAGATAATACCGGTCTGCTTGGCATCCGTTTGCTCACAGCCCAGTTGCGCCTACCATAGAAGCCCATGGTACGTAATGCTTTTCTTGCGTTGTTCGAACGGACCTGCCGGATTGGGAGTACAACCCATGAAATGGATCAAGTGTGAAGCCGGGGAGTTCTTCGCAACGAAGCTGGAAGCGCCGGGATTCTACCTGGTCCCCTTCGCGCTTTTGGTACTGGGCGTGGTACTGGCCCTAGGCCGGGCAGCGGCCGCCGAAGGCGAGCCCGCCATGGACGGCGTGCAGATTTGGACCTGCGGCTATACGGAAACGGTTAATCAGGGCGACTTTTCCGGCCCGAATTACGACAAGATCAAGCCGTTGTCGCTGATGGGTGTTCGCAATGGCGTATTTTCGTGTTGGGTCGCGGCCACCTGTTCCATGGGGCCGATCGAAGGTCTTAAGGCTACGGCGTCGGACCTGGTGTCGGCGGATGGCAATGCCAAGATCCCGGTCTCCTGCATTCAAGTCCGTTTCGCCCTCAAAGCGGCAGAGGATCAGTGCGGCTTGCCGCCGTACCGCTTTGACGCCCTGCTGCCGGCCGCGCCCGATGAGATCCCCATGGTCGACATGAAGCCCTGGCGGCAATGGAAGCCCAAGATCGAAGGGCCCGTAGCGACAATGCCGATCTGGGTAACCGTGCGGATACCTGCCGACGCCCAGGCGGCGGAGTACTCGGGCGCCCTGACGGTCACCGCAGATGGCAATCCGAAGATCAAGGTCCCGCTCAAGCTTAAGGTCTTCAATTGGACCCTTCCGGCGCCCAAGGACTTCCGGATCACCCACCTGGACTACCCGTCGGCTGAAAGCACCGCCAAGCACTACGAACTGGATCTGTGGTCGGACAAACACCTCGAATACATGGGCAAGTCCCTCGCGCTGATGGCCGAAGTGGGCGCACGCCGCGTCTGGATGGACCTGGCCATCAACTGGGCCGGTGGCAACGACGAGTCCGTTGTCCGGTGGATCAAGAACGCTGACGGGACCTACCGGCACGACTTCTCCGTCCTCGACAAGTACCTGGACGCGGTGGACAAGAGCATCGGCAAGCCGTTCCCCTTGCGCTTGAACTGCTGGGGGCAGATCAAAGCGGACAAGGAAGGCAAGATCGGCTGGTTCGGCCCAAACAGCGTTACCCTGCTGGATCCGGAGTCCGGAAAATTGGAACCGCTGGAAATGCCGCCGCCCACCGAGAGCATGCAGGAATGCGAGGCGTTCTGGCGCCCGGTGCTGTTGGAGATACGCAAGAAGATCGAAGCGCGCGGCTGGCTCGACGTCAGTTGCCTGGGCTACAACGACTACGCGGGCATTCCAACGCCGGCGACCGTCAGCATGGTCCACCGGATCTGGCCGGACGCCGTCTGGTCGAACACCTGCCACGGCGGCGCGATCGCAACGTTCCACGGCGTCGAGAAGGAAGTCACCATGCGCTGCCTGTACGGCGAGTGCGTGTGGACCGAAGGCAAGATGACCGCGCGCGGTTATCGCGCCCTGCTGAACCGCGATCCCAAGGCTGGCATCTGGTGCGCGGATGCGCGCTGCCGGCACGGCGAGATGTACAACAAAATGGAGATGGCCATCTACCGGAACCTACCCGAAGAGGTGATCATGCGAGGCCAGGACGGCGTCGGGCAGCTGGGCGTGGATTTCTTCCCCTTCAAGAGCGGACGCGGCAAGAAGCAGGTACTCGGCAACAACCGCGGCGGCACGGGCCCGGTAAACAGCACGCAGGCGCTGCTGGCACCCGGCCCCGAGGGACCAGTGGGCACCGAACGCTACGAGATGTTCAGGGAGGGCGTACAGATCGGCGAGGCCTTGCTCTTCCTGGAGCGAACGCTCAAGGAAAACAAGATATCAGGCAAACTGGCCGAAGAGGTCAACGCCGAATTGAACGCGCGGGGCGAAGGCTTCCTCAAGCACTTTGCCGACTGCAACGTCCGCAACGACAAGGAACCCGACGCAACGTCCAAGCGCATCGGCGATTACCGGGTCGCCATGCGGGAGCGGGACCGGAGGCTGTTCGAACTCTGCGAGCAGGTAGCGGCAGCCTTGGGCGGCAAATAGCCGGTATACGCATCCGCTGGCGGTACCCTGACAGGCTCGACTTTAGCCACCTCACCCTTCAATGGTTGGGCAGTCTTCTCATATGTGGGGAAGGCTAATAGACAGACGCAACATCCCAGCTGTAGCACTCCCAAATCTTAGCGTTATTTCAGATTGAATATCTAATATATAGCTTATAGTATCTTCAAGACCCTGAATTACCAAACTTCTACCGCCCCTCTGGCCACAGCCGGGCAGGACCAATCAAGAGGAGTCGCGCGTGAGCTTTCCCAAAAAGGTCCTAGCAGATGCCAGCCTAAACACAAAGCCGGCCGAGCGGCTTGGTTACCTTGGCATGGCCTTGTTCGTTGGATCGCTGCTGCTGGCTCCCATAGAAAATGCGGAAGCGGCGACCATAACGGTCACCAATAATAATGACGATGGACCAGGCAGCCTCCGTCAAGCGGTGATGTCCGCTAACGAGATGAGAGGCCGAGACACGATCGTCTTCAGCTCAACCGTTACGGGCACCATTGCACTGTCTTCCGGCGAAATAGGGCTGTTTGACCCTGTAATTATCCAAGGGCCCGGTCGTGACGTGCTGACCATCGACAGCACGTTGTACTACTCTCGGATTTTCTATATCAATACCGACATCAAAATGCCGGTCAAAATATCAGGCCTCACGCTAACGGGTGGAGGCAAGTATGGACTCGATGGCGGCGCGATTCACGCTTTCTATTCAAACGTTCATGTATCAGACTGCACCGTGACTGGCAGTGGTGCCTATGTAGAGGGCGGCGGGATATTTTCCAAGAAAAGCACGCTTCATATTGACAACTGCACTTTCTCCAACAACGCTGCTTTTGGGGGTGGGGGCGGCGCCATTGCGGCCCATGATGGCGACGTAATCGTGACCAACTCCGAACTGACTGGGAATTACGCCTTCGTAGACGGAGGCGGTATTTACTTCGAGGGTTACCAATATGGTTATCATTATCAAATTGAAGGCTCAGCCTTCCACTTGACCATTACCAATTCGACCATCACCGGCAATAGAACGAAATACTATGATGGCGGCGGGATTTATGCGCTATCTGGGCTACTGACCATTACTGGCAGCACCTTCACGGATAACTACGCCGGCGACGACGGGGGCGCCATCGGGACGCACGAGATTGAACAGCTTGACATCACCAACTGTACTTTCCTGCGCAATCATTCTAACGGGACCACTCCGCTTGGCGGCGGAGGCGCACTCAACATCCTGCACCTCCAGGGACCAGCCACCATTACGGATTGCTTCATGGCCTACAACTCTGCCCAGGATAAAGGCGGCGCATTGTCCTTTGAAACTAACCGAACCGATGAACCCATCTTAATCAGCGATACGAACCTATCGAACAACGACTCCTCTAATATCGGCGGCGGCATCTTTAGCCGAGGAGGAAATTTGGTGATTAGCGAATCGACAGTCACCGACAACAACGCAATATACGATGGCGGAGGCATCTATTTCGACGGCTACCGAATTATCACTTACGGCTACTATTACACTTGCACCAGCGAAGCCGCCCATTTGACCATTGCCAACTCGACCATCTCAGGAAATATCTCGAATTCCCGTGATGGCGGCGGAATATACTGCAATGATGGAATATTGATGCTCACCCGCTGCACCTTCGACCGCAATTACGCATGGGACGACGGAGGCGCAGTCGGGGCGAACGATCTTCACCATCTCGACATCACCAACTGCGAATTTCTGTACAATCGCTCCTACGGCATCAATTTCCGGGGCGGCGGCGGCGCCCTAAACATCCTGCACCTGCGCGGTCCGGGCGACATCGCTGATTCCACTATTTCGCATAACACGGCCAGCCACAAGGGCGGCGGGATTGCCTTCGAACATGTCCGTACTTCCGAACCCATCGTAATCAGTAATTCAAACATCGACGACAACAGCTCCTTCTACCGGGGCGGCGGCATTTGGATCGGCGAAGGAAATCTGAACATCAGTGAATCGAGCGCCTCTGGCAACTATGCGATGAGGTTTGGCGGCGGGGTCTTCTTCGACAGCGACAACGAATTCTACGCACTGACCGTCACCGGTTCCACCCTCTACCGCAACAGCACAGGCAACAATGATGGTGGCGCCGTCTTTTCCGAAGGCGGACTCCTTTCGTTCACAACCTGCCGTTTCCAGTACAACCACGCCAATGACGACGGTGGCGCTATAGGCGCCCTATTTGCGCCCCTGCTCGACATCTCCGACTGCACTTTCGATGGCAACGAATCCAACGGCGGGGATTTCCTGGGGGGCGGCGGCGCCCTAGGGATGAAGCAGTTCAGAGGCGGCGGCACCATCCAGGATTCCACGTTCGTCCGTAACTTTGCACAACGAAAAGGCGGCGCGCTCTGCTTTGAGTTCGACGGCGGCAACCTAGCCATCACCCGCTCTACCATCTCCGGCAATGACACGTTCGTTAATGGCGGCGGCATCTACCAGAGCTATTACGGTCCCGGCGGGAGCAGCGGCCTGACCATCACCAATTCCACCATTTCGGGCAATTACGCGCGCAACAGCGGCGGCGCGATCGCCCTGGGCGTGACCACCGCGCCGACCCAGATTGCCGACTGCCTGATTAACGATAATTTTGCGATAACCGCTGGAGGCGGAATCTATTTCTACCGACTCAGTGATTATTCCCCGCTCACCATCACCAATTCGGTGATTCACTCGAACGCATGCGTCGGCAACGGCGGCGGGATCGGCGGGCGAAGACTCGGCAATTTCTCCGACCTGACCTTGACCAACTGCACCGTCTCGTCCAACGGCACCTTTCAATACGATGGCGGAGGCCTAGCGATCTCCAGCGATTATATTTTTGCTCCAGTCGTCGTAGACAGGTGCCGATTCCTCGAAAATTTTTCTGACGAACGTGGCGGAGGCATCTTCTTCGATTTCAGGAACGACGGGCTGCTTCAGATCCGCAATACGACCATTGACGGCAATGAGGCCTACGAAGGCGGCGGCATTTATTTCTACTGCAACAATTCGGGATTGGCTGACCAAGCCCTCGAAATCAGTACTTCGACGATCTCGAACAATTCCAGCTTCCGCAACGGCGGCGGCATTGCTTTCGCCTCTGATGACCCCGGTTTCCGGCTCACCAACACTACCGTCTCTGGCAATTCGTCCTATTTTCCCGGCGGCGGGATGGCCGTTTACTTCTACGACCAGAACGCGGGGTGCTACATCCACAACTGCACCTTCCACAACAATTATTCGGCAGGGCCCGGCGGCGGCCTGTTCTTCACAGCTTACGATGGTGGCGGTATGGAAATGATGAGTTCCATCATTGCCGGCAATTCTACCGACTCTTTCGCCCGGGATGTCTACTTCCCCGACACCTATCTCTTTACGGTCTACAACCTGATTGGAAACGGCGTAGCCCATGTAGACTCCCACAACTATGGCCCGAGCCTGAACTCCAACATCTTCTACACAAGCCCCTACCTTTACGAATTGGCCAACAACGGCGGTCCGACCAAGACCCACAAGTTGACCGTGAGCAGCCCGGCCATCGACGCCGGCGTCAATGCGGCCGACTCGATCTTCGACCAGCGTGGGTCCAGCTTCCCGCGCAACGTCGGCGGTCTGGTCGACATCGGCGCCTTCGAACTGAATCCCGACGAAGTCCTGCCGAACGAAGAACAGTTCTTCGGCTTCGGCCCGGACAGCGACGGCGACGGCTTCTCCGACGATGCCGAGGAAGCTGCGGGCACCGACCCCGACGATCCGACGGAAACACCCCTGGGCAAGTTCCTCACCAGCGAGGACCAGTTCGACGCCCTTTCCATCCTGAAGGCCCAGGTCACGCTCAATTTCGCCAAGCCCCTCAGCGATACCATCAAGCTCACGGGCCGTATCCAGCTGGCCGACGGCACGGACTTGAATGGTACCGAGGTATTGCTGGATATCGCCGGAAACTCCATCGCGTTCACGTTGGACGCTAAAGCCACCGGCGTGGCCGCCACCGGGAAGATCAAGTTCAAGGCGCCCAAAGGCGGCGTATCGACCTTCGGGCTCGTCATGAAGGGCAACTTCCAGACGGCCTTTGCCGCCAACGCCGACATGCAGAACGAGACGACGGCCAAGGTCGGCGAGGGCAAGATCGTCCGCGTGGCCATGGCCCTTGACGGCATCGGCGTCTTCCACGCGGATGCGGTGCTCAGCTACAAGGCGACGCAAGGCAAGGCCGGCAAGGCCAAGTAGCCAACGGACCGGCCGTGTTCGAACAGCACATCATGACGTCCTCAGACCCATTGGGCGCTCCAGACGGAGCGCCCAATCTTACTTCATGCCATGGCAGGCCTAACCGGTAATCTGTTTCAAACTAAGGTGTTACTGAAAGGCCGGGTCACGTTGGGGAGGGTTGCCGTGGCCGGGGTTCGGGGCAACTAAGCTGACATGGGTACCAGGCTATTTTTCCTGCAGGAAGGCCCATCGGCACGGTGTAGAAATAGAACCATTAAGGAGATTATTCATGCGACTGAGCATTGGGACGGGTCTGGTGTTCCTGGCCTGCATGGCTGCGTTTGCCGCCGAGAAGGACGCCGCCCCGCGCAGTTATTCGTCGTATCAGGAGCAGGGACTCTCTCAGAGGCAGGAGACCTTCGAATTCGCGCAGAAACCAAAGGTTACTCGTTCCGGCGACCAGGTAACCATCACGTTTGAATCCAAAGGTTTCTGCGACGCAACCGTTGCGATCGAGGATACGCAGAAGAGGATCCTTCGGCATCTGGCCAGCGGCGTTCTGGGCCCCTTGGCGCCTGAGCCCTTCCAGAAGAATGCCCTCAAGCAAACCCTCGTCTGGGATGGCAAGGACGAGCAGGGCGCTTACGTGGACGCCGTGGATTCACTGACCGTCCGGGTATCCCTGGGCTTGAAAGCGCAATACGAGCGGAACCTGATGTGGTGCCCGAAGAAACGTGGACCCACGGCGGACTCCGGCTTAGGTCTGCTGCCGGTGGTGCTCGCGGCGAGTCCCGAGGGCGTTTATGCCTTCGACGGCGAGGCCGCCGGAGAACACCTTGCGCTCTACGATCATGAAGGAAACTACGTACGCACGGTCTTTCCCTTTCCGGCCGACAAGGTCAGGGATGTGCGCGGGCTCAAGTTGCTTCCCGGCCAAAAGGAGCAGGTGGCCTGTCCTCTGCGGTGGAATTTCGATCTGGTGACCATGCTCACCACCGCCCATGAGGGTTACGGCGGGCAGTGGCCGTTCAGCATCGGCTCCCATAACTACGGCATGCAAACCCTCGCGCTCGCGGTTTTCGGCAAACAGATCGTTCTTGGTGGATGGCGCCTGAACCGACTGGCTACGGACGGAACCTCGGGCGGAAAAGAATTCAGCGGCCCTCGGATCTCCTACGACGCAAGACTGCGTTACATGCACGAATTTCCGGGCGGGATACACCCAATTGGGCCACGCAGCGCTGCAATCGACCCCAAAGGCGAGTGGCTCTACCTGACCGGCTATGTCTGGTCGAAGGCCTGGAACCAAAGCGGCTTGAACGGCGTGGTCCGCATGCGCCTGGACGGCCAGGAAGCGCCGCAACCTTTCGCCGGAACAATGGAACAGGAGAAGTTTGACGTGGCCTGTACGGCCTTTGGAAGCCAGCCCTATACCTCCGCCGGGAAGGATGACGCCCACCTCTGCATTCCGCTCGACGTGACCTGTGATGCCGAAGGCCGAGTTTACGTTTGCGACTACATGAACGACCGGATCCAGGTGTTCTCGCCCGAAGGAAAGGTGCTGAAGTCCCTGGCCACGCCAGGCCCCGTTCGCGCAATGATCCACCCCAACGGCAAGGAACTCTGGGTCTGCTCCTGGGTGGTCGGCAACGATTACTACGTTGCGGAATACGCCGACGCCCAGAAGAATTTCAAGACTTACAAGCAACTGCCCGCTACCCTCACCCAATACGAGATGCCCGACTGGTCCAAACCCGAAAAGGCGGTCAACCCCAAAAAGATCTCAGCTTACCCGCTGCCCCTCGAGGACATTCCCCCTGCGGCAGGGTCCTACATGGCCGTATCCCCGGTTGGCCTGCAAGCCCGGGTCACGGTCGACTTCTGGGCGAAGGAACCGCTCGTCTGGATCAGCGAGGGCAAGCGCGGGGGCGTAACCTGGAACGGCAATATCCGGATCTTCGCGTTGCGCGGCGGAAAGCTCGAGCAGATCCGCGACTTTACGAAGGAAGTGCAACAGGACGATCCGCAGCCCCGGACGCCCTACCATGGCCGCCAGCGGCTCTACTTCGATCCCAAAAACGAGAAGTTGTACGTGGGCGAGCAGTTTCCAGACCCGTTGCACATCAAGTCCTTCTTCGAAGCCATCAAGCTCGATCCGGATTCCGGGAAAAGCGAGCTCGTCACACTGCCGTTCGACACGGAGGACATGGCCTTTGACATGGAGGGGCACGCGTACCTCCGCACCATGACAAAGATCGTTCGGTACGATGCGCGATCCTGGCGGGAAGTGCCGTTCGATTACGGGCAGGAGGAAGAGAAACTCACCTACTCCGGCTCGAGTACAGGCCGTGCGGCACCCCAAGTGCTCTCGGCCATCGCGTGCCGCCTCGAGGGGAATTCCTCGAGCCAGTTCTACGGGATGTGGGTCTCGCCCAATGGAAATGTTGCGATCACCGGTTGCCATCGAAATCCCGCAGCCGACCGCAAAGACGATAAGAACACTGCGGCTGCAGGCGTGGAACGGTACGAGCCGCAGATCTATCCCGGCCGCCCGTGGGGGTCCTTCGTCCATATCTTTGACAAGTACGGCAAACAGGTCCTCGCCGACGCTCTTCCCGGGTCGAATTATTTCCAGGGCATCGCCATGGACCTAAACGATAACCTGTACATCCAGCACTCGGGCATGCCGCCATTGGACGGCAAGTTCCCGCCCAATGTCCATCGCGGGGCCTGTACGCTGGTCAAGCTGCGCCCCCATGGCAAGTTCGTGGCCGCCGAAGGCGGGATCATCCCGCTTCCCCCCGCCTCACGACCCAATCGGCCGGTGGATTTCCTGAGCGACGGAGCTGCGGGCGTCTGGATCCAGGGGGCAGAATGGATGTACGGCGGCGTGGGCCTCAGCACCAAAGGCCTCTCCGGGCCCTGCCACTGTTTCGGGAACAGCCGGTTCGCCTTCGATTATTTCGCACGCTCGATCGTCTCGGAATTGGATCGCTATCGCCTCACCGTCCTGGACAGCAATGGGAACGTGATCCTGCGCATTGGCCGGTACGGAAACGCGGATGACGGCAAGCCTCTCGCAAACGAGAAGGCGTCGCCTGTTGCGCGCGCGCTCGGCGGCGACGAAGTTGCGCTGATGCAGGCGCTATACCTCGCGACCCAGACCGATCGGAGGATCTTCGTAGCCGATATCGGGAATTACCGAATCCTGAGCATAAAACTCGGCTACCATGCGGAAGAGGCGGTAGCCTTGAAAGACGTAAAGGCCGGTGGAGAATAACAAAGCCACCAAGGAAAATGGGCTAAGTCCCATTTGAAACTGCTGCAAGGCGGCCCTCGCCGTTGAAGCATCTGCCTCGGTCTTCAACCAACAAGACTTGGCCAGCTTCCCGGGCCCAACTGAGCGTCCGGCCGGCCGACTGCTCCATAAAGACCGTGTCCAACCCAAGGGCGATCAGTCGATAGCCTTCGTTCAGGCAGCGCCGGATCGCGGCTTCGTCCGGACGAACCAGATGCATGCCCATGGGCATCTCGAGTTCGCGGCAGACCGATCGGAAGCGCGCCAGCGCAGCCAGGACCGCGGGATGTTCGAGTTCGCTTGGCACCCCGAGCGAACCCGTCAGATCGTAGGGGCCGATGAAGAGCGCGTCGACGCCTTCGACGGCGGCGATCTTCTCGAGGTTTTCGATCGCGCGGAAGTGTTCGATCTGCAGGATCACCGCCGTCTCGGCATTGGCGGATCGGGCGTATTCGGCGAAGTCGGCGCCGTAGCCATTGGCGCGGCAGTAGCCGAACCCGCGTTCGCCGGCCGGAGGAAACTTGGCGGCACGAACGGCGCGCTCTGCTTGGTCCGCACTCTCGATCATGGGCACGATGACCGCTCGCGCGCCAGCGTCCAGGCTGCGGCGGATCCAGAGGGGATCGTTGGCTGGCACTCGAGCCACGGGCACGCTCTTCGATCCGGAGATTGCCCTGAAGGCCGCGGCCATGCTCTCGAGTTCGGCGATGCCGTGTTCCAGATCGACGCAGATCCAGTCGTAGCCCAGCCGGGCGTGTATCTCCGCAGACGCCGGGTGCGCGATCTGCAGCCAGCCGCCCAGCGCTGGGCGGGCCCGCAGTTGTTCGCGGCAAAGGGGATTGGCGCGTTTCATGGGTGGGCTCCGAGCCAATCGTCGTCGTTTGACCTGATGAGGATAACCCCGAGCGCGGGCGAACGCCGCCCGTACAATGAGGACAAGGATAGGACAATCAGGACATTCCGCTCGAATTAGACCAGATGCCAACGAAGGACCGTCGGCAAGGGGACGAGGTCTGGGTGCGGCAATGGCCGATAAGAGTACGCCGGACGATAGGCAACAACCTTCACCTCCCAGCAGGTCGCCATAAAACTATCCACACAACTAGATAGATGGGAATTGCCGCCTTCGAACCTGAGCTGGGCTGCCGAGATCAGCCGCCACCGCCGAGGCGAATGCGAGTTTCTGGCGCCCGAGCGCACGCTAGCATGAGGGCCTGCGCTGCCGTTTGAAGGTCTTTCATTCGGCGGTGAGCATTCGAGACGGTCCCCTTCCGGTCGGGCACACACAGTCCATGCCGTCCCTCATGGTTCGTGGGATTCGCTACCGGATGGACGGTGTGAACTCCCACGGCCACCGTTCGGGGGTATCCACCAGGCCGCGCCCGATGGGTTCGGTATATCAGTATTGGATTCTGGACTGCCGATCCTCCACGGAATCCGCATGACCATATTGCGTCAACCCTTCTGACAGAATTTGTAGTTTGGTGAGCCATCGAGTTCCCGAACCCTGAAGCAGTGAAGATAACGTCGGTCGTCAGGACGCATGATGTCCTTCATTCAGACACAGTATGCCTCCTTCCCGCTTTCCATAGTGTCAGGCAAAGGGCAAGAATCCGAGCATGGCATGACACGGGCACAGCGCTGCGGCATGAGCCGCAGCGTTGCCGCGCGCGACTGACGTGATCCCCGAAAACAGGTCCATCCTGGATGCGAGAAAGTGGGTAGATTCTTGGCATCGAGGAGGGCCAGCTCATTGAATCGATCCGGAACAAGGAAACCGGCGAGGCCATGACGGGCTACCGCAACGCCGACGGTTCGACCACTTACGTTACCACCGATGCGAACGGGAAAGAGACGTCGCGCGTCACGCGCGGCAAGGAGAAGGACAGCATCTCGTCTACAGACAACGAGACCGGCGAGACCAAGAAAATTGAGAAGAACGAGGACGGTACTCACACCACCACCCAAAACCAACAGCAATGGTGAGGAAACCTCTTCGGCAACCCACGATCACAGTAAGGCCCCCAACGGCGGTTCGGTCACCGATATGAATTCGGGTGTCACGACCGAGGCGTACGACAACGGCGAGGGAACGCGCACCGTCATCATCAAGGATAAGGCCGGCAAGGTTGCTCTATCGGGACATTCTGCCGAAGAACCAGAGGATCCCGGAGGACGCCTATCCGCAGTACAATATCCAGCCTCAAGTGATCTATGTGCAGGAACCGGTGCGGGTCATAGAGCAGCCCGTGATCATTCAGGACCGACGCCCCGCCTTCTGCTTCGGCATCGGCTTCGAGGGCGGCGGCCACAAGCCCCGTCACCCCAAGCCGCGCAAGTGCAAGTAGGCCATCAGCCCGAAGACAGGCACCAAAGGAGGTCACGAAACGGCGGTCCAGGACACGTTGTCCTGGACCGCCGATTTCGCGGCCACAGGGACCTACGCCAAGGATTCCCGCGCTAGGTCCGGCCTAAATCCAATCCTTCAGCGATACGAGGATCCGGACCGGGCCCCCTGGAGTTTATTTTTCAACAGGTTAAGCCTTACGGAAACTGCTCTGTCCAAATGGATCTCCTGTTACGGCCCACCTGGCGTGCCCCGAAAATTGGTCCAGCCGTAGGGTCAGAGTAAGCCGATGGCGGCGTGGCGCTGGGCCTCGCCCTTCGCTTTCTGAAAATTGATGTGGCAGACCAAGGCGAAGGCTGGATCCTGGTCTAGGCGTCCGAAGCGCCGGGTGCCGACGCGCTTCGCATATTTCACAAACCGCGCCGCCTCTGTGCTCTCGAAGATCCGCCGGTACATCCGATTTCTGCCGATGCCCCGAGGCACTGCATGGTGCCTCGCGTTCGCGAAACGGTCCAGATCCAGTCGCAGCAACAAGCTGCGCGCGCCGCTTGCGTCGGGGTCCGGTTTCTCCGGACCGGCGACCTCGAAGCCATACGTGTGTGTATAAAACGGGGCATGGTGCGGTTCGCAGACCGCTAACAGGTCGCTGGCCCCGAGCACGCGAACCAGCAGAACAATGGCGTGGTACGTCAGGCCAACAGATATATCCAGGCGCCCGATTGTTTCGCCTATCGCGAACTTGGAGCACTCAGCCACTTGCCTTGCCTGTGCGCGGAACTTGGCGACTTCAGCCGGATAGAGCTTCTCGCTCGGAAGGCCCAGCGACGAATCGGGGATCACCGTCTGGGTGCCGACCAGCATCCTGTCGCGGTAGGCCACGATAGTTCGCGTCGCGGGGGCCAGATCGTAGAGATCGGTGTGAAGGGCGTAACGGTTGGGGCGGCAATAGCCCAGCGGGCAATAGCGTCGGTACACCAGCCGCATGGCCTGCAGGACGGTTGCGCCGTTGCACGCCAGCCGATAGCGCGGCCTGTTCGCGTTTCGGTTCATCGCATCGCCTCAGGGTCCGGCGCGGCGTGGGCTGCGGCCAGGCTTGCGTGCGCGACGGCGCCAGCCAAGTCCACCAGAACCAGGTCGGGAGCCAATCCGACCGGGCGGCTTGCCAGAATCCGCACCGCCTGCGTAACGACGACGGCCGCTGTGCAGTAGCTGCCGACAGCCAGTTGGGGTGCTGGACATGGTGTCTTGTCCGCCATCGTCCGGAGTGCCTCGCGGGTGACGGCGGCGAATTCCGCGGGCAGGTCGTTCTCGATCCTTCGAAATGCGTCCTGGAACATCGCCACATGGGATTGCCCGCGCACCGAGCCTTCCAACGGCAGTCCAAACAGCTCTCGAAACGAAGCACTGCTCGGCATGAACGCCATGGACACCGTTCCCCATCCGCAGCAGAACGCCGACAGGACCGCGCGCCCCTGCCGGCGAGCTTCGTCATGGAGGCCGACGACGGCTTCGAGGTCCAGGAAATCGATGGTATCGATCACGAGGTCGGATTCGGCGACGAAGCGGAAGGCATTCTCCGGCCGAATCCAACCTTCGTGCGCCAGGATCGTGGCGTTGGGGTTGATCTCGAGCAGCCGCTCGCGCAAAGCATGCACTTTGGCCGACCCGACGTCCGAGGCACGGTAGTTCTGGCGGTTCAGGTTGTGCGGGGCGACTGTGTCGGCGTCCGCCAGGACGATACACTCGAAGCCTGTGCGGACCGCGCATTCGGCAATCATGCTGCCCAGGCCACATCCAGCGATGAGCAAGCGCGTGCGGCGGATAGCAGCCTGAAGGCCCGGGGTGCAGTAGCCGGCGTTCCGTAGGACCAGGTCTTCGTAGCGCAGGGACATAGCGTCTCCACGAGCAGGGACCGCGGCCCGCTCCCAGGTTTCAATGGTTGTGCGGCAAGAACCGGCTAGCTAGCGGAGCGGCTCCGGTCCCTGGTCCATGTGCTCTTTGAGTTCGGCCGCGTGTGTGCGGAGCCAGTCCGCATCGGAAGCCTCCATTGCCTCCACGGCCACGAATTCCAGATCCCAGTTCTTAAGGTGGAGCGTGATGGTGTCTGCCGGATAGGGCGTCTCGTATTCGACGATGCCGGTCAACGTTTCGCCAAAGTAGGCGAAGATATCCCGGTCGGTGATCTTGAAGCGGATGAGGTAGCTGCCGGCGTCTTGTGTGAGGGCAGGGGCTTTTTTTCGCCAGACATGGCAATCCAGTCCACCTGGCGGGTCCCACACGGCATTCGCCGAGTACTTCAGGTTCGCGGGTTTGGTCAGCCTGGCCTGCACGGTCAGCACGGCGGGCCTGTGGGGAAACACCAGTGGGACGCGGATCTGCGAGAGCGCGTTGAGCGTGGCCCTCATGCGCCCGCCGCCTTTTCCGGAACCCGCCGACCAGGACCACCTTTCCGGTTCGAACTTCCAATCTGCAGATGGTCCTTCGCGAAAGTCCCATTTATGGACGAAGCTGCCGTCTTCGGTTTTCGCGGTGGACGTTGTTGCTGCGCGAGGAGCCTCCGGAGTTCCCTCCGGAAAAGCAAGCCATGCACCCAGCGCGGACAAGGCCACGGCTGCGCCGATCAATAGGCCCATGGTCACGGGCGTACGCCAAATCCGGACGCGTGATGCCCCGGAATTCGCGCGGTCCTGCCGGACTGCGGGCGGTGATGTGCCGTCCGACGCCAGGAGGCCCGGAATCGCGGGCAGTCCGGGGACGCGCAGGCTTTCGGAGATCAGAAGCGGCGCTACCGCCGCGAATCCCCGCTGCGCAAGCTGATTTCGAAGGCGCTGGAGTCCGGTCTGGACGTAACCGCTTAGCGTACGTTCCGGTACCTGCATGACCTCGGAAGCCGCTTTCTGGGACAACCCCTGCTCGCAACACAGGCACAGGGAAACGCGGTACTTTTCCGGCAGCCGCTGCAACTCCTCGCGCGCCGCGTCCGCCATTTCGTTCCTGGCGCAGGTGTCCGGGGGAAGGGCCTCACGCCGCTCCGGCAGGGCCTTCTCGGTCTCGTGGGCTTGCCTGCGCCATTGGCTTCTTACGCTGTTCTTGGCCACGCCGTAAACCGTCCTTAAAAGGTAGCTGTGCGCTTGAGCCTGGCCTTGGAATTCGGGCGGCGAACGCAGGATCTGGACGAAGGCGTCCTGGACGGCCTCCTCGGCGCTTGCCGAGTTGCCCGTCACGCGCAGGGCGACCAGGTAGGCGCGTCGGTTGTCCTTCGCCAAGGTGTCGAGAAATTCTCGCCACATGTGTTCGAATCTTCGCTCCGTTCCATCTGCCTTACGACCTTGGAATCACCGCCCGCCCGAAGGTCGGCTAGGAATTGTGCCGTATTTTTCATCCAGCACCGCAAATCACCCGTGACGGACCGGCGCTACTCGAGGGCTCGATGAAGTTAAGTCACTTACTTACAATAGGTTACAGCGTCAGCCCCATTACCCCAGCGCTCCTGCTTTTTTGGGGTCGAGGGACGCAGGTTCCCGACGGGGGCCTTGCGGAAGATCGTGTCGGCGGCACCGTTCTGATGCACAAGAACAAACCATTTTTTTCAGCTCACGCCGGAGCGCGCGCGTGGATGGCGTTTAAGGCGCAAGAAGCCAAGTTAGGGCCGTGTCGCGGTCTTCGAAGACTTTCACGTTTACGCCTCGGTTGACACACAGCGTCTCCCAATCCGAGGACTTACCTTTGCCGAATCCATTCGGGGTGCGAGCACGGCCTCCTTTACGCGCGGGCCAGCCCTGTCCTGGGAGAGCCAAATGGCCACGCCATATAGGTCAGCGATCGAATGGCCGCCCGTTAGCCCTCTGCAGTCTGCAAGAATCAAATGCGTGCCATGACTTCGAGCCCCTGCCAACGTCTCCTCCGCCTGCTGGGTCAATTCGGCGGGTGTAATCCAGCCAGAAAAGAAAGCCTCTACGTACTTGGGGCTTTCATTTTTTCTCAGCACAATAGGCATATCGATCAACCCAATCGCAGCCAAGGTTCCACGTCGGATATCCAGGAACCCACATCTTCATTTTTTGAGATCGCCACTATAGGCATCGCTCCTTTAGGCGCAAGACTTATTCACCGCTGAGCCAAAGGCGCGCTTAGGACAAACATCCCGACCCATGAGGCTCCTCTTGTTGGGTGAAAGCGCTGTTGGAGTTCTTCCTCAATAAAGTCAACTCAGACCAATTTTCCGGACCAAAATTCGAGGGGGCCACCTGCCTCCTTTAATTAGAGGTCAATCGTCTAGGAGCGCGGCCCTGTTCGTGTTGTTGAGAATGAATGGAGCCTTACCCCTTGGTTGACCACGAGTTACATGCCGGGTCCAACCGGCGTGGCAACTTCAGTAAATTATTGGCTGCCATATCCCTAGCTAGGGTACCGAGTTGCAGGGCGTCGTGATTTGGTTTCCCGGCAAGAGATTTCGGGGATTTAATTCGTTACGATCGAGTCTTCTGAGGAACTCATAATTGGATATGCATGCAACCATGATCGCTGACTGTGATTCCCGGTTACGCCTGTTCTTGCCGGTCCGGGCGGCCTTGGTTAGGTACCTTCTGATTCTGGTACGGGACCTCCACGATGCAGAAGACCTGGCGCAGGAAGTGGCTTCGGTGGTGCTGGGCGAGTCCGCTCCGCCTAGTGACCCCGTCCGCTTCGCGGCATGGTGCCGGGGTATTGCGCGCAATTTGGCGCTGAAACATCTGGCCAGAAAGCGCAGGCAACCAACACCTGTCGAATTGCGATTCTTCGATTCCGTCGAACTCTGCGCAGGAGAACAGGCCGCATCCGCCGAGTTCTGGGCGCTGCGACGCCGGACCCTTCAAGAATGCCTGCAGGCACTTCCGCCAACCTCCCGCTCTGTGCTTGCCTGCCGGTATGGCGGCGGGGAGTCGGCTATGCGGATCGGAAAGCGGATTGGGCAGACGCCTGAGGCGGTACGCATGCTGCTCTACCGCATTCGCCAGCGCCTTGCCCAGTGCGTCGAAGCCCGGCTGAGAAAGGATCGCAACCCATGAATTTGGAAAGAAGCGCCGAACTCTACATGGCATGGGAGGAAAACAGGATCTCCGAGCAGGACCTCCTGGCGTTGACAGAATTGCTGGAGCGCGACGCCGACGCGCGGCAGACATTCATTGAGGAAACCCTGATCTCCGAGACCTGCGTGGAGCATTTCCGCGAAGAATACTTGAAAATTTCCGCTTCGTCCCCCACGCCTTTTCCGGCGAAGGCCGTCCACCGTAGTTCACCGGACCCCTTGCCGCTGGTGGCGGCAGGGCTGCTGGCCGGAGCGGCTCTTTGGGTGCTCTGCGCGATCCTGGCTGTCCCGGGTAAACCGCTCGATGTGGCACGCTTGGCACCTCGAACTGTCGCCGGCGACGGCGACGCAAAGGAAGTGGAAGCACATCTGCGGGAACTGGTCGCCAAACTGAGTGCCGATGAAGCCGAAGCGCGGGACGCTGCCGAGCACCAACTGGAAGCCTACGTGCGCCAGACTGGTGTTTCTGCGTTCCGCATTCTCGAGGGCGACGTGCTTCCCTTGGTTAAGGACAATCTCGAAGCGAAGATGCGGGTAAATAAAGTAATTGAGCGTCTGTCGAAGTGCGAAGTAGTCTGGTCTGTTATGACTGGATCGTGCTCCTTCGCGCCGGGGGCACCGGGCCTGAACGAGGCCTTGGGCGTGTTCGTACAGCCAACCAGCAATGGCCTGTTCGCCATCGAAGCTGCGACAGGCAAGGTGCTTTGGTCCAAGCCGGGCGACTACCAGCACAGCACCCCCGTGGTGCGCAGCGATGCGGTGTATGCACTGTTGCCTCCGCAAAGCGTAGCGGCCTATGATCCGCGCAGCGGAAAGGAGCGTTGGACGTTCGAGCTTCCTTTCTCGATGGACGAATCCCTGGCCTACGACGAACAATCTGACCTTGTCCTTGCCGCAACGCGCGGCGGCATCCTGGTCGCGCTGGATCGCCAGGGGAAAGAAGCTTGGCGCACCGAGCGCCTGCTGGCGAATTGGGAACTGAATGGCCAGATGTATTCAAGCGGATCGCTGATCAACCCGGCCGTGGACGAGGGTACAGGCCGAATCTTTACCGGCATCTGGTCGCACAACTTGGTGGCTCTGGACCGCGAGAATGGAAAGAAAATCTGGGAGGCGCCCTTGAGTGGTGTCGGGTTTAATGCACCCGTCGTCTGTGGCGGGCGATTGTACACCAGCGGGTACACGAGCAGCGGTCAAGGACAGTCAATTGGGGTTGTAAGTTGCCTCGACGCCAACACGGGCAAATCCGTATGGGCGGCCAAACTGCCTGGCACGGAGCTCATAGGCCAACCTCTGATTGGCGCTGCGGAGCACACCCTGGTCTGCCAAGGCAAAACCGCCCTGTACGCTTTTGATCTCACTTCCGGCGAGCTGCGCTGGCAGGTGCCGATGGAGCGGTTCGGCTACACCTCCAGTACGCTCAAGAATGGTGTCCTATACGCTGGCGCGGACGACGCCCGCATTTCCGCCGTGCTCATAGCGAACGGAAAGTTGCTGTGGACGCGGGAATTCGACAGTGACCCGATATCTTCAGGCGCAAACACGGTCCACCAAAGCGATGCCAGTGGCGTCAGGCGGGCCACACTGGGCGCCATGGGCCAGCCGCGCTTTTCAGGCGATCTGCTGATCTGCTCTACCGTAAGCGGCTTGACCTTCGCAATGCGCGTGCCGCCGTTCCATGTTTTCACTCTGGGCTCTGGGAAGTAACTTTTCGAACTTGGAGGAAGGTGCCATGGCCTTGCATGGGTTTCGTTTTCTCAAGTTCACGGCCTTCGCTGTATTCGCCGCAGTCTCGCTGGCGGCGGGAGACGAGTCCCAACTGCCGATGCTCTTGAAAGCCTACGACCAATCAATGAAGGAAAAGGGGAGCGCGGATACGGTTGCCATCGAAGAGGAGTTGGTACAGCTGCTTAACAACAAGAATGCGGCTGCGCTTACGCCCCATTTGGGCCATCCTCGGTTCGGCCCACTGGTCTTCTGGGCGCTCAGCGAATGCGAAGCGAATGGCTCTGCACAGGAAGCCGTGAAAGCGTTGGCCGGCTATGAGCGAAAAATCCAAATGGACTGCCTGCCGTTCATAGCCCGATACCGCAGCGATGCATTCGCGCCCTGGCTGCGGGCTTTCGGCGAGAAAATGTCCGCGGAAGAGCGGCGCCGGCATGGTCACCTCCTGCGCGGCGCATTGATCGGATCATCCTCCCAGGAGGCTCTCGACGAGGCACTGCGGCTTCTGAAGAGTTCGGACGATGTCGAACGCCTGGATGGCGCACGTTCCATCGGACAGGCGCGGAATCCGGACCTTTGCCGCAGCCACCTCGGCGCACTGCTCGACAGCACCAAACCGCTGCGCACAGCCCAGAGGTCGCTCTTTGAAGACTTCACGGATGCGAAAGAAGGCCAACGCAACGGCGCGCCAATCGAGTTGAAAACCGAAAAAGACCTGGCGCTTGAGGCATTCAATTTCGCTGTATGGAAACCCTACCCCCAATGGATGCTCGCTGTTTTCCTGGAACGCGGTTCGTTAAACAAAGCGCCGTTGGGATTCAACGAAAAGTCCCTAGAGGCCGCGAAGGCGAAGCCAAAGGCCCCATGACGCCGAATGTCGAGCTTCCGGGGCCAATATCAGACTAGGGAAACTCAGCGGTCCTATTGTCGAAGATTACGGGAGTTGCATTAGATCCAACGTTGCCAAGTTCGAAGGCAAATAGTCGGCATGTAGGAACCGCAGAACCCCAGTACGCGCTTGAGGTGCGCAGAGCTTTCCACAATTTGGAAAACAGAACACCTCAAATTCAGGCAAAGGCACAAATCTTATGTACAGGCCTCTTGTACACAGTCCTATGATGGACGGTTAAAAACTCGACGCTTCTCCCGTGTGTATATAATCCGTAGGTAGAATAGTGTTCAAATCCCTAGGCGTCTGCCGTTGGGCCATTTCCCTCCGAGGCTTCACCAACTGCCGAGGTGGGTGGGGTTAACCAAGATGACCGGACGAGAACGCGTAAGGCGCACCCTGCAGTTTAAGAGTCCTGATCGTGCGCCGCGGGCCCTATGGGCACTTCCGGGCGTGCGTAAGTTCCGTCAAAAGGAACACACGGAATTGCTTGCGCGATTTCCGGTCGACTTCACAAGTCCGCCCTATACCTACGGTTCCACGGGTCGTGCACGCGGAAACTGTCTCACCCGAGGCACCTACATTGATGACTGGGGTGTCAAATGGGAAACCGGCGAACCAGGAGTCGTTGGCGAAGTCAAGGAGCCGACTCTAAACAGTAAAGCAGCGATCAGCTCCTATCGTATGCCTTGGGAGATGCTGGATCATGCCGACCTGTCCCAGGTGGATGGGTTCTGCTCGAACGCAGACCTGTTTGTTAAGCCGGGTATGTTGATAAGACCGTTTGAACGTCTTCAGTTCCTGTGCGGATCCGAGCAGGTTTTCCTCCATCTGGGATATGGTGAACCCGAATTTCTCGGACTCCTGGCGCGGCTGCACGAATTCAACGTACGCGAAATCGAGATGTGGGCCAAGACAGCGGTTGATGGAATTTCCTTTATGGACGACTGGGGCTCTCAACGGACCCTGTTGATTGCTCCGGCCATGTGGCGGGAGTTGTTCAAGCCCCTGTACGCAGAATACTGCCGGATCATGCATAAGGCCGGCAAGTTTATATTCTTTCATTCGGACGGGAATATCAGCTCTATTTATCCGGATCTGATCGAGATCGGCATTGATGCCATTAACAGCCAGCTTTTCTGCATGAATATCGAAGAAATTGGGGCCAAGTACAGCGGCAAGATAACCTTTTGGGGCGAGATCGATCGTCAATACCTTCTCCCATTCGGCACGCCGGAGGAAGTCAAGAAAGGCGTGCGCCGAGTGAGAAGCGCGCTGGATAAAGGGCGTGGCGGCGTGATCGCTCAATGTGAATGGGGCCTAAAAGATCCGGCCGCCAATATCGCAGCGGTATTTGAGGCTTGGAACGAACCCCTGGATGGGAGTTCAACGTGACCGACCGGGATCGGATTTTGGCCATGCTGCGCGGCAAGCGGCCGGATCGCGTGCCCTGGTTTGGCGACTTGGCCTATTGGGCCGTTGCGCTGCGCGCGCAGGGGAAATTGCCGCCCAAATCGGCAGGCATCTCGCCTTACCTGGAATGGCATCGCGGTCTTCGAGTGGGCTACTACTTACAAGGCTACAACCCATTCAATGCCGTTTACGACGATACCGTTCGGAAGCACACCAGAACAATTGATCGTATAACTCAGACGACCTATGAGACCCCGGTCGGCGCAATCGAAGACGCCTGGACCTATCAGCCCGCCTCGCTGTCTTCGGCGCCTACGCGGCATTTGATTCGGACGGTCGATGACCTGCGCGTATATCGCTACATTTTGGAGCACTCGCACTTTGAAGCCGATTATGGGAATGCGACTGAGCGCAAGACCCAAATGGGAGGGGCCGGCATCGTTCTTTGCTATCTTCCCAAGAGTCCCTTTATGGAATTGGTGGCGCGCTTGTCGGGGATTGAAGCTGTTGTCGAGCTCGTCGACGATGCTCAGGACGAGCTCGACCATACCCTGGAGATCATGGAGTCCAAGTGGGATGCCGCAGCGGAACTGGCGGTTGCTTCGCCGGCTGAATGTTTGATGATCCCTGAGAATCTGTCGTCGGACGTTGTCGGCCCTCGGTTTTTCGAGCGCTATTTGAGGCCGTATCAAGAAAAGTGGACCAAGCGCATACGAGACGCCGGGAAATTTTCGTTCATCCACATGGATGGCCGCCTGCGCGGTTTGCTGCGTCAGGAAGGTTCGGTGGGGTTTACTGTTCTAGAGGCTCTGACGCCCCACCCCTGTGGCGATGTGTTCATTCATCAAATGCGAGAGCTGGCTGGACCTACGTCGATTCTATGGGGTGGGATCCCTGGATCGTATTTCACGCCCTTAGTCAGCAATTCCGAATTCGAACGGCATGTGGTCGAGACCCTGGACTTTATGCGCCAGGACGGCCGCAGCGTGCTTGGGGTGGCCGACCAAGTTCCACCTGATGGCCTGGAGACGAGAGTTAGACGGGTTGCCGAACTGGCTGACAGGCATGGACGCTACTAGCACCAGGTAACCACTGGAATCCAATAATTGAACTTTGTGAAATATCCTGCGTGGAGCACGATCACCGAGATCACGCCACCTAATCTGCAATATGGTTTGCCCGGAAGCCGTACCGGCCATACTGCGTGGCCAATCGAACGATCGCTTCCACCAGTCTCGGCTCATCGTCCCGTCGCTTCACCAGGTAGCGCTGCCCAAAACGCGACTGGCCCAGGGCTCGGCAAGCACCCCGCTCGGACACGCCAAGCTTCTCGCGAGCGCGGCGCACCGCCTCCCGGCGCTTCGACGGGATTACAAGTTTGGGTCGGCTGCCTCCTTGAGAATCGCGATGTCCAACGCCTGGTCGGCCACCAACTTCTTCAGCCGTGCGTTCTCGCGCTCCAGATCCTTGAACCGTTTGGCCTGTTCGATCTTCAGGCCGCCGTATTCCTTCCGCCAGCGGTAGTAGGTCTGCTCAGATACCTCGATCTTCTTACACACTGCGGGGACGGTCTGGCCCTTGGCCAGCTCGACCTTCGCTTCACGAAGTTTGGAGATGATCTCTTCCGGCTTGAATCGCTTCCTCTTCATGGCTCCCCCTTTCCTGGTTCAACATAGGGCTTACTCTAACCCTACGCCTGGACCAAATCTCGGGGGGCAGGTCACCAGTAAACTGCCCGTTGCCTTGTTGTTGAATAATACAAAAACTGGCCATTCCCTCCATTGTGCCGAAATACCTCGACTCGCTATCGTGTCCTTCAACAGTCCAGGTCGTCCGCCCTGCATAAACTGACCCGGTGGGAAACCGACACCATGAAACCGATGAGCTCCAAGGAACGTGTAATGACGGTGCTGGCCTGCCAGGAACCCGACCGCGTGCCGGTCGACTACGCGTCCAACCCTGGCATCCATGCCCGGCTGGCGGCGCATTTCGGCTTGGCGCCGGAGGACCGCGAGGGTCTGCTGCAGGCGCTGGGTGTCGACTTCCGCGGCGTAGGCGCCGCCTACCGTGGGCCGAGACTTCATCCGGAGATCGAAGGCCGGCGCGTCGATCCGCTATGGGGCAAGCGCACCCGCTGGATCACGAACCCTTTCGGCGGGTATTGGGACTTCTGCGACTTCCCGTTGAAGGATGCCGGAGAAGAGCAGGTCGAGGCCTGGCCGATGCCCTCGCCGGACAATTACGACTATGCGAGCGTTCGCGCGGCCTGCGATCGCCACAAGACCCGGGCCGTCTACGTAGGCGGAGCCGGCCTGGGGGACATCATCAACAGCACCGGCATGCTGCGCACCATGGAGCAGGTACTCGTCGATCTCATCAGCGAAGAGCCGGCGGGGCTGCGCCTGATCGACCGCAAGCTCGAGATCCAACTGGAAGTCACCCGCAGAACGCTTGAAGCCGCCCGCGGCGCGGTGGATTTCTTGTGGATGGGCGAGGATTTGGGTTCGCAGCGCAGCCCGCTCATCAGCATGGCGCTCTACCGCAAGCACATCCGCCCGCGCCACCAGAAGTTCGTGGACCTGGCCAAGTCGTTCAACCTGCCGGTGATGGTCCACACCTGCGGATCGAGCAGCTGGGCATACGAGGAATTCATCGAGATGGGCATCAACGCCGTGGATACCCTGCAGCCGGAGGCAAAGAACATGTCGCCGGCGCACTTGAAGAAGACCTTCGGCGGGCGCCTGGCCTTCCACGGCTGCATCTCGACGGCCGGCGCGGTGGCAAACGGCACCAGGGAGGACGTGGTGCGAAACGTCCGCGAGACACTCGACGTGATGATGCCAGGCGGTGGCTACTGTCTCTCCCCCACCCACCAGCTGCAGGACAACTCGCCCACAGAGAACGTGGTGGCGCTGTACGAGGCCGCGCGGGCCTACGGACAATACCGGCAGCCCGCAACGGCTTAGCGGCTTTCGCTACTTCGCCGCAGGCTTGTGCCGGTAGGCCCACGCCGTACTGTTGCGTCCGTTGTACAGCACCAGGGCGTTGTACTTCATGTCGTAGTAACCGGTGTACTGCGCCGCCAGCCAGTTCTTCTCGGGATTGTCGACTGCGAGCGGCGCGCCGTTGATCTGAACGGCGTCCCACTTGTCCGTCTCCGGATCGTATGCTGCAAGCGTCCAGGGCTCTTTGGACCACTGCCCGCCCTTCTTGCTTACCAGCAGGCATACGCCGGCGTTGGCGTCGTACGCGAAGACGCTGTGGCTATCGTAGCCGTACCCGGGACTGTCGGTCCCGCGCGTCCAGGCGTTGGAAGAAAAGTCGTATACGAAGGTCATTTCCTTCTGCACCGCGACGAGCTTCTTCTGCTTGCCCGCATACGCCGTCTGGATCTCCTCGCCCGGCGCCTTCTTCTGGCGCATCAGGCCGGAGATCAGGGAACCAGGAATGAGGTTCTCCCACTTGTTCGCCTGCGCGTCGTACGCCCACATGCCTTCGTCGTAGCCGCCGGGCGTGTTCCCCACGCACGCGTACCATATGGTCTTGTCCATGTCCGGGATGTACTGCAGCGTGCCGCCCATGCCACGCATGATCGGAAAGGGGCCTTCGCCCAGTTGCTTCCGCCAGCGGCCCGATGCCGGGTCGTACAGGTACATGCTGCTGCCGGGCTTGAGCCTCTCGACCAGTGCTTCGGGATCCTGGTCTGTCGCCCGCGCGAAGGAGCGCGTCAGGTTGCGGTGCACGCGGTTCTTCTCATCCTGGAAGTTGTCGCTGTCGAGCACGGCCCAGTAGAGCCGTTTGGCCTTCGCGTCGTAGGTGACCCCGTCCCAGGTGTGCCAGGGTTGAACCGGGCCGCCGTTGGCCTTGTCTTGCAGGTACCCGTCCTTGACCTCCACCCCTTCGTACCAGGCCTTCATCTTGGCACGGAGGTCTTCCAACTCGGATTTGCTCTTGTCATCCAATGCGCCCTTGGCGGCGGCTTCGTTGATCTTGCGCTCCCTGTTTTGCAGTTCGCGCAGCCGGGTCGCGTCCCGGCCCGGTGCGCAGATCATGCGCCAGGTGTTCGAGGCCAAGTGGAACTCCCAGACATCGTTCAGCCGGTGCGGAGACGCGTGGTTGGCGCCGCAATAGAGCGCTGTGCCCCGGTCCGGCGCGTAAACCATTCTGTTGCCGTAGTCGCGCCTGCCCGGCCCATCCTTCAGTGCGCCGTGGTACTTCCCGACGTCCTGTGGCTCGACCTTGATCTTGCCCAGCAGAACGGCGCTGTTTTCGCCCAGCGCAGTGATCTTCGCGAGGACTTCGGGATCGTCCTGGAAGCCCGACACCGCCGAGACCGTTTCGCCGCTGCTCGCCAGGCGGCAGGCCAGAACCAGGAGCAGCCCTAGTGTTATTCGATGCATGACCGACCCCCCGTTCGTAAGCGGCCAAGCGGACCACGCTTGGCTTTAACGCCTCAGGCGTCCTTACGGCACCAGCCGGCAGGACGAAGTTCCACCGGTACGCTGATTCGGACAGGAAGCAGCCCCGGGTTTCGCCGCAGGCTCTCCAGCCTTTCGACGGCCAGATCCGCCATGCGCGCGGGGCTCCAGACGACCGCAGCAGCGGGCGGATCGCCACGGAACAGCGGAACCCAATCCCGGTCGTACTGCTGCTCCGTCATCCAGCCGACCAAGTCGAAGTCTCGGCCTGGAGCAAGCCCCAGTTCGCGCGCTACCTCTACCACCGCGGTGGCCACCTCCAGGTAGAGCGCCACGATCGCGCGGGGGCGCATCGCGCGCGTGAGCAACGCCCTCGCCTGAGTCCGGCAGGCGTCGCGTGGACAGTCCACCGTGTCCTCCAAAGCCATGGGGCGTCCGCGCTTCAGGCACGCTGCCGTGACGCCGGACCAGCGCGCCAGGCTGTGCGAACTCCAGACCGTGGGCCCCAGCCACGCCAAGTGCTCATGCCCGAGTTGCAGCAGGTGGTCGGCCGCTGCCATTCCACCCTGATAGCTGTCCTGCACGACCAGATCGATAGGCGCGTCCGACTCCCAAGCGTCCACGGCTACCGCGGGCAGGCCGCATCCGCGCAGCATCTCCATAGTGGCGGCATCCACCGAATCCAACACAAGCCCGCAGGCCCTGGCGGTCACGAGTTGCCGAAGGACATCTTTGCGATCGCGACCTTGCGAGCCGACGCCCACCATGGACCAGCCGTGCCGCGCCGCCGCACCCTGCAGCGCCGACAGCAGTTCCTGGTGCAGCGGCTTCCACGCGCTTGGTGAGGCCTGGAGGTCGGCGACATACGCGAGCGGGCAGCCCTGGTCCGGGTCGCTGGCGCGTGCCAGCACGCGGTAACCCTTGCGGGCCTCGGCTGCCAGGTAGCCCTCGGCTTCCAACCGCTTGAGGACTTGGTGCGCGGTCTTGGGCGAAACGCCTTTCAACTCGCTGAGTTTGCGGATCGGCGGCAGGTATTTCCCAGGCGGATACTGGCCCGATGCCAGTTTGCGCCGGATGGCAGTGAAGAGATCGGCGCTCACCCGTCCGCTCAAAGTTTCGGACACTGTCATATCTGTGTATCCCATTCTGTACTCTTTATGATATCCTAAACAGATGCCTTGCGGAGTCAACCGGGAATCTCGCCCCCAGGGCCCCGCCTTTTCTTGATCACCTAATATAATTTATTTAAAAGACTTACATATATGGGCGCGGACTTGACTTTTCCTAGGTAGGAGGGAGGATGCGCGCCGACTTGGCGTGCTCGCAACTCGAACGCCTATGGTATACGTTTGGGTGAGGTTAGACGTACCTCACGGAGTCTATCATCGCGCGGTAGTTCTCGAACATGGCCGGCGTGAGTTCGGGCCAATACGGTGACGCGGACGGCGCCAGGACCAACGCGCCGTCGGTACCCGCGGCATGGATGGCCTTGCGACAGAGCGCGGTGACTTCGTCGGCATCTTTCCCGTACAGGTCGCCGATTTGCACTCCGCCCTTTACGCAAATGCGCGTACCCACGCGCCGGCGGAACGCTTCCAGTGTGATGTCGCCCATAGGAGGTTCCTCCACCGGATGGATGGCGTCGACACCGGTTTTCAGGAAGCCGTCCAGCAACCGGCCAATGCGACCGTGGCAATGGATTCGGCACAATCCTCCGCGGGCGTGGATGCGCTCCACCAGCAGCCGATCGTAGGCGACCACGAACTCGTCGAAGTCCCGCAGCCCGTGCACGGGGGGCGTGATGAGTTCCTCGCCGTTGAACGCGATGACCGGACCGACGCCCGCTTCCAACAAGTAATCCAGGAGGTCCAGCAGCCGCGCGTTGAAGATTTCCAGCAATTCGACCAGGTCCTCGCGCCGTTCCAGGCTCCAGACCGCCAGCCGTTCGGTTCCGAGGAGGTCGTGGACCGTCCCCACGGCGTTGGAGAGTTCCGGCAGGCAGATGCCGCGTTCGCCGATGGCCGCGCGCTGCGCGAAATACGGTTTCAGGTCCGGCCGGTGGTGCTTGAAAGGCAACGAGAGAATGCGCGCGAGGTCCTCGTCGGTTTCCACCCACGCCTTGCGCACCATCGATAACTGCTGGGCGCGCGAATAGTCGATTACGCGGGTGACGGGTCCCTTCGGCGTCTGAAGCGTCTCGGTAGTCTCCACCCGGTCGGCTGTGAGGTCCTTGCGGATGCGCGTACGAACAAGGCCCGCGTCGTCGCTGTAGAGGAAGCCGCGCGACAGCGGAAAGATCTCCGCGATGTCGGCGTACTCCCGGACGTAGTCGATCAGCGGCTTGTAGGAAGCATGCTTTCGCGCGACCCACGCGGCATTGAAAGGATTCACGCCCCGAATCGCGACGGGCGTGCGGTCGGGCTTTCCACCACGGTAGGCGCACAGGATGCGTTCGCGTCCGGTCATGAGCGGTCCCTCGAGGATCTGGCCGGCGCCTCCGCACCGGATTGCCATGCATCCTCGCGAAACGCGTTCGGCGGGCAATAGACCCGCCGGTGCTTTAATTGTACTTTTCGATCATAGTAAACCGAATCTTACAGTGACCCACATTGACTTTTTCGCAAGCGCCGGCGCCCGGACCGCCATGCCGCGAGCCGACGTGAATTATTCCGTGCATCCCAGGGCGCCGGTGTATATTTCGAAGCCATGACGATCCAGCGAAACCCTGCGCGCGTACCGCGCCACCTGACCGGCCTGCTGACGCTCGGCATGTTGAGCGGCGCCTGCGCTTTCGGCGCATCGGACTGGAACCAGTGGCGCGGGCCGAACCGCAGCGGCATCGCTCCGCAGGGCCCCGAGCTGGCCGAGCACTGGCCCGCCGAAGGCCCGAAGAAAATCTGGGAAAGTGAAGAGAAGATCCCCGCCGGCAGCGGCGTCGCTGGCGGCGGGTACGGAAGCGTCGTTTTTTCCGACGGGCGTCTGTACCTGTTGGCCACGCCCAAGCACAGCGAGGCACTCGTCACCCGCCAACTGGTCAAGGACGGCCTGAAGGCGCTCGGCTGGATCGCCGAGAAGCCGCCGGAGGCGCTCCTGAAGGCCATCGACGAGGCGCGCGTGTCCGAGGAACGCGCGGCCCTAGACAAAGACAACCGCAAGTTGCGCGGCTGGGTGAAGGAATGGGTCGATGCGCACGTGCCGGCGGACCAAGCCAAAGCCTTCGGCGCCTTCGCCACCGACCGCCTCACGCGCGGCAAGAACGCCCTGGATCTCGCGCTTCTCGAGAAGCTGGTCCCAATCAAGGATAAGGAATTCGCCAACGCCGAGGAGCTCGACAAGTGGTTCGCCGACAACGGCATCGACGGCGAAGCCAAGAAGCAGCTCGCGGCGAAGTTCCCCTCCAGCCACCTGGTGGGCGAGGACGTGATCTATTGCCTCGACGCCACAAACGGCAAGACGCTCTGGAAGCAGGCCTTCCCCGGCGTCGCGCGCGAACACGGCAGCAGCAGCACGCCCTGCATCGCCGACGGCCGCTGCTACGTGTTGGGCTCCGACGGCGGCGCCTACTGCCTCGACGCAAAGAGCGGCGAGAAAGTCTGGGAGGCCAAGACCAGCCCCGGGGACAAGGCGTGTTCCTTCCTGGTCGTTGACGGAGTGGCCGTCGCGGCGTCCGGCCCACTGACGGGCTTCGAGGCCGCCACCGGAAAGGTGCTGTGGACCCAGGAGAAGGTCGGCTACTCCCAGTCCTCGCCGGTGAGTTGGACCAAAGACGGCAAGACCAGCATCCTGGTCCGCAGCCGGAACAAGACGCACTGCGTGGATCAGGCGACGGGCGCGATCCGCTGGGAAGTGGACGGCGGCGGCATCTCCTCGCCGGCGGTTTTGGGCGACCGCATGGCCTTGTGGAACGGCGCCGACATCGTCCTGTACAAGCTCTCCGAAACGGCGGCGGAACGCGCCTGGGCCGCCAAGTGCCCCAGCGACTACGGTGCCAGTCCCACGATCGTGGGCGAGCACGTCTACGCCCTCGGCGGCAAGGCAGCACAGTGCATGGAGCTGGAAACCGGCAAGGTGCTGTGGCAGGACACCCCGCTGGAAGCCTCCGACTACATGTCGCCGGTCTTCGTCGACGGCAAGGTCCTGACGCAGGGCAGCCGCTCGAAGAAAGGCGGCATGCTGGTGCTGCTGAAGCTGACACCCGAAAAAGGCGAGGTGCTCAGCGAGGCCAAGCTGGGCCTTACGCAGTGCGTAACCCCGGCCATCGCCGACGGCAGGATCTACGTGCGCCAGGGCAAGGGCGTCGCCTGCTACGACATGCGCAAGACCGCCGAGTAATCCCCCGTTTCTTACCCCCCCCGTCAAAATGCGCTGGCAAGGAAAATCCGGCGGCGCGATGCTTTATACATCCGCACACCGATCGCGAGCCCTTCGCGAACCCTGCCCCGGCTGGAGGTGCCCGTGGGACGGTCCAACACATGGTTGAGGCAACTCGAGGAAGCCAAGGGCCGCTACGAGCCGGGCTCGGCCACGCGGAAGCTGGACCTGCTGCGCCAGCTGGATAAGGCAAGGCTGAGTAGCGCGCGTCAAGTCCTTCGTTTGCACCAGGCTATGTGCTTCCTGCGCGCCTTTCCCGACGATCCCGCAATCCTGGCGCAGACCGAGGCGATGCTCGGCCGTTTCGAGCGCCGCGCCGACCTGCGAAGGCACCGCGCCGAGCTGTCCGACAGCGGAATCGTTGGCACGGACTATTACTACCGTTACTTCTGGTCCACCGCCTGCTGGCTGGCCGAGCGCTGCCCGCGGGAATTGAGCATCGATTGGAGCGACTTCGAGCACCGTGAAGACCTGGCAGGCATGCTGGAGGTCCTGCTTCCGCATTGCGAGTCGCCGGCGCTCGACGCGTATGACTATCCGGTTAAAGACTGGCTGCGCCGCCTGAAGGGGCCGCACGAGACCGACGCGGTCTTCCTGGTCCGGCGCTTCCAGGCGCTCGCGGCCAGCGCCGGCAGCCGCGAGCAGCAGTACGACAAGCTCGATCCGCCGATGCGCCTGCGTTCGGGACCACGCACGCCGACCACCACGAAAGCCAGGTACGAAGGCGCCAGGGTCTCTTTTCAACGCGGCCCGCTCTCGAACCAGCGGCTTTCCGCCGCCGAGATCCGGCGCGGCGCGCCGCTGGCCGTTCGGGACCTCTCGTTTAAGGAGGGCCGCCGCTTCGTGGACATGGCCCGATCGGCGATGGTCGACAGCAGCCGCGACCTGGATGCCTTCGCCAACGCCGACGCACGGGACGTGCGGCTGGTAGACTGTCCGGACGGCCTGCAGTTCGCCTGGATGGGCGTGCTTCCCGAGTACCGCCTGCAGCTGGAGAGCCTGCACGGATTCCTGGTGCTCAAGAACGGCGTGCCGGTCAGCTACGGCGCGGCGAGCACGCTCTTCGGCACCTCGGAGGTGGCCTACAGCGTCTTCGAAGCGTACCGCTCGGCGGAAACCTCCCTGATCTACGGCCGGTGGCTGGGCGTCGTCCATCATCTGCTGGGCTCGGATACGTTCGTCGTCGACCCGTACCAGCTGGGCCAGGACAACCAGGACGGGCTGCGGTCGGGCGCGTGGTGGTTCTACTACAAGCTCGGCTTCCGCCCGGTGGACCTCGCGACGCTGCAGATCGTCCGTGGCGAACTGAAGCGCATCAAGGCAAACTCCAAGCACCGCTCGAGCCTGGCCACCTTGAAGGAACTGGCGAGCGAGAACATGTACCTGTTCCTGGGGAAGCCGCGGCGCGACGTGCTGGGTCTGCTAAACGTGGGCGGCATCGGCCAGCGCGTGAGTGCCTACCTGGCCAAGCGCTTCGGTTCGGACCGGGAGGCCGGGCTGCGGGCGTGCGCGCACGAAGCCGGACGTCTACTTGGCCTGGACGCGGCGCGCCGATTGAACACCGACCAGCAGCGCGCCTGGTTGCAGTGGGCTCCGATCGTTCTCGTCCTGCCGGATGTGAATCGGTGGACCCGCGCGCAGAAGGCTCGGCTTATTCGCATCATCCTGGCCAAGGGCGGCCAGCGCGAGGTGGACTTTGTGTCTATGTCCAACCGCCACCAGCCGCTCTGGCGCGCGCTGGCCAAGCTAGCGACTGAGGCCTGATCCGGCTCCGTCCTTCCCTGCCGGGCCCATGATTCCCCTGCCTCACCAAACGGCAACTCCTTTTGAACCCAAGAGTTAAGATATTCAGCCCGACTCGATTTTCGGACAACTTCCGCGCAACTCGGGAGCCCCAACTGCGTCGAACGCATGGCACATATAAAGGAGGCGCTTCATGCCATTGGAACGCAAGCCCGTCGAGTCCGCGCAGGATGACCCCGGCTACCCCACCAGCGACCAGTACGCAGGCGACCGGCGAACATTCTTGACCATGTTAGGCGTGACCGCCGCCGCGGTAGTGGGGCTGTACTCGCTTCGCGAAAGCAAGCTCTGCCAACGGGGAGCCGACGGAACAAAGAATCCAACCTCAAATCCACAAGCCATTTCCGGAGGGGAACCCCCATTTGCTCAACCCCAGGCGGCGGTGGCCGGAAAGATACAGCTCGTGCAGCCGCAAGCCGCAGTTCCTGGCGAAGCGCCTGCGCCGCAGCAACAGCCGGCCCCGCAGCCACCACCCGAACCCGCGCGCCCGCAAGCCCATTTCGAAGGCGATGTAGCCCCGCCCGAACCGCCAGCCCAGCCGCAGGCGGAGATTCGAGACAACGTCGCAGCCCCGGAGCCGGCTCAACCTGTGGCACCGGTACCCGGTGGCATCAGGGCTCCTGCGCCAGCCCCCGCGCCGGTGCGGCCAGAGGTCAATGTCAAAGGCGGCGTCGGCGTCATCCGGCAATCCGATCCAAAGACCGTAGCGCAGAAGCCGCGAGCGATCGACGAGGACTTCTAACCGTGGAACTGACACTGGTCCTCACCCACGCCTGCAACCTGGGCTGCCCGTACTGCTACATGGGCCGCAAGTTCGGCCGGCGCATGCCCGAACAAATCGCCGAGAAGGCCCTCGCGTGGACCTTCAAACGCCTGCGACCCGGCGACGAGTTGCAGATCGGCTATTTCGGCGGCGAACCGCTGATGGCCTGGGACCTGCTTCAAAAGTACCACCTGCGCGCGATGAAAATGGCGCAAGCTAAGGGCCTGCATCGTTTCAAGGGCACCGTCACCACCAACGCCACGCTGTTGACCGAAGAGAAGATGGACTGGCTGGCCGCGCACGATGTCGTCGTCGCCGTAAGCCTGGACGGCATCCGGGCGGCCCACGATGCGACCCGCCCGTTCGTCAACGGGCGCTCCAGCCACAAAGAGACCCTGCGGGGCTTGCGCGTCGCCCTGGCGCGCGCGCCGCTGACCGAAGTCATCTGCGTGGTCGATTCTTCGACAGTCGCGCACATGGCCGAATCCGCGCGCTTCATCCTCGACCAAGGCGTGCGCGTCCTTTCGCTCTCGATGAACTACGCCGCGGCCTGGGATGAGACGAGCTTGCGTGTCTACGAAGCTCAACTCGAACGCGTCGGCGACGAGTTCGAGCGGCGCTTCCGTTCCGGGGAAGACGTTTACATCGCCGGGATCGATGCGAAGATCATCGGACGGCTGAAGGGCGGCCTTAAGGAGTGTGACCGCTGCAGCTTCGGGGTGGGCGAAGTCGCTGTCGCGCCCTCCGGGAACCTGTACCCCTGCGAACGGCTCGTCGGCGAAGACAACGATCCGGCGTGGGTGATCGGGCACATCGACCGCGGCGTGGACACGGAAAAGCTCTCGGGGATCAACCGCCGCCGCGTGGCCCTCGATCCCGTCTGCCAGGCCTGCGCGATCAAGGACCGCTGCATGAATACCTGCGGCTGCAGCAACGCCTTCAGCAGCGGCGACGCCGCGGTGCCCGGCGCGCTACTGTGCCTGAGCGAACAACTCAACGCGCGCGTCGCCGACCGAGTCGCCAAGCACCTCTTCTGGGAAGGCAACCCGGTCTTCCTGCGCAAGTACTACTACGAAAACGAGTTGCACGCCGCCCAGCCGCCCACGCTGATGGAACTCTCCGCGGCCGGAGACTAGCGTCGCACAGATCCTATTTCGGCCCGCGGATGAGCGGCACGGAGAGACCGAAGGGCTTAACAGCCCAGGATTGACGATTGCGCTTCTGAACCTGAACAGATCGCGCCTTGCAGTGGGCGTTCGGTCGTCGGGGTTACGCCACTCCGTGCGCTCATACCCTTCGAGGTGACCGACAGAAGCTTGTCCTAAGATCCGGCCAAAGAAGGTGGGCAGGTCAAGGGTCTGGACACGCAACGCCAAGTTTCGCGCCTACGAGCATATAACGCAAAGCGTATCGGGCAAGCGGATGCCCGACCTCTGCCTGAATGCGCCGTCCGAAGACGCCTGATCCGGAGCACCAGCGGCTGGCCAGCAGCCCGGTCCCAGAGCCCATTCTGCCGATTGCAGAGCGCCTGCGATAGGCGCTCCGGCGCGATTTTGGAGGTTCCGGATGCTCGATTCTGAAGTCGCGAGATTTCGTGAATCACGTAGTGCTGCGCGAGGTGCTGGAGTGCACATGGCGATTTGTATCGATTCTTCCTTATTTCTAACAAGGTGCACCAACCCGTGTTCTTCGAAATCATTGGACTTACGAGGTTTTCGAACGACGTGCAATTAGGGTTTACGTGAACGGCGGGTGTTACGTTGCACGAGGTGGATGTGTTACATTGCGCCATGTGCTGCGCCAGGTGCAATATACGCATTGTGTAACAGGAGTGGTGAGGGGCCAGGGGCGAGTGATGAGAACAAAATGCGGAAAACGGTGAGCGGCAAAAAAATCCAAAAAACAGAGAAACGGCAAAAGGAAAAGCGGTCGCCGCACTCGAAATGTTACGCCAATGAAAAATGACAGATGCCGATGACCGGTGGCAATTGGCCCGCCGTACCCCTTCCCCAACCCTCACGTAGCCCTGACAAAGGCGATAGGAACAGGTGCAAACTTGCACGTACTTCCGGTTTGACGAAAGCCTGATTTCGGCTACGATTAGTCCTCAGGTTACATGTCAAAAGACGGGCCTTTGAGCAATCCTTCGGAACCGGCAAGACGAGTCATGGCACTTCGCGGTCACCTTCTGGAAAAGGCTGTGCTGCTGGGCGTACCGGCGGTGGCGCTCGCCGCAGTGCTCGCGGCGTCCTTTGTGCTGACCGCGCAGAAGTCCCGGCCTCGGGGTGTCGTCTTCGAAGGCAAGCTGTCGCCCAGCGAAGCGCCCGCGCCAACATCCTCGGGCGCGGTGACGCGCGCCGCCGACACGACGCCGCCGAAGATCACGGCCACGACACCGACACCTAACGCGACCGTCGATACCGACTTCACCGACGTCGTGATCACCTTCAACGAGAACATCGATCCGGCGTCGCTCGACGCGAACACGGTGCAGGTCTACCGCAGCGGCGGCGATGGCCTCTTCGACAACGGCAACGACGTCCAGATCGTGCCGGACGCGATCGAGCCGCTCGACGCGACGCACGCGCGCGTGGTGCTGCCGTCGGGCCTGCCGCCCGACACCTACCGCGTGATCCTGCGCGGCTGGCCGCTTACCGCATCGGGCAGCACCTCGTCGACGAGCAGTTCTTCAAGCAGTTCGACGAGCACAACCTCCGGGCAGGGCACGACGGCTTCAACAGCCTCGACCTCATCCAACTCGTCATCCAGTACGAGCAACAGCTCGACGAGTTCCAGTTCTAACTCCACCTCCAATTCGAGCAGCACGTCGACTACGTCGACGTCCGGCGCGACCAGCAGCGCGACGACCGCAAGCAGCACGACCAGCGCCTCGAACAGCAGTACGACCACGGCATCATCTAATTCGAGTACCGCGTCGACTTCGTCGACGGGAGGAAGCGCCAGCACTTCAACCACCAGCGGTGCGCCGCCGGGCGGTTGTTCAGACGCTTCGGGCGGTTGGCCTGTGGCCAACAGCAGCAGCGGCAGCGGCTTTTTTGGAGGCTGATGCCAGCCTTGAAGGCAATACGCAGAGACTCGGGACATTGGGTATGGCCCACCGGTTCTACGGTTCCGGGTGAAACCGCTGTGTTTTGCGTCTTGACCGCAATGCTCGTGCTTTCGCTGCCTTCGCAAGGGCTCAAGGCCGCCGACACGATCACCGATGAAGCCGGCAACCCGCTGGACGGCGAGAAGAATCCCGGATGGCCCTCGGGCAATGGGGTTGCCGGTGGCGATTTCGTGCTCCAGTTCCAGATGGTCGAAGCACTACCCAAGGTAAAAACCACCTCGCCGGTACCGGGCAGCACCGTGAGCGCCTCGCCCGGTGAGATCTTGATCACCTTTAACAAGCTCATCGATCCCGCATCGGTGACCGCGGACACAGCCAAGCTCAATCGCCCTGGGCCAGACGGGAAATTCGGGACGAGCGACGACCAGACGGTTGCGCCCACGGCGATGACGTTTGAGAACGGGAACCAGATCCGTCTGGACCTCACGGGCATCCCGCTGGCTGACGGCGCATACGAGATTTGGATCTCGGGCGCGATCCATTGGAATCGGCCCGAGATCGATAGAAACCTGGCCCTGCAGGGCATCGTCCTTGCCTCCTCGCTTAGTCAGGACGGCCTTGAGCTCTACTATTCTGCCACGGCCCCCGCTCCACTGGGTTCGGAGGTCTACGTGATATCGCGCCCAGATACCGCTTCTGCGTGGACTTCGCCCACCCACATTCAGGAGGTCAGCACCAATCATGCGGAGGCATATCCTTGCCTGTCGGCCGATGGGCTCGAGTTGTACTACGCGTCATCAAACATCGCCGGTTTCGGCAGCTACGACCTGTGGCACACCCAACGGCCCGATAAATTCTCGCCTTGGGGCACGCCCGTCAACCTGGCAACCTTAAACAGCTCGGGGTCGGATACCCATCCGGTGGTCAGCGCCGATGGATTGACCTTATGGTTTGCTTCCAACCGCGGAGCCACCAACGATGACATATACATCTCGCACCGAAACGCTAAGAGCGATCCATGGGGTGCGCCCTCCAAGGTCGCCGAGTTGAATTCAACCACACATGAATACCCCGAATGGGTCAGCCCCGACTCGAAAACCATGTACCTGACCTCGGTCCGAGGCCTGGGCGGGTACGACATCTTGCGCGCTACGCGGCCCGATGCGGCATCGCCCTGGGATGCTCCAGTAAACATGAGCAATCTAAACAGTCCGCAACACGAGTATTCCGTCGCGGTGAGTGCGGACGAAAGTACTATCTACTTCGCATCAGCGCGTCCGACACCAACTATTTACCCCAATGCGTACGTTGCCACCTTGGCGCCCAGTATGGGGGTGCGCGATTTGAGCGGCAATGTGCTGGACGGTGACTACTCAAGCACGCTTCCATCAGGCAACGGCAAGGCAGGAGGAGATTTCTCCGGCACATTCACCGTAGATCGGTCTGAGATGCACGTGACGGCGCTAAACAACACGTCCGGTGCCACGTTGTCCGCCAAGCCGCTCACGCTGGAAGCAACTCTCGACAGGGATCCGGCTCCGGCGAGCGTGAATGCAGGGACGGTTCAACTCATGGGTACCGGCACCGACGGCGTAATCGGCACCGACGACGACACGGTGGTCACGCCGGCGGGAATCTCCGTCGTGGGCGGCGACACGATCAAACTCAACCTGGCCGGCGTTGGCATTCCAGACGGACCGTACCGGTGGCTCTTGTCCGGCGCGGCTCCGTGGCGCCATCCAGTCCAGGTACCTGTATTCAACAGCTCAATCTCCGTAGACCGCTTCGGCGCCATTCGCTCGGACGGCCTCGAGATTTTCTTCTCAACAAATCGCGATCTGGGAATAGGATATGGCTACGAGATCTACACCAGCACTCGCGCCGACACCTCGTCGCCATGGTCAACACCTACGAAGGTCACCGAGTTCAGTACTACGAAAGACGAGATCACGCCCCGACTCTCGAGTGACGGCCTGACGCTCTATTTTACCAAGATAGACGGCGGCGCACGGAGTTTCCTGTACTCGACAAGAGCAGACTACAGTTCTTCTTGGAACGTTCCTGTATATATTGCCTGCCTATCATCCATCAGCAGCGCCGAGTCTCTGGTGGTAAGCCCCGATGGGCTGGCCGCCTGGTTTGCGGGATACGGGTTTGGGTACGACATCTATACGTCCTCCAGGCCAGACATATTCTCCGGTTGGACTACGCCAAGAATCGTCATGGAACTCAGCACGAATTCGAACGAATACCCCACCTGGATCAGCGCCGACACCCTGACCATGCACCTCGCCTCGAACCGCTCCGGCACAAAAGGCGGGTTGGACATCTGGGTCACCACGCGCGCCTCCACCAATTCTCCTTGGTCCGTCCCCGTTCCCGTGCCCGGTGTGAACACAACCCGAGACGAAAACGATTGCGGAAAGATGCCCGACGGCAGCGCCATCTTTTTTTCAAGGGCCGTTCGAACACCATTCGCAACTTATAGGGAGGATATTTTCACCGCCACCGCCGGAGCGGCCATCCTGGACTCCGACGGCCAGCCGCTGGACGGCGACTTCGCCGGCACGCTGCCGTCGGGCGACGGCCAACCGGGTGGCTCGCTGGCCGTGGACTTCACGCTCAACCGCGACCCCATCGCAAACGACGCGTCGTTCGGGATCGACAAGGACGAGTTGCTCGACGAAACGCTGACGGGCTCCAACTACGCCGAACCGCAGTTCCTGATCGTCGCCAACGGGACCAAAGGCACCGCGACAGTCACCAACTCCGCCACGGGCGCGTTCATCTACACGCCCAACGCGGGCGAACTGGGCACGGACACCTTCACCTTCAAGATCAACGACGAAGGCGCCGAATCGAACGTCGCCACCGTCACGATCACCATCAACGACCCGCCCGCCGCCAACGACGACTCCGCGAACGTGAACGAGGGCCAGACGGCAGGCATCAACGTCGCGGGCAACGACACCGATTCGGACGACGGGCTGGACCTGGCGTCGATCCAGATCGTCACAAGCGCCGCGAACGGGACGCTGCAGGTCAACAACGACGGCACGGTGGACTACACCCACGACGGCAGCGAAAACTTCACCGATTCCTTCACCTACACGATCGAGGACACCCGGGGTTCGGTGACCGGCGCCGCAACGGTCAGCATCACGATCAATTCCATTAACGACAAACCTGTCGCCAACAACGACTCGGCGAGCGTGGACGAAGGGCAAAGCGTCAACATCGGCGTCGCGGACAACGATAGCGACGCCGACAACGCCCTCGACCTCACGTCCGTCCAGGTCATCACGGGCGTTGCGCACGGCTCGCTGAACGTCAAGACCGACGGTACCGTGGACTACACCCACGACGGCAGCGAGAATTTCACGGACAGCTTCACCTACACCATTAAGGATGCCAGCAACGCGGTGTCGAGCACGGCGACCGTCAGCGTCACGATCAATTCGGTCAACGATGCGCCGGTGGCCTACGACGACGGATTCACCATCGACGAAGACACGCCGCTCAACGACACGCTCTCCACCGACGACGCCGAGAACGACACGCTGACCTTTATTCTCGTGAGCAACCCCAGCCTGGGTTCGGTCGCCATCGACCCCGACACGGGCGACTTCACCTACACGCCCTTCAGCAACCAGACGGGCATCGACACCTTCACGTTCAAGGTGAACGACGGCGATAAGGATTCGAACACGGCGACGATCACGATCGACATCGGCGCGGTCAACGACAAGCCCGTCGCGCAGGCCGGCACGCTGAACGCGCTCGAAGACACCGCTGCCGGCGGCACGTTGTCCGCAACCGATGCCGACAGCGCGAACCTGACCTACTCCATCGTCTCGAACGGCAGCAAGGGCACGGCGGTCGTCACCAACGCGTCCACCGGCGCCTACACCTACACGCCGAACCTGAACGCCAACGGCAGCGACAGCTTCAACTTCAAGGCGAACGACGGGCTGGCGGACTCGGATCCCGCGACGATCACCGTCACCATCGAGCCCGTGAACGACAAGCCCGTCGCGCAGGCAAACTCGTTTACCACCGACGAAGACACCGCGCACAACGGAACGCTGGCCGCGACCGACGTCGATAACGCGAACTTGACCTATTCCATCGTCTCGAACAGCAGCAAAGGCACCGCCGTCGTCACCGACGCGTCCACCGGCGCCTACACCTACACCCCGAGCCTGAATGCCAACGGCAGCGACAGTTTCACCTTCAAGGCGAACGACGGCGCGGCCGATTCGACCCCTGCGGCCATCAGCGTCACCATCACGCCCGTCAACGACAAGCCCGTCGCCAATGACGGTTCGAACAGCACGCCGGAAGACACGGCGGTGGACGGCACGCTGACCGGTTCGGACGTCGACAGCGCGGCACTGACGTTCAGCATCGTCACGAACGGGACAAAAGGCACCGCGACCATCACCGACGCCGCGGCGGGCGCCTACACCTACACCCCCGCGCTGGACGAGACCGGGACGGACACCCTTACGTTCAAGATCAACGACGGCGCGCTGGATTCGAACACGGCCACGATCACCGTCACCATCGGCCCGGTGAACGACAAGCCCGTCGCGCAGGCCGATGCGTTCACCACCGACGAAGACACCGCGCACGACGGGACGCTCTCCGCGACCGACACGGAAAACGACGCGCTGACCTATACTATCGTTTCGAACGGCAGCAAAGGCACCGCCGTCGTCACCGACGCTTCCACGGGCGCGTTCACCTACACGCCGAACCTGAACTCCAACGGGAGCGACAGCTTCACGTTCAAGGCCAACGACGGACTGGCGGACAGCACGCCGGCCACCGTTTCCGTCACGATCACGCCCGTCAACGATGCGCCGGTGGCCAACAACGGGGCCGTCAGCACCGCCGAGGACGTCGCCGTCAGCGATGCACTCTTGGCCTCGGACGTCGAAGGCAACGCGCTGACGTACAGCATCGTCTCAAACGGCAGCAAGGGCACCGCGGTGATCACCAACGCGTCGACGGGCGCGTTCACCTACACGCCGAACGCGAACGCCAACGGCAGCGACAGCTTCACGTTCAAGGCGAACGACGACTCGGCCGACTCGAACAGCGCCACCGTCACGGTGACGATCTCTTCCGTGAACGACAAGCCGTCGGCCGCGATCCTGACCGCCGGCCCGGTGGCCACTGTCGAGAACGTACCGTTCGCATTCGCGGGCACCGGCAGCGACATCGAGGACGGCACGAACGTCACCTATGCCTGGGACTGGGACGACGGCACGGCGAACGGCAGCGCGCAGAGCCCCAGCCACGCGTGGGACACGCCGGGCACGTACACCGTCACGCTGGTCGTCACCGACCAGAACGGCCTGAGCAGCACCGCCGTCACTGTTCAGGTGATCGTCACGCCGAAGGTCGGCGAGCGCGACCTGTTCCTGAAGCGCGGCAAGTTCGAGATCGACTGGAAGGCGCACAACGACGGGATCGAGAAAGACACCTTCTTCGTTCAGGGCTGCCTGAACCCCGCCGGCTGCAACGCCAATCTTAACGGCGCGACGTTCGAACTGAGCGTCAACGGCGTCTCGCTGGGCGCGGTGCCGCTGGCCGCCAACGGCAAGGGCAGCACCGCGAACGCCAAGGCGAGTCTCAAGGCAAAGACCGGCGCGTTCAGCTTCACTATAAAGGAGGCGGATCTGCGCGCCGCGCTGGGACTGAGCAACACGACCGAGACCGGCGAGGTGGAATTGATGATTGAGATCACGGTGCCCGGCGCGGGCTTTGCGACCGGCGTTTTCGCCGCGCACGCGGCCTTCGCGTACGCGACGACGCAGGACGTGGCCTCGAAGGGCGCCTTCAACTACAAACTCAACGCCTCGTCGGACGGCTACTTCTTCGCGGTGAAGACGACGGTCGCGGAGGACAAGGCCGGCGCGCACAAGGTCTCGGCGAAGGGCTACGTCGAGGCGCCCGGCGGCGCTTCGCTTACGCCCGCCGGAAACGTAGAGCTGGAGATCGGCGCGCAGACGATCACGATCCCCGCGACGAGCCTGACGGTTTCGGGCGGCGTGATCTCGTTAACCAAGGGCGCGCACCCGGACCTCGCGAAGTTCGTGCTCGACACGAACAAGAAGCAGTTCACGATCCTGACCAACGCGCTTGCCGGGACCGGTGTGCCGCCGGCGGGCGTTGCCCTGACCTCGTTCGACCTGCTGGTACGCATCGAGATCCCCACCGCGGGCGATCCGATTGTCCTCGAGACCACCGTCGAGATCCTGCG
>JAKLKQ010000120.1 GCA_023150555.1 Planctomycetota bacterium
TCCGCGTAAGTCCCCGTGTGCAGCTCGACCGCCGCCGCCCGCAGCTTCAGCGCCGCCTCGATCTGCGCGAGTTCCGGGTCGATAAACAGGCTGACGCGGACCCCATGGTCGCGCAGGCGCGACACCACCGCCGCCAGCGTGACGGCCTGACCGGCGGCATCGAGTCCCCCCTCGGTGGTCAGCTCCTCGCGCCGCTCCGGAACCAGGCACACGTCCTCCGGCTTGACGGCGCACGCCTTGACCGCCATCTCCGCCGTGGCGGCCATTTCCAGGTTCAGCTTCGTGGCAATCGCGCCACGCAACCGGTCGACGTCCGCGTCCTGAATATGACGCCGGTCCTCCCGCAGGTGCACGGTGATGCCGTCGGCGCCGCCACGCTCCGCCGCCAGTGCCGCCGCAACAATGGCCGGATACGGCGTCCGCCGCGCCTGGCGCAGGGTCGCCACGTGATCGATGTTCACACCCAGCTTCGTCATAACCGCCCTCGCGCCGCTCACGCGCCGGTGCCGGCCGGCGAGCCGGCGCCAGCACGGATCGCCGCGGCAATCTCTTCGGCATGAATCCGGACGCGATCGGCGTCCTCGCCTTCGACCATGACACGGATCAACGGCTCGGTCCCCGACGCACGAACCAGAACTCGCCCGCGTTCTCCCAGCGCACGCGCAATTCCATCGATCGTCTGCCGCACGCCGGGGATACCTTGCGGGTCACAGCGCTCGGCGACGCGGACATTGACCAGCGTCTGCGGAAACCGCTGCATCTGCCGTCGCAACGCGCTCAACGGCCGCCCGCTTTCGACG
>JAKLKQ010000121.1 GCA_023150555.1 Planctomycetota bacterium
CATGGGGGGGCCTCAAAGGCCGAATCCAAATGGAGATGCCAGGGATGCGGCTTTGGAGTGGCTATGCAGAACTCAAGGTAAGGATGGACGCTGGGATACCATCGCGTACGGTTCAGAAATCTCTGGCGATATCGAGCAGACGTCCCTTGCCATTTTTGCATTCCTCGGTGCAGGCCATACGGAAAAGGTGGGACTGTACAGGGAAAATGTACAGAGTGCTATAAGCTGGTTACTGCGGCATCAGCGCGAGGACGGCGCTATCTTACCTCCCGGGTGGAGCGAGGTCGACGGACTGAGGCATGCGCTAGGAGGACTGGCGCTGGCCGAGGCCGCAAGCATGAGTCGTATGCCTATTACGCGTGCTGCTGCCCAGAAGGCGGTCGATTATAGTCTGCGGCATCAAAGCAAGGTCGGAGAGGCGCTAAGCGGGTTCGGGCGTCAGGCCCAAAGCGCCTCGCCCGATCTTCTTTCCACCGCGTTCTTCACGATGCAACTGAAGTCGGCGAAGGTCATGGGGCTGAAGGTGGATCCCATGGCCTTTGATGGCATCATTCGCTTTCTTGATTCCGTGGACGCAAAGAACGTTAAGGAAGGCGGATTTTTCAGTTATGTGCAGGACGGGAAAGCGACCCCTGAGGCCACGCTGATCGGCTGCGCTGTGCGGCGATTTCTAGGCTGGAAACGCGAGGATCTTGCGTTACAGGCTGGAGCTGCTGTAAAGGCGTTTGGCAATCCGACTGTGGGTCAGGTGGAGTCCAATGCTGTTGTCAATTACTTTGGCACACT
>JAKLKQ010000122.1 GCA_023150555.1 Planctomycetota bacterium
CTTCCAGCAGCGCGGGCCGATGCAGGATGGCGGCGCGGATCTCCTGCGCGCTGCGCCGAGCGCGGCGGCGGGCGCGAAGCAGGGCCCTGCGCTCGTCCGGCGCGAGCGGCTCGGAGCAGTACGCGCGCAGCCGGTTGCGCGGCGCGAGCGCTTCGCCGCTGGACCACAGGTCGCGAGCGGCCTCTCCGGGCAGACGCATGGCGATGGTGTCGGCGTTCTTGAAGCGCGGATCCAGGCACACGCCGCCGAAGCGTTCGAAGTTGATGCGCTTGTAGAAGCCTGCGTGGCTGGGCTTCAGCGTCACGCAGACGTCGTCGGCGCCCAGGACGTAGTACGCGCAGCGGTAGGCCGCGCGGAAGAGCGCCAGCAGCAGCCCGGTGCTGCGGCTGCCCAATTTCGGATCGACGGCCAGCGAGCAGAATTCGCACAGTTTCTTGCCTGCGGCGCGCAGGGTGTCGAGGTCCTCTCGATAGAGCGCGTCCATCGGCAGGCCGGCGGGCGAATCGATGACCATCGCCAGGGCGCCGGCGACTTCGCCGCTTACGGCGTCGCGCGCCACGAAGACCAGCGTCTCGTCGAGCAGGTGGTGCAGCGCGTAGAACGCGGGCGGCTCGCCGGCGGTCGCCACCATCTGTGCCAGGTAGCCCTCGTTCATGTACATCGCGCCGACCAACCGCGCGGCGGCCAGCCTTTCGGCGGGCGTCTGGGCGATGCCCACGTCAAAGGGCTCGAGTTCGGGCGCTTCGCCGACGGCCTTCAGCTTCTGGCTCAGGCGCGCGGAG
>JAKLKQ010000123.1 GCA_023150555.1 Planctomycetota bacterium
GCCGGTGTGCTCGACGGCCGCTTTGCCCCGCAGGCGGCGCCGCTGTTCCGCATCCGCATCAAGCTCGCCGGGCTGGTGCGCGAGGCGATGGACCTGGAACTCGACGCCACCGGCGGCCGCGCCTATCTCGTCGCCACCACCGGCGACTTCGCCCGGCGCTGGATCGAGGCGGCCTTCGTGCCGGTCGTCACCCCCAGCCTGACCCAGCTCCACGGCGAGCTGGCGCGTCACGCCGCATTGAGGGCGGCATGAACGCAGCGCTGGCCGAGGCCGCCATCGCCGGCGTGTGTGCCGTGGGTGTGGAGCCGGTGCTGGACGCCCGCGGGCTGTCGTTTGCCCACGCGGGGGCCGGCACGGTGTTCGACGGTATCTCGTTGTCGATCCGCCGACGCGAGATCGTGGCGCTGCTGGGCAGCAGCGGCTGCGGCAAGTCCACGCTGCTGCGGGTGCTGGCCGGGCTCGAAAAACCCGCGACGGGCGAGGTGTGCTTTCTCGGCCAGCCACAGGCCGAGCCCCATCCGCGCAGCGCGCTGGTGTTCCAGCAGCCCAGCCTGCTGCCCTGGCTCAAGCTCGCCGACAACGTGGGCTTCGGCCTCGACTTCGCCCACCAGCCCCGCGCCGGCAAGGCCGCGCTCGCGGCCCGGGTGACGGCGGCCATCGAGGCCGTCGGCCTTGCCGGGCGCGAAGGCGCCTACCCGGCCCAGCTGTCGGGCGGCATGGCCCAGCGCGCCGCGCTGGCCCGGGCGCTGGCCCGCGAGCCGGAGCTGCT
>JAKLKQ010000124.1:0-432 GCA_023150555.1 Planctomycetota bacterium
GGTCGCGCTGACCAGCGACATCACCGCCACGAACCTGACAGGAATCGTACCCCTCAATAAGGGCGGTACGGGCCTGATGTAAAGCAGGCTCACAAAACTAGCGTTCAGAGTCACAAGAGGCCGTTTTCGAGCCACCGGGACAATTGATTCTGAACGCGGTGACCGTCACAAGAATTGTCCATGTCACAACTTTTAAAGCCGTTTTCGCGTCCTCGGATCGAAGTTTGTGAGCAGCAACTCGGTCCGTTTCTGGCATTCCCGAACCTTATCCTATCGAAAGGCTCTCCAAAAGCGCATGGATGGCCGGAATCCGGTAACGCATATCCCATCCGGCAAGATGAATAACGCGCAATCGACCGGGCTTGTCTGGACTGCAAACGGGTATCCAGTTGCAGCCGCGCGGCATGGGATCAAATCCGCCCAGGCGGCGTT
>JAKLKQ010000124.1:442-747 GCA_023150555.1 Planctomycetota bacterium
GTACCAGGATGTTCAGCCAGCTCTGTTCGAGGCAGCCGCCGTGCTCCCTTTCGAACATCATGTCCTTCAGCTCATCGAAAACAGGGCGCGACTGCCGCGTACATACGAACAGGCCCGAATTGAAATACCGATCGCATTCGTTGACCGGAGTCAGTTTCTTCCGTTCCCCTTTGAATGTCGAATCGCAGTCCTCGACGGCTGAAAAGGCGGCTCCTGGCAAGGTACCGAATGGCCGTATGCAAACGGCATCCGCGTCCACCCATACGAGCCGCTCAACATGTTCCGGTACGAAATCCCAGATGAAC
>JAKLKQ010000125.1 GCA_023150555.1 Planctomycetota bacterium
GGTGCAGGCTGCGCAGGCCGGGCCGCTGGGCCAGGTGGGCGAGCAGCGGGGCGGCGTCGGTGGTGTAGCAGAAGGCGGTCTCGCCGCTCACCTCGCAGCGCTGGCATAGGGCGTGGGCGTGGGCGGCGGCCCAGGCAGCGGCGCCTTCGCCCTGCCATTCTCCGAAGATCTCGACCACTTGCGGTTCGATGTGGGCGGCGATGACCTCCCGCGGGCTGCCCTGGGCCAGGATGCGCCCGGCGTCCATGATGGCCAGCCGATTGGCGAGGCGCTCGGCCTCGTCCATGAAGTGGGTGGTGAGCAGGATGGTGGTGCCTTCGGCGGTGAGGCGGCGCAGGCGCTCCCAGATGAGGTGGCGGGCCTGGGGGTCGAGGCCGGTGGTGGGCTCGTCGAGGATCAGCAGCTCGGGCCGGTTGACCAGCGCCCGGGCCAGCGTGAGGCGGCGCTTCATGCCGCCGGAGAGCGACTGGATGCGGGCGTTTTCCTTGCCTTCGAGGCCGGCGAAGGCGAGGAGCTCGGGGATGCGCGGGCGCACCTCGCGCTCATGCAGCCCGAAGTAGCCGGCAAACACGAGCAGGTTCTCGGCGCAGGTGAAGTCGGGGTCGAGGCTGTCGAGTTGGGGCACCACGCCGACCCGGGCGCGGGCGTCGCGGGCACGCTCGGGCACCGGCAGGCCGCACAGGCGGATGCTGCCGGCGCTGGCCGCGGTGAGGCCGAGGGCGCAGCGCAGGGTGGTGGTCTT
>JAKLKQ010000126.1 GCA_023150555.1 Planctomycetota bacterium
GCACGAGCTTCGAACTCCGCTGACGGCGATGCGAAGCGTCGGGGAAGTGGCGCTTCAAGAGGGCGGCGACCCGGGCCGGTATCGCGAGGCGATCGGAAGCATGTTGGAGGAGGTCGATCGGCTGACGCGGCTGGTCGAGAGTCTCCTGCTTCTTACACGCGCGGATGCGGGCTCCGCGAGGCTGGCCAAAGAGCGGCTCGACATCGCGGCGCTTGCGAAGGACGTCGTCGAGCACATGAAACCGCTGGCAGAAGATCGTTCACAGATCATTCTACTCGATGAAGGCGGGATCAATGGATCGCCCCACGGCCTCGCAGTCGCCGCCGAACGCATCACCCTGCGGCATGCGCTGATCAACCTGCTCGACAATGCCATCAAGTACTCGCCCGCCGGCGCGACGATCCGTGTTGCTGTTTCACGCGATAGGGCAGCGGCCGCGCGTATCGCTGTCTCCGACCAGGGGCCGGGCATTCCGCTTGAGGAACACGCTCGCATCTTCGAGCGCTTCTACCGCCTCGACCCCGCCCGCTCGCGCGAGGCCGGCGGCGCGGGGCTGGGCCTGTCCATCGCCAAGTGGGCGGTCGAGGCCAACGGCGGCCGGATCGAGGTGCAGAGCGAGCCGGGCCACGGGGCGACGTTCTGCATCATCGTGCCGCAGGCCGTGTAGCGCATTTCGGCAATCCTGAACGAGATTTCAGGATGCCGTCAGTAGCATCCAACTTCGTCGCGTGATAGCCTC
>JAKLKQ010000127.1:0-273 GCA_023150555.1 Planctomycetota bacterium
AACCCCTACGGCCCTATGTACGAGCACGCCATTTCGACCCTCTGCCTCCTTTATTGCTACGGCGACATGCCCTGGTACGGCAGCCGCGTCAACGACATCATCTCGAACTCGATCACCAAGGCCATCGCCAAGTCCCAGAAGCTCGACGGCGGCTGGCGCTACCAGATCAGCAAGGAAGGCCACAGCGACATGTCCGTCACGGCCAACGTGCTGTGGGTGCTGCGCACGGCCAAGAAGAGCGGCTTCACCGTCAGCAAGGAGATGGTGAAGAAG
>JAKLKQ010000127.1:283-726 GCA_023150555.1 Planctomycetota bacterium
TGCGCCCAGCCCGACGGCAGCTTCCGCTACCGCTTCTGGGGCCTGGAAGCCAGCCCCAGCCTGGGCGGCACCGGCATCATCGCGCTGTGCAACGACGGCCGCAACGACCACCGCCTGATCCGCGTCGCGCTGCAGAAGATCACCTACGACTACCGCCGCTACACCATCAACGACCTGAAGGCCCGCCGCTACTTCGTCTACGGCAGCTTCTACGCCAGCCTGGCCACGTACATGATGGGCGACGACTACTTCAAGCCCTGGTACCAGAAGGTGGCGCAGGTCTACGCCTCCATGCAGCGCAAGGACGGCGAACTCTACGACGAACACGGCAACACCGTCTACCCGACCGCCATGGCGGCGATCGTGCTGCTGTCTCCCAAGGGCTATCTGCCGATCTACGAACGCTAGGAGCCGAACAAGATGGACTCGAAAGCCCTGGATCG
>JAKLKQ010000128.1 GCA_023150555.1 Planctomycetota bacterium
CGGCTTGACGCAGCTCGTCGCGCAACACGGCGACGCCGTCGGCGCCGTCGCCGGAGGGCGACTGCTGCAGCAACGCCCCCAGCGGCCCGCGGCCTTCCAGGGCGTCGCGCAGCAGCGTGCCGGCCAGGTACTCGGCGCGGTAGAGCGCCGGCGTCTCCGACACCAGCGCCTGCTGCCAGTACGGCTTCAGCGCGTCCAGCTCGGCGTCCGCGGCCGGCGCCTGGTAGTCGGTGCCGGTGAGTTGCCAGGCCAGGCCCTCGCCGGCCGGCACCAGCGTCAGGTCCAGCGGCTGGCGGTTGATGGTGAAGGCGTGCGGGCCGAAGCGCAGCGTCTGGCCGTCGTCGGCCACCAGCTCCCGCTGGTCGCGCACGGCGCGCAGCGCGGCGTCGTGCGCGGCCTTCAGCCGGGTGGCGATGTCGTCGGCCGCCACCGCGGCGCCCAGTGTGCGCAGGTCGTCGATCAGCTGGCGCAGCTTGCCCACCATCGGGTCGGCGGCAAAGTAGCTGTGCACCTGCGCCGGCTCACGCAGCGTGGCGATGCGGCGCGGCACGCCGTCGAGGATGCGGCCGGCCGCTTCTGCCACCGCCTGGGCGCGGCGCTGGCGGGCTTCCAGCAGGTCTTGCCGGCGTGCGGCCAGCGCCTCGTAGACGGCTTCGCGCTGCTCGGCGATGTCGGCCAGGAACTCGTCGTGCTCCGCGAAGCGGCCTTCCAGTTCTTCCAGCTGC
>JAKLKQ010000129.1 GCA_023150555.1 Planctomycetota bacterium
GTGTTGTGGCGATCGCTGCTTTTCTTGGAAAGCGCCTTGAGGATCACGTTCTCCACCTCGAAGGACAGGTCGGGTCGTATGGACGATGGCGGGGGCGGGGGCGTGTATAAATGGTCCTCGATGACCGAGAAGGCTGTGTCGGACTCGAACGGCACGCGCCCGGTGACCATTTCGTAGATCATCACCCCGAACGAATAGATGTCGGTACGCTCGTCAATCAGTTCGGAATTGAGCGCCTGCTCGGGCGAGATGTAGTGCGGCGTGCCGATGATCGCATCGCCGGTGAGGCTCGAACTGCTTTCGAGCATCCTTGCCAGGCCGAAGTCCGTCAGATAGATGTTTCCATCTCTCGCGAGCAGCACGTTCGATGGTTTGATATCGCGATGCAGAATGCCCTGTTTATGTGCGTATTGCAGCGCGCCTCCCACCGTCGTAACGATTTCCAACACTTCGTTTCTCGCAAGAGGCGACGCCTTCATGCGCGCTCCCAGCGTCTGCCCGTCAATGAACTTCAACACTAGATACGGCTGTTCCTTGTGCTCGTCGAAGTCGTACACCGGGACGATGTGCGGATTGTCCAGCCTTGCGATCGCCCTGGCTTCGCGCTTGAACCGTTCGATGAAATCGGTCTCGCTGCTCATGGCGGCGTCCATGACCTTTATGGCGACGTACCGCTCGAGGGAGGCGTGATAGGCTTTGTAAACGGTCGC
>JAKLKQ010000012.1 GCA_023150555.1 Planctomycetota bacterium
AGCGAGACCTTCATCGCCGTCCTCACCTACAACCTCATGATCCTCGCTCTACTTCTGCCTTTGTTTTCAACAGAGCATGGAATCAGGATTCAGGGGACAGGGAAGGTGTGGCTTCGCCAACCTTCCGAGGTTGGCTCTGCGATAGCCAGTCCTTCCGGGAAGGTGCGCCGGAGGCGCTCCACCCCTGACTCCTGAATCCCGACTCCTGACCCCTTCTGTTACGCAAAGCGTACATTGCACCTGGCGCAGCACGTCGCGCAATGTAACACCCGCACAATGCGCAACGTAACACATCCACGATGTGCACTATTCACGTAAGTCCAATGATTCGATGAAGCGCTCATCGCTGCACCTTGTAAGAAATGCGTAAGGATCGATACAAATCGCTATGTGCACTCCAGCACGTCGCGCAGCACATGGTGATTCGCGAAATCTCGCGAATTTGAAACAGGAAATGCCGCGTCATATCCGCGTCACACGATCCTGTAAGTCCTGGAATTTCGCGCGCGATTCGCGGCGTAATTGCAGGCGCCTATGACGAAATGTCACAGTGGCGTTGTGACGTTTCGTCCTACGCGCGCAGGCTTGTGACGTCGATGTGACGCGTGTGCGACGCGTTTTTCGCGCCGCCGCGCCGCTCGGGTTCGGCTACGCGCGCTCCGCCGCTGCGACGATGTTGAGCGCGATCTGGCACGCGTCGTAGTAGTCCTTCAGCACGATATACTCTTTCGCCGTATGGACTTCGCGCATCCCGCAGCCGAAGGTCACCGTCGGGATGCCGTGCGCGTTCAGGTGGTTGGCGTCGACGCCGCCCTTGTTCGAGTACGTCCGGCCTTCCAGCCCCGCGGCCTTCGTCACGGCCAGCGCTTCCTGCACCACCGGCGCCTCGTCGGGAATCGCGAAGGCCTCGTAACCGGGCCCCGGGCCGAAACTTACGCTGGCGCATTCGCCCATCTCGTTCTTCACTTCGGCCGCGGCTTTCGCGAAGACCTCTTTCCATTTCTCCACGATTCTCTTGCGGAATTGCGGGTCCCACGCGCGCGCTTCCGCGAGGATATAAAACTCGGGCACGACGACATTTGTGCCTTCGCCGCCGCGCAGAATTCCGGCGTTGGCGGAACCTTCGCCTTCGCTGTTGGCGATCTTGCCGTGCCAGCCGCTGCGTCCGAGATCGGCCAACGCGTAAGCCGCGACCTGCGAAGCGCTTACGCCCAGGTGAACGTGCTCGCCGGCGTGCGCGGGCTTGCCCGCGATCTTGATCTCGAAGCGCTGCGTGCCGATGACCTTGGTCAGGATGTTCTGCGGCTCGGCCGAGTCGAAGTTGAAGCCCAGGCTGGGTTTGGGATCGCCGAGTTTCTTCACGTCCAGCCCGCGCGCGCCGACCAGGCCGACTTCCTCCTGCACGTGGAAGACGCAGGTGACGGGCGCGTGCTTGCCGCCGAGTTCCGCGAGGCGCCGCACCGCCTGCAGCACGACGCCGCAGCCCAGCCGGTTGTCGCCGCCCAGGGCCTTGCCCGGCGCGTCGTTGCGGATGTAATCGCCGTCCAGGCGCGGCTTTGCGCCCACGGCCAGGGGCACCGTGTCCATGTGCGTGCTGAGCAGCCGGCGCGGGCCCTTGCCGTGCCCGTCGAAGCGCACGATGACGTTGCCGGTGTCGCCACCGTACTCGCTCTGGTGCTGCGCCTCGTCGACGAGCACCTGGGAGTCCTTGACGCCGAAGGACTTGAAGCGCGCGCGCAGCCACTCGGCGACGGGCTTCTCCTTCGCGGGGCCGGCCTCGATGTTCAGCAGCTCCATCAGCTCGCGCAGCGCGCGTTCGCGGTCCAGCGCCATGGCGGGTCCTCCCAGGAAAATCTTCTCAACCGCAAAGCGCGCAGCGGGAAAGCGTTATCGCGGCGGCTTCGATGCTATACACCTCGCCGCGCGTGAGCCACCTCAATTCCTTGCGCGCACGCGCCGCCGCGCCTGTTTCAGAACGCTCGCCGTTCGGACGTTGGGGCAACCAACGCCGCAGCACAAGTGTTGTCCCAAACAACGCGATTTAGGGGAATTATTGGCATTCTAACCCCTTTTCCCGCCTCATCTTATTGGCGCGCCGCGTGCGATGGAATGGAGCGACACGGCGCGCAATTCGTGCGTCAGAAGGTTGGGGAGATTGGCCATGAATACGAGGTGCCAGGGTAGGGAGCTTCGCGTATGATGAACGGAGAAAAGGCGTTGCCCAAACGAGACCAGGACGGGAAAGCCATGGAGAACACTCCGAATCTCATCGGCGGCAACCGCATCGTCGAGAAACTCGGCGCCGGCGGCATGGGTGCCGTGTATCTCGCCAAGCACCAGACGCTCGGCCGCGAGGTTGCGCTGAAGCTCCTGCCGCCCGAGTTCACGCAGCACAAGGAGTACGTGGAGCGCTTCCTGCGTGAAGCTCGCGCCGCGGCTCAACTTAAGCACCCCAACGTGGTGCAGGTCTACGATGCCGGCGAGCAGGGCGGGCAGTTCTACATCTCGATGGAGTTCGTCAAAGGCAAGAGCCTGGGGCACTTGCAGCGCGAGAAGGGGCCGCTCGACGAGGCCGTGGCGCTGCGCTTCCTGCAGCAGGCCGCTCACGGGTTGGCCGCCGCGCACGCGCTGGGGCTGGTCCACCGCGACATCAAGCCCGAGAACCTGCTGGTCGACACCGACGGCACCGTGAAGGTCGCCGACTTCGGCCTGGTCTCGGATGTCGAAGGCGACAGCGGACTTACGCAGCCCGGGGCGATGCTGGGCACGCCGACATACATGAGCCCCGAGCAGTGCGACGGGCTGAAGGCCGACGTCCGCAGCGACCTCTACTCGCTGGGCGCCGCCTTCTACCGCCTGATGACCGGCAGCGCGCCGTTCACCGCGCCCACGCCCATCGGGGTGCTCTACAAGCACCGCTATGAGCCGACGCCCGATCCGCGCACCGTCCGCCCGCAGATCAGCGAGGCCACCGCGCAGATGCTGCTGCGCATGATGGCCAAGCGCCCCGAGGACCGCTTCCAGACGGCCGCCGAAGTCGCCGCCTTCGCCGACGCGGTGCTGAAGGGCGGCGAAGCCACGCTGCGCCCCGGCGCGATGAATGCCGGCGCGCCGATGCATTCGCCCGTCGGCATGCCCGTGGCGACGCCGACGCCGGGCGCGATGCCCATGAACACGCCCATGCCCACGCCCGTGCCCGGTTCGGCGCTCACGCCGATGCCGGCCACGCTTTTGCCGAACACTTTGGTCGGCTCGCCAACGCCAACGCCCGGCATGCCTTACGGCGCCACGCCGTACGCCATGCCCGCACCGGTCGCGCCGCCGAAGCCCCGCAGCAAGGCCGCGTTGGCGCTGGTCGCGATCCTGTTCCTGGCACTCGCCGGCATCGGCGGCTTCTTCGGCTGGCAGAAGTACAACGAGATGCAGATCGCCGAGGCCAAGACGCAAGCCGGGCAGGCTCGCGCACTTAAGCAGTACGACGGGGCGCTGGCGGTGCTCGACGCGGCCATCGCGCGCTATCCCGAGGAAGCCAGCCTCAAGACCCTGCGCGACCAGATCGACGTCGATTTCGTCCGCGCGCAGGTGGAGGCCTTCAAGACTGCCGCCGAGACCGCCCAAAAAGCCAGCCAGTGGTCCGAGGCCGTCGCCGCTTATGGCAACGCTCTTGCGCTGGAAGCGCAACGCAAGGACTTGAATGGGCTTACGGCCGACCCGCTGCTGCCGAACCTGAAGAAGCATGCCGAAGACCTGCGCGACTTCCACGACTATATGGCGCAGGGGCGCCAGGCCGAGGACAGCGCCGAATTCGCCAAGGCCGCGGAACTCTACGAGAAGGCCGCAACCTTCGAGGCCGCGACCGGCACCGAAGCGCGTAACGCCGCCACCAAGGCGCACTTCCAGGATCTGCTCGCGCAGGCCAAGGCGCTCGAGAAGGACAACAAGCTCGCCGAGGCCCTCGAGAAGGTCAACGCCGCCGCGGACCTCAACGTGCGCAGCCTGAAGGAAGACCAGAGCCGCCTCGGCACGCGCATCCGCTACGACGGGCTGCTCGCCGACGCGGACAACCTCAAGAGCAAAGGCAACTTGCGCGAGGCCGCCGAGATGCTGAAGCGTGCCGCCGGACTACTGCCCCAGGACAGTAAGGCCGACGACCTGCTCGCCGACAGCCAGAACCTCATCCGAGACGCCGAGTTCAACGAAGCGATGGCCGCCGGCGACGCGGCGCTGGGCAAGAGCGACTGGGCCGCCGCCAAGACCGCCTTCACCAAGGCCGGCGAGCTCAAGAAGGACCAGAGCGAACCCGGCAGGCGCTACAAGCACGCCCAAGCCGGCGAAACCGCCTCCGAAGGCGCCGCGCTGCTGGCTCAGAAAAAGTGGGCCGACGCCAAGGCCAAGTACTTGGAAGCGGCCAAGTTGCATCCGGAGCAGGCGGCCTACGCCGCGAAGGCCGCCGAGATCGCCGCGCAGGAACAGGGCATCGCGGGCCTGGAGGATGCTGCCCGCGCCGCCGACACCGCCCAGGACTTTAAGAAGGCGAGCGACCTCTGGACGCGCCTCGAGAGCGAAGACCCCGAGAACAAGACCACCTACCGGCAGCGCGCCAACAGCGCCGCCTACAACGACTTGGATCAGCAGGCCAACGACCTGATCCGGGCAGGGAAACTCACCGAAGCCCTGGCCGTGGCCGAGCGCAGCAAGGGCTTCGACAGCGCCACCAACGGCGAACGCTCCGCGGCCAGGATCAAGGAGATCGAAGGCAAGATCGCCGCCCGGCAGGCCGCGCAGGCCACCGGCGAAGCCCTGGCGAACGCTCGGTCGCTCGTCGAGCAAGGCCACGCCGCCGAAGCCGTACTCACCCTGCGCGGGGCCGTGCAGCAGAACCCGCAGAACGCGCAGCTCGCCCGAGAGCTGGCCGGCGCCGAAGGCGTCGAGGCGGTCGAACGCGGCTACAAGCGCCTCGAGGAGATCCGCTCCGACGCGGAAGCCAGCGCGAAGACCAGCGTCGACGCCGACGATGACAAGAAGATCGCCGCCCACTTCCAGGCCATCCAGGACTGGCAGGGCAAGTTGGAAGGCAGCCGCGGCGCGGCGCGCCAAGCCTGGCTGGACGGCAAGTTCGAACTCATTGCCCAGGCAGCAGATACGATGAAAGCTCAAGGCCGCGAGATGGGCAACGAGTTCACCAGCATCGCCGCTTTCTTCTCGGGCAAGGCCGCCGACGCAGCGCAGGCCAAGGCCAATGTCGGCGGTGCGGTGGGCGGCCTCCTCGGCGGGCGCGGGCGCGGCTTCGGCAGCGTGGGCGCCAACACGGACGTCGGCCGCAACAACAAGAAGGCGGCCATCTTCCAGGCCACGGCCAATGCCCTGACGGCCGCTGGCAACGAAGCCCGGCGCATCGGCGCATCTCAGTAAGCCTGTTTCGTGTCCCTTCCGGCGCCGCGCGGCACTCCCCGCGCGGCGCTTTTCATTGCGGGCAACAGGCTTTCGTATTTAACCGATCCGGCCTAGGCTTCCAAACTCGGCCTGAATGGGCCACACCCTATCCCCGACGCCCACGCGCCCATGGACTATACAATCGTAGAGCATTAAGGTGCGCCTTCAGGGAGGAACCGGCATGTCAGTCCCAATCGCCGCCCGTACCCGCCATTTGCTGCTTTGGGCCATAGCCCTTGCCGCCTCAGCATCCGCGGCTGGCGAACCCGCCCCCGCCGTCCACGAGTGGCCGCAGTGGCACGGCGACGCCGGCAACACCTGCGTCTCGAACGACCCGGCGGTGAGGCCGCCGTTCAAGCTCGTCTGGTCCTACCGGCTCGATTCGGATGGATCGGGCGACGCGGGCTCAGGCGTGATCGCCGCCGGCGGGCTGGTCTACGCGTACTCCTACAGCACCGGCACCTTTGTTGCCCTCGACGCCGAGACCGGCGAGCTGCGCTGGGAATTCGGTGCGCCGGATCTCTCCTATTCTTCCGTGCCCGCCTACGAGAACGGGCGGCTTTTCCTTACACGCAACGCGCACGGCCGCCGCGGCGTGGTGGCGCTGGAGGCCAAGACCGCCAAGGTTCTGTGGAAGAAGGACTTCTCCGGCTCCGGCGTGCACGTCTCGCGCTGGGGCATGCCGGTGGCGGACGGACGGCTGTACATCCATGAAGGCGGTAAGGAACCCGCGGTCGTCTGCGTGGCCGCCGAGAACGGCGAGGAACTCTGGCGCCGCGCCCTCGGCAACGAGGACGGCCACTGCGCCGTGGCGCCGACGGTCGCCGGCGGGCGCGTCTTCGTCGCCATGCGCACCGGGTACATGCCCAGCCACTCGGACGTCGGCGCGACCTGGGCGCTGGACGCCAAGAGCGGCGAGATCCTGTGGAAGCGCAAGAGCGTCTTCCCGCTGCGCCCCATGTCCGCCGACGAGAGAATTGTCGTCTGTCCGATGTACTGGTCGAAGGACCAGCAGCTCCACGTGCTCGACGCGAAGACCGGCGAGACACTGTTCGCGCAGAAGAACAACGGCGTCTGCGGGCCGCTGTCAAGCGACCGCATCTATATCAAGCCCGGCGGCGGCGCGATCCTGGGACTCGACCGCACCGAGGGCAAGAAGGTCCTCGGCGCTAGTGCGCCCGCCGGCACCGGCTGCAGCGTTCCCGTGATCAACGGCAACTACGCGTACGTCGGCACCGGGTGCCCGGGCCCCAGCGACAGCGAACGCCCCGGCGCCTTCGGCCAGGCCGATATGGACCAGCGCACCAAGGGCTCGGGCTGGTCGATCCACGCCCTCGATCTTTCGACGGGCAAGAGCGTCTGGAGTTTTTCCACGGCCTGCAACGTCTGCGGGGACCCGGCCATCGCCTACGGCAAGCTCTACTGCAACAGCCGCGACGGGCGCGTCTACTGCTTCGCGCCCTGCAAGGAAAGCGAACCGACCACGCCCGAAGCGATCGACACGGCTGAACCGGCCTCGCCAGAAGCCGTGAAAGCGCTGCTCGCCGCCGAAGTCGCGGAATACGAACCCAACAATGCCTGGCCCATGGCCGGCGGCAGCGCGGCGCGCAACGGAATCGAAGGCCAGACCCTGGCCGCGAATCTGGAACCGGCTTGGACGTACGAGATCGGCGGACGCGTGCTGGCGGGCGCGGCGATCGCCAGCGGCACGGTCTACTCGGGCTCCGACGGCGGCACGCTGCACGCCGTGGACCTGGCAACCGGCACGAAGAAGTGGACCTACGACGCGAAGGTGAAAGTGCGCGTGACGCCCGCCGTAGCGGGCGACAGCGTCTATGCGGGCGCCGACGACGGCACGTTCTTCGCGCTCGACGCCAAGACCGGCGCAGCAGAATGGACGTTCAGGGCCGGCGGCGCAGTCAGCGCCTCGCCGGTGGTCGCCGGCGGCGTGGTGCTCTTCGGCGCGGCAGACCACAACCTCTACGCGCTGGACCGTTCGAACGGCAAGAAGCTCTGGAGCTTCCGCGCGGACTCGTATCTGCTCAAGGCGCCGCCGGCCGTGCGCGGCGACACGGTGTACGCGGCGGCGTGGCTCGAATGGCTCTACGCGATCGACCTCGCTACCGGCCGGCTGAAGTGGAAGACGTACCATGCGGTCTCCGTCGAAGCCGTCGCGCTGCACCGCGAGAAGGTCTATGCGCGCACGCCGTACTACCTGATGGAGATCGATCCGGCGGACGGCAAGCGCCTTCGCATGGCCGGGGCTGGATACGGCTACGGCGGGATGGCCTTCGACAAGAACCTTGTTTTCGTGACCGGCATCGCCAGCCAGTACGGTTCATCCGCCGCGCGCGCCTTCGATCTCGACGCGCCGGACATGGAGGGCAAGGGCATCGGCGCCAGCGAACCGATCCGCGTAATCTCGGCGGGTAAGGGGTACCCGGGCGGCGTCGACGGCATGACCACACCTGTGGCGCTGGACGGAAAGACCGTCTTCACAAAGCGCAACGGCACGATCGTGCTGCTGGACCGCGACGGCAAGATGCTGTGGAGCGCCAAGATGGGCGGGCAGAGCCATGCCGACCCGGCGGTGGCCGGTGGCGTGCTGGTGGTCGGTTGCGACGACGGGAAACTCTACGCCTTCCGCGCAAAGCAGTAGGCGCCTCAATGGTCAGAACCGTTTTCCTTCTCTGCGTGCTCAGCGATCTCGGCGGTTAAGCGCCGTTCACGACGCGCTACGGCGGCGCGGTTTTGCGGGCGGCTTCTTTCCGGACTTCTGCGCGGGCTTCTTCTTCACGCCGGCGGCCTCGTCGAGCATCTCGCGGGCCTCGGCGAGCGTGCGCTCGCTGGCCGACTCGCCGCGCAGCATCAGCGCCAGTTCCTCGACGCGGCCCTCGCCTTCCACAGCGGCGGCGGCGATCTCGGCGGCCGCGCCCTTGCCGCGCAGCTTCTCGATCTTGAACTGGCGCGCGCCGCAGGCCGCCAGCTGCGGCAGGTGCGTCACGCACAGCACCTGGCGCACGCGCGCCAGCGCCTGGAGTTTGCGGCCCAGCACCTCGCCCATGCGCCCGCCGACGCCGGTGTCGATCTCGTCGAAGACCACTACGGGCAGGCGGTCGGCCCCGCCGGCCTTGGCCAGCACGCCCTTCAGGGCCAGCATCACGCGGGAGAGTTCGCCGCCGCTGGCGCACTCGGACAGCGGGCGCTCGGCCAGCTCGGGATTGGCGGTGAAGAGCAGTTCGACGCCTTCCGCGCCTCCAGCGCGCAGTTCCGGCGGCAGCAGGCGCGCGGCCTCGGCGGCGGCGCTCTCGTCGCTTCCCGCGTCGTGCTTCGCGGCCTCGTGGGTCGCCAGCGCCACGCGCAAGGTGGCGCCCTTCAGGCCCAGGTCAGCCAGTTCGGCGGCAGCGCGGCGTTCCAGCTCCCGCGCGGCGCGGCTGCGCTTGCGCGTCAGGCGCCCGGCGGCGGCGCGCAGCTTCGCGTTGGCCTGCTCAAGCGCGCGGTCCAGCTCCCCGGCGCGGTCGTCCAGGCGGCCCAAGTCGGCGAGGCGGCAGCGCAGCTCGTCGCGAAGCTTGCGCAGGCCTTCCAGGTCGCGGCCGTGCTTGCGTTCGAGGCCGCGCCAGCGCGCGCGCACCTCCTCGAGTTCGGCCAGCCGCTCAGGATCGCTGCGGGCCTTCTCGGCCAGCGCGTTCAGGTCGCGGGCCAGCTCGCGGGCGTCGGCCAGCAGCGCGTCCAAGCGACGCGAGAGATCGGCGCCCTCGGCACCGGCTTCCTCGATGACCTCGGCATCCTTGGCGACGTGGGCGATCTGGCTTGCGGCGGAAGCGTCGTCGTCGCCGTCCAGGCGCTCGGCCCCGGCCAGCGCGGCCTGCCGGATGCGCTCGGCCCCGCGCAGAAGCTTGAGATTTCCCTCCAGCGACTCGGGTTCGATCTCGTCGAGCAAAGCGCCGTCGAGTTCCTTGAGCTGGAAGCGGTAGACGTCCTCGCGGCCCTGGCGGTCGCGGGCGGCGCGACGCAGGTCAACCAGCGCCTCGGCGGCCTCGCGAGCTTGGCGGAAGGCCGTGCGGACCTCCGCGCGTTCGGTGCCGGCCTCGGCGAACCGGTCCAGGATCTCCAGGCGCGTGGTGGGGCGCAGCAGGGACTGGTTCTCGTGCTGGCCGTGGACGTCCAGCAGGACCTCGCCCAAGGTCTTCAGCACCGCGGCGGCAATGGGGCGGCCGTTGGCGTGCGCCCGCGCGCGGCCGTCGCGCGGCAGCACCCGCGAGACCACCAGTTCCCAGGTCTTCGCGTTGGGAGGCTCGGCGAAGGCGATGCCCAATTCCTCGCCCAAGGCCTGAACCAGCTCGGCGTCGGAGAGTTCAAAGCGCGCGCTGACCTCGGCCTGCTCGGCGCCGGGGCGGACGGCGTCGGCCTCGGCCCGGCCCCCGAAGAGCAGGCCCAGGGCGTCGATGAGCAGGCTCTTGCCGGCGCCGGTCTCGCCGGTAAAGACGTTCAGCCCGCCGTCCAGCAGAAGGTGCAGGCGCTGGATCAGGACCAGGTTCTCGACGCGAAGTTCGGCCAGCATGGCCCCTACTCTTACCGCGCTCCGGCCCCGGACGCTAATAAAAGGAGGGGCTCCTCCCCGGCACCCGGCGAAAAGCCGATATTGAACTGGCGTAAAGCCTGTCCCGTACGTCTAATAGACGCGTCTGGAAAGTACGCCCACAGGATAGCCCCGGCCCATGCCGAACGCCGAAAACCCCGCCGGCGCCACCCGCGCCACCCATGCCCGGTCGCAGATCCTCTGGATCTCGATCGCCTGCGTGGCGCTGCTGGCCGGCATCGGCTGGCTGGTTTCCGGCACGCGTCCGGCCGGCACGCCAACCGACAACCAGCCATCGCCGGGCACAACCGATGCAACCAAGCCGCCCGGCGAAGATATCCCGCTGGAAGGCGAGGCGCGCCAGATCCTCGCCTGCTACCACACGCGCCGCGGGTCGACGCCGTTCCAGGTGATGACCGCCTACAAGCAGGTGCGCGTGCCGGTGGAACGGCTGCTGGAACGCGTGCCGGATTTCATCGAGACCCTGAGCGTGATGGCCGACCGCGGACAGCGCCTGCCGCGCGAGTTCCTGCGGGTCGACCAGGAGATGGAGAAGACCATCGACACGCTGGGCGAGAAGCGTCGCAACATGGCCAGCTACACCGCGTACATCGACCCTTACACCGGCGAGGTCATCGCTTACGACCTGGCCCTGACCGAAGGCGGCGTGCCGCAGCGGTTCATCGGCCGGCTCAGCAAGACCGGGATCATGCTGCGCGTGTACCAGGGCGGCGAGCAGACCGACCAGAACGAGATCACCTTCCCGACCAACACGCACGTGCTGCCGCCGCGCATGGACTTCATCCGCATCTGGTTCCAGCGCCATCCTGAGATCAAGGAGCCGGTGCGCTGGTCGCTGTTCATTCCCGAAGCCAGCACGTTCGTGGGCCTGGTCGCGCGGCCGCTGGGCACTGAGACGATTCCCGTACAGGGCCGCAAGGTCGACTGCGCGCGCTACGACGTCGAGGTGCGCTCGACGCAAGCCCGCGAGGACGTCGTCTCGTACCAGCGCATGTGGTTCGACCTGCGCGAGGGCGTGATGGTCAAGCGCCTCGACTACGAGGAGGACGTGCAGCCCGACGACGCGCGCGTAACTGAACGCATCGCGCCCGAAGACCGCGAAGCGATCCAGTACCTTGCCCTGCGCCCGCCGGAGCTGCCCGAGGCTAAGCCCTTCCCCTATCCGCTAGACCGCGACCTGGTCTATCACGTCAAAGCCCGCGACAAGAAGCTGGGCAAGGTGCGCGTGCGCTTCTCGCGCCAGGACGCCGATAACCTCGGCCCCGGCGGCTACGTCTCCATCGGCCAGGTGCTGCTCGACGCGCAGGGCAGCACGCGCAACGAAACCGCCGTCACGCGCATGGACAACCGCTTCCTGCCCGTGGCCTACCGCGCCGAAGGCGACGAGGAAGTCGAGACCAAGGCGAAGTACCGCATCGAAGCCCTGTTCGCCGGGGGGCACGCCAAGATCGAGTTCTTCCGTGACATCCAGGCCGCCGTCGAGGGCGCCTCGCCCGCCAACCCCGAGCGCGTCGGACCGGGGCCGCAGGCCGGTGACGATGACCCCGAGCCGGCTCAGATCCCCGGCGTCCCGCTGCGCCTGGTCTCCCTGAAGCGGGCGGAGGAGAACGTGGAACCGCCGCTGGCAGCCCGAGCGCGCAAGGTTCAACACGCCCTCGACCGGCCGCTCGACGAAGGCACCTTCCTCTACGACTTCCACCGCGTCGAGCACCTGGCGCTGCTGGCCCTGCGCCTGCCCGTGCCGAACAAGGCGCCGGAAGGCAAGGACCAGGCCGCCCTGATCTACCAGCGCGCAGCGATGTACTCGATTCGTCGCAACCTCGGCGGCATCCTGACCTTCCGCATCCGGCCCGAGCCGAAGCCCGAGGCACCCAAGGACGACCCGGACCTGGCCGAGGATCTGGAAGAAGAGAGCGAGCAGCTTTGGATCGCGCACACCGGCGGCGCACTGCTCCCGTGCCAGATGCTCCTGACCTCGGACGGGCGGCTGCTGCAATTGACATGCAGCTACGGCAGCGGCGAGGTGACCTACACGCTGGACGACCCCATCATGCACCGCCGCGAGCGCAACGCCCAGAAGCGCCGCGGGCAGGAAGGCCCCACCCTGCTGCGCCCGCCGTGGTTTTAGCGGTTCGCCATCGACGTTATTAAACAGGAAGTCGCGTCAGCACATGTCGCCGCGCGCCGACGGCGCGGGATGCTTGCCCGGCGCGAGGTCAACCAGAACGCCCAGCGTCTTCTGCGGCGTCTCGACGACCAGATCCCACGCCGCGGGTGCAGCGTCGATCGGAAAGCAGTGGCTGACCAGCGGCGCGACCTGCACCTTGCCCGCAGCCACCGCGCGCAGGAAAGCTTCCATATTGCGGGCCTCGGTCCAAGGCACGTAGCCCGCGGGGTAATCCGTGCCCTCGACCTCGTACTGCGGATCGCGCCTGCCCGGGCCGCCGGCGTGCACGAACTTCACGTCCAGTTCCTTCCTTGCCGCGCCCGTGAGTCTGGGAAACTCGTCGGACCCACCCAGCAGCGAGACGCGCCCGCGAACGCGCAGCAGCTCGGTGAAGTTGTCCTCGACGGCCTTCGGGCCGCTGATCGCCAGGACCACGGCATCGGCGCCGCGTCCGCGCGTCTTTTCCAGCGCGAGTGCCTTCAGATCCGCTTGTCCCGCCACGTGCGCGCGACCGGGCAGGACCTCGTTCAGCACTGCAACGCGTTCGGGGCTCAGATCCGACGCGATCACCGTCGCGCCCATGGCCTCGGCAAGCTGCACCGCCAGCATCCCCACCGGACCCAGGCCGTAATGCACGATCACGTCGCCGAAGGTTACGTTAATCTGCCGCAAGCCGTGAAGCGCAATCGCCCCCAACCCCGCCGAGGCCGCCGCCCACAGCGGCACCCCGGACGGCACCGGAACCGCCAAGTTCCTGCCGACGGGCAACTCGGTGGCGTGGTAGACGTGCGGCGAACCGTAGATCGCGACGGGCATGCCGGGTTCGAAGCCTGGGGCCTCGGCGCCTGCGCGGAGCACCGTGCCGCTTGCAGTGTAGCCCAGCCAGTAGTCCTTCGGATCCTTCGATCGCTCCGCGCGCATCCTGCGCAGAAAGCCGCTCTCGGTTCCGGACGAGATCCAGCCGTAGGCGCCGGCCACCAGGACCTGGCGCGGACCGCACTCGGGGGCGGGGCCGTCCTTCACGTAGACGCTGCCGTCCGGGCGGTGCATCACGACGCGCATGGCGGGTTCCCCGGTGGCTGGAATCGACGAACGAATGTCCTAAGCTAACGTTTCTCGGTTCCAAATCAAAGGAGGCCCCATGCCCGCCCGCGACCCGCTCACGCCCGACCCCAAGCTCTACGGCGTGCCTTTCGAAACCGACGTTTTCAATGGGATGCCGTACCGGCGCCTGGGCAAGAGCGGGCTGCGCGCGTCGAACATCGGGCTGGGCACGTGGAAGTTCGGCTTTCCCGAGACCGGCGATTCCTCGCGCGTCGGCGCCAAGGAGGCCATGGCGATATTCGACAAGGCCATCGAGGAAGGCGTCACCTTCTGGGACACCGCCAATCGCTACAACAACGCCTCGGGCAACAGCGAACGCCTGATCGGACAGTGGTTTCGCAGCAATCCGGACCAGCGCCGCAACGTGCTCGTGGCGACCAAGGTCTACGGCGGCATGGACGGCGTATCGCCCAACCACAGCCGCCTCTCGCGCCAGAACATCCTCGATTCCGTCGACGCATGTCTGAAACGCCTGCAGCTCGAGTACGTCGATCTGCTCTACTTCCATCGCTTCGACGAGACGACGCCGCTCGACGAGAGCCTCGCCGCCGTCGACGACCTCATCCGCCGCGACAAGGTGCGCTACTTCGCCGGCTCGAACTTCACCGCCGACCAGATCAAGCTCGCCGCGGCCGTCGAACGCCAGCTCGGCCCTCGCGTGCGCCTGTTGGCCGTGCAGAACCAGTTCGACCTGCTGAACCGCGAGCCCGCCGAGTACAAAGGCACGCTTGAATACTGCGCCGAGGCGGGCGTCTCGTACGTGGCCTGGAGTCCCCTGGCGCGTGGTCTACTGACCGACCGCTACCTCGACCCGAGGAAAGCCGGCAAAGGCGACCGCCTGGTGGACGAAGGCAACCTCGAGAAACTCGCGACGCCCGCCGTGCTGGCAAAGCTCAACGCGCTGGCGAAGCTCGCGCGCGAGGCCGACCTGGCGCTGGCGCAGCTCGCGCTGGCGTACATGCTCACGCTGCCCGGCATGGGCCCGGCAATCCCGTCGTCGTCGAGCGTGCAGCAGGTTGCCGACAACGCCAAGGCCGGCAAGGTCGTGCTGGATCACGAATTGCGCGGGAAAATTGGGAAGGCCTTATCGGCCTAAAAGTTCGATCCATCTTACTTCTTGCAGTCCTTGCCTTTTCCGGGCGTGGAGTCCTTGCCATGATGCGCCCCTACCGCCGTCTCCTACTCTTGTTTCTGCCTGCGCTGCTGGCGGCAACCTTTTCGTCGCGCGCAGAAGACGCGCAGGGCATGGAAGCTGGCAAGGCCGAAATGGCCCGACTGGTCGCGATCGCCATCGACGGGGGCCAGCTTGCGCTGGACCGCAAGGTTTGGGAGCAGAAGGATCCCGAAGAGCCCACCGATCCCGAGGAGCGCAAGGCCTGGGAAAAGAAAAAACTGGCGAAGGCCATGGGCCGTGAGGCCGATCAGATTTCCGACGAACTCCTCAAAGCCTTCGGGCCGCACTACCTCAGCAAGACCGGGTGCCAAGGCCGCTTCCAGGAATACATGAACACCTTTGGCGGCATGGGAGGCGGCAGCGGAGGTGGAAGCTCGGGCACGCAGAGCCATTGGCGCATCGACAAGAGCTCGGCCAGCGGACGCATCGAGAGCGACACCGCTACCGGATCCTTCAGACTGCAGATCACGGAGAAGACACTTGCCGAGCGCATCTTGGTGGTCGAGGACGACAAGGACCTGGGCTTCACCTTGCGGCTGGCGGAGCGTGCCTCGGGCCGTTCCCTGCTATTTGTCCAGACACCGAAAGGCAGCGTAACGCTTGTCGTAACAGATGGCGATGCGATCAACACCTACACCGCGAACGATTTCGCCGGCCTGCTGCGCAAGCACCCCGCCGAAACGCAGGTGAAGTTCCTGCGCCCGCTCGCGGCGATCGGCATCGAACCTCCGCTGCACCCGCTCCTGCCGCCGGTGATGGCCGCGGCGACGACGGGCTTCGGCGCAGGCGCCGCCGAGCATGCCTCGCAGGCCGACGCGCTGATCGCCAAGCTCTCCGACGAGGACGCCGCGGCGCGCGACGAAGCCACCGGCGCACTGATCAAGCTCTACCCGTTCGCGGTAAGTCACGTGCGCTCGGCCGAGGCCAAGAGCGAGGACGCCGAGACGAAGATGCGGTTGAAAAAGGTGATCGCCGCGCACCCGACGATCGAGAAGGCGCTCGACTTCGTAAAGGAGAAGAAGTTGCACGAGGACAAGGCGTACCTGCTGGACCTGCTGGCGAACGTGCCGTTCTTCCGGAAGAGCACCCAGGCGCGGTTGGCGGCGCTGTACGGGAAGGACTACGGCGAAGACGCGCCGAAGTGGCCGATGCCGTAACGACCCGGCCTATTCGGTCTTGGCTTCCTTCTTAGCCTCCCCCTCACCTTCGCCGTCATCCTTCGTCTCGGGGACGTCGTCGGTCTGGACGGGATCCTTGCCCCTCAGCAGCGGGTCCTCGAAATCCTTGTCCTTCAGGCTCTTGGGCGTCTCGACTTCGGTGAAGCGTTCGGTCACTACGTCGCCGGCCGTCTGCTCGCGCTCGATCTCCCGAAAGAACGCTGCACCTTCCTCGATGCGCGCGGCAATACGGCGCAAGCCGAACTTCTTGCCCGTCAGAACAATACGGTAATCCGCGGGCTTGCCCTCCGCGCCGTCGCGCTTGAAGACCGCACAGGCGAAGTGTCGGCGCAACTCGGTCAGGTCGCCGGTCATCGTCGAGCGCATCATCGCCAACGCGCGCGGCGCGTTCTTGAAGTTCTTGGCGACCACGACGGGAGGCTGGCCTTCCTTCTCCTTCTTGGTCTCGAGCAGGCGCTCGCCAGAGATGAGCATGGCCGAAGGCGAGGGCTTCTCGAAGTGCCGCAGCAGGTGATTGTCGGTGCGGCGCAGCACCAGGTAGCCGGTGCGGGTGACGTTGTCCAGGCCCAGCGGATCGAGGGCTTCCGCCACCATCTTAGCCTTCACGCAGGGATGCTTCGCGAAGTGGTCCTTTAGTTCGGCCAGGAACTTGTCGGCGGCTGCTTCGTCGAGTCTCGTCTCGCCGGGCTCTGCTTTGACTTCCTCGGGCTTGTCGGCGGCCATACAGAAGCCGGCCAGGAGAGCCCACAGCGCCACGAGCGCGAGTCGCCGGATCGTCATCGTGTTGTACTCCTTTGCTCGCCTCTACCCATCAGCCCCAGCAGGGCCGGCAGTACGATCATCGCACCGAAAAGCGCGCCCGAATACCCCAGAATCGCTGTCCAGCCGAAGGAGATCAGCCCGGTATAGCTGCCCCAGATCATCGATCCGAATCCGGCCAGTGTTGTCAGCGCGCACAGCAGGACGCCGCGGCCGGTCTCGGCGATCACATCCGAAAGGGCTGGGCGTCGGTCGGAATAGTAATCGTAAACGATGTACACTCCGTAGTCGATGCCCGACCCCACCAGCACGGGGAAGATCATCAGGTTGACGTAGTTGATCGCCAGGTCCCAGCCCATGCGCTGCGAGAGCGCCACCCCGGCGAGTACGAACAGCAGCCCGAAGCCCAGCGGCATCGCCGCCAGCAGAGCCCGCTTCGGGCCGCGAAACGCTACCAGCAGCATCACCACCACCAGGATCGTCACCGCCCCCGAGATCCACTCCATGTCCCGGAAGAGGCTCTCCTTCAGTTCGAACCCTACCATCTTCGCCGCCGTCACCTGCGCGCTTCCCTGCGGCATGGGCGCTTCCAGCGTCGCCGCCAACTCATCGTAGAAGGGCTGGCGGAAGCCGCTGTCGCCCGGGAAGTAGTAGTCGCCCAGTTGCACATGATCCGTTTCCGGATCGATCCGGGCACAGGATCCTAGCAGCGGCCCCAACGGCCCATTCAGGACGTTTCGCAGGGTCAGGATATTCGCCTCCTTAACCACTGCTGCGGTCTCGTCGAGATTCCCCAAAAAGGACTCGAACATGGCCTCGACGGCACCTTCGCGGGCCTTGGGCATGGCTTGGCGCGCGGCTTCGAGGAACCGCGCCTTGCATGCGGGCAGGTCCAGCGCACGCAGGGCGTCCAGGGTCTCGCGCTGCCTGCCGGGATCGGGGATGTAATCCAGCGCGCCGCCGCTGCCCTTCAGGTCGCCGCGTTCAAGGTACGGCGCCAGGCGCTTGCGGACCGTCACGGCGGCCTCGAAGGCCTGCGCCTCGTCGTCGCCTTCGGAGACGATGCGGATGTCGGCGAAGCCCTGGCCGAATTTCTTCGCCACGCGGTCGCGCAGGGGCGCTGCCTTGACGCGCAGCGAACGCAGGTTGCTGAACTCCGCGTCGAAGCGCACGCCCAGCACCGTGTCGGCGCCGGGGTCGGGCTCGAGGGCGATCAGGATGCCGCCAGCAATCAGGATGATGGCGCCTACAGCCAGTCCGGCCAATCCGCGGCGCTTCTCCTTGTGGAACCGCCCCAGCAGGACAGTCGTATGCCGGATGGGCGCCGCTACGTGCCCGCTGCCTTTTTCGCCGCCGGCCATCAATGCAGGGAATACGCAAAGCATGAAGACGGCCGAAAGCAACATGCCGACTCCGGACAACAGACCCAATTCGGCCAGCCCGCGGAAGTGCGTCGTCGCAATGCCGAAGAAGGCCACCGCCGTCGTCATGCACGCGGCGAGGATCCCCGGCCCGCAGTTGCGCATCGTCCGGCGCAGCGCATCTTCGGTGCTGGCGTGCAGTTCCTCGCGCTGGTGGTGAAAGGTGCTGTAGAGGTGGATGCCGTAGTCGACGCCCATACCCAGCAGGATGCAGGGAAAGCCCGCGCCCAGCACGCCGATGGAGCCGTGGATCAGCGCCGCGGCGGTGAGCGTCCCTAAAAGAGCCAAGGTCATCGTCAGGCCAATGTGCACGGCCAGGCGGATGCGGCGAAAGACCAGCAGAAAAAGCAACAGCACGGAGATCACCGACGAAGCCGTCGTCGAGAGAATGTCCCAGCGCAGGCTAGCCTCATTCTCCACTGCAATCGCGTGCATTCCGGTGTATCCGACGTCCAGCGGAGGATCTTCGGGTTCGCCCTCGGCGCGCTCGCCGTAGGTCTCGGCCTTCAGCGCGACGGTAAGATTCGGTGCCGGATTGCGCGCGCGGAACGCGGTCTTGGCGCGGTTCTCGGCGCGCTGGCAAGCATCGAGCAAGGCGCGATTGAATGCTGGGTGGCTGGCGCTTAGAACGGGCCGCGAGAGCACCACCAGGGTGGTGCGGTCCTTCGAGAGGAAGTACTTGTCTGGATCGTCGTCGGCCAGGGTGCTGCCTCGCCGGCTAAGGCGGGCCTCCATCGCCTGCTCCTGGAGCCCATGCAGGTCGAGCGGATCAAGCTGCAGCTTCTTGCGCTCCGCGCCCGCCGGGTCCGCGTTGCGGTAGGCCTCCTTCCATGCCTCCATTCGCTCGGCCAGCTTCTGCGGTGTAAAGCGTTCGGCCAGAGCCTGGACCTCGTCCATTCCCAGTACGGCGTGAGGGAACTTGCGCGCAAGCTCCTTCAGCGATTCCTTCAGGCCCTCGCCGGCGCGGCATTCGACATGACGCATCCAAGGGCCTTCGGGCAGCTTGAGATCCACGCCCTCCAGGGCCGCGGCGTCCTCGGGCAGTGTGCCGACCTTGGCCAGTTCGGCGGTGAGCAAATCTGCGAAGGCCTTCAGTTCCTTGATCCGTTCGAGCTCCCCGGTTTCGGCCTTGCGCAGGGTGACGACGGCGGCCAACACGTCGCCGCCGAAGTCTTCGCTAAACTCGCGCATGATCTTGAAGCGCGTCAGGCGGTCGGAGACCTGGTTAAAAACGTTGCTGTCGAGGTGGCGTGCGACGTAAACGGAGCCGGGCACGCACGCCAAGGCCAACAGAGCCGAAGCCGCGAGCACACCCACGCGGTGCCGGGCGATGAACCCGCCCCAGCGTTCCAGACCGTTCTCGACGAAATTGGTCACAGGTGGCCTGCCTGCCGGATTCGAAACGTTACGGATTAAATGAAAGGACGCCGCAAAATCCTACTTTACGCAGAAATTGTCAACCGGGCGTGAACGAGACGCGCGGGCGATTCTTCTGGATTATGCCGAAAGTGACGTCGACGCCCGCAAGAGCCTAATCGAACAGGCCCTTCTCGCCGCTGAGACCTTCCTTGAGCTCCAGGACCTTCTGCCCGTCGGGCACGGTGATCTCGAAGCGCTGGGGCGGAATGGGCTGGTTCAGATGCAAAGCGCTGATGTCCATCTGCAGCGAGCGGTTGCCGTCCTCACTCACCAGCGTCACGGTGCCGGGGTGCGCGACCTGCTTCGGGCCGCTGGCGTCGTCGCCGGCCAGGGGCTCGGGGAAGCGGTAGTCGCCGTAGCGAATCACGCCCAAGGCCTGCCCGTTGGCGTTGAAGACCTCGATCTTGTCCGCCACCGGCTGCGTAGGAGAGATCCAGAAGCGGCGGGTGCACTTCTTGACCAGGATGCCGGGACGTTCGATGACGCTGACGACTTCCTGGTTGCCCTCAAGTTTCACGCGGCGCTCGATTGCCTTCGGCGACCATGCGCGCGGAAAGAAAAGGTCATGGGCGTTGCCGACCTGGGCCAGCAAGGCCAGTTCATTGCCCGAGGCGGTCTGGACGTCTTCGCGGCTGCCGCGGTAGTAGCGGCCCTTGCGGGGCAGCATCAGTTCCACGGTGTCACCGCGGAAGGCCAAGTCCATGATAGTGGTCTCTTCGTACTTCAGGCGCAGGCGCAGATTGCCGTTGTTGTCGCCCAAGTAGGCGCCGTTGAGGTGGTAGTCCTTGCCCTTGACCTCGTCGCGCAGCACCACGTTGAGGCTCGAGGAGACGGTGTCGACGGCCTTGCGGCGCTCGTCCATCTGCTCCATGACTTTGAGCAGGGGAACACGGTTGGTGGCCACCGGCTGGGGCTCGGGGAGGCGCGCGTTGTACTGGGTGGCCGCACAGCCGCCCAGCCACACGCCCAGACCCGCGACCAGGGCGACGGTACGAAGGGTACGAGCCCACTCCAACCGGCCCGACCGGCAATGAACGATAGGCATATTGTTCATGAGCACCTTTCTTTTAACGCGGCACTCACCGCTTAGCAACCAATTAGAATCGGTGCTTTGGCTTCTACTTGGACGTGCCATGGGAATCGTCCATCATCCAAGCTTGGTGAAACCCTTTCCCCGGGCACAGATACAGCGTCCACATTTCTCCTTTAAAGGCTTTTATATGAACAGGTTGCAAGAGCAGCGCGTCACAGAAAAATGGTTCAATTTCAGCTCGCAGCGAAGCCCCTAGCCAGGACTCGGTGCACGAGGTGCGCTTCTTTGCCGCCGAAGGCGAACTTTTAGGGGAAGGAAAGGGGCGCATAGGATGAGCCCGGCGGTGGCGCATTATGCACGCGTGCACCGCGGCGGGTGGAACCTCCAGGCGCCGTTACCGGTGCCCCCTACCGGCCGTCGCTGGACGCCCAAGCCGGTCCCCGACCGGCCGATCTTCAGGCGTAAAGCACTATTGAACCTATCCCCTTCGCCACCGCCTTCGCAACTTTAGCGTGCGGAATTCCAGGCGTATTCCGCGCACGTGAGCACCCCCCCGCCGCCGACGCGACCGCATGCTGACCCCATATCTCGCACGATTCATGTCACGCACGACGCGCGCGCGAAGTCGGATAGGTGAACGTGGACCGGGACGTCCCGTCCTTCTTCGAAGCAGTTCCGCAGACGGCGATCGGCGCCGCGCGGGAAGGCTTTTATCCGGCTGGCGCTTGGTCGCGCATCGAGCGCAATAGAGGAGGACGGAGCATGACCATCGAGAACGGGACGCTTTCGAACAGACGCCGCCGGAACTACTGGCCCGCGGTCGCCTTCGCGTCGCTGGTACTGAGCGCCTGGCTGGCGCTGGGCAGCGGCGGCCAGGAAGCCCGCGCGGACAATGGCGGCGCGGCGCAGGACGGCATCATCGCGATGATGGGCATCAACGCCAACAACGAGCACCTCTACATCATCGACACCCGCACGCGCACGTTGATGATGTACGAGGTCCAGCCGCGCGCCGACTTCAAGCTGGTGGCCGCGCGAAGCTACGACCTGGACAACGCCTACGTAAACAAGGTGAGCGGAAAGTATCTGCCCTATAAGCAGGAAGGTTACGAGAAGGAAGTGGCCAAGAACAAATAAGCTCCGGCCAGACTGCGCAACACCCGACGCCCGCCCTCCGGCGGGCGTCTTTTTTTGCCTTCCGCCGGGCTTGCGTTACGGCTACAGCTTGATCTCGAGCAGGTCGCGGCCGGTGTGGACCTCGCCCTTGTAGGTCTCGCGGATGGTGGCACTCATCTTCTCGGCGGCGTTCTTGTCGCCGGCGATATCCTCCATCACGAAGTGCTTGGTGACGAGGCGTTTCACCCGGGCGTCGTTGCCGTACTTCGCGATCTCCGGAGGCGTTGCGTGCCAGCTGCCCCAGGGCTGCGTGGCGAGGAACTCCTTCGTGCCGCTGCATTCGATGGCGACCAGGTCCGCGCCCTTCGTCCATTCGACGAACTTCGGCGTGGGCTGGCCGTCGCCGCAGACGACGATCTTCTTGCCGTCGTCGGTCTCGACCTTGTACGCGAGCGCCAGGATGTTGCCGTGCGGGATCTGCATCGCGCTGACCTGGTAGCCGTCCTCCTTCAGGAAGACGCTGCCGGGCACGATGTCGGCGACCTCGGGATCGAGGCCGAACTCGGGCTTGTCGTGGCCCAGGCGAGACGCGATGTCGACCTCGTGCGGCGGGCGCACCAGTTTTTCGACGTAGTTTTTCGTGCCCTTGGGGCCCCAAATCTTCAGCACGTTTTTCCGCGCATAGACCCATCCGACGAAGATGAAGTAGACGCTGTCGGCGGTGTGGTCGAAGTGCAGGTGCGTGTAGATCAGCCGGTCGACGGTGTGGGGCAGGATGCCGGCCTTCGCCAACTGCGTGCCGGCGTTGCGCCCACAGTCGAACATCAACACGCGCCCGCCGACTTTCACGATCTGCGCCGGACCCATGCGGTCGGGGTTGGTGCGCACCGCCCCGCTGCCGAGCAGTTGAAACGAGACGTCCAAGGTGCCTCCCTACGGAACCGGCGCGCGCTGGCGATTATAAGGTGCGGGGCCGAAGCAGGCGCCGGCGTCCGGCTGCCGGTCCCCGCGGAAGAAAATGGCGGAGCGGGTGGGATTCGAACCCACGATACGGGTTACCCCGTATACACGCTTTCCAAGCGTGCTCCTTCAACCACTCGGACACCGCTCCGTGGCAGGGAAGGAATCTACACAAACCCAGCGCAACTACAAGGAGACGCGCGCCGCCGGGCACGGAATCGCGCAGGCAGGAAGGGGTTGCATTCCAGGCGATGGCCATTAGACCTTTCTCTTCCCGCCGCCTGCGGCTTGTCACCTTATAAGGAGGTCCCCATGCACGCGACGCGATACCCCATCCCGGCCGTCCTGATCCTGAGCCTGCTGCTGGGCTGCGCTCCGGCCGGCGCCGCCGACTTCTATGTCTCGGCGAACCTGGGCAAGGGCCGCAAGGGCACCAAGGACGCCCCGATCAAGGACATCGGCAACGTGCTGAAGGACCTCGCCGCCGGCGACACCATCCACGTCGCGCAGGGCGTCTACACCGGCATGAGCGACGCTGGCTGGGTGACCATCGAGGTACCCGTGAAGATCATCGGCGGCTACGACGACACCTTTTCCAAGCGCGACCCGTGGGGCGAACACCAGACGGTGCTCTCCGGCGACAACAAGTCCGCCAACTACAAGAACGAGATCCGCCTGCGCATCGATCTGAGCAAGTTCAACCGCGAGAAGAAGATGGAGTTCCACCGCGCGGGCAAGCCGACGGCCTACGAGGTCGTCGTCGACGGCATCATCGTCGACAACACCGGGCGCAACCGCTACACCGACGACAAGAAGCTGAAGATCGTGCGCAAGGCCAACCCCAAGAGCGGCGAGAACCCCACGCCCGACGGCCCCGGCCTGTCGGTGATGGCGCCCCTCTTCGGCACCGCGACGGTGCAGAACTGCGTCGTCGTCAACTGCGCGCCCACCGAAGGCGCCCTGACCGTGACCGGCAACGAAGGCAGCAAAGTCACGGTGAAGAACAACCTCGTCGTGAACAATACCGGCGTGGGCCTGTTCTGCCGCACGGCCTTCAACCCCACCGCGGATAAGGACGTCGCCGAATTCGAAGTCGCCAACAACACGGTGCTCTTTACCGAAAAGTACGACGCTTTCGGCGGCATCAACGGCCATGCCTTCAAGCTCGACGCGGCCGTCAAACTCAACGCGCAGTTCAACGTCTTCGCCTTCTCAGACCAGGCCGGCGTCTTCAACGCGGCCAAGTCCAAGGTCAAGAAGCTCACGCTCGCCAACAACCTCGTCTGCGCCAACCAGCTCGCCGACATGGTCGAGATCGACACCAAGATGCCGGTGAAGGAATGGGAAGACAACGCGCAGGAACTCAGCCGCGAAAGCGAAGGCAACGTCGGCACGCTCTTCAAGGTCCCCGTCGCCGCAGACTGGCTGGGCGTATACATGGCGCGCAACATCATCGACCGCAACGCCGCCGAGGCCGACGTGAAGGCCGAGAAGACCCGCATCAACGAGTGGCGCAGCATCCTGGGCCTGCCCCTGCAGGCCGCCGACCTGAATGTCGACTCGGACGTCTGGCTGCCCCAACTGCCGCTGGACCAGGCTTTGAAGGCCGGCGAGCAGATGTACCTCGAAAAGTACGGCTGCAAAAAGCCCTAGCAGCCCGCAGGCCATTTCAATTCCTCCAGGACTCCGCGACGGGGTATCATGGCGCCCGGAAACTTCACGGGCGCCAAAGGGAGGTATCGGGTATGGCCAAGGGTTCTCTGCTTCCTGCGATGTGGGAGGTTCCGGAGAGCTTCCGCGAACGACTGGGCAAGGAAGCCGGCCGGCAGCGCGCCATGTTCGACGGCGGACACCTGCTGCTGGTGCTGCACGCCCCGCCCGATGCCGACGACGACACGCGCGAGGGCCGCTTCTTCTGGCGCGCGCCCGGCGGCGAATGGCGCAGCACCGCCTTCGGATCGGGCGTCGGCGCGCTGGCCAAGCATCTCGAAGAGTACCGCGAGCGCCTGGCCGTGCTGGAAGCCGGCGAGACGAAAGCCCTCAGCGCGAAAGCCTATTTCGACGTCCTGCGCGACCTGACGCCGCTCACCCGCGCCGCGCGCAACCTGCACAACACGCTCCAGCAGGCGCGCGAGCTGGTGAAAGAGGACCAAAACCTGATCGCCTTTCGCGACGAGGCCTACGGCCTGGACCGCGAGATCGAGTTGCTCTACTCGGACACCCGCAACGGACTCGAGTATTACCGCGCGCGCAAGGCCGAAGAACAGGCCGAACAGAGCCAGCAGATGGCACTGGCCGGCCATCGCCTGAACGTTCTGGCAGCGATGTTCTTCCCGCTGGCGACCATGGCCGCGCTGTTGGGCATGAACGTGCCGCATGGACTCGAAGGCGCCCAACCGCCGGGCGCCTTTTTGCTTGTCCTGCTGTTGGGACTCGGCCTCGGCTGGTTTGTGAAGAGCACCTTCATGGATCCCAAGCGCGACAAAGGGCCTCATGATGAGCCATAATATTTGACGCCTCGGTACCAATGCATCGCCCCATCTATCCAATAACCAAAGACGCATGTTAGACTTACAGTTATTTTAGGCTTCTTTCGCTTTGTCAAAAAACGCCGGCGTAATCCGGTGTATCCGGATTCAGCGGGGGTGTGCATGCTGAAGCACGAACGAGTCACCCGGTTGCTGCGCCAACGCATCGCCAAGGGCGTCTACCCGCCCGGCAGCCGCCTGCCCTGCGAGACCGACTTGCCGCGCGAGTTACGCGCCGGCCGCCAGACCGTCGTCCGCGCGCTGAACGTCCTCGTCCACGAAGGACTGCTCTTCCGCCGCCGGGGCGACGGCACCTATGTCGCGCACCGCGAACGCCCGCCGTTGCTGCCGGGCCGGCATCTGAAGATCGGGCTGATCTGGCCGCGCTCGGTATACCTCAAGAGCATCCCGGGCGCCTTCTGGGGCCACATGACGCGTGGACTGCTGGCCGCGTGGGGCGTCGATCCCGTGCCGACCGAAGCGAAAGAAGTCGGCAAGCGCGAGGTCACGCGCGTGGTCTGGACCGCGCCCGCTCGCGGCGTGACGGTGACCGCGGTCGGCGAGTCGCTGTACAGCCACGAACGCCACCCGCCGCTGCGCGCCATAAAGGAAGCGGGCTTCGACGGGCTCACGTCGTTCAGCGTGATCGAGGAGGACTGGCTTGAGGACGTTCTCGCGCTGGGCCTGCCCACCGTACTCGTCGACTTCCCCAATGAACGCTTCGCGCCGCGCGCCGATCAGGTCTACGCCGATCCGCAGACGGCCTACCGCACGGCGGTGCGCGAGATGGTAGCGCGCGGCGCGCGCAACCTCCACTTCGTGGGCTCGACAATGGTCGTCGCACCGCCCAGCCCGGACATGACGCACGCCGAAGTCGTCGCGTTCCAGCGGGGCAAGGCGCGCATCGACCCCGACACCTTCGTGCGCCTGGGCGCCTGGCGCGCGGCAATGGAAGAGGCCGGACTGACCGCCGGCGACGACCGCGTGCACTTCGACTGGCCCGGCGAATGGGAAGCGCTGGTCGAGAAAGCGGCGGGCCTGCCGGCCGAACAGCGCCCCCAAGGCTTTGTCTGCCACAACCTCAGCCAGGCCGAACGCCTGATGGACATGTTCGCCGCGAGGGGCATGCCGGTGCTGGGCGCAGGCGCCTCGTCCCAGCCGCGCGACGGCCGGGCCTGGAGCCTGTTCGCCGACGGCGAGGCCCTGGGACGTACTGCGGCCGAACTGCTGCTGTGGAAGATCAAGCACCCCGAGCGCCTTCCGCTGCGCGTCGGCGTGCCGATGACGCTGCATCGAGCCGCCGGCGAAACGGCACTGCAAAAGGAAGTTCTCGACGCTGCGACGGTCAAAGGAGGATAGATGATGAACCGCATCCTTTGGACGCTGCTGTTGGCCGCGGGCTGCACCGCCGCGTGGGCCGGACAGATGGAGGAGTTCATAATCAAGCGCGAGGCCGTCTACGAGTTCGCGCAAGCACCGAAGATCACGCGCAACGGCGACCACATCACCATCGACTTCGAGACCAAGAGCAACTGCGACGTCACCATCGCCATTGAGGACGAGGAAGGCAAGATCCTGCGTCACCTCGCCTGCGGCGTGTTGGGCGAGAACGCGCCGCCGCCCTTCCAGAAGAGTTCCAAGAAGCAGACCGTGGTCTGGGATGGAAAGGACGACAAGGGCGTGTACCTCGATGAAAAGGACCGCCTGACCGTGCGCGTCTCGCTGGGCCTCGACCCGCGCTTCCAGCGCACGCTCTACTGGAGCCCGCACAAACGCATCGCGAACAACGCGTCGCTGATGGCCAGCGCGCCCGAAGGGGTGTACGTCTTCGAAGGCCAGGGGCTCGACCACCTGCGACTCTTCGACCACGATGGCAATTATGTGCGCACCGTCTACCCCTACCCCGCGAACAAGGTCGGCGAGGTCCAGGGCCTGCAGACGCGCGTCTTCGCACAGAGCGGCAAGGAGTTGCCGGAGAAGTTGGGCTTCGAACGCGCCACGCTGCTGACGTCGGGCTCCAGCGCGTGGGGCGGCGAAGGCGGGCACGAAGGCGGCTTCGGCGCGACGGCCATGGCCGTGCATTCCTCCGGCGGCAAGACGCAGATCGCGCTGGGCTACCACTGCATCAACCGCCTCACGGCCGACGGCGATTCGGGCGGCCTGCCCACGCGCGGCCCTGAGATCTGCTACGAGGTTACCGGGTTCGAGCGCCGCCAGATGAAGGCCGGGCCCACCAGCATGTGCTTCAGCCCCGACGGCAAGTATCTGTACATGACCGGCTTCGTCTGGAAGACGGGCAATCACGCCGCCGACGACGCCAAGCACGCCGTGCTGCGCATGGAATACGCAAAGCAGGACAAGCCCGAAATCTTCGCCGGCCAGTTGGACAAGCACGGCAGCGGCAACGACCTGCTGTGCGTGCCGACCTCCGTCGACTGCGACAGCGCAGGCCGCGTCTATGTAGCCGATTATGCCAACAGTCGCGTGCAGGTCTTTGCGCCTGACGGCAAGTACCTCAAGACGATCGCCACGCGCTTCCCCGGCACAATCAAGATCGAACCCATGAGCGGCGAGATTCACGTCTTCAGCTGGCCGATGATCGGCGCCAACTACGAGATCGTGAAGGACCGCAAGATCGCAATGAAAGGCGACGACTCGGTCGTTACCTGCCTCGGAACCTTCGATAAGCCCCTGAACGGCAAGCCCGAGCACCTGCCCGCAGTGGACGCCAACGGCTCGGGCGGGCAGATCAGCACCGGCGGACAGACGTACATGTGCGCGCTGGATTTTCACGCCAAGGATCCCAGCCTGTGGCTGGTCGGCCGCAAGGCCACCGTCTCCGTCTCCGAAGCCAACTGGATGGGCGGCGGCGGCATCTGGAGCCACCTGGGCGGCTGGATGAACCGCGGCATCCGCATCCACCACAGAAAGGGCGGCAAGTGGGACATCAGCGCCGACTTCGCCAAGATCGCGCATGAGAAAGTGCTGCGCGTCGACCCGGCACAGTTCTCCCGGACGCGCCTGCTGGTGAATCCCGCCAACGGAGACCTGTACGGAATCGAAGAACAGACCGGCGCAGGCAAAAGCTTCTACTCGATCCTGAAGATCGACCGCGACGGCGGCAAGATCACCGAAGTGAAACTGCCCTTCGACGCCGAGGACATGATCTTCGACCAGGATGGCAACATCTATATGAAGACCGACCACGAGGTCGTGCGCTTCGACTCACGCACCTGGCGCGAGATCGCATGGGACTACGGCGAGGAACGCGTGAAGATCGGCTTTGCTTCCAGCGGCTCGCTGCCGCGCTTCGACTCCATCGCCGCGCTGGGCCTGCCCGGAAGCCGGCCGGTCTGGTTCCACGGCAGCGGGATGTGGATCAACGCGAAGCAGCACTTGGCCGTCTTCTGCAACATCCGCGAGATGGAGGAGGACCGGCGCGACGAAGGGACCTCGCGCTACGAAGGCGCCGGGGTCACGAAGAAATACACGCCGCACCTGTATCCTGGGCGCAGCGGCAGTCGTATCGTCGCCATCTTCGATAAGCACGGCCAGGTGATCCACGAAGACGCGGTCCCGGGCATCTGCAACGCCGACGGCATCGGCATCGACAACGACGACGCGCTGTACATCATGACCGCAGCCGCGCGCCTGATCGACGGCAAGGCCAATCCTAACTTCACCACCGAGACGCTGATCAAGGTGCGACCCGCCAAGGCCAAAGTCGTCAGCGACGGCCGCGCCAAGGTACCACTGCCCGACAACCTGAAGCCCGACGGTCCCGCGCACTTCTCGAAGTACGGCATGGGCCAGTCGTGGGTCGAGAACGCCGAGTGGGTATACGGAGGCGTCGGCTACGGAGGCCAGGGCGGCAGCTGCACGTGCTGGCACGCGCGCTTCCAACTCGACTACTTCGCGCGCAGCTTTGCGCCCGAGACCGAGCACTACACCGTGGCGGTGCTGGACGGCAATGGCAACCTGATCACCCGCATCGGCCGCTACGGTAACGTAGACGACGGCAAGCCGCTGGAAACCGACGGCGGTCCGGCCAATCCGCGCTCGATCGGCGGCGACGAGGTCTCCCTGTCGCACGCCGCCTACGTGGGCGTGCACACCGACCACGACCTGTACATCCACGATGCCGGCAACGGCCGCATCTTGCGCGTGAAGCTGGGCTATCACGCCACAGAGAAAGTAAAGCTGAGCAGTGTGAAGGACCCACAGTAGCCAAAAGAAAACCGGCGCCCTTTAGGGGCGCCGGTCGCGTATCCTTATGGTAGGCAGGTAGGAACGACGGTCAGCGGCTCTTGCCTGTACCGCCCGTGGTGCCGACTTTCACCTGCACCTCGTTGGAGTTGGGCGAAACCTTGCCCGTGGTGCTGTTGAACGCTCGCACGCGGTACACATACGTCCCGTTGGAGACCGTCTGCGAAAAACTCGTAGCGTTGGCACCCACCGTCGCCACGTTGCTGCTCCAGGTCACCTTGTTCTTCACCTTCACACCCCGGTCGATCTGGAAGCCCGTCTCGTTCGACGAATTGTCCGTCCAGCGCAGCGTGACCGTGGTGCCGCTCGCACTGCCCGTCAGGTTACTGGGCGCATTGACGACGTTCGGGTCGACCACGACCACGTCCGTGTCGCCGCTCACCGTGTCCGCGCCGTCGCTGACCGTCACGCGCACGACATACGTGCCCGCCGCCGAGAGACTCGCCGTACTGCTGGCCGCGACCGTAGACCCGTTGGGCGAGAAGCCCACCGTCCCGGGGCCGCTGACCTTGCTCCACGTGTAGGTCAACGCCGAAGGCCCGTTGTCCGGATCGGATGCAATGACATTGACCGTCGTGGTATTGCCAAGCGTGATCGAGTTGGGATTCGCCCAGGGCGCGCTGTCGATCGACGGAGGATAGTTGCCGCTGCCGTAGTCGACCCAGACCCAGGCTTCTTGCCCGCCGTCGGCGCTCTTGGGCGTGTTGGCGCTGGTGGCCAGGACGTTGCCCGCGCTGTCCAGCAGGCGGAAGCTCGTCACAGTCGCAGCGTCGCCGGTGGTGCTGTCGTAGACGGAGAGGAAGTAGCGTTTGACCGAACCCACCGGCGCATTGAGGTCGCTGAAATCGAAGACGAACGTCCCGTCGACGGCGGTCGCGGTTCCGTTGAAGGCGTAGGCGCCGCCCTGGAGCTGCATGGCCCCGGCGTACCACTGGTAGGCGGGCACGGTCTTGGACGTCGCGTCCTGGCCCAGCTTCACGCGCAGCTGGTTGCGCTTGGCGTGATTGACGGTGAACTCGGCCAGCACCGCCGGCGTGTACGAACTCATCACGGTGATCGACGTCGGGTAACCGTTCGAGCTGAAGATTGCCTGGCGGTTGGTGGGCCCGCCGCTGACGGCCGACGTCGGGCGCAGCGCGTCGAAGGCAACCCAGCGGAAGCCGGCGTTCCAGTCGCCGGTGCCCCAGGAGTTCGCGACCTTGAATGCGCCCTTCTCGCCGGCATCGACGACGCCGTTCAGGTTCACGTCGCACCAGATGCTGTCCTGGTAACCGACCACCGTCATGGCGTGGCCGCCGGCCTGGGTGTTGGTCATGTATCGGCAGATCGACTGCCCCACGAAGGCATCGTCATCCGCGGTCGCCGGGTCATTGGGCACGGTGCGCCGTTCCCATGAATTGACGAACGTGCCGATGAAGACGACATGCCCGTTGGCCACCTGCTGCTTGATCAGGTCGATCATCGTGTCGGTGTTCGAGTTGTAGAGCGAAGTCTTCGTCATGAAGCGGATGGCGGCCGCCTTGCGCCAGACCGCCGGATCCAGGCACCAGGCCAGGTAGTTGCCGTCCTGCGGGAATTCGGACCAGCGAGCCGCACCGTGCTTGGTGATCATATTGAAGGCGTCGTTGAAGTACGATCCGCCGTCCACGCCGAAGTTGATCATGTTGTACGTCCACTTCGGCGAAAGGCGGTTGCTGCTGCTGCTCTTGGCGTCCCATCCGCGCGCGAGGGCCGTCTCGTGCGTCAGCAGGTAGTACGTCGAGGCCCAGCCGACGCAGGAGTTGCCCGCCTGCGAGCCGATGGGCGGGAAGGCCGCCATCGTGCTGTTGTCCACGCCGGCAGGCAGCGCGCCGCCCGAACCGCCCGTCGTGGCGCGCGAGACGGCGCCACCTCCGGTCTGGGCTTCCAAACCCATGGGCGCCAGGCCGACGTCGGCGGCCGAGAGCGCGGGCTTGCCCTTCGCCTGGCGTTCGGCGTTGAGCCGGTTCAGGGCCGTCGCGTTGGGCCGCACCGTCGTGGCCAGCGGGAAGTGCTGCAGCATCCACGCCAGCTGCTCGGGCGTCGACTTGAGCATCCCGGTGGGGTGCTCCTCTTCTCCTGCGCCTGCGGCGCAGGCGCAGGCCAGCAAGCCGGCGGCGAACCAGCGCATTCCGCTTCCGAAGGTCATGGCGTCTTCTCCTGGGATTCGGTAGCCGTGCTCTTGGCGTCAGACTTCCCGTCGTGTTTGTGCTTCGACATCGTCTTCTTCAAGGCTTCGGGATCGCGCAGCACGGCGGGGATCTCGTCTTCCTTCACTTCCTTGAGCTCGATCGACTGAACCGTGAAATCCAAATTCTCGTTGGTGAAGGACAGGAAGACGCGGCGCAGCGGGTACGGCTGGGAAAACTCGTGCAACGCCGTCACACGCGTGCCCGCCGAACCGATGGCGTATTCGTATTTGTAGCGGCCGATGTAGTAGTGACGGACCTCGTACGCACCGGCGGGACTGCCCATCCAGGGGCTCGTCCAGCATTTGAATTCGAGCTTCTCTTTGCCGTCGGTCCATCCGGCGCCGGAGATCCAGCGGCGCTTTCCGGCGGCCTTGGCCTTCCACGTGAGCATGACGGTGAGCACAAAGGGACGTTGCGGCACTTCCGTCGGCGGCACCACCGTCACGTAACCTTCCGGAATTTCCATGCCGCCGGGGGCCTCCTCGGTCGCAGCGCGCCAGTTCCATTTCCCGTAGACCACCTCGAGGTCCTGCGCGAGGCCCTGCGCGAAGTCCCACCTCGCGTAGACGGGCTTAACTTCCTCGGGCGGAACTTCTGATCTAATGGCAAGCGCGGTCTCGGCCGGCGCTTCCGTCTTGGCGGCTGGCTTTTCGGCGCGAGGCGCATCCTTGTCCAGTACGCCCGACGCAACGACGGCGACGGCGGCCACCACGGCGGCGCCCAGCACGACCTTCACGCCCAGGTTGCCCGGGGCCTTGTGTGCCGCGACGCGGCGCGCAGCACGGACGCTCTCACGCGCCGCGGCGCTCAGGTCGCGCACGCGGTCGGCGAGGGCCGCCGGCGCCTTGGGCACGCCCAGTTCGGCCAGATGCTTGCCCAGCAGCACCGGCGTAACCGCCGCGAAGCCCTGCGCCGACAGGCGCTGGCGCAGCTTCTCGAGACCGCGCTGAACGCGGTCGGCGACGGTCTGTTCGGGCTGCTGCAAGACGTAAGCGGCCATGCTGCGCGATAAACTCTGTTCGCAGCACAGGCACACGGCTTCGCGCTCTTCCTGCGGAAGAGTCGAGAGCGCGGCACGTGCCGCGCGGGCGGTCTCGCGCGCGGCGGCGATCTCGTCGGGCGCGCGGGTGTTCTTCTCGGTAGCCACCCCGTGGTTCTCCTCCCTATGGCGGCGGTGCTTCGAGGATCGGGTCAGATCCACGGCCACGCCGTGCACGGTCCTGAGGAAGTAGGCGGCGGCGGCTTCGTCGCCGCGGTCTTCGGGCGGCCGCTGCAGGATCCGGACACAGGCTTCCTGCACGGCCTCCTCCGCCAGGGCGGGAGACCCCGTGGTGCGCAGCGCAAGCATGTAGGCCCGGTCGGTCTGCTCGGCCCAGGCCGCCATGCGGGTGCGCCAAATCTTGCTGTCGCGCTTCAAGCCTTGGCCCTCAACACAATCGTGCGATGCTCCCCAGGCGTTCGCTCTCTCACAGGCTAAGGCGTCCATGGCTCCTCCCGCGCCTACCAATCGGTCTGGCAGGGGGGAGTGGACGGAAGAATCCGTGGTATTTCTGAAAAATGATCATAACTCCTATATTAACAATGTGTTGCGTCAAAGGAACTCGTTGCCTTCCTGACCGTCCTCCTCCTTATAGATCATCGGCGCGCGCTCAGCTTGCGGTACTTCGCCGGGGGCACGCCCAGCATCCGCGAGAAGATGCGCGTGAAGTAGTAGCGGTTCGGGAAGCCGCAGCGTTCGGCAACCTGTTCGATGCTCGCCTCGCCGTGCACCAGCAGTTCCGAAGCGTGCGCGATGCGCCGTTCGGCGACGTACACGCCCGGCGAGACGCCCAGCTGCTTGCGGAAGAGCCGCGTCACCTGCGCGCGGCTGCAGTGCAGGTGCTCGGCAAGCGCATTGAGTCCCAGGTCCTCGTGGAGATGTTCCTCGACGTGGTTCAGCAGCGCGTCCAGCGCGGGCACGCCGATCGCCGGATGCAGGCACTGCTCGCGCACGGCGCGCGGCACCTGCGCGAAGGCCAGCTGCAGGCCGCGGTAGACGAGGCTCTTGGCCCAGCAGACCAGCAGCGGATCGGGGACTTCGGCATGCGCGAAGGCCTTGGCGAGGCGCTCCATCTCGCCGCCCAGGTTCGGGCCGCGCGCGTAGCGCGCCTTGGTTTGCGGATGCACCTTCATCGGGCGCGGAAAGGCGCGCTGCGTCAGCGCACCGGCCATGCCCGGCAGGTCAAAGTGCGCGTAGACGTGGCGCACGCCGGGCCTGCTGTCGCCGTCCCAGGTGACCCACGCGGGCACCAGGTAGACGGCGCGCGCGTCAAGCGGCATGCGCGTGCGACCGAAGCGGATCTCGGCGCCGGCGTCGAGGTTGCAGTACAAGCGCCAGAACGGACTGCGGATGCGTGTGAGGTGCCAGCTCTTCAGGCGCACGGAATTGAAAGTGAGCAGCCGCATCGGAAGATATTCGCGCGGCGTGCCGTAGTGGTCCTTGGCGGGCGTGAGCCGAAAAGACACAAATACGATCCTCCGGGGCATGGCATCCGGACTCTTGAAGACTCTATACTTCCCCCGTCACAAAGCAACACTTCAGTCTTAGGGCTAGGAAAGGGAGCGAACCATGAACGAAGCGATACCCGCCGCCGGAAAGGCGGTTCGCCAGCGCCTGCTGGTGCTGTACCTGGGCAACGCGAGCCCCGATTCACCCGTCGTCGCGTGGGCCAATTACGACGGGACGGGCTGGCCGGTCGACGAGGCCGGCGAGTGCGAGCAACCGCCGTATCCGACCGCGCTGGCCGCCATGCGCGACGGCTGGCGCATCGTGGGCTTCCCGCCCATCCACGAGCCCCTGCCGGGGCGCGAGTACGAGACCGGGCACCTTCACAACGAGTTCATCCTGGAACGATTGGAGACCGTCGATGTCGCCTAGAGACCATCTGCTGAGCTCAAAAGACATGGCGCGTTTCGTGGCGCAGGGCTTCCTGCGCTTCGACGAGCTGATCCCGAAGGACCTCTGCGCGGAAGCGATCGAACTCTTCGACCGCAACGCCATCCAGCGCGTGAAATACGACCACCGCCCGCTGTACGACTGCTGGCCGGGGCTGGCCCTGCGCGAGGTCTTTGCGCTGCCGCGCGTGCGCGGCATCGTCGAGAGCCTCGTCGGGCCCGAACCCCAACACGATCACTACGCGATCCACACCGTCGCGCCGCAGACGAAGAAGGGCCCGAACCTGCACCAGGACGCGGAGTACGACGTGCGCTTTGAACACTTCGACGTGCAGGTCTCGATCTTCTTCCACGACACGCCGCGCGAGATGGGCGGGACGCTCTTCGTGCCCGGCAGCCACTTCCGGCGCGTGCACGAGTCCCAGATCGGGCGCTACCACAACATCGTCGGACAGGTGCCCACGGTCTGCAAGGCCGGCACCTTCGTCGTCTGGCACCACAACCTCTGGCACGCCGGCCGCAGCAACCGCACCGACACGATGCGCTACATGTTCAAGGTACGCATCAACCCGACCGTGAAGCAGCTGCGCCTGTGGGACACCGCGGACCTCCACGATCCCGAGATCGAGAAGATCCTCGGCACGGGCCAGCCGTGGTACGGGCAGGAAGGGCGCCTGGAGACGATGAACCGCATCCGCCTCTGGCGCGCCCTGACCGGCGATCCTTCGTTCGACATCCACACTTGGCTGGGGCGCATCGAGAACCGGCCCGAACGCATCGCCGAGGAGACGCTCGCGGCGGTGTGACGCAATCGCGTCTTGCAACTTCCGAACGAGCGGAAAAGATGCTCTCTGCGCGGCGCACAATGGAAGCGCCCGCGCAGAGGGCCTTGATCATGCGCACACTCGCCGCACTCGCCGCATTCCTGCTCTGCACGCATTGCGTGATGGCGTTCGCCAAAGAGAAGCCGGCCGAAGCTCCGCTGCCCGAGGCCGTCGGCGAAGAGGCCCAGCAGAAGTCGACCGATCTCTACAAGGAAGGCTTGAAGATCCAAAAGGAGGAGAAGGACCTCGCGCGCGCGATCGCGAAGTGGGACGAGGCCCTGAAGACCGACCCGCGCAACGCCAAGTGCATGAACCACTACGCGTGGTTCCTGGCGGTGGACGCGGAAGCGGACCGGCGCGACGTCGCCCGCGCGATCGAGCTCTCGACGCTGGCCGCGCGCATCACAGAGTGGAAGGACCGCGACATCATCGACACCGTCGCCGAGGCGCACTACCAGAACAAGAACTACGAGTTGGCCATCGCGACGCTCGAGAAGGCCTACGCGCCCGAGACCACCACCGGCGCGCAGAAGAAGTACCTCGACGGGCAGATGAAGAAGTTCAAGGATGCGCAGGCCGCCTCGAAGGAAGCCGCCGCGAAATCGGAAGAGGCCAAAGAACAGAAGCAAGAAAAGTAAACCGCGCCGCAGCGACAATCCGCAATCCGAGTTTCGCAATCCGAATTCGGATCAGTTTCGCTTCGCCTTCTTCGAGAGGGCGTGGCGCTGCAGCAGATCGCGGCAGGGGCCTTCCAGCACGCCGCCGGCCACGTGCACGCTGCGCTTCGTCTTCACGTTTCGCAGCAGGTCCACCGCCGAACCGCACGCGCCGAACTCGGGATCGCGCGCGCCGTAGACGATGCGCGTCACGCCAGGAATCAGCAGCACCGCGCCCACCGACATGACGCAAGGTTCCTGCGTTGCCACCACTACCAGCGCCGGCGCGTTCGCGTCGGCAGCTCCACCGCGACCGGGGAATACCGCGACGCCCTCGCCCTCCCCTTCGTCCTCGAGCGGCGAGGCCAGCTGCGTCAGCGCGATCATCACCGCGCGCGCGGTGGGATCCTTCAGCGCGGCCATCTGGTGGTGCGCGCGCCCGCGCACGCGTCCGCTCTCGGCCTCGACGATCACCGCGCCGACGGGCACCTCGCCTTCGGCCAGCGCGGCTTCGGCCTCCTTTATAGCCATGCGCATCCAGAGTTCCTCGGGGCTGGGCAGGGCCATGGCGAAACCTCGCGGGTGCCTTGACGTCCGGCGTGCGCGCTTCGACAATTGCGCCGGTCTGCGAAAACCATAGCTGCCAGGCCCTTGGCTTGAAAGGGAAAGCAACGACCGTGCGCCGGCTCCAAGACCGCGTGCTCCCCGCTGCCGTCACCGTCGCGCTGGCCGCCTTCTTCGGCTTCGGCCTGCTCTATCCGCTGGCCGACAGCTTCCGCGCGAGCCTGCAGGACCCGCCTGTAAAGGAAGGGCTCTGGAAGGGCGAGACCCTCGCCGCGTTCGCTCAGCGCACCAAGGTCCCCGAAGCGACGCTGCGCGAACTGAACAACCTGCCCGAAGGCGAGCCCGCGCCCAACGCGAAACTGGTCCTCGAGCCCGCGCACTGGAACGCGCGGCACCTCCTGGGGCTTTTCGCCTACGACGCGCCGGCGTGGCGCTGGCTTCTAAACAGCCTGGCGCTTGCGGCGACGGTGACGCTGCTGTGCGTGATGATCTCGTACCCGCTGGCGTACTGGCAGGTGCGCACGCGCTTCCGCGGGCAGGGGCTGCTCGGCGGGCTGTTGCTCCTGCCGCTGATTCTTCCCCCGTTCGTCGGCGCCATCGGCCTGCGCCGCGTGCTCGGGCGTTTCGGGCCGCTGAACTGGGCCTTGGCGCACCTGGGCTTGGCCGATCCCACGGACCCCATCGACTTCCTGGGCGAGCACCGCATGGCCGGCTGCGTGCTCGTGATGGTCCTTCACCTCTACCCGCTCCTTTATCTGAACCTCGCCGCGGCCATCGCGAACATCGATCCGAGCCTGATCGAGTCCGCGCGCAACCTGGGCAGTTCGCCGTGGCGCATCTTCCGCCGCATCGTCCTGCCGCTCTCGGTGCCCGGCCTGGTCGCCGGCGGCAGCCTGGTCTTCATCGGCGCCTTCACGGACCTGGGCACGCCGCTGGTCTTCAGCTACCGCGAGGTCGTCGCACAGCAAATCTACAGCCTGGCCAACGAGCAGGAGGCCAACCCGGCGGCGCCAGCCCTGGTGGCCGTCGTGACGGTCGTGGTGCTGCTGCTGTTCGCGTTCACGCGCTGGGCTTCGCGCGCGCCCGGCGGCGGCGGAGGCAAAGGCGCGGCGCGAACCGTCGAGCGCCCGCTGAAAGGCGGCGCGGCGGCGCTGGCGATCGGCTTCCACCTCGCCGTGATCGGGCTGGCGGTGATCCCGCACCTATCGGTCTTCTGCTCGGGGCTGGCCGAACGCTGGATGATGACGGCGCTGCCCGAGAGCTGGACGCTCGACCATGTCCGCGAGGCCCTCTCGCACCCGGTCGCGCAGATGGGCATCGGCAACAGCCTGGTCTACGCGGCGGGCAGCACGGCGGTGGACATCCTGCTGGGGCTGGCCTGCGCGTGGGTGATCGTGCGGCGCGGCGGCGCGTGGGGCCGGCTGCTCGACGCGCTGACGCTCGCGCCGCTGGCGATCCCCGGCATCGTGCTCGCCTTCGGCTACGTGGGCGTCTACGCGGGCATCTACCAGCACGCCGACGCGGTGTGGCCGGTGGGCTGGTTCCTGGTGCTCAGCTACGCGGTGCGCCGCCTGCCGTACACCACGCGCGCGTGCGCGGCGGGGTTGGAGCAGACGCCGCGGTACCTCGAGGAGGCCGGCGGCAGCCTGGGCGCGGGGCCGGGCATGGTGCTGCGCAAAGTGACGGTGCCGCTGATCGCGGCGAACATCGCGGCGGGCGCGATCCTGGCATTCTCGTTCGCGATGCTGGAGGTCAGCGACAGCCTGATCCTGGCCACGCGCCCCGGCGACTTCCCGCTGACGAAGGCGATCTTCTTCCTCTTCGGGCGCCCCGGAGACGGCGACCAGCTCGCCAGCGCCCTGGGCCTGTTCGCGCTTTTCTTCCTGGCCTTCTCGCTGCTGTCGGCCAGCGCCTTTCTGGGGCGCAAGTGGGGCGAGATGTTCCGCGGCTGAGGGTGAAGAAATTCGCCGCGCCCTCGCGTAGGATGTTCCCATGAGCGAACCCGTTCCGTACGTCTTCACGCGCAACCTGAAGACCCTGCCGTCCGCCGACGTACTGGTCGCCGGCGGCGGCATGGCCGGCTTCAGCGCGGCGTGCGCGGCCGCGAAGCAGGGCGCGAAGGTGCTGCTGCTCGAACAGTTCGCGGACTTGGGTGGCGTGGCGACGACGGCCGGCACCGCGGCGTTCTGCGGCGAGACGACGGGCCAGGGCGAAGTCTTCGACAGCGTGATCCGCGAACTCGAACGCCTCGATGCGATCGCCGCCTACAAGCCGTACATCGACTGCGAGGCCCGCAGCTTCGACCACGAAGTGCTGAAGATGGTCCTGCAGGAAGCCGCGCTGGCCGCCGGCGTGGACATCCTCTTCCATACGCGCCTGGTCGATGCGGATGCATCCAACGGCCGCATCGAGACGGCGGTGCTGCACAACAAGAGCGGCCTGCAGGCCGTGCACGCCAGGACCGTGATCGATGCCACGGGCGAGGCCGACCTGGCGCACCGCGCCGGCTTCGCGACGGTGAAGGGCCGCGACGGCGACGGCGCGCAACTGCCCATGGCGCTGAACTTCTTCCTGCGCGAGGCCGCTCGCGTGGTGCAGCAGGAGCTGCCCGCCGCGCCGGCCGCGCCCGGCGGAAAACTCGAGGCCTTCGCAAACGCCGACGAACTGCCCATGGTCAGCGTCTGGCCGCAGGACGACGGCAAGGTCGGCATCAAGCTCAAGGTCACCGGACGCGACGCCACCGACGGCAGATCACTCAGCGAAGCCGAGATCGACGCTCGGCGTATGATGTGGCGCGTGGTGCACTTCCTGCAGCGCCACAAGCTGCGCAAGTTCGAACTCTCGCGCCACCGCTTCGATTACCTCTCGCCGATCATCGGCATCCGCGAAGGCCGCCGCGTGCTGGGCGAGTACGTGCTGAACGTGGACGACCTGCGCGCCGGACGGCAGTTCGACGACGCCGTGGCGCTGGGCGTCTTTTACCTCGACTGCATGGACCCCGCGACGCCGAAGAAGGCGTACCTGATCGACTGGGAGCAGCGCCACGTGCCGCCGTACCACGTGCCCTTCCGCGCGCTGCGGCCGAAGGGCAGCCGCAACCTGCTCGTGGCCGGGCGCTGCTTCAGTGCCGACCAGTTGGCCCTGAGTTCCGCGCGCGTGATGACCACCGCCAGCATGATGGGCCAGGCCGCGGGCATCGCCGCCGCCTGGTGCGCGCGCGACGGCTCCGAACTAGAAGCGGTCTATGCGAGGAAACTCCGCGCCGAACTGGAGACAAGAGGCGCGCGATTGGAGCCCAAACCCGGCATGACGCCGGTGAATTGACAGGCTACTAAGAAACGTCCGGACGTCCTATACTGTAGCCATGCCTGCGAACGGTGAAACGAAAGCCAAGGTGATCCTGGTCGCCGAGTCCATGCGGCCCAGCGGCACCACGGGCTACGCGCGCAACCTGCTGCTGGGCCTGCCGCCCGCCGGGTACGACGTGAAGCTGGCCACGCCCGAGGCCCCGCCGGCCGGGCTGCTGGAAAAGGAAGCGCGCGCGAGTGGATCCGTTTCCGGGGCTGATGGGCAGCCTCTCGCGGCCGTTCGTGTACAAGCGCTTCCTGCGTTGGGCGGCGGAGTGCGACGCCGGGCTGATCCACGGGCTCTCCGCGTTCACCGCGCCGGTCTGCCAGCGCCTGTCGCAGGAGTTGAACCTGCCGTGGGTGCTGAGCGTGCACCACTACCAGGAGCGCAGCACGCTGCGCGTCGACGAACGCTGCCGGCGCGTGATGACGTGCAGCCAGGCCCTGCGCGAGAACCTAGTCAACGACGCGCGCATCCCGAAGGAGTTGATCCGCATCGTGCCGCTGGGCGTGCCCGTGCCCGAGAACCCCGAGATCGCGCGGCGCGACGATGGCCGCGATCCGGTCGTCGGCACCTTCGCCAAACTCACGCCGCGCAAGGACCTGGCGACGTTCCTGCAGGCGGCGAAGGAGATCGTGAAGGTGCGCCTGGGCGCCTGCCAGTTCCTGATCGTCGGCGACGGCCCGGAAGAGTCCCGGTTGCGCAAGCTGACGCGGCAGCTGGAACTCGAGAAGAACGTCACGTTCTCGCACGCCAGCGTGCCGCACCACCAGGTGCTGGCGGACGTGGACGTCTACGTGCAGACCTCGCGGCAGGAGGGCTTCGGCACCTCCACGCTGGAGGCGATGGCCTGGGGCGTTCCGGTGGTGGCGACATCGGTGGGCGGGCTGATCGGGCTGGTGAAGGACGGCGAGACCGGATTCCTGGTGCCCGTCGGCGACCCGGCGGCGCTGGCGGGACGCATCTTCGATCTATTGAACAACGCCGACCTGCGCGCGAAGATGGGCGCAGCGGCCTACGAACGCGCGGCGGCCGAATTTTCCCTTCCCCGGATGATCGCCGGAATCGTCAGCGTCTACGAAGAGGTGCTTTAGAAGAAACCCTTCCCCACAAAGGGATAGGCGCCCGCAAGACCGCTGCTTTTGTCGATTGTTTCACGGGCCCGGCTATTTAAGGTGGAGACCCGCATGAGCCGCTCGACTCGCCCAACCCGTATCCTTCCCGGCCGCCCCGCGGTCTGGGCGCTCGCCGCCGCGTTGCTGGCGTTCGGCGCCGGCGTGGCGCGCGCGCAGGCCGAAGACGACAGCGGAGACGACCCGCTGGTCGGGGCGCTCGACGAGGGCAAGACCTACCGCAAGGTCGACGGCCAGCCCATCACCGGCGCGCAGATCGGCGACATCCTGGCGAACAAGATCTGGGACAGCAGCATCGAGGCGCTGATCAGCGAGATCGCCGTCGAGTTCGCGGAGAAGGATCAGAACGTCCGCGTCACCGACGAGGAAGTCGACGCCGAGCTGACGCGCATGGCGCAGAAGTTCGCGAAGAACCACGGCGCGGACCCGCGCGCGTTCACGCTGGAGGCCATGGCCCAGGGGCTGGGCGTGGCGATCAAGTTCGTGCGGCGCTCGGCGAAGGGCATCCTGGTCCTGCGCAAGATCCTGATTCGCGAGGGCAAGCTCAAGCCCGGCGAGGACATCGACGGGCCGCTGGCCAAGGAGCTGATGAAGCAGAAGCTGGAATACTTCATGGGCAAGAACGGCGGCGTGATGCGCAGCCCCGACGCGAAGGACGGCGTGATCCTGCGCGTGCACGGACGCCCGTTCAGCCGGACCGACATCCGCAAGTACGCGCTCGAACGCATGGGCCCGCTCACCAAGAGCGAACTGCTGAACGCGCTCGAACTGCTCACGCAGGAGCTGATCGTCCAGGCGGCGCTGAAGGCCAAGGACAAGGGAGAGATCGACCACAACGACCGCCGCGTGCAGCTGACCTACGAGTCGAAGCTGCAGGAGTTCGAGCAGGGCGTGCCCAGCGGCATGCAGGTGCTGGATTTCCAGCTCGCCCAGCAGGGCATGACGCGCGACGCCTACGTCAAGGACCGCATCTTCACCTTCAATGCCGGAATCACGTGGCTGGCGCGCAACAGCATCGGCAACGCGGAGATCCGCAACGAGTTCAACGCGCATCCGGACAACTACCGCCGCAACGAGAAGCGCATCGCGCACATCTTCCTGCGCGTGCTCGATCCCGAAGGCCGCCCCTACACGCGCACCTGGAAGGCCGAGGGCCACCCGAAGGTCAACGAGTTCGTCGCGAAGCAGCGCGAGCAGCAGTTCGCCGCGGCCAGGAACACGGCCCTGCAGTGGGAAGGCCTGGCGCGGGCGCAGTTCCCCGAAGCCGTCAAGAAGTTCAGCCAGGACGAGCGCTCCAAGGCCGAAGGCGGCGACCTGGGCTTCGTCGGCCCCAAGGTCAAGCTCCCCCCGCCCTGCGACGACCCCGAGTGGATGGAGCAGGTCATGAAGCTGGAACTCGGCGAGGTCAAGCTCCTGCGCAGCGCCTACGGCTGGCACTGGGTCTTCTGCCTGAGAAAGGAAGAGCAGAAAGTCGACATCGAGAATGACGCGAACGTGCGCGAGCACGTCTACGTGATGCTCCTGAAGCGCGAGCGAAAGAAAGTCTACGACGCGCTGCAGGCCAAGGCCAAGATCGAGAACTTCTTCTAACCTCACAAACCCGGGAGCGCGCCATGGCCGCCGGATCGGACAAGCTGGAAGCCATCTTCACCCTGCAGTCGGAACTCAACGACCGCATCTTCGCCAAGCAGCAGATCAAGGGGCCCGACGGCGAGGTCCTGACCATGGCCAAGATCGCCCAGGCGCTCCAGCGCGAGGAACTGGGCCCCAACGGCCTGCCCAACCAATGGCTGCGCAACTACCTCACCGCGCTGAAGGCCGAGGCCGACGAGGTCGGCGAGGAACTGCTCTGGAAGTGGTGGAGCAAGGACCGCATCGACCTGCAGAACATCCGCGTCGAGATCGTCGACCTGATGCACTTCCTCACCAGCATGGCCCTGGTCGCCGGACTCAGCGCCGAGGACTTCCACCACCTCTACACGCGCAAGCACGAGGTCAACCAGCAGCGCCAGGAGCAGGGCTACAACAAGACCAGCAAGACCGAAGATGACAACAAGGGCATCGTCCTGGAGAATAAGTAGGCCATCGGATTCGTCAGTCGGGCGGGCGGAACCTCCGCCCCGGACTGGACACTCATACAAGGAGACCGCCGCATGTCGATTCGTTTCGCAGCCGCGCTGGCCCTGCTGTTGAGCTTCGCCGTCGTCCAGGCCGCCGAGCCGGCGGCCGACTGGCCCGCCTACCGCGGCCCCAACGAGAACTGGACCAGTGCCGAGAAGGGCTGGAACCCGGTCTTCCCCGCCGAAGGCCCCAAGAAGGCCTGGAGCGCCGAGATCGGCGAAGGCTACAGCTGCGTCTCCGTCGCCGGCGGCCGTGCGTACGCGATGGGCCACGCGGGCGGCAAGGACACCGTCTGGTGCTTCGACGCTAAGACCGGCGCGAAGGTCTGGGGGCACGAGTACGCCTGCGGCTCTCCTAAACAGTACCCCGGCCCGCGCGGCACGCCGACCGTCGACGGCAACGTTGTCTACTCCGTTAGCCGCGAAGGCCACGTCTTCTGCCTCAACGCGGGCGACGGCAAGCCCGTCTGGTCGAAGAACATGGCCAAGGACTTCGGCGCGAAATTCGGCGGATGGGGCTTGGCGACCTCGCCCTACGTCGCCGGCGACCGGGTCTTCCTGGCCGGCGGCGGCGCGGCGGCCGTCGTCTGCCTCGACAAGAAGACCGGCAACAAGGTCTGGGTCGCCGGCCCGGCGCCCGCCGGATACGGCACCCCGGCCGCCTACAGCGTAGGCAACGCGAAGGGCCTGGCCTGCTGGACCGGCGAGGAACTGTGGGGCCTGAACCCGGCCAACGGGCAGGTCGCGTGGAAGTTCGCCTGGAAGACGCAGTACAACGTCAACGCGTCCGACCCCGTCTTCTTCGGCGACAAGGTCTTCGTCTCCAGCGACTACAACTACGGCTGCGGCAGCTACACGCTCGCCGGCGCAGCGCCGAAGCAGAACTGGACGAACAAGGACCTGGCCAGCCACTTCTCGCCCTGCGTGATGGTCGACGGGCACGTCTACGGCACCGACGGCAACATCAACGGCAACGTCGCGCTGAAGTGCCTGGACGCCGCCACCGGCGCCGTGAAGTGGACCGCGCCCGGCGGCCCCTACGGCTCGTGCATCGCCGTCGACGGCAAGCTGATTATCCTCACCAAGGACGGGCAGCTGGTCACCGCCGAGGCCAAGCCCGACGCATACAAGGAACTGTCGCGCGCGCGCGTCCTGGGCGGCGCGTGCTGGACGGCGCCGTCGTTCGCCGGCGGGCACGTCTTCGCGCGCAACACGCAGGGCACGCTGGTCTGCCTCGACATGACCGGCAAATAGCCGCAGCACAAAAGTCCAGAAAACTCGACCGCTGGCTTGGGGGCGCCTCCTCTATAATGGAGGCGCCCCCTTTCTTCTGCGGGAACCCTAGATCCATGCTCCGCCTGACCGCCAAGCCAACGCTCACGCCGGTGGAACTCGACCCCGGGGAGTCCGTCGCCTTCACGCTCGACAACGGCCGCGCCGTGACCCTTGAGTTGCTCGATACGCACGCCGAGGTCCTGCTGACGAGCCTGAAGGACACGATGGTCGAGGACCGCAAGGGCGGCACGGTGCTGCGCTTTACCTGCACACTGCGCGTGGACGGCCAGCCGCTGGAACTCGAACGCTTCCTCTGCGTGCAGCAGAGTTTCTACGAGCCCGCCGTCGTCAACGGCCTGCGCATCTGGTTCGACGCCGTGGACAAGATCTTCCACCACATCATCGAGTCCCACGGGCCGTGCCGTCCGCGCAAGGCCGCGCGCTTCGCGCTGCAGGACGCCGCGCGCCCGCCCTGCCCCGAGCCCCTGGCCATGTGGTGCCCGCGCGAGACGCCGTACATCGACATCCGCGAATGCTACAACGGCGACGACTGCTGGCTGGGGCCCTACCTGGGCGCCAGCGCGCACGGCGGCCTGGACATCAACCATCCGCGCGGCACGACGGTGAAGGTGCCGTTCTCCGTCGACGAGCAGTGGCTGTACAACTCGGTGAAGGGCGGCCACGTCAACAACCGCTGGCGCGGCATCCGCCAATGGCCCGACGGTTCCACCTGGGTCGTGCACGTCTGCCACCTCATCGAGATGCTCGTGCCCGAACACACCCCGCAGAAGGCCGGCACCGTCTTCGCCACCACCGCCGGCACCTGGGTCGGCACCCACGACCACACGCACTTCTACTTCGCCGTCGACGAACGCAGCCGCCGCTTCCAACTCGATCCGTGGGTCCTCTTCTGGCAGATGTTCGAACAGCACCGCGACGCCGACGGCGCCGTCCGCGCGGCCATCGCGCCGCAAGCACCCGCGAAGACCGGCGAAGCCGTGCGCTTCGACGCCGCCGGTTCCCGCCCATCGCCGCGCGGCGGAAAACTCGAGTACCACTGGACTTTCGGCGACGGCGCCGTCGCGCGCGAGGCTTCTCCCGCGCATGTCTTCACACGCCCGGGCGTCTACCCCGTCACGCTGACCGTCGACGACGGCCTCGAACGCGCCACCTTCACACAGCACGTGACGGTGAACGGCGATCCCGCCGCCGCGCCCGCCCTGGCACTCGACGCGCCCGACGCACTCAGCTTCGCCCCGCGCCCGCAACGCCAGAGCGACGTCTACGGCGAGGCGCCGAAGGTTTTGCCGCACACGCTGGGCTTCCGCGCCCGCGCCAAGGGCCCCGCGCCGGCCGCGCAGACCCTGCGCCTCACCAATGCCGGCGGCGGCGCGCTGGCGGCCGCGGCGGATCCGAAGATCGAATACCTCGGCGGAGGCGGCTGGCTGCGCGTGGAACTTTCCGGCTCCGGCAACGCCCAGGAAGCGTGCGTCCAGGCCGACGTCTGCGGCCTGGCGCCCGGGACGTATCGCGCGCGCGTCGCGTTCGCCGTGCCGGGCGCACTCAACGGCGAACAGGCCGTGCTCGTCGAACTCACCGTCCCCACCGAGCCCCCGCTGCGCGGCCAGATCGTCGACAACACGCACCCCGGCTTCGCCTGCGTGCCGAACAGCTGGTTCGCGCCGCGCTTTTTCGCCTGGTCGCTGCCCGGCTACGGCCCGGGATACCTGGTTCACGCGCCCAACGGCCAGACCGGCGCGCGGGCGCGCTTCTCGCCCGACCTGGCGGCCGGGCGCTACGAGGTGGCGCTCAGCCACAAGACGCCCTTCCCCAAGGACGCGCGGCTGCCGGTGCGGGTCGTGCACCGCGGCGGCGAGTCCCGCAGCGTGGTCGAACCGGCGCACAACCGGACGATCGGTACGTTTTTCTTTGAAGAAGATGGCGCGGCGTTCGTTGAGCTCCAAACCGAGAGCGCCGGCGGGCCGGTCTTCGCGGATGCGGTGGTCTTCCGCAGGGCCGAGTAAGCGCCGCGTCTCCCATTTCCGAAAGTCAACTCGACACGCTGCATAACTCATTTGAAAACATTGAGTTACAGAACTGTGGTAGACTTAGGTTTGGAGGCCTGAAATATTCACTTGAGGCGCCAGGCGGAGACCCGTAAAAGGGTGGTGCCTAGATAGATTAAGATTCCCTTCGGGGTACGAACCGCTCCGTCGGGTGGAAGGGTTCCAAAAGGGCGAGAGAGAGGAGAAATGCGATGGCGATCGCTAAGAGAAATCTGGTGCTGGTGCTGGTGCTGGCCGTTGTGGCTGTTGCTCTGGTGAGCACGGCCCGCGCGGCCGAAGAAGTTCCGTTCGAAGAGGGCAAGGGCCCGCCGCCGGCCAAGCCGGGCGAAGCCTGGACGCTGGTGAAGAAGGCGGCGACCTACACGACCGAGTCGAAGCAGGTGGAGGTCCAGAAGGCCACCACGTACCTCGACGTGGTCCCCGCGAAGTTCGAGACCAAGACCGAGAAGGTCCAGGTCGCGCCGGAAAAGAAGGTCGGCAAGGTCACCCCCGCCACGTGGAAGACCGAGCAGGTCACGATCGTGGTCAAGCCCGAGCACAAGCGTTACGAGATCGTGCCCGCGCAGTGGGAGACGGCGGACGAGCAGGTCGAAGTCCAGGCCGCCGCCGAGACGGTCACCTACTCGCCGGCCAGCTACAAGACGGTCAAGGAGCAGGTCGAGATCCAGGCCGCGCACACCTACACCAAGCGCGTGGACACGAAGGGTTCGGACCTGCCGACCTTCATCACCTGTGAAGAAGGCGCCCGCTACACCAGCATCAACAAGGAAGAGCTGGTCAGCGAGGGCAAGGAAGCCAAGGCCGCCATTCCCGCCCGCTTCCGCACCGTCAAGGTCATGAAGATGGTCAAGCCCGCCGAGGTCAAGGAAGTCGTTGTCCCGGCCGAGACGATCACCGTCGAGCGCCAGGTCCTGGCGACCCCGGCCGCCGTGGCGTACGAGACGGTTCCCGCGGCGTTCGTCGACGTCGAGAAGCGCGTCGTCGCCGAAGCCGAGAAGACCTCGCAGGTCGAGGTCCCCGCGAAGTTCGAGTCCATCGCCGAGCGCAAGCTGGCCGAGCCCGCCAAGCTGGTGTGGGTGAAGTCGACCTGCGAGTGCGGCGACGTACTGGAGCGCTACAAGAGCATCCCGGGCGCGGCTTCCAAGTAAGCGGAGTCTGAACCGCGTAATGCGCACCGGGCCCTTCCTCGCCTCGGCGGGGAAGGGCCCTTCTTTTTAACCTTCGCTTTCGCCGCTCCACGTGCCGAGCGGCCGCGATTTTAGAGGAGAGACCGTGATGGCCAACGTTCGTACGGCCCTACTGCGCCGCCTGGCGCCCGTCCTGCTGCTGACCGCCCTCCTGGCCCTGCCGCTGCACGCCGAGACCGTCGCCGCCACTCCGGCCGCCGACGCCCCGGCCGCCGCACAGGTGGTCGAATCCTACGGCTCCGCGCCCAAGGGCGCCGCCCTGGAAGGCACCGCGATCGGCCTCGAGAAGATCGAGTCGGTCATTTACGACAAGGAAAAGAACGAGTTCACGCTCAACGGCAAGTCGGTGCTCGCCAACCCCGTCGACCGCAAGGAGTTCGTGCGCATCCTCGACGCGCTGGAAGAGAGCGACCTGCTGGCCATCTCGCTGCTGACCGACAAGAGCACCCTCAGCTACGGGAAGCTCAGCAAGAGTTCCACGACGATGAAGAACCTGCTCGACACCGACGTCTTCGTCACCGGCGTGCTGTGGGGCAAGGAAGAGGACTACAAGGGCAAGAAACTCCCCGGCGACTACCAGCCCCAGAAGGTCAAGGAGCGCAAGACCAACCTCGTCGCCTTCATCCAGTTCCGCGACTTCCAGTGGGAGAAGAAGGAAGGCGAAGCCTACACCTTCGCCGGCGCGAACATGATCGTCCGCATGTGGCCGCTCAGCGACAAGAAGGCCCCCGACGGCGGCTTTCTGCCCGACATCCAGAAGGCCAACGACTACAAGCCCGAGCCCGAGGACCAGGCCAACCTCGACCACATCAACACCAACCGCAACGAATACTTCCGCATCGAGCCCATCGCCACGACGCTGAAGTACGGCATGGCCGCCGCCATCGCGCGCAGTTTCCGCGATGTCAAGGAGCAGGTCAACCTCGACGAACTGCGCAAGGCCATGAAGTAAGTTCCTTTTGAGCCACCGGCGTTAGGCGCCCTCCGGGAACACCTCGGAGGGCGCTTTTTTTGTGCCCCGCCGCCCTATCGCATCCCCTTCCCTTCGCCCGGAATTGGGCTCACGGCTACTTCTCGGCGGGACGATACCTCAACCACGTTTCCCTCCGGAGACCGAGCCCATGGCCCGCTTCGCCCGCATCGTCCGCTTCGCTTTCCTTGCCTGCGCCCTGCCGCTTGCCGGCGGCGCCGCCTGGGCTTCCGACGCGCCAAGCCGCGAACTCGGCGGCGCGCGCGCCGACGCCTACCGTGAACGGGCCTGCCGCCTGCGCTACCGTCGCATCGAGTCCGGCACGGAGATCACCGGCCACGGCACCGCCTTCGCGGCCGACCTGGCCGCCTACGGCTTCGAGGGCCGCCGCTACCTGCTCAGCGCCGCCCACAACGTCCTCGACGACGCCGGGCAGCCCTACCGCACGCTGGAGATCGAGACCGGCGGCGGCTGGAGCGCCTGCCGCGTGCTGGCCCACGACCGCAGCCTCGACATCTGCCTGCTCGAAGCCCAGCGCGAACTGCCCGAAGCCGCGCAACTCGCCGACACCGACGCCGCCCAGGGCGACGCCGTGATCCTGGCCGGCGCCAAACGCGGACAGGCCGTGCGCGTCTACGAAGGCGTGCTGGAGAAGAAGTTCCACCGCGGCAGCGCGCGCTACCGCGTGCGCGTTCCCTTCGACCACGGCGACAGCGGCGGGCCGTTCTTCGACGCCGCCAGCGGGCGGGTCGTCGGCGTGGCTGTCGCCGGCGTGCCGCTGGGCGCGGATCTGGATCCCGGCATGGGCCTGTACGCGCCGCTGGCCGCCGTGCGCAGCTTCCTCGACGCCCATCGCCGCGGCGGGAGCCCTCTGCCCGAGCCTTCGCGCCCCGAACCCGCGCCCGGCGCGATCGCCGCCAGCGCCGAAGTGCGCCAGGCGCCGGCCCCCACGGCACTCGCCACGCGTGAAGTCCCCGTGACGCTCTCCGCCGCCGTGGTCCTGGCGCAGGAGGTTGCGCCCGCGACGCCCGCCGTACTCGCTGCGCAGTCCAATTCCGCGCCGCGCATCGAGGTCGCTCAGAGCACCGCCGAGATCCGGCTGCCCGAGATGCCCGCTGCGGCCGCCGGGTCCGCCGATGCCGCGCCCGAAGTCAGGTCCACCGAGCCCGCGCCCGCCCATCCGAAGCTCTACCGTATCCGCTACGGCGATACGCTCTCCCAGATTGCCGAGAAACTGGGCGTGCGGATGCAGGCGCTGATGGAAGCCAACAACATCCGCGATCCCAACTGCATCGCCGCAGAGACCATCCTGCGCGTGCCCTAGCAGCCCCTCGTTTTCCGCGCCCATTCCGCAGTCCGTATTTCTCTGCCGCATAGTCGCCTAATGCACCAGTTCTGGCATCCGACGTGCGCCTGAAATCGGGCGGAAGTCGAGGTGTCGCAGATTCTGCCCTAACGTGCCCGAACATCGGCCGGGCCGGAGGTGCAGCGTGCGGACTGGGTGCCGCAATTCAAGACGGTTCGGCACGCGGCGGGGAAGCACTGGTGCAACAGGGTGACGTTTTTCGGTCAGGTGGGGCGGGAAAAATGCCTTCTGTGTTGTTTCATAAAGCACTGACTAACCTGCTCACGCGAGCGCCGAACGGCACGCGGGCGCTCTTGTGCATCCTGGCGCTGGTATTGGGCGCCACGGCCTACGGCGCGACCAAGACCTGGACCGGTGGCGCCGGAAATAACAACTTCAACACCGCCGGCAACTGGTCCCCTTCGGGCGTGCCTGGCTCGGGAGACGACGTCGTCTTCAACGGCGTCTCGCCGGGCGACGTAACCATCACGAGCAGCTTGACGATCAAATCCCTGACCTTTTCGGGCACCACAAACGTACGGCTGATCGTTTCTGCCGGCGTCACACTGACCGTGACCACTAACCTGGTTGTGAAAAACGACTCCAACATCTTCGGGATCGGCGGCGCCGGGACCATCAATGTTCTCGGCACGTTCACCACGGAGAACAATACGGAGTTCACCATGCTCGCCGGCAGCACCGTGAACGTGAATGTTTCGGGCACCGTCGACTTCAAAAACAACACCGTAGTCCGCTTCAATGGCGGCGTCTTCACAGTCGGCACGGCCGCAAATCCCAAGGACCTGATCTTCGAGAACAATGCACACCTGTACGTGGATGGCGGCACGGTCAACGTGTACGGAAACCTGGGCGGCGTGAACAACGCCATCGCGGACCTCACGTCGGGTGCGGTCAACGTAGGGTCGTATTCCACAAAGAACGGAAGCGTGATCAACGATCCCAACGGCATCCTGCCGGTGACTTTCGAGGATTTGCGCGCCCGCGCGGCGGACGGACAGGTGCTGGTCGAATGGCGCGTCGCCGGCGAGGTCGAGAACGCCGGCTTCCACGTCTGGCGCCGCCCCGCCGGCGGTTCGGGCTGGGCGTGGGAACGCGCGAACGATGCGCTGATCGCCGGGCGCCTGACCAGTCCCGAACCCAAGAGCTACTCGTTCCTCGACCGGCCCGAAGCCGGCCTGTGGGAGTACCGCATCGAGAGCGTCGCGCTATCGGACGACCGCGAGTTCTTCACCACGAACGAGGCCGTGGCGTGGGCCGGAGATGGGCTGGCCGACGAGACGCTCGAGCCTGCCGAACTGGCAGTGCCCTTCGGCGAACGCCTGCGCAGTGAAGCCCGCGCCGAGCGCTCCGCTGCGCTGGGCCGCGCCGCTACGCCCGAGGAACTCGCCGCCCTGCCGCCCGCGCGCAAATCCCCCAGCGCCGACTCCGCGATCCGGCAGGACGATCCCGCCGCCGGCGCCCTGGCGCGCGGCGCGAAGAAGGCCGTGACCGGCGACGCGGCCAAGGCCGTCTACTCCGGCCGCGGCGTGCTGCTGGTGCCCGCGGAGGCGTTGCCCGAGGGCTTCGATGCCGCGCACGCGCGGATCTACCGCGGCGGTGCCGCCGTGCGCGCGCTGGGAATCGTCGACGGCGGCGTGGCGCTGTACGCGCCCGGCTACGCCGACCGCTACACCGAGAACGACGCCTTCTTCCTGTATCCGAACCGCGGCAAGACGTCCGCGCAGAAGGCCCAGGGCGCCCGCGGGCTCTTCAAGGACGGCGTCATCGCGCAAGGCGAAGAGACGAACACCGTCACCGAGCGCTACGAAGATGTCTACTTCAACTGGAGCAAGCAGCCGCTGACCTACCAGCCCTGGATCAGCAGCAAGTTCCTGACGCAGAGCGGCACGGAGACGGGCCTGCAGAGCTTCACGCTGACGCTCCCGAACATGGCGGCCGGCGAGGCCTCGCTGCAGGCCACCGTCTACGGCCACAGCGACGACGACGACGAACTTGGCGACGACCACGCCCTGCAGGTCTTCGTCAACGGCTCGCCCGCCGGCAGCGTCACCTGGGAGGCCAAGGACGGCAAGCTCACCTTCACCTTCCCGGGCCTCGGCGGGCTGTTCGTCGCCGGTGAGAACACCGTCGAGCTGCGCACGCCGCCGCTGGACGGTATCGCCAGCCAGCTCGCCTTCGTCTACAGCCTCGCGGCGACCTACCCGATGGCGCTGCAGGGGCCGGGTCCGCTGGTCATCGACGGCTCGGCGGACGGTTCGTCCTCGCGCGTGTACGAAGTGACCGGACTGGCGACCGGCGAGCTGTGGGTCGTCGACGCGCGCCGGCCGGAGAAGGCCAACTTGGTGCCCTACGAGACCCGCGACGACGGCGGAAGCTATACCGCACGCTTCAAGGTCCGCGGCGGCAAGTGGGGCGAAGGCGACGGGATCCTGGTCGTGCCGCGCGGCGAGGAACTTGCGCCGCTGGCCGTCTCTGCACGCAGCGTCTCGCGCCTGCCCAAGGGCATCGGCTACCTGGCCACCGGCCCCGCGCAGTTCGGCGAAGGCCTGCAGCCGCTGCTGGCGCAGCGCGCCGCCGAGGGCCTGGAGCCGGCCTTCGCCGAGCAGGAGTCGCTCTTCGACGCCTACAACTTCGGGCGCTACGGTCCCGACGGCATCCGCAACGCCGTGCTGGACGCCAAGCCCCGTTTCCTCCTGCTGGCCGGGCGCACGCACTGGGACTACCTGGGCCGCGAGAACTCCGGCATCGACCCGCTCTGCCCGACCTTCCTCGAGGCGACGGCGCGCTTCGGCGAGACCGCCTGCGACGCGCGCTTCGGCGACTTGGGCAAGGGCTACGCGGAAGTGGCCGTGGGACGCTTCCCGGTGAACAACACGTCTGAACTCGCGGTGCTTGTGCAGCGCACGCTCGGCCACGTCGCCGCGGCGGGCTCGAACGGTACGCGCGGCCTGGCGGTCGGCGACACGGCCGACGGATTCAACGTCTTCAGCAGCCAGGCAGCGCACATCGTCGAAGGGGTGCCCGAGATCGAGTGGACCCGCGCGAACCTGGGCAGCACCGAGTACCCCGACGCGGCGTCCATCACCACGGCCATGCAGGACGCCGCCAACGGCGACGCGGACGTGATCCTCTTCGTCGGCCACGGCTCCAGCAGCGTGCTCTCGAAGTCGAAGGTGCTGACGGTCGCCAAGTGTCCGGCCTGGACCGGCAACGCAGTGCTGCTGCAGGCCACCTGTTCGGCCAACTACACGCTGCACAACTTCCCTGGCCATTACACCAACGCCGGGACGTTGCTGACGCAGGCCGGCGGCGGCATCGCGGCCTCGATCGGCACCACGACCTACACGAACTCGGTCAGCGGAATGTATTTCATGGCCGACCTGCTCGGCGCCGCGCAGCGCGGCTCGGCGACCTGGGGCGAGGCGCTGGCCAAGGCCCAGGCCGAAGCCCACAAGCGCGGCAAGACGGGGAAGGACAAGAGCGAATTCGACGCCGACCTCGCCCGGACCGAATGCCTGCTGGGCGATCCGGCGCTGCCCTGCGCGCCCTGACGGGCTGCTGGCCGCACTGCCATATCTAAAATTCCGCGTGCACCCCATCGGGAACCGGGCATAATTAAGGAGGTTCAGGAGCCGCCTCAATGAGCACCCGCTACGCACAGCATCCCGACGCCGCCTGGGAGTGGTTCCGCGACGAAGTCGTGGTCCTGGCCCCCGCCGCCCGCACGGTCTGCCGCCTGAACGCCGTCGGCGCGCAAATCTGGGCCTGCTGCGACGGACGCATGACGCTCGACGAGATCTCCCGCGCCGTCGCCCGGCGCTGGAACCGCTCCGCCGAAAACGTCGCCGCCGACGTCCGCGCCTTCTGCCTGGAGCTCTCGCGCCGCGGCCTCCTGCGCCGCGCCGCCGAGCCCGCGCTGCGCCCCGCCTTCGCGAGACCGGCCAACGCCGGCCCGCTGCCGCCCTACGTTCTGCCCATGATCGCCGCTGAGAAGGGCATGCCCGACGGCGGCGAGCGCGACCGCGTCAAACCGCGCAGCGTCACCGGCCTGCCCTGATTCCCCGATTCCGATGGCCCGATCCGGCGCCGCGACCTCGCGCGGGCTTTCCCTCTTCGGCTATCCCGTTCGCCTGACCGGCCCCTTCGGCGCCGCCGCGTGGCGCGCGCTCGCCGGCCCGCGCGCAGAACGAGAACCTTCGGCCCAACCGCTGTTGCAGGTGCGCTTCGAGCGCAACGTTCCGCCCGCCGGACCCGGTATGCTGGACGGCGTGGGCTTTCGCATCGATTTCGAGAACCGCGAGATCATTTGCGCGCAGCCGCGCAAGGCCGGCGCCCAGGCGCGCGACGACTGGGCCCGCGCCGCGCTTACCGCCATCACGCTCTTCGCGCAGCAACACGGCCCCGCGGCCGCCGCGGGCAACGCCGCCGGCGGACAGGTGCCGCTGTACCTCCACGCCTCGGCCGTTGCGACAAAACGCGGCGCGCTGGTCTTCTGCGGGCACAGCACCTACGGCAAGTCCACCATCTCGACGAAGCTGCTGCGCGGGCTGGCGCTGATCGAGTTCGACGTCGTGACGGTGCTGGTCTCGCCCGGCAACCGCCGCGCGCGCGCCGTTCCGCCGCGCGTGCTCTTCATGGAGCGCTACCTGCGCCGCGGCTTCGGCGCCGCGGCGGGCGCGCGCCCCAGGCCCTGGGCGCTGCCGCTGCGGGGGCTCTTCTGGCTGCGCAAGGCGCCCTACTGCGGGCTGGCCGCGCTGCCGGCCGCGCAGGCCGCGCTGGGGATGCTCGAACCGATCCTGGGCCTCGACGCCGCACGCGCCGGGCAGCACCGACTGAGCCTGCTGCGCGCCCTGCTGGAGGCGGTGCCCTGCCGGGAGTTGTCCTTCCCGAAGGACGCTCCGGCCGTGCGGCACTTCCTGCGCGCCGAGGGGCTGCTCTGACCCAAACTGTTCGATGAAAAATAGGGCTTGCCTCCTTTATCAAGGCCCGCGATACTGGCCCTTCGCTATTCATAGAAACGGTTGAAACGTTGGAGCCCCGGCATGATCTGCCAGGACCTTCAGAAGGAACCGCCGAGCTCGGCGTCCGGGCGACAGCCTAAGAGCAAGGCCACGCGTCCCGCCAAGAAGCCCGCGCCCCACAAAGCCGTCTCCGGCGATCCGGATGCGCTCGAGATCGTCGTCGATCCGCAGACCGAGGCCGACCTCGAGGCGCTCTTCAACGAGATCGCCGAAGAGGACCCCAGCGACGGCGCGCTGAACACGGTCTGGGCGTATTGACGATTTCGGATTGCGGGTTTTGGATTTCGGATTGGCCGGCCCTGCGCAAGCTCATCGCAGATAACTGCACCCTGCATTCAGAGTAAACCGATTCCTGTTTCCTTGACGCCTTGCCGTTGAGCTTCTCCTGTGCGCTTACTTCTCGCGCGCGGCGAGATTGCGCTCGGGTTCGGCGGGCGGTGCGGCGGACACGGGCGGCCCGGCCGGCGCCTCCTTGGAAGCGGCCACGTTCGCGTCGGGCGGCGGCAGCGGCACGGGGTTCTGGGCAAAGGACCCGTTGCGCTCGAAGTAGGTCCGCGCCAACACGCGCAGTTCCGGATCGGGATCGCGCTCGGCCATGCTCTCCAGCAGTTTCATCGCCAGCGCAGACGAGCCCCCCGCCTTGCCCATCTCGGTCATGAAATTTCGGAGCGCCAGCGCGGGGCGTCCGGGGTCGTCCGCGGTGACGTTGCGGCGGCGGTACATCTGCCACTTCAGCGCGAAGTACGAGCTGACCAGGCGCACCGGCGCGAGGTGCCGCATCGCGCGCGGCACCATGCGCTCGCGGTATACCACGTCGAGCCGGTAGTTCGTCCAGAAGATGCCGTGGCGGTCGAGCTTCTCCTGCACCTGCGCCGGATTGGCGGGGAACTCCATCTCCACGTCCTCGAGCGCCAAGTCGGTTCCGAAGGCGGCGTCGTCCTCCCATGCCGGGCCGAAGACCCGCGCGATGGCCTCGGGGCGCAGGTCGTCTTTTATGCGCTCGCGCGCCGCGGCGTCGAGTTCGCCGCCGAAGCCGCCCTGCAGCGGCGCGGAATCCGTCTGCGCCGCCGCCCACACATGGAGGTACAGCCCCGAAGCCGCGCCCGCCGCCAAGATCAGCGCGCAGCGTCCCCGCGTCATGCGCACGCCCAGGTACGCGCACGAAGCCAGCCCCACGAAGACCAGGCAGAGCGCGAACGGCAGCGCCGCGGCCCAGAAGCCGTGGTTGCCCAACGTCCAGCGCGAGAGCACGTGCCAGTTGTCCTCGGCGGCGCCCAGCATGCAGAAGAGGAACGCGGCCCAGGCGTACGCGCAGGCTTCCAGGATGCGATGCTTCGCCGAGGGGCGCGCGGCGAGCGTGCCAGCGTGCGGCAACTCGCGCGGCGCGGGCGTTTGAACGCTTTGCGTATCGTCGGAACGCGGCGTATCGCTCATGCGCTGGCAGCTCGCGGGTAAAGGGAAGGTACGGCGCCCGAGGTTGAGCATACCCGCTGGAAGGAGTGGAACCAACCGGGATCGGGGGAAAGCGCGCCTATTTTCCGTGTGGGTGGGCGGGCGGCTGTGGCGGTTCCTGCACGGGTGCCTTGTACCATGCACCGTGCAGGCTGAGCGTAAAGACCAGGGCCGCGGCGAGCGCCACCAGCGCGAGCCAGACAAGCGCCTCGCGCAGCGCCAGCAGCAGCCACGCGAACGCGAAGGCGAACGCCGCGCCCAGCATCAGCGCCGGCGCGAGCCAGGAATCGAGCGGCATGCTTCTGTGGAGGACAAACAACCCCGCCGAAGCTGCCAGCAGGAGCAGTCCGGCGATGCCGCGTCGGTGCGGGTTTTGGGCGTGCTGCACTTGAGCGATCAAGCGCATTCGCTGGCTGCGCGTGAGCTTTACGGTGTCGGTAGGCCTCAGAAGCCCGGAGGGCGGTGCCGCCGCGTTCACAATATTCTCAACCGGTTGGGCGGGAAAAGGTCACTACAGAGGCATGACGGATTCGCACCCTAAGATGCATTTCCAATAACTTGACCAATCCATTAACGACCATCTAAACAGTTATTCCACTACTCCTTCTTCACCTATTATCGGCTGAAAAGGAGGAGAGGACCGAAACTGTTCTTGGATTACATCGTAGAATTTTGATTCATACTCAACGTTTTCATCCAAGGCAGCCGCCTGGAGTTCTTTTAACTTTGACGCAATCCAATCGTCCGTTTCCTGTTCGATTAACCATTGTGCCCTGCGAGCATAGGCCTTTCCCACTGCTGCCAAGACATTGATCTTCATATTTTGATCGAATCTCGACTCGAGGGTTGGATGGTCAGAGCACGGGACAAGAAACTTTACCTCGCTCACATCTACTTCGAAATTGTACATTGGTTCCCAGAACACCAACTCTTCCAGGTACCAGCAGATCGGGAGCAATTCATACTTCGATGGACTTATCGAACGTAGGTTCCTCTCCTTCTTCATTCGCTTCTCTTCTCTCCATGCCAGATTGAAACTCATCTTGACCAGATACTTGACGTACTTCTCAGCAGCTTGGCGAACGGAAGAAGCTGGACGATGAACAAAAGTGAGGTACTCAAAATCAATTCTCCATTGGAGTTCTTCCTGGTTCGGATTCGGATTAAAGGCGACAGAAACCGAATTCAGTTCGCTAACGCCCTTGAGCTTTCCGGCCGCCTGCAACGCTTCAAGGAAGGCGAGGATCCGCTCCTGTGTAGCTCTTTCAGTTGCGTGTCTAATTACGGTTTGGTGGTATCGCTTTGGAACCTCCAGGCATGCCTGAACTTCATTGATATGCGTGATCGTCTGCACGTAGGCCGTCAGGCCGCCGGCCAGCGCGGCGCTCAAGATCGAACACAGCAGCATCCCGCGCAGCGAGAAGCGCCGGAGAATAAGGAGCAGCGCGCCGTAGACGCCGCCGAAGCACGCGCCCAGGATCAGCGGCGCGCCCTTCCACGTGCCCGGCAGCCAGGGCAACTCGCCCGAAGGATCCTCCGCGAAGACCCACAAGAGCCACGCCCCGCCGCCCAGCAGCAGCAGGCCCAACAGAGCGGCAACGAGTTTCGCGCGCCGCGAGGGCGCGGGCGGCAAGGGGGGCGCGGCGACTTCTGCACGCGCCGGAGCCTTTTCCCGATCGCTCAAGGAAGGAGCCTCATGCCTATGCAGAAGCGCGCCGGCACGTGGCCCGGCATCGACGATTCATGCTATCGCAAAGGGAACGGCGGTCACTCGGAATCGCTTTGAAAAACTTGCAGGCAAGCGGGAACGGCAGCGCGGCGCCGCACGGAATCGCCGCCGCCGCGCTTACGCAAAGCATGCGTACGAAATCCGCTATGATCCAGCGGCTTTGCCTTCTTGCTTTGAATCTCTGATCTTTTATCTCTTAACTTTGATCTGTCTTTTCGATCCTTCCTTTCTCTTCCTTCTTTCTTTCCTTCTTTTACTTCACCTGCGCTCGTTTTTAATCATGGCCAATACCCAGGTACCAGCCAGTAGGCGGGCATGGCTTTCACCATGCGGACCTACTACCCGTTGACGGCGTCCATCCATCGTTGGGGTTTCCCTCGCCAACTGCCACGACAGCAAGGGGCACTTCCGCGCGAAAGGCTCTGGGCCCAGGGAGGGGTGAACACCGCCCGCTTCCACCCCCGAGCTCCAGTGAAGGTATTAAACATCATGCAAATACAATTGTCAATATAAACCTAATTAAAAGTTTTGGTTTATACCTAAATATATGACGAATCGAGGCTTGTGAGGCGAGAATTTCTCCGGCTCGGCTGAGTTCCCCAAGGCCTGCAACGGCAGCCCAAGGAGCCCGCGAAATCCGCTCCCGCTTTGCGCATGAGACCGGCTATTCTTTGGAAGTCTTAGTTACAGGAGGCCGCGATGCCCGCCGACGCCAAGAAGATCGACGACCTGCTGGCCGAGCTCGCCGCCCTGCGCCGCGACGTCAACGCGCTGATGGACGAAGTCGCCAAGACGATCATCGGCCAGGAGGACGTCCTGCGTTTGATGCTCTCGGCGTGCTTCGCGCGCGGGCACTGCCTGCTGGTCGGCGTGCCGGGGCTTGCCAAGACCGCGATGGTCAAGGCTTTGTCCGGCGCGCTGGACTTGCCGTTCAAGCGCGTACAGTTCACCCCCGACCTGATGCCCAGCGACATCACAGGCACGGAGGTGCTCTTCGAGGAAGGCGGTTCGCGCCTGTTCCGTTTCGTGCCCGGGCCGCTGTTCGCCAGCGTGATCCTGGCCGACGAGATCAACCGCACGCCGCCCAAGACCCAGGCCGCGCTGCTGGAAGCGATGCAGGAACGCCAGGTCACCGTCAGCAACAAGACCCATCCCCTGCCCGACCCCTTCCTGGTGATCGCGACGCAGAACCCGCTGGAGCAGGAAGGCACCTACGAACTGCCCGAGGCCCAGCTGGACCGCTTCATGTACCACATCGAGGTCAACTACCCGTCGCTGCAGGAAGAGGAGCAGGTGCTGACGCGCGCCAGCAGCTGGCCGGCCTCGCCGCCCAAGCCCGTGCTGACCGGCGAACGCGTGCGCGCGATGCAGGCCACCATCTCCGGCGTGCACTGCAGCAACTACATGGTCAGCTACGTGGCGCGCCTGATCCGCGCCACGCGCCCCGGCGATCCCTTCGCGCCCGACTACGTCAACGACCTCGTCGAATGGGGCGCCGGCCCGCGCGCGGGCCAGTACCTCATCGCCGGCGGCAAGGCCCTGGCCGCGATGGACGGCCGCCCCTCGGTGGCGCCCGCCGACATCCAGGCGCTGGCGGTGCCGGCGCTGCGCCACCGCGTCGCGCCGAACTTCCAGGCGCAGGCCGACGGCGTGACCAGCGTGGACCTGGTCACGCGCGTGCTGGAAGCGACGCCGGTGCCGAAGGGATAGGGGCGAGCGGCGAGGAACGGATTCACCACAAAAGACACAGAGAAAGGCTTTTGTGGTTTAATGGCAAAGAGAAGGCGCGGTGATTCGGACAACGCTGCCATGAATGCTTTCAGAAAACTCTCCGTGGTCTCTGCGTTCTCCGTGGTGATGCTGTTCACCGCGAACGGCATCGCGCCCGAGGCCGAGGCCGGGTGCACCTGCGCCGGCGGCGAACTGGAGATTGCGTTCCTGCTCGATTGCTCGGGCAGCATGAACCACACGCTCGCGACGCTGCAGGAGCAGGTCAAGCGCATCGTCGAGGCGCTGGAGGGCCAGGTCCAGAGTTTGCGCGTCGCCGTGATCGTCTACCGCACGCTCGAGTACCGCGGCAAGCAGCCCAAACTGGGCATGCAGCCCTTCACCGCCGACAAGGGCGCCGTCGAGGCCTACCTGCGCGGGCAGAGCGCCGAGGGCGGCGGGCAGGAACTGATCCATCGCGCGCTGGGCAAGGCCATCGACGAACTCGAGTGGACCAAGGGCGCGCGCAAGGTCGCCGTGCTGCTGGGCGACGAACAGCCCGCCGCGGACAAGCAGGCCGAGTGCCTCGCGCTCGCCGCCGAACTGCGCAAGCGCGGCATCGCGCTGAACACCGTCACCGCTAGCCGCACCGCGTGGATCTACTGGGGCCCCGCCAACGTCGACGCGTGGAAGGCGCAGGTCGACAAGCTGGGCGACGAGGAGGCCAAGCGCGTCTTCCGGCTGCCGTACTTCGACGACCTGGCCGCGAAGGGCGGCGGCGTCTCGGTCAGTTCGTGGAACAGCAAGGAGCTGATCCTCTGGCTGCTCGCCTTCGGCCTGGGCCTGAACGAGGCCGACGCAAAGTCGAAGATCGACCTCGACCGCTACCTCGCCTGGGTCAAGGAACGCAAGGAGGAGGAAGCGAAGGAAGAGGAGGCGCGCGCCGCCGCCGCGCAGCAGGCGCAGGGCACGCCGCTGATCGCGTGGCTGAAGCACTCCGGCGAATGGCAGGTGCCGCACCGCTTCGACGGGCTGTTCGCGCATCTGGGCAAGCACCTCAATCTGGCCGGCCCGCCGCGCGTCGCGACGAAGGGGCTGCTGGACGAGGACCTGGAGCGCTACCCGATCCTGTACCTGACAGGGCACGGCGCGTTCGAATGGCCCGCCCTCGAACGTTCGAAACTCAAGGCGCACCTGGAAGGCGGTGGATTCCTGATCATCGACGCGTGTTGCGGGGACGAGGCCTTCGCCCAGAGCGCGCGGAAGCTCTTCGAGCAGCTCTTTCCGGACCGCCCGCTGGACGTCATCCCCAAGGACGACCCGCTCTACGCCTGCGGCCACCGCCTGGCAACGGTGCGGCGCAGCGAGAAACCGCGCAGCGCGGAGTTGAAGGAAAGCGCGCCGGAGCTCTTCGGCCTGCGCCTGCCCGACCCGCTCTCGGCGGCGCCGCGCCTGGCGGCGGTCTTCTCGCCCAGCGACCTAGGCTGCGCGTGGCACGCGCGGCCGCTGGGCGTGCCGTGCATGTTCCACGACGACGATGGCCTGTCGCTGAGCGCCAACATCTTTCTCTACGCGCTGACGCGATAGGCCGGATCCCGGCGGGCGCCGGAATCTTCCGGATCGTGCTTGACATATTTATATATTTTCGGTATTGTGTAAGTATGAAAAGTAGATGCTGCCCCCACCCGACCGGCGCCCGCACCAACCACGTCGAAGCCTTCAAGGCGCTGGCCCACATCGACCGGCTGCGCACCTTCTTCGCCCTCGTGCGGGCGCGCAAGGAGATGCCCGCCGGCGCCGTCCAGCGCGCCGTCGGCCTGCCCGCGCCGTCGGTCAGCCGCCACCTGGACCAGCTGCGGCGCGCGGGGCTGATCGCCAGCCGGCGCCGGGAGCGCAACATCCTGTACCGCGTCCGTCCCGAGATGGTCTCGGATCTCGTACGCCTGCTGACGGCCTGCTGTTGAAGAACATTTGACCGAAAGGAGCACGCCATGACTTCGTTGGTGCACCTGCACTTCCACGTTCGGGACCTGAAGGCGAGCCGCGCGTTCTACGAGAAGTTCCTGGGCGCCCGGCCCGTGAAGGCCCTCGACGACTACGTAAAGTTCCTGCCCAGCATCGCGCCCATCAACCTGGCGCTCACGCCGGCCAAGGAAGGCGCGCCCTCCTCGCCCGCGGGCCACCTGGGCATCCAGGTCGAGACCCCGCATGCGGTGCAGGAGCACCTGACGCGCGTGAAGGCGGCGGGGCTGGATGTGCGCGAGGAGCAGGGCGTCAACTGCTGCCACGCCAACCAGGACAAGTTCTGGGTGCAGGATCCCGACGGCCGCGCCTGGGAGATCTACCACCTCAACTACGACCTGCCGGCGAAGGCCGAGAGCAAGAGCGGCGCGTGCTGCGCCGACGCGCTCTGCCCGGGCTCGTGACCACGCGGCCGCGTCTGGCGGACCGGCTTAGGCGGGGATAGACTGACCCGATGCGGCGCCTGGAGATTCCCGCCTCGCTGCGCGGCTTGCGCAGCCGCATGCGCCGGCGCCTCGAGCAGCCCGAAGAAGCCGAGCGCCCGCCGAGGGAGCACCTGCGCCCCGAGTTCCTCGCGGGTTTGAAGCGCCTCGACCTGCGCGCCAAGCTGCTGCTGCAGGGCTTCCTGCAGGGCGTGCACCCCACGCGGCGGCGCGGCTTCAGCGCAGAGTTCAGCGACTACCGCACCTTCGTGCCCGGCGACGACCCGCGCTGGATGGATTGGCGCGTCTACGCGCGCACCGACCGCCTGTACGTGAAGCGCTTCGAGGCCGAGTCCGCGCTGCGCGCGACGCTGGTGCTCGACGCGAGCGCGTCCATGGGCTACCGGTCGCCTGCGAGCGGCAGCTACGGCGCGCCTGCCTTCACGAAGCTGGGCTACGCGGTGACGCTGGCCGCGGCCTTCGCGTACCTCTTGCAGTACCAGCGCGACCGCTTGGGCCTGCTGGCCATCGGCGGCGCGGAGGATAAGGCCAAGAACGCGCCGCCTTCGAGCGCCGGCTGCCACCTGCCGCCGCGTTCGTCGCGCAATCACGTGCTGCGCGTCTTGCAGGCGCTCAGCGCGCTGCGTTCCGGGGGCGACGCCGGCGTTCCGTCCGCGCTGGAAGCCTTCGCCGCGCGCGAACGCCGCCGCGGCCTAATCATGCTCTTCACCGACGCGCTGTGCCACCGCGCGCCGCTGCTGGAAGCCTTGAAGCGCCTGAAGCACCGCGGCCACGACGTGATCGTCTTCCAGATCTGGGACCCCGGCGAACTCGATCCGGTCGTCCCCCCGGGGGTCTCGTTCCGCGACCCCGAGACCGGCGCGAAGTTCGCGCCGCTTCCACGCGAGGAGTACGACCGGCGCGTGCAGGAGCACCTCGCCGAGTTGCGCCGCGGCTGCCTGGCCGTGCCCGCAGAGTACCAGTTTCTGCAGACGACGACGCCCTTTGACCGCGCGCTGCTGCGCTTCCTGACGCTTCGGAAAAAGAAGCATTAACCACAGAGGACACAGAGACCGCGGAGAAGGGATCCCTGATTTTTTCGTGCACTGGATTTCCGGCTTAACCGACTGTTTGAAGAAAATGTCCTGCCCACTCTTCCATTGAAGAATCGTTCTCCGTGCGCTCTGTGTCCTCTGTGGTTAGAGCTTTTAGACGATTTGGAGATTGACCTGCCGGCGGCCCAGGTCGATGTGGATCACGCGCACGGAGACCTTGTCGCCCAGGCGGAAGCTGCGCCCGCGGCGCTGGCCCTGCAGCAGGTGCTGTTCCTCGTAGTATTCGTACCAGTCGTCGTCGAGGTCCTGCATGCGCACCATGCCCTCGACGTAGCAATCCTGCATCTCGACGAAGAGCCCGAACTCGCGCACGCCGGTGATCACGCCGGGGTGCGCGTCGCGCATGTGCGAACGCAGGTACTCGATGCGCCGCACCTTCTTGACTTCCTCCTCGGCGGCGGCCGCGTCGCGTTCGCGCTTGCTGCAGTGCGCGGCCAGCGCGTAGAGCTTGCTCAGGCGCGCGAAGTGCTGCGCGCCCTGTTCACCGCCGCCGCGCTTCCTGCCGCGCTGGGGCAACGCCTTCTCGCCGGGCTCGAAGCGTTCGTCCAGTGCGCGGTGCACGACCAGGTCGGGGTAACGGCGGATGGGGCTGGTGAAGTGCAGGTAGCGCGAGAAATTCAGCGCGAAGTGCGGCTTGCACTCGGCGTTGTAGCGCGCTTGCTTGAGGCTCGTCAGCAGGGCCAGGTGCACGGCGTGCTGGTAGGGCTTGCCGCGCACCTTGTCGAGCACCATGCGGATCTTGTTGCGGTCGACGGGCTGGCGGATCGAGATGCCGAACTCGCGCACAAACTTCACGAAGTTGTCCAGTGCGTCGGGATCGGGATCCTCGTGTATGCGGAAGAGCCCGTCGATCTCGTGATCCACAAGATACGTCGCGACGGCGCGGTTGGCCGCCAGCATGAACTCCTCGATCAGCTGGTGCGACCAGTCGTGGACTTCCTTTTCCCAGCCGGTGACCTTGCCGTGTTCGTCGAGCTTCAGGCGCACCTCGGGCAGGTCCAGGTCGATGGCGTTGGCGTCCAGGCGCTTGGCGCGCAGGCGCTGCGAGAAGGCCTTCATCGCGCAGAGCGCGTCGTAGATCTCCTTCGACGGAACTTGCGCCGGGTCTTCCTCGTCGACGGCCTTCTTGACGCGGCCGTAGGTGAGGAACGCGGCCGAGCGGATGAAGCTGCGCTCGAGGTGGACCTCCGCCGGGTGCAGATTCTGCGTGAAGGCGATGCGCACGGTCTTCGTCGGGCGCAGCTCGCCTTCCTTCAGCGAGCAGAGGTTGCTGCTGAGCTTCTCCGGCAGCATCGGCAGCACCTGCCCGGGCAGGTAGACGCTGGTGCCGCGCTCGCGGGCCTCTTTGTCGATCGGCGCGCCGTCGTGGACGTAGTACGAGACGTCGGCGATGTGGACCAGCAGCTCGGTCAGGCCGTCCTCGCGCGTACGCAGCGCGACGGCGTCGTCGTGGTCTTTCGCGTCGTCGGGGTCGATGGTGAAGGTCAGCGGCGTGGTGTAGTCGACGCGCTGCGCCAGTTCGGGCGCTGCGATGGTGACGGGAATCGCCTCGGCCTCGCGCTGCACGTCTTCGGGGAACTTCGTGCGCAGCGAGAAGTTCTCGATGATCGAGAGAATCTCGGCGCGCGCCTCGCCGGCCTCGCCGTAGACCTCCACCACCCGCCCGCTGGGCAGGTGCCCGCCGCGGTGGCTCGTCTCGGGCTCGATGAGTTCGATCGCGACCTTGTCGCCTTCCTGCGCCTCGCCGCGGTCTTCAAACGCGACGGGGATCTCACCGAAGAGCCCCCGCGCATCGGGCTCTACGAAGGCGAATTTACCGCGCGCGTGGAAGGTGCCGACCAGCTTCGCGCGTGCGCGCTCCAGCACCTTCACCACGCGGCCCGACGGGCGCCCATAGCCGCCGCCGCGCCGGCCGCGCTTGCCGCGCTTGCTGATGACGGCGACCAGGTCGCCGGAGAGCGCCCCGCCCAGGTCTTCCTCGCCGATGTAGAGGTCGTTGCCGGGCGGCTCGCTGAGCAGAAAGCCGAAGCCGGCGCGCTTGATGTCGATGCGCCCGACGCGCGCGCCCTTGGGCACCTCGCCGGGCGCGGCGGAAGCGGCGGCGTCCTTGCCGCGGTGCACGCCTTCCTTGTCCGGGCGCGGCATGCCGTACTTGCCCTTCTTCACCTCGGCGATATCGCCGGCGTCGGCCATATCCTCGACCAGGCGGCGGAATGCGGCGTAGTCCTCGTCGTCGACGCGGAGTTTCTTCGCCAGGCCGCGCTTGCGCATCGGCATGAAGTTGGGCTGCTGCATGAGGGTGAGCAGACGCTGCTTGAGGGCGTCGCGTTCGGCGCTCATTCCCTATTCATACCCGCTCGGGCTCCTTTTCCCAAGACGAGGAAAAGCACCGTCTTCTTTGCCTTTGTCCGCGCGCCTTCCCGCGCTACGATATTCGTGCTACCTGCCTGCATCCAGGAGTCTCCTCCATGCCCGCGATCCGCATTCCCGTGATGGACCTCAAGCCCCAAGTCGCGCCCCTGCGCGAGCAGATCCTCGCGGCGTGGGCCAAGGCGCTGGAACAGACCGCCTTCTGCCTGGGGCCGGAGGTCGAGGCCTTCGAACAAGAATTTGCGCAGTACTGCGGCGCGGCGCACGCCATCGGCGTTAACTCCGGCACCAGCGCGCTGCACGTGGCGCTGGCCGCGCTGGGCGTCGGCCCCGGCGACGAGGTGCTGACCACGCCGTACACCTTCGTCGCGACCAGCTGGGCGGTCAGCTACTGCGGCGCGACGCCGGTCTTCGCGGACATCGTGCCGGCGACTTTTAACCTCGACCCGGCCGCCGCCGAGAAGGCCCTGACGCGCAAGACGAAGGCCATCATCGCCGTGCACCTGTACGGCCAGCCCGCGCAGATGGACGCGCTCTGCGACCTCGCCAAGCGCAAGGGCCTGCCGCTGATCGAAGACGCCGCGCAAGCGCACGGCGCGATGTTCCAAGGCCGGCGGGTGGGCACCTTCGGCACGATCGGCTGCTTCAGCTTCTACCCGTCAAAGAACCTGGGCGCCTGCGGCGAAGGCGGCCTGTGCACCACGCAGGACGCGGCGCTGGCCGCGAAGTTGAAGCTGCTGCGCAACCACGCTTCGTCTGCGCCGTACCGCTTCGACGAGTTGGGCTACAACTACCGCATGGAGAACCTGCAGGCCGCGGCGTTGCGCATCAAGCTTCCGCACCTGGAAGGCTGGAACGAACGCCGCCGCGCGATCGCTGCGCGCTACGATGAGTTGCTCAAGGATACCGATGTGCGCACGCCGGCCGTCGGCCCCGAGCGCTCGCACGTCTACCACCTATATGTGGTGCGCCACCGCCAGCGCAACGCCCTGGCGCGGCACCTGGAGGAAGCCGGCATCGGCACGGCGCGGCACTATCCCGTGCCCGTACACCGCCAGCCGGCCTACGCGCACCTGGACATCCCCGAAGGCGCCTTCCCTTGCGCCGAGCAGGCCGCGCGCGAATGCCTGAGCCTGCCGATGTACCCCGAACTGAGCGACGCGCAGGTGGACGAAGTCGCCGCCGCCGTGAAGGCCTGGAAGCCGTAACGGCAGAATTCTATTATCTCGTCTTTGCGGCACGTTTCCCCATCTAGACGGCGTCTATAGAGATGGTGAGCGGCGGCGCGATTGCACATGTGCCTGCCAGCCGGGAATTTCTGCTTCGCGCGAGGCCCCGTTTCTTGCTACTGCTTTGCGCGCTGGCTAGAATGCCCTGCGGAATGACAGACGCGCCACCGACTCGGCGCGGAAAGGACGCCCATCGAATGTCCTTCAACACCATAGATCTACCGGCAACCGAATACATTTACGGTTCGAAGGCCGGCGCCGGAACGCGCCGCTTCACGCGCCTGCTGGCGCTGCTGCTGGCGGCGGCCTTTGTTGCAGCGCCCTGTCAGTCCGCGGCGGAAGGCGAAATGGACCGCGGCGGCGAAGCAAAGTCCGAAGCCGGGAAGAAAGAAGACAAGGCCAAGAAACAGTCGCCGGCGCTGCCCACCGCCGAAGCCACCGAGGCCGGCGCGCAGGACGATGACGTGCCCGTCGTCGAACTGGTCACGACGCTGCTCAAGGACTTGCCGAAGCAGGACCTCGACGAAGTATGGGACAGCGTCGCGCGCCTGGTGCGCCTGGGCCAGACCTACGGCGCGGTGGTCACCGACCGGTTGTTGGCCGAACTGCCCGGCAAGGACGAGAAGGTCCGCCTGACGGTGGCGCGCGCGCTCAGCCGTCTCAATGCCATGGACGAGGCCCAGCCTGTGCTGCTGGACCTGCTTTTGAACGCCGAGTCGCCGAAGATCCGCGCGCTGACGGCGAACGTGATCGGGAAGAGTTCGCTGCTGTACGACAAACACGAGGTCACCGAGGCGCTGATGAAGGCGCTGGGCCAGGAACGCGACCCGATGGCGCGCATTGACATCTCGCGCACCGCCTGGCGTTACGGGAAGATGAACGAAGGCCGCGACGCACTGATGGCCCTGATGATGACGGCGCGCGAGAAGGCCGTGCGCGACGAGGCCACGCTGGTGCTGGCCGAGATGGGGATGCTCAAGCGCCGCAGCGAGTGGTCCGGCAAGAGCGACGAGCCCGTCTACAAGGCCGTGCAGGACCGCATCGTGCTGCTGGCCCACGACCCTACCCCGCGCGGCGAGCGCGCCTTCAACCTGTACCGCGAAGTGGAGATCGGCGCGCGCACCTTCCGCGACGAACGCATGCAGCGCGGCATGGACATGCTCAAGGAAGTTCTGCTGTACGTGCGCGGCGCGTACCCGGACTTCGAGAAGGACCTGTTCACCGTCGAGCGCAGCTTCGAGAGCGAATTGAACGACCGCAAACTCACCGACGGCCTGCGCGACGTCTTCGCCCGCAACGGCGTGATGCTGAAGACCGACGCGGCCGTCGACGTCCTGCAGCCCGGCTACTGGCAGGTGCGCTCCGGCGAGGACAAGTACCTGCTCAAGCAGCAGGGCGACGGCTTGCAGGTCTGCTACGACAAGTACGACCTCGATACGCTCTTCGAGGACGCCGGCAAGGGCCTGATCTCCGGGCTGGATCCCTTCAGCCAATACCTGGACCGCGAGGAAGTGAAGGAGACGCAGGAGATCCTGGCGCAAGGCTACGGCGGCATCGGCGCGTACGTGGGCGTGCGCAACGGCGTGTTCACCATCATCAGTCCCATCTACAACTCGCCCGCCGACAAGGCTGGCTTGAAGTCCCTGGACCAGATCCTGGAAGTCGACGGCCAGAAGACCAGCGGACTGATGGACAACGGCGGCATGAGCAAGGTCATCGCGCAGCTGAAGGGCGACCCCGGAACCAAGGTGAAGGTGAAGTTCTTCCGGCGCGGCTTCCGCGAGCCCCACGAAGTGACGCTGGAGCGCGCCGAGATCAGCGTCGACACCGTCACCTCCGAACTGCTGCCCGGCCGGATCGGCTACGTCCGCCTGACGCGCTTCGGCGACCGCAGCTACGACGAACTCAAGCACGCCGTCGACGACCTGCTCGAGAACCAGAAGGCCAAGGCCATCGTCCTCGACCTGCGCAACAACCCCGGCGGCCTGCTGAAGGCCGGCGTGCAGATCGCCGACCGCTTCCTCGCCGACGGCAAACTGATCGTCTACAGCGAAGGGCGCAAGGAATTCGCGCCGTACCGCCCGTACCACGCCACCGGCGGTGCCAGCGACGAGGCCTTCCCCATGGTCTGCCTGGTCAACAGCGGTTCGGCCTCGGCCAGCGAGATCGTCGCCGGCGCGCTGAAGGTCCACAAGCGCGCGCTGCTGGTCGGCGAGAAGACCTACGGCAAGGGCTCGGTCCAGCAGATCATCCCGCTCAGTTCCACCGGCCGCGAGACCCACCTGCGCCTGACCATCGCCAAGTACTACCTTCCCGACGGGCACTGCATCCACGAGGCCGGCATCCAGCCCGACGTCGCCGTCGAGCCCGAGAAGATCGACGACTGGACCATCAAGCAGATTTTCGAACTGCGCGAGAACCACCTCATCGAGGACTTCGTCACCGACCACTGGACCCGCAACCGCGACCTGTACATGAAGATCGCGAAGGGGGACGCGGAAGACGCTGCCGCCTGCCCGGACTTCGGCACGCTGTGGGAAAAGATCGCCCCCTACCGGCTCGAGAAGCTGGAAGTCCTGCGCGAGATGCGCCGGAACATCCGCCGCGTCGCCCAGGACGACGTGAAAAAGGAGTTCGCCTGCGACCTGTCCGGCGACGAGACCCTGCAGCGCGGCGTGCTCGAGCTGCTCAAGAAGCTCGACGTCAATCCCGCTTCCATCGCCGAGTTCCGACGCTTCGCGCCCGAAGCCGCCAAGCCCAAGGACGGCGCGCTGGGCGCCATGCTGCCGCCCGGCGAACCCGCGCCGCCAGAAGGCGCCGCGCCGAAGGTCCGCGAGGCCTCGCCGAGCAAGCTCGAGCCCGTCCCCGAAGCACGCTGAATTTCGAAGTGACGTTTGTTATTCGGCAGGAGCGCCCGCCCTACCGGCGGTCGCCTTGCGCGGGAACCGGCGCGTTGTCCTGCGCCGGCGCCTTGGGGCGCGGCTGGCGCGGCGGATCGCGCATCAGCATCGCCGCGACCACCGTCAGCACCACCAGCACCGCCGCCACCGCCAGGATCCACGACGACGACGACCCGCCCGCACGCCGGAACGGCCCGCCGGTCTTGTCCCGTCCGCGCGGATGACCGCTGCCGACCCGCGAGGTGCTCGGGTCGCGCAGGCGGCTGCCGGCCGGACTGTGCATGCGGCTGCCCGCCGGGCCGTGCAGGCGGCTGCCGGCCGGGGCGCGCAGGCGGCTGCCGGCGGGATTGCGGTGGCGGGTGACCTGCGGGCCGGGCTTGGACGCGGGAATCGTCAGCGGCAGCGTGCCGTCCGCGGAGAGCTTCAGCGGCGGCGCGTGGTTGGGCGTCTTGCCTTTCAGCAGGCGATCCAGGTCCTCGGACAGTTGCGTACAGTCGGCGTAGCGGTCGTCGCGGTTCTTGGCCATCATCTTGTTGATGACGGCGACCAGGTCGTCGGGGCAGTCGGTGACAGCGGTGCGGGGGTCGGGCACGGCCTCGGTGAGGTGCTTGGTCATGATCACCGCGCCGGAAGTGCCTTCGAAGGGCGGCACGCCGACCAGCAGGTGCCACAGCGTCGCGCCCAGGCTGTAAATGTCCGCGCGGCCGTCGATGTCCTGGTCGCCGCGGGCCTGTTCGGGCGAGATGTAGTAGGGCGTGCCGAGCAGATCGCCCTTGTTGCTGGTGGAGCGGTCGTCGGTTTCGCGGCGCGCCAGGCCCAGGTCGGCGATCTTGGCCAGGTTCGAGGGGCCGTCGATCAGGATGTTGTCGGGCTTGATGTCGCGGTGCACCATCTTGAGCTTGTGAGCGTGCGCGAGCCCCAGCGCGACCTGCTTCGTCACCTCCACGGCGTCGCGCCACTTCAGGCGGCCTTCGCGCTCCATCCAGTCGCGCAGGTTCTCGCCGTTGATGTACTCCATCGCCAGGAAGTGGAAGCCTTCGCTCTCGCCGACGTCGATGGGCACGATCACGTTCGGATGGTTCAACGCGGCCGCCGCGCGCGCCTCGCGCCGGAAGCGCTCCACGAACGCGGGGTCCTCGGCCAGCTTCTTCGGCAGCACCTTCACCGCCACCACGCGGCGCATGGCCTTCTGCATGGCCTTGTAGACGCTGCCCATGCCGCCCTGGCCGATCTTCTCCTGTAGGCGGTAGCCGCCCAGTTCGGCCGGCGGCGGCCTCTCCTCCTCTTCCAACACCTTCTTGGGGTCGGGCGGCGGAGTGAAAGTCTTCGGCGCGCGGGTGCGCTGGCTTCCCGCCGGGATGCCGTCGGCGAGGGCTTGCACGAAGGACTCCCAGCGGTTGAGCGATACGATCTTGTTCTGGACCAGGATGTCCTTCAACGACGCCGGCTTGCCGGCACTCTCCGCCTGCTTCAGAGCGCGCAGGGCCTGGTTGGCCTGCCCGGGTGAGAGCAGCCCGCGATTGACGGCCTCGCTGGCCAGTCGTCGGTCGTCGGAGGTGGGCATGTTTGCGATCGCTGGCCCATGAACGGTTCGCGACGCTACGGCCCCACGCACACGCGCAGGGCCTCCCCCTGAGTAAAACGCATGGCGGCAGTGCCCGCAAGACGGGAAAGCACGGGTTTGCCGCGCGGAATGCGCATGTGCACCGCACGTACACATGCGGTACCTTGGTTCTTGCCGCCGAAAATAAGCACGAACGCCCGAGCCGCCCATGCCCTACGTCCTCTTCAGCCTGATCGTCCTCATCTGGAGCGCCAGCTTCCTCCTGATGAAAAAAGCCGCGCTGGTCTTCGGGCCCATCACCATCGGCGGGTGGCGCGTCTTCACCGGCGCGCTGGCCCTGGGGATCCTCTGGCGCTTCAAGCGCGGCGGGCCGCCGGTCAAGCGCCGGCACCTGCTTCCGCTGCTGCTGGTCGTCGTGGCCGGAAACGTGGTCCCTTACTCCGTGCAGCCTTTCCTCGTAAAACTGCACGGCAGCGGATTTATAGGCATGATGGTGGGCTTCGTGCCGCTGCTGACGATCCTGGTCTCGATCCCCATGCTGCGCCTCTTCCCCACCCCGCGGCAGGTGCTGGGCGTCCTGGGCGGGCTGGTCTGCGTCGGGCTGGTGATGTACGACGGAAAGCAGCGCGACGTCTCGATGGGGCACCTCGCGCTGGCCGTGCTGGTGCCGTTCAGCTACGCGATCTCGAATAGCTACATCAAGCGCCGCTTTGCCGACGCAAGCTCGCTGGGCCTGACCTACGCGTCGCTGGCGCTGAGTTCCGTCGTGCTGCTGCCGCTGGGCATGCTGACCGAGCCGATGAAGGACCTCGAGCACCTCGCGCTGGCATCCGTCTGCGTCGCGCTGCTGGGCGTCTTCGGCACCGGCCTGGCCGTCTTCATGTTCTACAAATTGGTGAAGGACCACGGGCCGCTCTTCGCCGGCATGGTCACGTACCTGGTGCCCGTCGGCGCGATCCTGTGGGGGTGGATGGACGCCGAGGAAGTCACGCAGTTGCAGCTGATCGCGCTGGCGGGCGTCTTCGCCATGGTCGCGCTGGTCCAGTGGGGCGCGGCCAGACGGGCCGCCGCACCCAGCCCCGCGCCGGCGGCCTCAAGCGAGAGCGCCGACGCAGCGTAAGACCGCTTCGACTATACTGGCCGCTTCGTTCGTCAGCCCAAGGAGTCCGCCATGGCGCATCCCATCCGCATCGCCGAGGCCGCGCTGGTCTTCGAGACCTTCGAACTGCGCACGCCGTTCGTCTACGGCAAGGGTGCGCACACGCACACCAACCGCGCCGAAGTCCGCGTCACGGTCGAGGACGCCGCGGGCAAGCGCGCGAGCGGCGTCGCGCAGATGACCGTCGCCAGCGACTGGGCCTGGCCGACCAAGGCGGTCGACGGTGAAACGAAGCAGGCCGCCCTGCGCGAACTGGAGACGCGCTTCGCCGCGTTCCTGACGAAGGACTTTGACGAGGCCGGGCACCCGCTGGACCTGTACAAGGCACAGCGTCCCGAGTTGCGCCGCATCGCGCTGGAGATCAAGAAGGAACGCGCGCTGGCCGAACCGATCGCGGGACTCGCCGAGATGATCGCGCACTCGGCCTTCGACATCGCCACGCACGATGCCTACGGCCGGCTGCTGGGCGCGCCGAGTTGGGACCTGCTGGGCCCCGAGCACTGCGCGCACGATCTTTCGCATTACCTTGGCGCGGACTTCAAGGGCGCCTACCCGCGCGACTTCCTGACGCCGCAGGCCCCTCAGGTGCGCATCGCCCACACCGTCGGCGCCACCGACGCGCTGTGCGAGCACGAGGTGAAGAGCGACGCGCCGCAGGACGGCCTGCCCAACAGCCTGGAAGGCTGGGTGAAGGCGCAGGGCATCGACGCGGTGAAGCTTAAGCTCAAGGGCGACGCGTCGTGGGACGCGCAGCGCGTGCTGGACGTCGCCGCCGCGATGGAGGCCGCCGCACCCGGCAAACCCTACGCCCTCAGCGTCGACGCCAACGAGCAGTACCCCGACCCCGCGCCGGTGGTGGAGATGCTTGAACGCGTGAAGGCCGGCTCGCCGCGCGCCTTCGACGCCATCGTCTACGTCGAACAGCCCACGCCACGCACGCTGGATGCCGCGCGCTGCGACGCCTCGCGCATCACCAAGCTCAAGCCCGTCATCGCCGACGAGGCGCCGACCTCGCCCGAGGAACTGAAGGCGCTCTACGACCAGGGTTGGTCGGGCTTCGGGCTGAAGGCCGGCAAGTGCCTCAGCGGCTGCCTGCTTTACACAGCGCTCAGCAAGAAGATGGGCAAGATGCTGACCGTGCAGGACAACAGCACCACGGGCCTGGCCTACGCGGCGACGGTGGCGATCGCGGCGCACGTCGAGACCTTCGGCGGCAACGAGGCCAACGGGCGCCAGTTCAACCCCGCCGGCAACGCCAGGCTGCGCGCCACCTGCCCTTCGATCTTCGAAGTGAAGAACGGCCGCGTCTCGACGGAAGATCTCAAAGGCCCGGGCTTGGGTTGGACGTATTAACCACAGAGATCACTGAGGCCACAGAGATGGGGTAATATGTAGAAGGATAGCGTTGAATTGGAGTCCTGCGATGTGGCCGAACTATCGGAAGGGCATCAAGGTCGGCGCAATAACAACCTTTGGCGTAGCATCACTATGGTTCGGATACTGCTATTTCCTATCCACCTTGCCAGTGATTACAGACGTCTCATTGGCATTGGCTTTCCAACCTTGGCAGGACAACTGGAAGCTATCCCTCGTAATGGGCCTGATCCCAGGAAGCATCGCTGGTCTAGTCGGCACCTTTCGTCCGGTTATCAACACGAAGAAGGAACCTAAAGACCTTTCTCTGTGATCTCTGCGTGCTTTGCGGTTAAACCTTCACTGCTTGCTCAAGGACCGCGCGAAGCGCTTCAAGATTCTCCTTGACCGTAAACCGCGCCAGGTAGTCGGCGCGGGCGTTGCGCGAATGCCGGCGCCACGCGTCGGCGTCCTCGAGCTGCGTATCGATCGCCTCCGCGAGTGCCTGCGGCGAAGCGTCCACGGGCAGCACGCGCCCCGTCGAACCGTCGCGCACGGTCTCGCCGATGGCGGCGTGACCGGTCGTGACGACCGGCAGGCCCGCCGCGAGCGCCTCGAGGATCGCCAGCGGCTGGCCCTCGTACTTGTAGCGTGTGGGCAGGCAGAAAAGGTCGGCTTCGGCGAGCGCCTTCGCCTTGGCCTCGCCCTCCAGCTCGCCGGGAAACGCGACGCGCAGGCGCAGGCCCAGCGCATCGACGCGCGCCAGCAGCTTCCCTCGCGCGGCCTCGTCCGGAAACGCACCCGCCGCCGTCAGCGACAGCGCGGGCCGCCTCTCGGAGAGAAGACCCATGGCCTCGACCAGCGTGCCGATGCCCTTCGCCTCGGAAAGCGTTGACAAGAACAGGAGGCGCCCGCCGCCGGGCTCGGGGGCGCGCGCACCCACACGCAACGCGTACGCACCCGGATCGGGTACGCCGTTGGGAACCACATGAATGCGTTCGTCGGGCACCAGCCCGGCGAACGCGGCGCGCAGCTTCGCGCCCAGCACCACGGCCGCACGCACCCGAGCGAGCGCCGCGTTCAGCAGCGCGCGCAGCGCCGGGTCGGCCTCGTTCTCGAAAAGGGTCCGGAAGTACCCACCGTGCAGGTGCACAACCACCGGCACGCCGTGCGCGTGCGCGGCGAGGATGAACGACCCGTCGCGCCACGCGCCGGGGACGCTCTGCGAGAGCGGCAGGTAGAAGACGTCCGGCGTACGGCGCGCACAGCGCGAGGCCAGTTCGGCGAGATGGCCCAGGCCCAGCGCGAGGTTCCCGCTCTCCCAGCGCCCCAGGTTCGAGGCGTCGCGGTGGTCGCTGGTGTCGAGGTGCTCGATCGTCCAGCCATCGCCCAGTCCGCGGACCAGGAGTTCGCGCGTGTAGGCGCTTACGCCGTGCAGCGGCGGCGGCACCGGACCCGCCGCCAGCAGGCGCTTGGCCTCGCCGCTCACTTCCCGTCGCCCACACGCTGCAGGCGCAGGTCGGACACCGCCAGTCGCCGGCGCTGCTCCACCCCGTTCTCGACAAAGGGCGCACCGTTCTCGAAGACCAGGCGCAGGCGGTAGATGTCCCCGCGCGCGACGGGCAGCTCGAATTCGTACCCGCTCATATCGGCACGGTCGATGGTCAGCCGCGCGACGGTCTCGCCGCCCAGTTCCACGCGCAGCAGGGGCGCGGCACCGCCGGCCGGCGCGCCCGCGGCGCGAAGCGTGGCCTTCCAGGTGCCGGCGTCGAGCACCGCCAGCGCGGTGGCCTCGCCCTCGTCCAGCGGCGCGACCTCGCTGGCCCCGTCGTCTCGGCCGGCAGGCGCAAAGAAGAGCGCGCCCGGCAGGACGAATGCGCCTTTCATGGCAGTGCCCATGCGCCCCAGCAGCACCGCGGAGGTCAACTCGACCGGCAGCAACTTCTGGATCTTGGCCAGCCGCGCGCGGCGGGCGGGCTCCGGCGCGCCGCGGTCCCACTGCCACAGCGCCAGCAGCACCTGCACGCGCAGGTTCTGCTCGTCGCGGAGCAGCAGTTCCTCCATGCCCGCGGCCAGGCGCGGGTCGCGCAGCGCCTCGAAGCCGCCCGCAATCAAGCAGCGCCACGCCGACTCGGAGCGCCCCTGCCAGCAGGCGCACTCCGCCGCGTACGGATCAAGGTGCGGGTCGCGGCCCTCGCGTTCCGCGGCGCGGCGGTAGTAGCCTTCGGCGGCGGCGAAATCGCCTTCGCCGGCCGCGGCCTGCCCGCGCAGGGCTTCGACGCGCGCGGCGAGGAAGTCCGAGCGCAACGTCGCGTTGAAGGCCTCGACGCGTCCAGCCGCCGCAACGGGGTGTTCGGCCACCAGCGTGCGGTACGCGAGGCCGAAGCGAATCGCGCCGCTGAGCGCAAAGAATCCCAGAAGCGCGAGCGTGAAATGGCGAATCCTGCGCGCGCCGGCCGCATCGCGTGCCACGCCCACCAGCGCCGGAAGGGCCCACGCACACGCGCCCAGCAGCAGCGCGCCGGCCAGTCCTGCACGGAGGCCGGCGCCTTGGAGGTAAAGCGTCGCGGCGCCGGCCAGGAACGCCGCTGCGGCCAGGCTCGCTCGCGAACGCGGCGCGGCAAAGAGCGCTTCCAGGCGCGCATCCGGCGACGGAGCGGCTTCCGCGGCCGTGCGCCGATGCGCCGCGCCCAGCCAAACCGCGGCGCCGAACAGCGCAGCGCTGCGCGACAGGAACCACCATTCGAAGGGTCCGTCCACGATCGCTCGGCTGGCCAACTGGAAAGCAGGAGCACCGAAGAGTACGGCGCCAACGAGGAAGAGCGCTGCGGCCAGGCGCGCCAGCGGGGTGCTGGACAGGCGCCACGCCGCCCACAGCGCGGCGGCAAGGACGATCAGCGACTGGATGGACTCGACCAGGGTAAGGTCGGCGGCGCCGAAGAGCGCTAAGGCGGCCAGGAGGGCCACGCGCGGCGCGGCGCGCCCGGCGAGCGTCCGGCGTTCGTCCAGGACTCCGGCGTCGTGCACCGCCCGCGCGTCGCTCACATTGGGGCTCCACCTGCCGGTGCGTAGGGTTACGATAAGGCCTCTGGTCAATGAGGATAATCGTTGCACGCCGGGGCGTAAACGGTAACGCGGCTACTCGGAGGTGGCGTCCCCCGGCGTGGCGGGGGCTGCTGGAGCTTCGGGCGTAGCGGGCGGCGCGGCCTCGGGGGCGTCGGGCGAAGCCTTCTCCTCCTCGGACGCCGGTTCGTTTTCGGTGCTTTCCATCTCAATGCGCGTGCTGAAGTCCTTCAGGATGCGGAACGACTGCGTGCGCTGCTCGAGCCAGCGGTCGGCCACGGTGCCGCGCGCGACGACCTTGTGAATGCGCACGGCGCGGGTGGGCGCGGAGATCACGGCGAGGAACCCGGACTGCGGCGGCACGGGACTGTCGGCGACGAGGAAGACCTTGCTCTCGCCCGGGAAGTAGTTGTCGTCGCGGTGCCAGTTGGACGAGAAGGCGCCGGTACAGACCTTGTTCCCGCCGAAATATGCGGTGGCGCGGTAGCCAAGGTGCCCGGGCTCGTCGAGCACGGAGATGTCGATCGTCGAGGGACGGCCGGGTTCGAGCACGATCTTGCCGGGTTCGCCACCGGGATAGCGGAACAACGCCAGGTCGCGGCGGCAGCGGAAGAACTGTGCCGTGCCGTCGCGCAGGACCATCAGCGCCGTGCCGGTGGTCTCGCTGTCGTAGAAGTAGTGAAAGAAGATGAGCAGGTCGCAGGCCCGCGTCGGCTCCAGCGTGACCGACAGCTTCAGGTCGTGCTGGAACGAGACCGAAGACAGCAGCGGGGTAAGCGGCAGGCCCGACTTCGCGTCGAGTCTGATGTTCATGTGCCGGCGGCCGAGGCGCGACGTTGCGTCGCGGTCGTAGCGTCCGCCCTTCCAATCGGCCAGCAGCCGGTCGAGGTCCTTGCGCTTCTCCGGCCCAGCGTACGAGGCGAAGTCGTAGGTGATCGCCGACGTGCCGTCCTCGGCGGTCTCGACGACGCCGGTGACGAGCTTATCGAGCGGCTCGTAATCCGGCGGCGGGCCCTGCACGATCTTCGGCCGGAAGCTCACCACCAGGCTGATGGTGAAAGAGACCACGACGGCGACCACGATGAGGCCCATGCCGACGAGCCCCAGCATCGAGCGGTCCTTCTGCACGCGCGCGGCGCGCAGCCCGCCGGGCCGCTTGTGCGCGGCGGCGGCCGGAGGCGCAGCCTCAGCTTGTGGTGCCGGAGTGGTCGGTTCGTCCATGCGTGCTCCCAATTCCTTCCGCCTACCGGATTAACGTGCAGGCGGCGGCTTCCGTTCACGAACTTTTACTGAGGATCGACGCCCCAAAGCGTGCGAAACGCGTAGGCGAGGCCCTCGGCCTGCCGCGCGCCGAACCAGCAGACGTTGTCGCCGTCGACCAGTTCCACCGGCACGCCCGTAAGCCCCGGCGCGGCGCGGACTTCCTCGCGGTCCTTGGCCTTGAAGTGATACGGCTCGTTGGGCAGCCAGACGACGTCGGGCTTCGTGGCGGCGGCCTCGGCGAGCGAGATCTCCGGGTAGCGCGTCTTCCCCGCCTTGGCGGGCACGGCCTCGGCGCCTAGCTCGCGCAGGTGGTCGGCGATGAAGGTGTCCGGCGCGACGCTCATCCAGGGGTCCCTCCAGATCGGATAAAAGACGCGGCGGCGAGGGGTTCCTGCGGCGGCGTGGGCCCGGACACGCGCGCGGATGCGTTCCAGCACGGCCTCGGCCTCGCGCGCCAGACGGTCGCCTTCGGCGGGCGCGCCCACTAACGCGCCGACCTCGCGCAGCGTCTCGATGCCCTCGGCGACGGTCTTCACGCCGTTGACGTAGCAGGGCACGCGCGCCTTCAGGAAGGCGATGTCGTCGAGTTCGTTCTCCTCGAGGTTGACCATCACGAGGTCCGGCCCCAGCGAAAGCAGCTTCTCGCGATCGAAGCGCTTGGTCCCGCCGACCTTCGCAAGCGCCGGGTCCTTACGCAGTTCCGGCGGCCGGATGCAAAACGCGGTGATGCCGGCCAGGCGCGCGCGACCGCCGACCGCGCAGAGCGTCTCGGTGAGGCTCGGGACGAGCGAGACGATGCGCTGCGGCACGGGCTGCGCGGGATCGTGCGCGACAGCGCCGGCGTCGGTCCAGGGCTTGGTGTAGCGGTCGAGGGCGCTCATGGCCCGCCTATTGTGCCGCTTTGGGCGCTGCGCTTCAAACGGCAGGCGGAGCCTTTTGGCTCGAGCCGGCGGCGAACAAAGTCCGAAGTTTCGGAGGCTTCCGGAGAACCGCCCGATTGAAATGTAAGTCTTAAGCTGATATAGTATTATGAAGTTTTGGCGGACCCCATTGTTCCCGCAAAAGGCGAGACACCCGGGAAAATAGCCGATCCCTTTGTTGGGAATGTAAAGAATCGATGAAGCCGCGCTATAGACTCAAGATCCACGATCGCTATCAGCTCGAGCTGAAGTTCGATCATCCCATCTCGCGCGAGCGCGCCAAGGAGATGGTGCGCCTGGAGGCGTATCTCTTTCTGCCGCCGAACCTTGGCGTCAACCGGCAGACGTATTCGCGCGACCACTTCTTCCAGGACCTGCAGACGTTCACGCGCTACGGCACGCCCGAGATCTCCCTCGAGCGCCTGCTCGACGAGGCCAACGACAAGAGCCCGCTGGTGCGCATCGAGCGCCTGAAGGGCGAGCTGGGCAAGGGCGAAGGCCCCGCCGAACGCCGCGCGGCCGACCGCGTCGACTACGAACTGCGCATCCTGGCCTGCATCTTCCGCGCGAACAGCCGCGACGCGTACAACCAGGTCGCGGATCTGCTTTCGGCGGCCAAGGCGGCCACGAAGGACCTCGACGATGCGCTCTTCCTCGCCGACAAGTTCCTGCAGCAGGCAGGCTTGCTGATTTCGAAGGTGCGCAAGCTGCAGCGCGAGTTCCTGGGGCCGCACTCGCCCAAGACGGTGGTGATGGGCTTCGAGCTCGCCGACGAGGCCCTCAGCGTGCAGGTCGAGGACGTCTGCGGGAAACTTCACCGCGCCCTGCGCCGCCGCACGCCCGCCGCCGCCACGATGATCGAGCGCCTGGCCGAACGCATGCGCAACGAAGAGGAATACCGCCGCCAGGCCGGCTACCCGACGCTGGTGGAGACCAGCGAGAGCCAGGCCGCGCAGCGCCGCAACGAGTACTGCCTGTACCGCATCGGCGTGCTGAAGAAGTTCGCGCAGAGCACGCTCTACCTCAGCGTGCACTCGGAGGAAGGCAGCCGCCCTATCGTCTTGTCGCTGAATGCTTTAGCCGCGATGGCGGCGATGCTCTTCTATCTCGCCGCGGTGCTGCTGCTGGTGGGCAATCCGCAGTCGGTGAGCCTGACGGCGATCCTGCTGTTCGTGGTCGCCTACGCGTTCAAGGACCGCATCAAGGAAGACCTGAAGCGCTACTTCAGCGCGCGCATGACGGGCTGGCTGCGCGACCGCGAGAACCAGCTGTTCGACCGCGGGCCCGAGAAGCTGACGGTGGGACGCACCGCCGAGGCCTTCAGCTTCGTAGACCCGAACAAGCTCGAGCCCGAAGTCCGCGCCTGCCGCGCCCGCGACGAACTCGACGAGCTGGCCGAAGAAGGCGCGCCGGAGCAGGTGGTGAAGTACCAGAAGGACATAACGGTTTACGCGGACAAGGTTTACAAGGTCCACCAGCGCGTCAGCCACCTCAACGAGATCCTGCGCCTGAGCGTGCGAACGTTCCTGCTGCACATGGACGAGCCGCAGAAGACGCTGGTGACGTTCGAGCCCTCCGACGCGCACGACGAACCGCCGGAAGGCGGCTCGGGCGAGCCGCGGCGAAGTCCGGGCGAGGACGTCTCGCTGCTGAACCGCGTGCGCGTCAGCAAGGTCTACCACGTTAACCTGGTGCTGCGCCTGCAGATGAAGGGCGCGGACGGCAAGTGGGAAGGGCACTTCGAGAAGTTCCGCCTGGTGCTCTCGCGCAACGGCATCGAGCGCGTCGAGACCAACGGCAACGGTGAGCACCTCCTAGGCGCAACGACGCTGCGCGAAACGACCGTCGGCGTGCTCTAAATCCCCTTCCGAAAATTTTCAGCGCGTTTCCGCTACGAAATCGTAACGATTCCGTGCGTTCAGGCGTGCACCTAGTGAATGTATCGATTTAATTGCGATTCTAACAAGGTGCAGCAACGTTTCTCTCTCGAAATCCTTGGACTTACGGCGTTTTTGCGCGACGTGCTGCTCGCTGTGCAAATGGGGTTTACGTGAGCGAAGGGCGGCGGGCTGAAAATCGGATCGAGCATCAGATCCAATCAGAGGCTCAAAAAATTCTGCAAATCCGTCCGGATTACACTCGCGCGGCGGTTAAAGGATTGTCGCATCGTGCGTAAAGACGGTCGTGCCGCCAAGACGTATTTCAGCCAAAAAGGCCGCGCAGCGCACGAAGAAGCGGTGAAGACGGGAATTCCATCTCGTGAAGGATCCCGATGCCACGGCTTAAATACGCAAAGCGTATATTTGGATGCCGCCCTTTCAGGGCGGCTTTCATTAACGACACCTACCCAGGGTTGCGGACCGCTACGCGGTCCTTACCCTGGGCTTCCACCTTCAACCCCTTCGCGGTTGTAGGGGAACTCCACACGCCTCGCACAGGGCCTTATCGGCCACACCATCTTCATCGGCTGGTCGCGGGCAGGGACGTACGCGCCACATGTCCACCGCGCCTTCATGGAGCCGAGAAAGCGAGCGGGACCGTCAGGAGACGGTTCGGCCTTAGCCGTCCACCAACGGTGACGGATCTTTCGCCACAGATGCGCGGGCTGGCAACCCGCGCCACGCGCTCGCGCGTATTGCAGAGCTCATAGTGAGCCGAAGGCGGGCGAGGTAAACAGGCGCACCGCTGTACGCACTGCTGGACAAGCCAACAGTCGCGCTCATCCCGTAGTTCCCCGTGGCGAAAATCGGCTGTCGAGAATTACTTCGCGGCGAGGGCCGCGGGGGTGCGGCCGGCTTTCAGATGTTCGCGCAGGCGGGTCATCACCGGCGAGCGGTCGCTTGAGTCGATGATCGCTTCGATGAAGTACGGGCCCTTCGACGCCACGGCCCTGGAGAGCGCCCCGGCGAAAGCGGCGCCGGTGGCCGCGCGTTCACCGGGCACGCCGACGGCCTTGGCGATGGCGAGGTAGTCCCACGGGCGGCGGTGGTAGTAGCTGTGAGGCTCGTCGAGCGCCTCGAGCATCATGTAGCTCGCGTTGTTCAGCAGCAGCACGATGGGGCTCAGCTTCGCGTCGACGAGCGTGGCCAGTTCGACGCCCGTCATCTGGAAGGCGCCGTCGCCGACGAGCACGAAGGGCCGGCGGCTGCCGTCGGCCAGCGCGGCGCCTAAAGCACCGGGCACGGCGTAGCCCATCGTCGCGTAGTAGCCGGGCGCGAGGAAGATGTCGGCGCGCAGTTCCAGGCCCACGAACCACGCGTCGCCGACGTCGGCCACGAAGTGGTAGGCGGACTGATCGAGCCTGCGCAGGCCGCCGATGATCTGCTGCGTCGTCAGCGGGGCGTTGCCCGCGGGCGCGGGCGGCAGTTCGGGCTTGGGCGCGGCGAAGGTGCGTGTTCTGACCGGCGAGCGCGCCGCGAGGGCCTCGACGATGGCGTTGATCGGCAGCCCGTCGAAGCGGTGGTGGCGCACGCGCACGCTCTGTTCGCCAAAGTCGATGCGGCGGTCCTCGTCCAGGTTCGCGGTCCAGAAGCCGGTGTTGACGTCGCTCTGGATCACGCCCAGCGCCAGCACGCAGTCGCTGTCCTCCAGCACCGCGCGCGCGCCGGGGTCGCCCAGCGCGCCCATGTACACGCCCACGAACTGCGGATGGCTTTCGGGGAATGAGGCCTTGCCCATCACCGACGTCGCCACCGGCAGGCCCCAGGCTTCGGCCAGGCGCACCGCCGCCTGGGTGAGCCCGTATCGGCGCACGCCGATGCCGGCGTACAGGGCCGGGCGTTTGGCGGCGGCCAGCCGCGCGGCGACCTCGTCGACGGCTTCCTGCAGCGCGCCGGGGTCGGCTGCGGCTTCGGCCGAAGTGCTTACGCTTTGCGCTATGGACCTTGGCAGAGGCGCGCCGACCAGGTCGCGGGGGACCTCCAGGTAGCCGGGGCGGCGCCGGGCCTTCACGGCGGCGACGACGGCGTCGATCTTCGCGGCGGCGTCCTCGGCCGAAGCGATCACCTCCGCCGCGACGGTGACCTCGCGGAAGATCCGCACCTGGCTCTCGAAACTCTTGACGCGGTGGTGCAGGTACACGTCGGGGCCGCGGCAGCCGGTGTCGGGCGCGCCGCTGACGACCAGCAGCGGGGTATGTTCGGCGTAGGCCATCGCGACGGCGTTGACCATGTTCAGCGCGCCCGCGCCGTAGGTGGCCAGCGCGGCGCCCAGCCCGCGCAGGCGCGCGTAGGCGTCGGCGGCGAAGGCGGCCCCGGGTTCGTGGGTGCAGACGACGGTGCGCATGCCGAAGCGTTCCTGCGCCGCGTACAGCGGCAGCACGAAATCGCCCGGCACGCCGAAGGTGACGTCCACGCCGGCCTCGCGCAGCCGGCGGAAGAGGTGGCTGCCGACGGTGGCGGGGGCCGAGACGTTCATGGCTTCATTCGCTCTGGATCAGCGCGCCCACCGAAAGCGCCTGCGCCTGGTACAGCGGCGTCTTGGCGCGCAGCAGGATCTCGTCAGCAATGCGGCCGACCCACGGGCGCAGGTGCGCCTGCGCGTAATGGATGCGGCGGCGCTGGGCCACGGCGCGGTCGAAGGGCGTCTGCGCGCAGGCCTCGCCGATCCACAGCGTCCCCGCCGAGCCCAGCGCGGCGCCGAAGTGGTCGCACGGCGCGCCGAAGCGTTCGACGCAGGGGAAGTCGCCGAACGGGCAGGGCTTGCCGGCCTCGTGCGGGCACGTCTCGGGGCAGATCTCGGCGAACTGCACGGGATCGCAGTACGTGCTGGCGTACAGGCTGACGTGCGTGCGGCTTTCGGGCTCGAAGAGCTTGCGGTACTCGCGCCAAGTGTTGCGGTGGCTGCTGTTGTCCTCGACGCAGCCTTCCACCGCCTTCTTCATCAGCGCCACGCCCGCGCGCAGCACCGGCTGCAGGTCGGCGAGGCCGTCGATCGCCAGCGACCACTTGCGCAGGCGGTCGAGACTGGGCGGAAAGAGCACGATCTCGGAGACCGCGCCGTACAACCTCCCGCGCGCCAACGCGCCGCTGTGCCCCTGCACCTGCTGCAGGTTAAGGTCCAGGTCCAGGCTTGCGTCGGTGCGGGTGGTCGACATGGGCGCGCTCCTTTTGTTGGCGCGGCGCCCGAACGGCAGGACGCCGTCAGCTCAACGCAGAATACCCCGCCGGGCACAGTCTGCAACTAAAAATATGTGATTATCGTTTTATTAGGAAGTTCCTCCTTTATAAGCGCCCTGCATCCCAATCGCTGGCCGGACGCGGCGAACCTGCTAACATGAAGCGCCTATGAGCGATACCGCATCGAACGCCTATCCGGTCACCTCGCACCTCGAGACTCTGCTGGCCGGGCGGCACCTCGAAGCCGACCACGCGCGGCAATTGATGGAAGCCGTCGTGGCCGGGCGCGTGGGCCAGCCGGGCCTGGCCGCAGTCCTGGCGGCGCTGCGTGCGAAGGGCGAGGACGAAGCCGAGATCGCGGCCTTCGCGGCGGTGCTGCGCGAGCACTCGGTGCGCATCGACGCGCCCGCCGGCACGCTGGACACTTGCGGCACCGGCGGCGACGGCAGCGAGACCTTCAACCTCTCGACGGCCACGGCCCTCGTTGCCTCTGGGATGGGCATTCCCGTCGCGAAGCACGGCAACCGTTCGGTCTCGAGCAAGTCCGGTTCTGCCGACGCGCTTAAGGAACTGGGCGTCAACATAGAAGCGTCGCCGCAAGCCGTGGCGCGCTGCGTGCGCGAAGCCGGCATCGGGTTTCTCTTCGCGCCGGCGCTGCATCCGGGCATGAAGCACGCCGCGCCGGTGCGCCGCGAACTGGGCATCCGCACCGTCTTCAACCTGCTCGGGCCGCTCGTCAACCCCGCGCGCGCCAGGCACCAGCTGATCGGCGTCTTCGATCCGAAGTGGTGCGAGCCCTTTGCGCGCGTGCTGAAGCAACTCGGCAGCGAAGGCGCGCTGGTCGTCTGCGGGCCCGGCCCCGGCGGGCGCGGACACCTGGACGAGGTCTCGCCGTGGGGGCTGACGTCCGTCGCGCGCCTGCACGGCGGGAAGGTCAGCGCCGAGCGCTTCGACCCGCAGAGCCTGGGCGTGAAGGCCCCAAGCGCCGACGCACTCTTCGCGAAGGACCCGCAGGAGAGCGCGCGCATCATCAAGGACGTGCTGGACGGCAAACAGGGCGCGCCGCGCGAGGCCGTGCTGCTGAACGCCGCCGCCGCCGCGCAGGCCGCCGGCAAAGCGCCGGGCTGGAGGGAAGGCTACGCGCTGGCCGCGCAGGCGATCGATTCGGGCGCCGCGAAGGAAGCGCTCGCGAAGCTGGCGAGGCTCTCGCACCAGGCGTAAGCGCCGCCGCATCCCCCTGCCTTGACTTCGTTCGGTGCGAGGGATACGTTGAAGGCACAGGCGGCGAAGAGGGCCGCCGGGAGAAGGACCCCGCCATGCTCGTCCAGGTCGAACTCTACCAGATCATCATCACCGAGGGTTCGCAGACCCAGGGCATCGTGCTTAAGGAGAAGGACGGCGAGCGCTGCTTCCCGATCTTCATCGGCTTCAACGAGGCCATGGCGATCGACCGGAAGATCAAGGATTTCCAGGTGCCGCGCCCGCTGACGCACGACCTGCTGCAGAGCGTGATCGAGCAGATGGGCGGGAAACTCGAGAAGATCATCCTCAACGACCTGCGCGACAGCACGTACTACGCGCAGCTGATCATCACCCACGACAAGAAGACCATCGAAGTGGACTCGCGCCCCAGCGACGCGATCGCGCTGGCCGTGCGCATGGGCGTGCCGATCTTCGCCGAAGAGTCCGTCATCAACCGCGCGATGGTGGCCGAGTAGCAAACGGCCGTACAACCTGACGCCGCACCTTTCGCTCATTCTTCAAATTCGTTGCCAGGTCAGGATCTGGCTTATGGCAATTCGCTGGCTTTTCGATTTGGCTAATGCTGGCGGCACTTATCGCGCTCACGTTGTATGTCTGCGTCTTCCTCGATTCCGACTTCGAGCGGATTCAGGAATCGATCCGCGAACGCTTCGTTTACCAGTGGCAAGTCTACCCCGGGCTGCTCCTCTGCTTCATGGGCTGGTGGCAGGGGCGGACGTGGGCGGGGCCGGCCGAAAATCTCCTGACGCGCTTCCATTTTCTACTGCAAGGCCTGGTGATCGCCTTCCTGCCGATCTGGATGCTGATGGTTCCCGCGTATATTGTTGACCGCGCTTTCAACCGGTTCGTGCCGGCGAGACCGGTCGCCTCGATTACCGTGGCCGCAGCGATCCTCGCGCTCTGCGTGGTCTACCTGTACTTCGCGGCCATGACAGTCCGGAACAGACAGAAGGAACCGGGGACCAAAGAACAGAATCCACGCATCTAGCAGCCAAGCGCTTTCGAGCGCCTTGCCTCACCCTACGCTTAGCGGGTATCCTTGTAGCGGCCGGCGAGACGCCGGCGCCTTCTCATCCGGCGCGTTGCCCGAGTGGTCGAAGGGGGCTGTCTTGAAAACAGCTAGGCTCGCAAGGGCCTCGGGGGTTCGAATCCCTCACGCGCCGCCACTTTTCTCCGCGGCGGGCGCACTGTGTTCACGCGCACGCTGAACGCCGAGATGGTCGAGGCCGCCTACCGGGAAGGCGTCTTCCCCATGGCCGAGCCCGACTTCGGCGTAATCAGCTGGCACCGTCCGGACCCGCGCACGATCATCCCGCTCGACGGCTTCCACTGTTCGCACTCGCTCAAAAAAACGCTGCGGCGCGGGATCTTCGAGGTCACCTTCGACCGGGACTTCCGCGCGGTGATGGAAGGCTGCCGCGCCGGACGCCCGGTCTGGATCAGCGACGCCTTCATCAAGGTCTACGGGCAGCTGCACAAGGCGGGCAAGGCGCACTCGGTGGAAGTCTGGCACGAAGGGAAGCTCGCCGGCGGACTCTACGGCGTACACTTGGGCGGCGCGTTCATGGCCGAATCGAAGTTCCACCGCGTAACCGACGCAAGCAAGGTGGCGCTGTACTCGCTCGTCCAGCGCATGAAAGAGCGCGGATTCAAGCTGCTGGACGTGCAGTTCCTGACCGAACACCTGCGCACGCTGGGCGCCGTCGAGATCACCGATGCGCAGTACATGCGTAAGCTCCGCGCGGCGCTGAAAATCGACTGCCAATTGGTTTGAACAGCAGGGGTGAGCAGGGGTGCCGCTTCGCTGCACCTTCTTGATACCGTTCACGCGTGCATGAGGTGTTCCGAGAAGGCTGGCGAAGCCACACCACCCCTCACCCCTCGCCCCAGCCCACTTCCTTTTCCTCCTTCATACGGCGCGGTGCTTCCCTTATTCTTCCGGCGCATGAACGCCCCCGCTTTGCACTGCGACGGAATCGTCAAACGCTTCGGCGCGACGACGGCGCTCGACGGCGCTACGCTTTCCGTCGCCGCCGGCACCGTCCACGCGCTGGTCGGCGAGAACGGCGCGGGCAAGTCCACGCTGATGAACGTCGTCTCGGGGCTGCTGCGGCCCGACGAAGGGCGCGTCGAGATCTTCGGCGCGGCGGCGCGCTTCGGTTCGCCGCTGGACGCCGCGGCCGCCGGCATCGGCATGGTGCACCAGCACTTCCTGCTGGCCGGGGCGCTGACCGTCGCGGAGAACGTCGCGCTGGGCCTGCGCGGTTCCCCGTTCGGCTGGCGCTTCGACCGGCGCGCGGCCGAAGAACGCATAGAGAAGCTCGCCGCGGAGACCGGCCTTTACGTCGATCCGCAGGCGCGCGTCGACGATCTGAGCGTCGGCCTGCGGCAGCGCGTCGAGATCCTGAAGGCCCTCGCGCGCGGCGCGCGCATCCTGCTGCTCGACGAGCCCACTGCCGTGCTGGCGCCCAGCGAGGTGCGTTCGCTCTTCGGCACGCTCCAGAAACTCCGCGCCGAAGGACGCACCATCGTCTGCATCACGCACAAGCTCGACGAGGTCTTCCGCCTCGCCGGCGCGGTCACCGTGCTGCGCCGCGGGCGCACCGTCTTCGCCGGGCCGCTGAGCGGCATCGACGCCGAGGATCTCGCGCAGAAAATGGTCGGCGAGGCCGCCACCGCGCCGCCGAAGGCCATGCCGCGAGAACCCGGGCCCGTCGTACTGCGCGCGAAGGACCTCACCGTACCCGCCGAACAGGGTACGGGCCTGCGCGAGGCCGCCTTCGAACTGCGCGGCGGCGAGATCCTGGGCGTCGCGGGCGTGGAAGGCAACGGGCAGGAAGAGCTGGCAGCGGCGCTGGCCGGCCTGCTGGCGATCGCGCCGCCGGGGCGCGTTGAACTGTGCGGCGAGGAGATCACGCGCTGGAGCGTGCGCGCGCGCACCGAAGCCGGCCTCGCGCTGATCCCCGCCGACCGGCAGCACGAAGGCCTGGTGCTGGAATTGACGCTCGCCGAGAACCTGGTTCTTCGCGAAGTCTTCTCCAGGCAGCGCGCCGCGCTGCACCGCGGGCCGTTCCTGGACCATGCGCGCATCGAGGCACACGCGCACGAGCGGCTGGGCGCCTTCGGCGTCGTGCCGCCCGACCCGCGCCTGCCGGCGGGGAGCCTCAGCGGCGGCAACCAGCAGAAGGTGGTGGCCGCGCGGGAACTGAGCGGCGCGCCGCGCGCGATCCTGGCCTGCAACCCCACGCGCGGGCTGGACATCGCCGCCGCCGCGGCTGTGCACGAACGCCTTCGTGCGGCGGCCGCGTCGGGCGCGGGCGTCCTGCTGGTCAGCTCGGACCTCGACGAGATCCTGCTCCTGTCCGATTCGATCGCCGTGCTGTACGGCGGGCGGCTGCGCGTGCTGGGCGCGCGCGCCGCGGGGCTGGACAAGGAGGCCGTGGGCCGCGCCATGGTGGGGGCGGCGGAGGCGGATACGCAAAGCGCATGAGCGAGCCCGCGTCCGAGAACCCACGGAGCCCCGACCGGGCCAGCGCCGCGCTGAACGCCGCGATGCTTCTGCTGGGCGGCGCGGTGCTGCTGGCGCTGGTGGTAAAGGCCTGCGGCGCGCAGCCGGGCGAGGCCTTCGCCGCGTTCGCGAAGGGCGCCTTCAGCAGCGGCGTGGCCTGGGGCCAGACCCTGTCCCGCGCGCTGATCCTGACGCTGTGCGGGCTGGCCGTCGCGCTTAGTTTCCGCTGCGGGCTCTTCAACATCGGCGCCGACGGGCAGATGACGGCGGGCATGATCGCCGCCGCAGCGCTGGGCACGCGGCTGCTGCCGGCGGGCACGCCTTGGTTCATCGGATTGCCACTGTTGATGCTGGCCGGGATGCTGGCCGGCGCAGCGTGGTCGCTGCTGGCGGGCGCGCTGAAGCACTGGCGCGGCGTGAGCGAGGTGATCTCGACGCTGATGCTGAACCTCGTCGCGCTGATCGTGCTGCCGTACATGGTAAGCTACGCGTTTTTGCTGCAGCGCGCGGACACCAGCGAACGCACCGGCACGGCGCTTCCCGATAGCCTGCAGATGCGCGGATGGGACGGCACGAGCTTCCATTCGGGCGTCTTCCTGATACTGCCGGCGGCGCTGCTGGTGTGGCTGGCGGTCTACCACACGCGCGCGGGACTGAGCCTGCGCGCGACGGGACTGAACGCGAAGGCCGCGCGCGCCTGCGGCATTCCGGTGCGGCGGGTGACGGCGCTGGTCTTCGCGGCCGCGGGTGCGCTCTCCGGGCTGGCCGGCGCGCTGGGCGTGGCGGCCTTCGGGTACCTCACCTTCGAGCCGCTGTATCCGAACTACGGCTACATGGCGATCGCGGTGGCGCTGGTGGCGGGCCTGCATCCGCTGGGCGTGCTGCCGGCGGCGTTCTTCTTCGCGGTGCTGGAAGTCGGCACGCAGGCAATGGAGAGCAGGGCCGGCGTGCCGCACGAGGTCGTCTACGCGATCCAGGGCGCGGTGATCCTGCTGCTCTTGGCGCGGGGCGTGCACCTGCCCGGCACCGAAGCCGCGGGCACGGCGGCCGAGACGGGGTCGAGGGAATAGCGCGTGGACTTCCTGGACCCGTTCCTGGCCGCGACGCTGCGCAACGCCACGCCGCTGCTGCTGGCGGCGATGGGCGAGTTGATCCTCGAACGCGGCGGCGTGCTGAACATCGGCATCGAGGGCGTGATGCTCTTCGGCGCCTTCTTCGGCTTCCTGACCGCGTGGGCGACGGGATCCCCCACGTGCGGCGCGGCGGCGGCGATGCTGGCCGGCGCGCTGCTGGCCGCGGTGCTGGCGGGCATGGTGCTGCGCCTGAAGGCCGACCAGATCGTCGTCGGCATGGCCCTGAACCTCGTCGCGCTGGGCGTGACGGGCACGTTCAACAGCGCGCTGCAGGGCTGGCTGCGCAGGCAGGGGCGCCCGGCGCAGCCCAGCGCTCCGATCTTCGAGCCGCTGCTGCCTGCGCTCGGCGCGCTGGGCAATCAAACGCTGATCACGTGGGCGGCGCTGCTGGCGGTGCCGTGCGTTTGGTACTACCTGAACCGCAGCGAACGCGGCCTGGAGCTGCGCGCGGTGGGCGAGAACCCGGCGGCGGCGGAGGCCAGCGGCATCCACGTGGCGGCCTGCCGCTTCAAGGCCTGCCTGGCCGCCGGGATGCTGGGCGGGCTGGGCGGCGGATTCCTGACGATCTCGCAAGCCGCGTCGTTCGCGCCGAACACGACCAACGGGCGCGGCTTCGTGGCGCTGGCGGCGGTGGTGCTGGGGCGCTACGGAGCATGGGGCTCGGCGGGAGCGTGCGTCTTCTTCGGCGCGGCGTTCTCGGCGCGCGACCACTTCCAGGCCACGGGCTTGAAGGTCCATCCCGAGGTGCTCGCGATGCTGCCCTACCTGCTCACCCTCGCCGCGCTTGCCTTCACGCTGCAGAAGCGCAGCGGCGCGCCGGCGGGCCTCGGCAAGCCCTGAGCGCCTTCTGAACCGGCAGCGCAAGCGGGCCGCGCCTCCTTTATAATAGCGGCATGCTGGCCCTCACGCGCCGCGTCACCTTCTGCGCCGGACACGTCTACAAGGGCGGCGGCCTGAGCGCCGCCGAACTGTCGGCGTTCTTCGGCCCCGCCGCGCTGCCCGGCGGGCACGGGCACAACTACATCCTGGAACTGACCGTCGAAGGCCCCGTCAGCGGCCGCGACGGCATGGTCGTGAACATCAAGGATGTCGACGCCGCGCTGAAGGAACTGCTCGCGCCGATCGACCACCGCATGCTCAACGACGCGATGGACGAATTCCGCAACGCGGTGCCGACCACCGAGCGCCTGGCGCAGGCACTCTTCGCGCGTTTGCCGAAAAAAATCGGCGCGGCCGTTCCGACGGCGCTGCGCCTGGAAGAGCAACCCGGTCTGTACGTGGAGCTGGAAGGAAAGGACCCCGCCATGGTCTACCTGACGCGATCGATCGAGTTCGCCGCCGCCCACCGCCTGCACGCGCCGGCCCTGAGCGACGAGGAGAACCGGCGCATCTACGGCAAGTGCAACAACCCCAATGGCCACGGGCACAACTACGTCGCCGAGATCACCGTGCGCGGCGAGCCCGACGCGAAGAGCGGCATCGTTGTGGACCTGGGCAGACTCGAGCAGCTGCTGGCCGAGGAAGTCGAAGAGCGCTTCGACCACAAGCACCTCAACAAGGACCTTCCGCACTTCAAGGACCTGGTGCCCACGGCGGAGAACATCGCCAAGGTGCTGTGGGAGGTGCTGGCGGCGAAGATCCCTTCGTGCCGCGACGGCGGCAAGGCCGAGCTGCACCGGGTGCGGCTGATCGAGACCGCACGCAGCTGGTTCGACTATTACGGGAAATAGAGAGAGCGGCCGCAAGGGCCGCTCCCTTTAGTGCGTCGTGTCCGTATCCCTTACCGGTAGATCGGCAGGTAGCGGTAGTAGACCTCCAGGCACATCGCGCCGAGGGCGGTGGACATCACGCGCCCGCCGTAGATGTGGCCCTGCGCCTCGGTGTAGAGGGGGTCCCAGCTGCCGTCGAAGTCGCCGTCCTTGCGCTGGCTGTTGATGAGCGCTGGCTTCATGGCCTCGTTCCACACCTTCCAGTGGTCGCCGCCGACCTGGAACATCGTCAGCGTGCCGTAGTACCAGTAGTAGAGGTTGAAGCGCGCCACGTCCTGGGTGGGCAGGTTCTCGGGCTTGTGCATCAGGTTGGCGGGCCCGGCGACGCCGGCCGACGTGGGCTTCTCGCCGCCGACCAGCAGGCGCGTGAGCGAAGCGGCGCTGGTCAGGGCCATGTTCTTGTGGCCGTGGCGGTTCTTGGGCTCGGCGGTGCCCTGGTACCACATCATCCCGCCTTCCCAGTAGGCCGCGTCGCCCTGGGGCGCGTTCTCGAGTTCCTGGCCGGCGTTGATCCAACGCATCGCGCCGTCGTAGCTGGCCGGATCGACATGCAGGCCTGCGACCTTGGCGGACTTGATGGCCATCACGTTCCAGCCTGTGACGGAGGTGTCGTTGATGCCGGCGTTAGGCGCGTAGCCCCAGGCCTCGTACTCGCTCTGCCCCTTCTTGCGCTGCCCGAAGACGACGCCGTCGATGGCGCGCTGCGCGGCATCGGTGACCTTCGGGTCGCGGCACATGGCGGCGGCCTCGGCCAGCGCCAGGCCCGCCACGCCCTGCGTGTAGTTGCTGCCGTGGTTGTTGCAGTAGCGGCCGCGCCCGTTGGCCTTCTCGGTCTGGTCGAGGGTCGTGATCATCCACTCCAGGCCGCGGCGCACGTTGTCCTTGTACTTGCCGATCTTGCTGGTGTGGCCGGCGCCGAGGAAGGCCAGCAGCGCGTAGCCGGTCATGGCCGCGTCGCCGTTGACACCCTGGGTGCGGCCGTCCTGCCGCGCCTCGTGCTTCCAGGCGCTCCAGCTGCCGTCGGCTTCCTGGTGCCGCGCGAGCCATTCCAGGGCCTTGTCGACGGCGCTTTCGGTGGCCTTGCCGCCGCCGCCGGCGATGGCACGGCGCAGGCGGCCGCCGGCGCCGTTGGGCCGGCCGAAGGCGCCTGCACGCCCGCCGCCGCCGACGCCGATGGAACCGACAGTGCCCTGTCCGCCCAGCCAGATGTCGCTGATGCCGTCTTCGCCCTTGCTGTCCTTCGCGTCGCTGTCGTTGTCGGTCTCGACCTGCTCGGCGAACTCGACGACTTCATGCGTGTCGATGGGCTGCTGGTCGCTGACGACCTCGCTCTCCTGCACGATCGGGATGGGCTTCTCGATGATGTCGCGTTCGAGCTTCTTCTCGGGCTCGGGCGGCTTCTCCTGCTTCTCGAGGTTGGTGACGATGACCATGTCTTCCTGCTTGGCCTGCATCACGACCATGCCGATCAGGAAGACGAGCAGGATCAGCAGGCCATGGAAGGCGCCGGAGATGATCCACCACGGCGCGGAGCCGAAGTGCGCGCTGAGGCTGTCCATAAAGCCGCCGGCGGCGACCGGCTCGCCTTCTTCCTCGCCCTCGAGCATCTCTTCTTCGTAGTCGCCGGCCACGGCCGCGGGGGCGGCGGCGGCCATGCGGGCGCTCTTGCCGCGCGGCAGCGCGACGCCCTTGGGCGTGCGCTTTAACCGCGCCTCGGCGCCCTGGTCGAAGCCGTCGTCCAGGGCCTTGGCGCCGATGGTGCCGTCCATCAACGCGAACATCTGCTTGTACTCGTCGAGCGCCTTCTGGCAGCGCGGGCAGGCGGCGACGTGGCCTTCGACACCGCGGACCTCGTTGACCGTCAGGTTGCCCTCCAGCAGGTCGCGGAAGGCCTCGGGCGCCGTGCGGCAGTCGAAGGTCGCGTGGGCGGCGTGGGCGGAATGGTTGGTCATGTCAGGACTTCCTTTCCTCAACGGGACCAAAGCTGGCGGAGTTTCTGGTGCAGCATCGCGTCGGCGCGAGCCATGCGGCTCTTCACGGTGCCGTCGGCGATGCCCAGGCGCTGGGCGATCTGCGCGTAGTTGAGCTTCTCCCAGTAGCGCAGCACCACGACCTCGCGGAAGGCCTCGGGCAGCGCGTCGACCGCGCGCGCCACCGTCTCGATGGTGCGGTTGCGGCCGGCGGCCTCGAGGTTCGTTCCGGTGGGCGACGTCATCGGCGCGGGGGCCTGCTCGTCGATCGCGTCGCCGCTGCTGAGCGGGTTGCGGCGCTGTTGGCGCAGGGCCTGCAGGGCGTTGTTGCGGTTGATGGTGCGCAGCCACGTCCCGAGGCTCTGCGGGTCCTTCAACTGGTCGAGGCAGCGGAAGGCGCGGCAGAGGCTGTCCTGCGCGACGTCTTCGGCGTCCGGCCGGTTGCCCAGGATCGCGACGGCCTGGTTGACGAGGTCCGCGCGGAAGCGTTCCACCAGCTGCCAGAAGTGGTCCGCGGGGACCCCTCCCGGGTCGTGGCGCATCGCGACAAGCGCCTCGATCATCATGGCCGTGGTGGGCATCAATACCCCTCGCGTTTCCTCGTCCGCCAATGGGATGGGGACAATTCGCGACGGTTCCCAAAAAGTTCCATTCTTCCTAACGCACTTTGTGCGTAAAGGGGTTCAAAATCAATGGAAATTATTTGACAGGAAGGGGTTATGAGTGCACTGGTGCAGATGAAACGAGGGTCGGGCGGGACCTTCTTTACTGCTCTAGAATTTGGCCAGAAAGCCAGAAGAAGCCTCCAATTACGCCGCCCACCTTTGGCTCCTGCGTGACCAATTCGGGATCGATGACTGCGTCGAAAGTACCTCCCAGCACATCGAGTTGGGCCCACCAAAATGTTCGCCCGGACAACTCGTTCGTCTTCAACTCCGCCCCAAGCACGTGTCCATTGAGAATCGCAGTAGCCAGGGGCGGGTTCGTAGGTTTCTGGTTGTTGGGTGAAAATAGGCCGGCCGGAATGAAAGACTGCGAGCCCATCCTGGGTTCCTCAGTATTGGCGGTGTTGTAAGCCTCCACGGACTCATGGATTTGAACTTCGTGTGCAAAGGCCGCGAGTTGAACGTGCGCCAGGCTTGGAAGGGCGAGACCGCTGTGCAAGCGCGCATCCGGGAGATCAAACACAAAGGGAAATTCGATGGATTGAGGATTCCCATCCGGCCCGGCGGCCCAGCAGTGAATCGCGCCATCCAGCGGCGAGTCGTTCGGGCGCCCGATGCGCGCATCGAGCCGAACCCTGAACCGCGATGGACCCGAAAAGTGGGGAACCATGCCCATCAGGTCATCGTTCTTATCGACCTGAATCCACAATTGCGCGCCGGAATCCGACGCCCAAAGAAAGTAAAAGCCATCGTCAACTTCCAAGGGTCTGGCGCTGGGTCCGGCCTGATTGGCCAAGGCCAGCATGTCGTCCTGGCTCTGGACGGGAAACCCGATGCTGGAGAAATGGCTGGCCATGGGAGGACGCTCCAATTCTAGTTTTTGCGCCGCTCGACCGAGCAGACGCGGCCGTAGACGGCGCTCTTGCCGGCCCAGCCGTTTATCTTGCCGCGGTTGTTGCCGATCTGGAAGCGCTCGCCGTCACGGGCCTTGATCAAGTGCAGGTAGTCGTTTCCGCTGACGCGGACCAGCACGATGTCGCCGACCTCGAGCTTCTCCGGATCGCACGGCTCGAGCGTGACCAGGTCGCCGCTGTAGATCTTCGGTATCATGGAATTGCCGTGCGGCCGGATCTGCACGCGTTCGCCGCGCGAGAGAGCCTCCTTGGCGTGATTGGCCCAACCCATCGTTCAAACTCCGTAACGAAAACCGCCTTCGTGCCGAAAGCTGCGAGTTTGTTAGCGCAAACATTCGTGCGTTACAATGGGAATCCGAACCTCACAATGGCCGCTCCGGCGCGGTGACGAGGTACAGGATCACGTCGCGCAGCCAGCGGCGTTCGTCTTCACTTAGCCCGGAGCCGAACGCCAGCGTGCAGGTATCGCTGCGCGCGACGATCGGGCCGCCTTGCCGGTTCAGCAGGTTTGGACGCTGCGTGCTGACCGCCAGTTCCTCCAGTTCGTCGGCGGGGATCTGTTTCGTGGTGCTGCCCAGCAGCCAGCGCGTCTTCAGGCGCAGCCCGCGGGTCGAGACGGCAACGGTCTCGCGCGTCGTCAGGGCTTTCAACACCGGCAGGCCGACAGCCAGCAGCAGCCCGCCGCCGACAATGGCCACGAACACATAGAAGGCCTCGATGCCTTTGGCGTTGGACCCCGAAGAGGAGAAGATCGCCGAGGCGAAGATCGCGAAGGCCACCAGGGGCACGAAGGCGACCCCGGCCATCAGCATGCCCATCAACCTTCCGCCCGGCGGCAGTTCGAAGAGGGCCTCGTCGCCTTCCACCGCCTCGCGCACCTTGCATTCGAGCGGCTTCTCCGGCATGGCCGGCACGGTGCCTTCGCGCGCCAGGCGCTGCCGCAGGGACTCGTCCAAGGTGCCGGCTTCGCGGCGCACCATCTCCCCGCTGCTGGTGTCGGCGATGCCGAAGTCGAGGAACTTGGCGGCGCGTTCGGCGTCGGCCCGAGCGGGGTCGTACTTCCTGTACTCGCTCAGCAGCAGGTCCTTGCCCGCCGTCAGGCGCACGACGTAGACGGTATAGCTGCCGTTCTTGGTCTTGCGGGTCTCGGTCTTCAGGTAGATCCAGGAATCGTTGAGCGGCTGCGTCTTGCGGGAAAAGGGCACCAGCAGGCCCCACCAGGTGGTCACGGTCTTCTCGCGGCGGTTGAGAATAGCGCCCGTGCGGCCGAACATCATGATCGCGCCGACGGCCACGAAGATCATCGCGAAGGGCACCACCGCCCAAGGCGACGCCGGCCCGCCGCCGGCGGCCCTGCCCTGTTCGACCTTGCCCAGCAGGCCGGCGATGGCCATGACGCTCCCCATCGCGAAGAAGGGGAAGCCGAAGAGCATCAGAACGCCGCCGCCGCGCTTGTAGCGCAATTCGTCCGGATCGTACATGTGCAGTCCTCGCAAACCCTTGCGTGCTTCTGTATCGCAAATAATCCAGGAATGGTATCGAAACCTTTCGCTCCTACCGCGTCTAAACGATACCGTAACTGCTGCACCTGCGCACTCTTGTGAGGGCCCCATTTAGAGGATAGACTGGAGCAGCTACGGGCATCGCCTACGCTGCACCAGCTATGGAAGGGAACGTACGCCGGAAGGCCGCCTCATTAAGACGGACGGGGCCGGCCGGAGGGCGGACGGGGAGATACGAATGAAACGCCACGCACCGTCGGTCCTGGCCTGCGCGTTCGGCGCGGCGCTCTGCTGGAGCGCCACGGCCGCCGCGCTGGACGAGCCCGTACAAGTACCCACCCCGCCTTCGCCCGTTAAGCCTTCGCCCGTGACCTCGGCGCCGTTCCAGTCGGGGTTCGACGACGAGTTCGGCGGCGAACTGCTGCCCCCGCCCCGCGACGTGAACATCGACGCCGGCGAATACGCCATCAACCACGCGCCCATGCCCGGCGAGACCGAGGACCTTCCCGTGCCCCGCGATCCCACCGATGGCGAGGACGCCCCCGCGCCCGCCGACGCGGACACGCCGCCAGGCGAAGGCGCCACCGCGCCCGCGCCTACGACCCGGAGCCGCCCGGCCGTGCCGCAGAAAGTGTGGCTGACCGGCACCGAAGAGGACCTGCAGGGCAACGTCGTCCCGCCGCCCGAACCCAGGCCCAGCGCCGCGCAGGATCATCCGCCCGCGCAGGCCGTGCAGGAGATCAGCCCCGCCCTGGACAAGGTCATCGAGCGCGAAGAGCGCGAGAACGAGAAACTGAAGGGTGCGAAGTGGGAGAAGCGGATCGAGACCTATCGCAAGCTTGAGCCGCTGTACGGGGCGGTGGTGAAGACCGAGCCCGAGAACGCGGAAGCCATCTACCGCTGGGGCTTGGTGCTGGTAAAGAGCGGCAACGAGCGCGAGGGCGCCGCGCAGCTCCAGCGCGCCATCGAGCTGATGCCCGACGTGCCGAAGTACCTGGTCGACTACAGCCTAATGGCGCTGCGGCAGGGCAAGATCAGCCCCGCCACGGCGGCCGCCCTGCGCGCGACGCAGCTGGACCCGACCAACCCGCGTGCCTACAACGCGCTGGGAACGATGCTGATGTCGTCGGGGAACTTCGCGGCGGCGCGGCAGAACTTCCTGGCCGCGCACGAACTGGACAAGAGCACCGGGCAGTATCTGCACAACGCCGCGCGCAGCTTCCTGACGGAGAAGAAATACGAAGACGCCGAGCGCTGGCTGACGCAGGTGATCCAGTACTACCGCAAGCGCCTGTCGGAGCCCGACGTCAAGAAGGACAAGCACCAGAAAGAGCTGCTGGAGCGCCGCCTGGCCACCGTCTACAACGACCGCGGCTACGCCTACGAGCACGTGAACCAGGCCAGGACGGCGATCAGCGACTACAAGTCGGCGCTGGAGCTGTACCCGGACTACGCCCAGGCCCACTACAACCTCGCGCTGCTGTACACCGTCGAAGACGACCCGGCGATGACCAACTACTTCGAGTCGCTGGAGCACGCCAAGAAGGCCTGCGAACTGACCGCATTCAAGAACCCGCGCTACCTGATGGCCGCCGCCGAGGCCGCGCGCGTCAACCGGCACTACGAAAAGGCCGCAGGCTTCGCGCGCATGGCCATCGACATGATGCCGGCCAACCACCCCGACCTGCCGGGCTACCGCAAGCTGCTGGACCGTTACGTGCAGTTGTTTGAGAAAGGCTACGTCGGAAACACGCCGGAGTACTCCAAGACCAAGGGCACCGTACCCGACGAGATGAATACCGGCCAGTAGGGCCGTTTCTTACCGCTTCTGCTGGTGTTCCATCAGCTTGGTCAGCGGCGTTGTCTGGAAGAGCTTCATCACCTTGCCGCGCGCTTCCTTCCACGCAAAGTGGATCGGGCAGGCCGTGGCGTCCTCGCAGACCTTGTTGCCCAATATGCACGTCTCGTACCGCCCGACGGGCTCCACCGCCGATAGGATGTCGTAGAGCTTGATCTTGTTGGCCGGCTTGGCCATGCGGAAGCCGCCGTTGCGCCCGCGCTGGCTGTCCAGCAGCCCCACCCGCGCCAGCGACTGCAGCACCTTGCTCAGGTAGTTCGGCGGGATGCTCAGCTCCTTGCCGATGTTGCGCGCCAGCACGTACTCGTCCTTCGGCAATGCCGCGATGTAGGCCATCGCACGCAACGCGTATTCGCCGGTCGTCGTGATCATCCGAAGCTCCCCATTCCGGAGTTGTGGATATGGTCCGAATCAGATGAGGTTATCGTATTTCGGAAGGCCCGGCAAGAGACGCGCGCGGTTTTCCGCAGGTGTTACTTCGTCGGGGCGGGCAGCAACGCCATGTCGGGTGCGAAGGGGGTTCTGCCGGACCGGAATCGCATCGCTCGAATGGCACGTTTCCCGTTTGCTCGAAAAGAGTTAGGAATACGGGGCGCATACCACGTCTCCTTATCGTAATGGTGAAGCCCGCACGGAACCTGTGACGGCTTGCTAGAAACTTCCTCGCTGGGCGGATACCGTGGGCTCCGCCGGCACGAGTTAGATTCGGGAGTGCACCATGTTGATTCGTAAAGCTCCATCCCGCATTGCAATTGTTCCGCTCGCGCTCGCCGCGCTTCTGCTGGGCACGGCCAGCCTCCGCGCTGCCGAACAGGACCGCGACTTCAAATTCGAGTTCGCCGTCCCGGGCTTCGAAAGACCGGTCACGGTCAAGGCGAAGGAGCTCTACAAGCACGCGGAATTCCTCGCCGGAGACGAATGCCAGGGCCGCCTCAGCGGCACCGAAGGCTGCGCCAAGGCCCGCGACTACATCGAAAAGCACTTCAAGAAGGCCGGCCTGCGCCCCGGCGGCGAATTGCGCGACAAGGACCAGACCTACTTTCAGGCCTTCGACTTCGTCAGCGGCGTGGAACTGGGCAACGGGAACCGGCTCTACGCGAAGACCACGAAGGAGGAAGCTGAGAAGATCAAACCGGCCGGTACGTGGACGCTACCGCCCAAGACCGGTCTGGTTTTGCCGCTGGCCGACGAAAAGGCCGTGCGCGCGTACCTCGAAGGAGGCTACCTCACCTACGCCCTCGACGACTACTACCGCCCCGTGCGCCTGAGCACCGACCTCAAGCCCACGCTCGCGCCTCTGATCTTCGCCGGGTACGGCATCAGCGACGCCAAGGCCGGCTACGGCGACTACGCAGGTCTGGACGTGAAGGGCAAGTTCGTCGTCGTGCTGCGCGACGAACCCGAAAGCGCCGACGGCTCGCGCATCGGCGGCAAGAAAGCCGATCCCCACGCAGATCCGCATGCCAACCTGCAAGGCGCCGTCAGCGGCTATACGTCTCTCTTTTACAAGGCTGCGGCCGCGCGCGACGCCGGCGCCAAGGCGCTGATCGTCGTCACCGGCTACCGCGGGACCACCGAAAGCCAGCGCAAGGCCCTGATCCCCTTCGACGAAGGCGGACGCATCGCCAGCGGCCTGCCGGTGGTGCATGTCACCACGCCCGCGGCCGAAGACTGGTTCAAGCTCAACGGAACCAGCCTCGAGGAACTTCAGAAGCAGATCGACAAGGACCTGAAGCCCGCCAGCCGCGCGCTCGAGAAGACGGAACTACTGCTGGGCGTGGACGTGCGGCACCCGCGCGCGACCACCGAGAACGTGATCGGTTACCTGCCGGGCAGCGATCCCGTCCTGAGCAAAGAGATCGTCGTGGTCGGCGCGCACTACGACCACCTGGGGCTGGGCAACGAGTTCTCGCTCGCCGACAAGAACGAGCTGGGCAAGAAGACCCACTACGGCGCTGACGACAACGCCTCGGGCACGGCGAGCCTGATCGAACTCGCGCACCTTTTCGCCAAAGAGAAGAACCGGCCCAAGCGCAGCATCTGGTTCATCGCCTTCAGCGGCGAAGAACTGGGCACGCTGGGCAGCCTGCACTTCGTCGACCGCCCGCCGGCGGGCTTCGACCTGAAGAACGTTGCCGCAATGGTGAACCTGGACATGGTCGGCCGCTGCAAGGATCGCGCGCTGATGGTCACCGGCACCGGCACCGGGAAGGGCTTCGACCAGTTGCTGGAGGCCGCTAACGCGGAGACCACGTTTACGCTCAAGCCCACCGAGGACGGCTTCGGCGGCAGCGACCAACTCAGCTTCGTCAGCCGCGGCATCCCGGTTCTCTTCTTCTTCACCGGCTCCCACGCCGACTACCACAAGCCGTCCGACACCGTCGAGAAGCTGAATCTGGTGGACCAGGCCAAGGTCACCGCGCTGACCGCCAGCGTCGTCGCGCGCCTGGCCAACCAGGACGCCCGCCCGGAGTACGTCAAGGTCGAGCCCGCCAAGCGCAGCGTCACCGGCATGGGCGGCATCCGCCTCGGCACCCTGCCCGACTACGCGTTCGAGGGCAAGGGCCTGCGCATCACAGGCGTGCGCGCCGATTCACCCGCCGACAGTGCGGGCATGAAGGCCGGCGACGTGATCGTGAAGCTGGGCGGCAAGAACGTCGAGAACATCTACGACTACATGAACGCGCTGAAGGCCTGCGCACCCAACGAGCCCGTCGAGATCGTCGTCCAGCGCGACGGCAAGGAACTGACGCTGACCGCGAAGCCCGAGAAACGCTGAAACGCCGGAAATGCCCGGCCCCCGGCGGCACATGATATAGTAAAGGAAGCACGCCTCGTCCCGAACCGGGAGGCTCCCATGCGCACGCTCGTTCACCTTGCTCCGCTACTGTTGATGCTCGCTGGAATAGCCACTGCCGTTGAAAGCGCTCCGCAACCGCTCGACGACGACCAGTGGGACTTCAAGGACGAGCAACTCGTCTTCAAGCCCGGCGTCCCGCCGGAGTCCGCCGGGCCGCGCTGCATCGAGTGGAAAGACTACGTCTGGCGGATCTCGCCGAATCGCATCGAGTTGCGCGATACGCGCAAAGACGGCGCGACGCTGAGCGCCGAACGCCGCGGCCGCGACGAACACGGCGCCGCCCTGAGCGACAAGGACTGGATGAAGGAACTCGCCGAGCGCGCGAAAGACGCGCGCAAGGCCAACGAGCAGGCGCGCAAGGCCGCCGAGGAGGCTCAGGAAGAAGCCGAGGAAGAGAAGGCTCGCGCTTCGAAAGCCGCCCGCGACGCTCAGCACCGCGAAGAATTGAACACCGGTGGCTGGCACAGCCCCTACTACCCGCCGCCTTGGCTGATGCACCGTCCCTTGAGCCAAGGCGACGCGCTGGGCCGTGGCTGGGACTACTACCTGCGCGACCCCGACGTCCGCGATTACCGGTACTACCGCCCTTACCAGGATCTGTACCTTTACGGGGAACGCACCCGCGACGCCGAACGCGCGCGGCAGGCCTGGGCCGAGGCGAAGAAGAAGGAAGACAAGAAGGACGGGAAGGACCAGAAGGAAAAGAAGGACAGGAAAGCCAAGCAGAAGGACAAGGACGCCCCCGCCGAAACGAGGTAAACGCCGCCCGCGCAGGCCTGAAGCGCACTTGCCTCAAACCTCGCCGCGCACTACAGAAGTATCTCTTGTTCGACGTGACGCCCGGGATAGCTGCCGCGAAAGGACGCGCTCATGGACCTCAAGTCGCTGGTGCGGGACATCCCCGACTTCCCCAAGAAGGGCATCGTCTTCAAGGACATCATGCCCATGCTGGGCAACAAGGACGCCCTGCGCTACATCGTCGACAGCTTCTTCGTGCACTACTTCGGCAAACGCATCGACAAGGTCGTCTCGGCCGAGGCGCGCGGCTTCATCCTCGGGCCGGCGGTGGCCTACCACCTGGGCGCGGGCTTCGTGCCCGTGCGCAAGCCCGGCAAGCTGCCCTTCCGCACAAAGAAAGTGACCTACGACCTCGAGTACGGCACCGACACGCTAACCATCCATGAGGACGCGCTGAACAAGGGCGACAACGTCCTGCTGCTCGACGACCTGCTCGCCACCGGCGGCACCATGGTCGCCACCGGCAAACTGGTCGAGGCACTCGGCGCGAAGGTCGTCGGCGCGGGCTTCATCATCGAACTCGACTTCCTGAAGGGCCGCGAACGCCTGAAGGGCTACGACGTCTTCAGCCTGATCAACTACGCCGGGGAGTAACTTCACCGCCCCCGCCGCCCCTCGTCCCAGGCGGAAAGTCCGAAAAACCCCTGCCTTGCCTAACCCCTCGAACGTCCTACAGTTGTAGGTGCTCGGGGGGCTCGATTCCGTTCAACAGCCCGCCCCCGCGCAGCGACTAATAAAGGAGGCTGCGGCGACGGTGGCACGTTCGGACGCCCAACTGGTGCAGGCGGCGCTGGCCGGGGACCGCGAGGCCTTCGGAGCGCTGGTCGACCGGCACCGCCGCACCGTCTTCGCCCTGGCGTTGCAGCGCGGGCTGCAATCGGCCGAGGCTGAGGACGTCGCGCAGGAGGTCTTCATCAAGGCCTACCGCAGCCTGGGCGAACTGAAACAGCCGGAAGCCTTCGCGCGCTGGCTGTACGGCATAGCCGAGCACGTCGGCGCCGACCAGGAACGCGTGCGGCAGCGCCGCCGCCGCGAGAGCGGCCTGGAAGCGATGAACGAACCGGCCGCGCCGCCGCACGACCGCGTGACGCAGGCGCTGGGCGAGGAGCGCGAACGCATTTTGCGCGCGCTGGGGGAACTCGACGAGGCCAAGCGCGTGGTCATCACGATGCGGTACCTCGAAGGCCTGACGCCGAAAGAGATCGCCGAGCGCCTCGGCGAACCCCGCGGCACCGTGCGCAGCCGACTGCACCACGCCCTTTCCTACCTCCAGGCCGCCTTCGGCACGGTGCGTTCGCCGGAGGGCCCCGAGGCATGAACGCCTTGCCCTCCGACACGAACGGCGGCCCGCCCCTGACCTGCGACGAAGCGCGCCGCGTGATCCAGTACCTCACTCAGGACGGCGACCTGAAGGACGTCGAACGCCGCCTGCTGGCGCTGCACGTCAAGACCTGCGCGGCCTGCAAGGGCGAACTCGACCGCCGCCGCCACCTCGACCAGCGCCTGCGCAAGGCCTTCACCGGGCTGGACACCTCGCCCGAGTTCACCGAGCGCGTGCTCGAAGCGCTGCCGGCCCGCGGAGAGGCCGATTCGCCGGCGTGGCTGCGCGGCGAGTCGCAGTCGGCCATCGACGCGCTGGCCCGCGAAGCGGGGGCGTCCTCGCGCGCCAAGCCATCGCCCCGCGAAAGGATGCTGCGCGCCGTGCGCATCTACCGCGTGCCGCTGGGCGTCGCGGCGCTGATCACCATCGGTGTGCTGGGCGCATGGCTGCGGCACGGCATCGTTGGCGACAGCACAAAGGCGCCGGCGCTGGCCAGCATCGAAGCCGGCGAAGCGAAACTGATCCGCGACGGGCACGAGCGCGAACTGCCGCCCGGCTACCCGCTGAAGGAAGGCGACGTCGTCGAGGCCCTCGCCGGCCGGCCGCTGCGGCTGGCCCTGTCCAGCGCCGCCACGCCCATCGCGACGGTGCATCTGGCCCCCGGCGCCAAACTGAAGGCCTTCGCGCGGCAACGCTACGAACTGATCGCCGGCGACGCCTACTTTGACGTGCGCAAGGACCGCCCGCGCGAGCCCGGCGAGAACTTCGAAGTCGGCACGCGCCATGGCCGCGTCACCGTCGTGGGCACTTCGTTCGGCATCGTCCTGCCGCCCGACGCGACCAAGGACGTCACCGTCGTCGTCGACGAAGGTACCGTGGAAGCCGCGTCCGGCGGCAGCACCACCGCCGCGCCGCTGCGCGTGACGGGTGGCTTCGAGGCCGACCTGCTGGCTGCCGGCGGCGTCAGCGCCGCGCGCCCCATCGCGCCGGGCCGCATGGCCTGGCATCGCCCCAACGCGAACGCCACCGCCATCGCGCAAAGCACCGCCCCTTCGGCGAACGACGGCACGGCGCCGCCCGGCGACGCAGGCGTTACCGGCATTGCGGCTCCCTCGCCGCCCGCGATCGACTGGACCGCACTCGAGAATCAGATCGACTTCCGCGGGCGCGCGCTGCCCGCCGCGCTGGCGCTGCTGGCCGCGCGCCATGGCGACGCCCCCGAACTGCTGCGCCTTGCCGAACAGGCTAAGCGCCTGGGCGCCGGCGCGGGCCCATCGATGCTGCGCGTGCAGTGCCCCATGCCGGTCGAACGCATCGTGCGCTGGCTGGCGCGCGAGCAGGGCCTGCGCCTGGAAGCCGGTGCGCGACTGCGCGCGGCGGATCCCGGCGAGTTGCCCGGTCCGCCGGAAGCCGGCGATCCATCCGGCACCGCCGCACGCGGCTTGCACGCCACCCTTCCGCCGGCACCGGAAGCGATTGCCCTCGCCGAGTGGCTCGACGAGTACCTGCCGGCCAACTGGCTGGCGGCGCCGGGTGACCTGCCTCCCGAGGCCGCGACGATGCCCCGCCCCGCCGAAGGCTCCGCGCGCACGCTGCTGGACGAGGTGTGCCGCGACGCGGGACTCGCGTGGGCATGGTACGACGGGTTGGTCTATGTCGCCCGGCCGGAACGGATCGAAGCGCTGACGCGCGTGCCGCAGGCCATCGATGGAACGCCGTGGGTTCGCCTGGACGGGCACACGCACGCGCCCTGGCGCGCGGGCCTGGAGTTTTTCGCCGCGCGGGTGCGCAACGATGGACACGGCGGCTTCGCGCTGCAGGGCCCGGCGCGCCCGTTGGTCGCCGAGGCGGCGCTGCAGCCGGACTCGCTCAAGCTGCACTACCTCTGCGGGCGCGTAAACCGCGTGCGCTTCGCCGAGGCCCTGTGGCTGCTGCGCGACGGCACACCGCTCGCGACGCTGGATACCGAACCGCTGAACGAGCACGAAGGCCCGCGCCTGGTGCGCACCTGGGAAGAACTGGCCGCCGAAGTGAGGGAGACCGGCCGCGCGCTGGCTGTGCCCGAGAACGCAAAGGTCTTCCCGGTCTCGGCCTTCCGCAACCGCGCGCTGCGGCTGGGCGGCAGCATCGAATGGGCCGCGCGGCTGCAGGGCCTGGGCGTGCACGCCCGCGACGGGCAGCTGGTCGTCGAAACGCCCGAGGCCTGCTACGGCGCGCCGCGGCTGCAGGTACTGCGCTGCGACACCCAGGCAGCGCTGCTGCCCGCCGAAGCCGCCGCGCTGCCGGAGACCCTGGCCGAGACGGTGCGCGTCTGCCACCCGGAACTCTTCGCCGGTGTAACCTTCCATCCGCTGAAGGACCGCCTGCTCTTCGAAGGCGACCGTCGCCAACTGGCGGCCGCGCAGGCCGTTCTGTACGCGCTCGAGTCCGACCTGCGGGCGCGGGCCGCCGAGGTTGCGCCCGCCGCTTTCGACCTGCGCGCCTGGCGACCGGCGTGGCGCCTGAAGCTGGAGCAGGAACTCGCGCGCCCGCTGCAGGCCGGCGCCGAGTCCCTGCCTGCGCGCAGTTTCCCCTGGCTGCTGCGCAGTTCGGGCTACTTCTCGAACCTCGGCTGCACGGTGCTGGTGGATCCCGCCGCGATGGATCGCCTCGCACAGGCGGACCTCCCGGCCCTGGACGTGCGCGGCAAGAACGCCGGCCAGGCGCTGCGAACGCTGGCGGAAGCCGCCGGCCTGCGCATGATCCTGGAAGGCGAAGTCGTCTGGCTGCGCGATAAACCTTAAGAATCATACGCACCGGTGCGCCGGGTTGTTGCGGTACGCCGCTTGCGATACCATCACGCAACGCCGGCTTGAAGCACGTTTCGCCGGCACAACGCACGAACGCTGTGGGGAATTCCGGCATGGCTGTCGCGCAGCACAACGGGGCCGTCGCACGGTTCGCCGCGTATTTGTTCCTGTGCGCCGCGTGCACGGTCCTTCAAGCGCGCGCGGAGCAGAGCGCCCCGCCGCCCGGACCGCTAGTGGAAGTCGTGCTCAAATCCGACGCCGCCGCGCCCATGGAAGCGTACCTGCTCGCCTTCCGCAACGGCGAGCTTCAGGTACGGCCCGTCGCCGGCGGGACCGACCGGACCATCGGCCACGCCGACGTGCAGGCGCTGCGCTTCCTGCCGATGCCCGAACCGCAGCCCGAGCCCACGCCCACCCCCGAAGGAATTACAGACGGGCAGTCCAAAGGTACCGAGAAGGACGGACCACTGGTGCGGCCCGGCAAGGCCATGGGGCTGCTCGGGCGGCTGCTGATGAAGCTCAGCGAGAGCCCGCTCACCGAAGGCGAACGGCGCGAACTGCGCATGCTGGCACTGACGCCGCCGAAGGATCTGACGCCCGAGAAGCTCAAACGCGCCGACGAACTGTTCGAGAAGGCCGAGATTCCCAACGTGCCGCTGTTCCTGCACGCCTTCGGCGACGCGAAGGAGGCCCAGGACCGCGGGGCGCTGACCCGCTACATGACCGCTCACCGCGAAGCGTTAAAGAAGGTGCCGGACGAGCGTACCGCCTTCGCGGAAGCCGTGCGGCTCGCCGCCGGATACGCGCAGGACAGCACGGACCTGACCGACCTGACGGGCAAGATGCTCGACGAGCTGAAACAGTCGGGCCAGGAAGCGGCGGTGCGCAAGCGTGTCGGCGACCGCATGATGCAGACGCTGAAGGCCACCGTCGACCTGCTGAAGCAGCACGAGAAGGACGAAGGCCAGCCCGACGAACCCGCCGGCCCGCGGCACCGGCCGCTCTTCAAGCGCCTGCAACGTCCCGTGGACCGCTAACTTAGAACTCCTAACTGAATGCCCCGCGGCATGCGCGGAGAAGGGCCTCGATAAAAGAACGACGAGCGAGATACATGACCTTATCCAATTAATCTACCCAGGTATGTACGGCGATCTTAGCCTCCTACCGTTCGCCGCCCTGCGGGAGGGCCGGTCTTCGGCACCCAGTCTGCGTTGCTATGCCACGCCTTATCTCCCCGATACGGCTTTGGCTTCGCTCCTTGGCTGGATGTCGAATTCCGGCCCTCGCAGCCACGGTTCATTCTGTTAGGCGTTCTTAATCGTTCAGGATGTACGCGAAGATCAGCGGTGCGACGATGGACGCGTCGGACTGGATCATAAACTTTGGCGTGCTCACGTCGAGCTTCGCCCAAGTGATCTTCTCGTTGGGCACCGCGCCTGAATAGCCGCCGTAGCTGGTGACCGCGTCGCTGATCTGTGCAAAGTAGCCCCAGAACGGTGTCTTTTCTTCCAAATCCACCAGGATTGACGGCACGGCACAGATGGCAAAGTCGCCGGCGATGCCACCACCAATCTGAAAGAATCCCGTGGAAGGTTTTCCGCTGTTCAAGGGGTTCATTGCCAGGTACCAAGTCAGCAGTTTCTCGAACTGTTCGGTGCCGGACTTCACGCATTGGTGGTGCGGAACCTTCTTGCGCTTCACCGCCGCGGCGAACATGTTGCCCGTCGTGGAGTCCTCCCAGCCCGGCGACCAGACCGGGAGATTCTTCTCCATCGCAGCGACCATCCACGAATCCTTCGGATCGATCTGGAAGTGCGGCTTCAGTTCGCCGCTGCGCAGGATGTCGAACAGATATTCATTCGGGAAGTGGCGTTCGCCCTTTTCGCAGGCGGCCTTCCAGCGCTTGATCAGGGCGCCCTCGATGTGGTGCATCACCGTTTCGGGAATGCAGGTGTCGGTGACGCGGTTGAAGCCCTGCTCGAAGAGTTCCTTCTCCATCTCTTCGCTGAGCGCCCGCCAGTTCGGGATCTTTCGGTAATCCTTGTTGCAGATGAGGTTGAAGATGTCTTCTTCGAGATTGGCGCCGGTGCAGGAGATCGCGTGGACCTTGTCCGCGCGGATCATGCGGGCCAGGATGATGCCCAGTTCGGCGGTCGACATCGCCCCGGCCAGGCTGACTAACATCTTGCCGCCGGCGTTGATGTGGGCCTCGTAGGCTTTCGCAGCGTTAACGGTTTCGCGCGCATTGAAGTGCTTGAAGTGCTTGTCGAGGAATTCGCGGACAGCGCCCATGTATGCCACCTCCCTGATCACCCGTTCCGGATCGCCCTGTCGCGGCTCCCGGATCGAACGGCCTCTCCCACCTCCCGTCCCCTCGGGGATCCAGTTCCATCGCTTGCACGAGCAACCGCGCAACGCTTATAGCTGAATTCGGAAAGTCGCTCAAAGAAAAACTTCTCTCCGCGCGCTCAAAACGAAAACGCCACGGGCGGAAACCCGTGGCGTTCTCCTTCGTTTCGATTTTGCGTCCAGCTTCAGCGCACGGCGGCCTGCGCAGCCAGTTCGGACTTCAGCGCCTCGGCCTTGTCGGTCTTCTCCCAGGTGAACTCGGGCAGGTTGCGCCCGAACGGCCCCAGGCCGGCGGTAAGGCGGTAGATCGGCCGGCGCAGCTTCAGCGAATCGATGATGTTCTTTGGCTTGAAGTTGAAGTGCTTGCGCACGATCTCGGACAGCTTGGCGTCGCTGACCTTGCCCGTGCCGCGCGTCTGCACCAGCACCGAGACGGGCTCGGCGACGCCGATGGCGTACGCGACCTGGATCTCGCACTCGTCGGCCAGACCCGCGGCGACGACGTTCTTGGCCACGTAGCGGGAGTAGAGCGCCGCGGAGCGGTCGACCTTCGTGGGATCCTTGCCGGAGAAGGCGCCGCCGCCGTGCGGGGCGTAGCCGCCGTAGGTGTCGACGATGATCTTGCGCCCGGTCAGGCCGCTGTCGCCGTGCGGGCCGCCGATCTCGAAGCGGCCGGTCGGGTTGACGTGGAAGACGGTGTTCTTGTCGAGCAACTCGGCGGGGATCACCGGCTTGATCATCTTCTCGATGATGTCCTTCTTCAGCTGGGCCTGCTTGTCGTTCATGTCGGGGGTGTGCTGCTGGCTGACGACGACGGTGGTCACGCGCACGGCCTTGCGGCCTTCGTACTCTACGGTGACCTGGCACTTGCCGTCGGGGCGCAGATACTTCAGCTCGCCGCTTTCACGCAGCTGCACGGCCTTCTCGCTGATGCGCTTGCTGAGCTGGATCGGCAGGGGCATCAGCTCGGGGGTCTGGTTGCAGGCGTAGCCGAACATCATGCCCTGGTCGCCGGCGCCCATCTCGTGGGTGGAGGTCTCGTTCACGCCCTGGGCGATGTCGGGGGACTGGCGGTCGATGGTCACCAGCACGGCGCAGCTGTCGCAGTCGAAGCGCATCTTCGGATCGACGTAGCCGATGCTGCGCACGACGTCGCGCACCACGTCCGGGATGTGCACGTACGTCTGCGTGGTGATCTCTCCGGCGACGCAGGCCATGCCCGTGCTCACCAACGTCTCGCAGGCCACGCGGGAGTTCGGATCGTCGGTCAGCATCGCGTCGAGGATCGCGTCGGAGATCTGGTCGGCCACCTTGTCGGGATGCCCCGGGAAGACCGATTCGGAGGTAAAGAGGTGCCGTTCGCTCATGAGGTCAGCGCGCTCCCTGAAATTCGTACCGCCGTTGTTTCGTGGATCCGACTGCCGGAACCATCGGGTGTGAAGCAGAGCACTAAGGTATAGGCCGGCAGGGCAAATTCAAGTGGACCGCCTCGCCAACAGCTCGCCCGGTGCACAAGGTGCTTTCTTACTGCGGTTCGTGGATCTTCCCCGAATCCAACCTCGGCAACTCGCCCGCCAGGATCTTCACGACGACGCCTTTCACGTCGTGGGCCAGGCAGGTACCCGCAACGGCGATCAGCACCCGCTGCCAGTCGTCTTCGCTGCGCCAGAGTTCCTCCGGCGGGTCGCGCAGCACCGAGTGCTTCACCAGGTCCTCCAGGTGGTCGGTCGTCTCGAGGACCTCCTGGAGCTGCGCGTCGAGTTCCGGCTCGAGTTCCGCGAGGCGCTCCGCGGTCACCGGCTTGCCTTTGCCGCCGTTGCGCTCCAGGAAAAGGTTGGCTTCCCGATAGATCATCGTCAGCCATTGCTTGCGGTCCACGCGGCCACCTCCGGTCCGAATCGTCTTTTGCCTGCCCCGCACGAAGCGGTAGGGTAAATATATGCTGACGCGCATCAACCGAAAGGAGGCACGTCATGGCCGTTCCGAAACTCGATCTTAAAGCCATTTGGGAAGCGGGGCAACACTTCGGCGACTGGCTGAGGGCCTGCGAGGCCCCCCAGCGCGAAGAGATGGAACGCATCTACAAGGACGTCGTGCTGAGCCCCGAAGACGCCCACACCCTGCACGACATCAAGCGCAACGTCCACCTCCTCGCCATCAGCGAAGCCTGGTGCGGCGACGTGCGCCGCCACACGCCCGTCGTGGCTCGGATGTGCGCCGCCGGCGCCAACCTGCACCTGCGGGTGGTGGACAAGGAGACCAAGCCCGAGCTGATGGCGCGCTTTCTGACCAACGCCGCCGAGGCGATCCCGGTCTTCGTCTTCCTCAATCACCAGTTCGTCGAGGTCGGCTTCTGGGGCCCGCGGCCGGCCTGCTGCAAGGACTGGATGGCGCGCGGAAAGGCCTGCGGCGACATCGACGCCGCGCGCGCGAAGATCAAGGCCTTCTACGCCGAAGACAAGCACCGCACGACCGTCGCCGAACTGCGCAAGCTCTTCGAGACCGCCGCGGCCGAGAAGGTGTGAGCGCGTTCAACTTCCGCGTACGGCCGTCTGGATATCAAAAATCGTCTTCGATCGGCGGTGCCGGCGGAACCACCGGCTGCGGCTCGGGAGCAGGAGCAGGCGGCGGCTCCGGACGCGGCCGCGGAACTGGACGTATGATGACCGGAGGCGGCGGCGCGGCGTTCAGCGCCTTCCCGCACGCCGCGCACTGGCCCAGGGCCACCGCGCACGTGCCGCAGTAGCGCCACCCGCCGCTGGGCGTGTGCCCGTTGCAGCGCTGGCAAGTGCCGACGTCGGCGGTGAAGGCCAGGTGCGTGCAGGGCGCACAGAGGTGTTTCTGCACGCGGCGCTGATTCTTGGCATCGCGGATCGCGTCGATGATGCGCTTGGCGCGCGTGCGCACTTCCAAATCTTCGCCGTTCTCCGACGCGTCGTGGAGCAGGTTCACGGCCTTGTCGCCGAAGGCCAGCAGCTGCTTCTCGGCCTCCTGGCGCTTGGTGAACTCGTCGTGGCCCAGGTCCTTGATCAGCGCGAGGATCGCCTTCTCCTCCTCGGGCTTGATTTCAATGCCCGTCACCAGCCCCGGCACCGCGATGGCGAAGGAGACCTTGCCGGTCTTCACCGTCGTTCTGCCGTTTGCATAGACGAGCACCACATCGTACTTGCCCTTCTCCTTCAGCGGCGTCCAGTCGCCCGAGTTGAGGTCGATCCACTCTTCGTGCTTCGCGCCGGGGGCGAGGGTCTTGGTAACTGTGTCGGCATTTAAACGTGCCTTATCGCGGGAATATCGAATGGCCATCGCCTTGCCGTCTTTCGTGACCTCCAGATGAAGGTAAAGATACTTGTACGAATCGGATCCCCGCAGAAACCTTAGTTCCGCCGCCGCGTCGCCCACGTTGGTGAGCGTCCACTGTACGAGGATCGATTCGCCCGGGCCGAACTCCTTCTTTACCGCCTTGGCCGAAGCCTGCAGGCCGCCGACTACTTCGCCGCCGCCGTCGCCGCCCGCGGGCTTCAGCAGTGCCGTCTCTTCGGCGTGAACCGACCCGCTAAGGGCCAGCGCCAGGATTATTCCGAGCAGGTTTCGCAGGGTCTGCTTCGTGGTCATGGGTCCGAAGGCTCCTCTATGTGCACCGCTTCGATGGCTTTGACGTGCCGCAGCGGGCTTGGTTGCGTATTTAATCCAGAGCGCAACTTAGAGTTATATTAGGATAAAAATTTGTTCCGCAAACATCTCAATAACATATTGATTTAAAATGGGTTATATAATTTATCGAAGAAACACTTTTTTGACTGGTCGGTTGACTCTTATCCGGACGAAGTTATGTTTGGGGGGTGCCCGCTCCGAAGGCTGGAGCCAACGGGCCATAATCGTGCTGCTACCGAACCCGATCGAAACGAGCAACGTCGACCCGATGGCGATCGCCCCCCGCGCTGCCTCGCGTTCCTTTGAAGCCAGCCTGCGCCGCCTGCAGGACCGCATCGGGTACTGCTTCGGCGACCGAAGCCGCATCGAGCGCGCCCTGACCCACCCCAGCAGCACCGCCGAAGAACACAGCGACAACGAACGCATGGAGTTCCTGGGCGACGCCGTCCTGAACCTCTGCGTCGGCCAGGCGCTCTACGACCGCTACCCCAAGTGGAACGAGGGCCAGCTGACCCAGGTCAAGTCCGCCGTCGTCAGCACGGTCTCGTTGGCCCGCGCGGGCGAATGCCTGGGTCTGCGCGACGTCAGCAAGCTCGGCAAGGGCCTGCCCCCCGGCGAACCCCTGCCGCCCAGCGTCTACGCGAATCTCTTCGAGGCCGTCTGCGCGGCCGTATACCTCGACGGCGGCCTGGACGCCGCGCGCGCCTTCGTACTGCGCACGCTCGGTCCCGAACTGAAGGCCGTCGCCGAGAACGGCAGCGAGCCCAACCACAAGTCGGCGCTGCAGCAGCTTGCCCAGCGCGACGAGGGCGTGACGCCCCACTACCGCATGATCAGCGCCAGCGGCCCCGACCACAAGAAGACCTTCGAGATCGTCGCGGTGATCGGCAGCCGCCGCTTCCCGCCCGGCCACGGCCGCAGCAAGAAGGCCGCCGAACAGGCCGCCGCGCGCCGCGCGCTGGAGGTCCTCGAGGCCGAACTGGCGCTCAGCGACGGCGCCAACGGCAGCGACAACGGCGAAATCGGAAACGGCGAGAACGGCAACGGGCATCACGAAGCCCTGGCCACCGCCGGCCGCCGCCGCACCAAATAACGCCTCCTTTATCTATCGGGTCCCTTCCCCCGTCTGCCGGTGCATGATCGAACCTTTGCCGCTACACTCTCGCCATGCCTGAATCAGCCCAGAAGCCCGACGCGCCGCTGATCGCGCTGGAGACCTCCGGCGCGCGGCTCTCGGCCGCCCTGTGGGGTCCGGCGGGACTTCTCGACGAAGCGCCCCTCGACCCCGGCGCGCGCCACGGCTCGGCCTTGGCGCCCACCGCCGAGGCCCTGCTCAAGAAGGCCGGCCTGCGCGTGCGCGATCTGGGCGCGGTGGCGGTCTCGCTGGGCCCCGGCAGCTGGACCGGCCTGCGCATCGGGCTGGCGGCGGCGAAGGCGATGGCCTGGGGCGCCGGCCTGGACCTCGTCGGCGTACCGAGCCTGGAAGCCCTGGCCCTGACAGCCCTGAAGACGCAGCCGGCGGGAAGCACGCGCGCGGTACTGGCCCTTCGCAACGCTTACGCCGAAGGCCTGTACGCGGCGCTGTTTCGGGAGACCCGCGACGGCCTCGAGCGGTTACTAAAGGAATGCGTCCTCGCGCCCGAAGCCCTGCCCACCCAGATCCGAAACGGCCTGCATGCGGCGGTGAAATCCGAGAACGGCACGGCGCTGCTGGTTTGCGGGGATCCCGAGGGCCTGGCCGCGACGAACGGCTGGCTGGACGAGTTGAATGGGAAGGCGCTGGCCGAATGCCGCGAGATCCCCGCCGCGGTGCTGGCCGAGCGGGCCTGGGCGCTGCGCGCGGCCGGAAAGGCGCTGCGGACGAGTGCCGAGATCCACGCCGCCGCGCCGATGTACCTCCGCCGCAGCGACCCCGAGCTGAAACTCCAGCGCAAGACCGAATCCCAACCGCCCGGCGAATAACGTGACCGAACCCAACCCCGGCGACGCGCCGGACGCCGACGCCGCGCCTCCAGCACCCGCCGCGCCGCAGCGCTCACTGGGCGAACGCGTCGTCTCCGCGACAATCGCTATCGCCGTCGCGCACGCGATGGCCAAGGTCCTGGGCCTGGTGCAGGCGCGGGTGATCGGGCACTACTACGGTTTCAACGAGGTCAACGACGCCTTCTCGCTGGCCTTCAACGGGCTGCTCTGGTCGCTCTTCCTGATCGGCGAGGAGTCCCTGGGCCCGGCCTTCCTGCCGGTCTTCATGCGCGCAAAGGAGAAGGATTCGGAGGAAGCGGCGTGGCGCTTCACGTCGGTGCTGCTGAACCTCCAGGCCCTGCTGCTGGTCTCCATCGCCGGCCTGCTGTGGGTCTACCCCGACGTCTTCGTCGCGTGGTTCTCGAAGTTCGCGCAGAAGGAAGGCCGTTCGGACCTGGCCGTGCACTTCCTGGGCAACATGGCGCCGGCGCTGCTGGGCCTCAGCCTGGGCTCGCTGACGTACATGGTGCTGAACGGCTACAAGAAGTTCTTCTGGCCCGCCTTCGCCGACGCGGCGCTGAAAGGCGCGCTGGCCTTCGGCATCATCGCGGGCCAGGCGCTGGGCCTGAAGGAAGACGCGCTGGTCCTGGGCGTGCTGGCGGCGGGCGCGACGAAGCTGGCCGTGCATCTGTGGGCCTTGCGCGACAAACTCGGGCGATGGAAACCCTCGCGGGCGCTGGACGACCCGCACTTCCGGGCTTTCCTCGCGCTGGTCGCGCCGCTGATCGTGGGCATCGTCTTCGCGAAGGTTCGCGACTACTACAACCGCTACTACGTGCTGAGCATGATCGAGGAAGGCTGGCTCTCGAAGAACGACTTCGGCGGCAAGCTCTACTCGGCCGTCAGCTGGCTGATCCCTTACCCGATCTCCATCGCGCTCTTCCCGTACCTGTGCGAACTCGTCGAGCGCGACGACCGCGATTCCATGGGCGGCTTCCTGACGCGCAGCGGGCGCATGCTGCTGGTCGTGCTGCTGCCGATGACCGCCGTGATTGTGGTGCTCTCGGTCCCGCTGGCGCAGGTGCTCTTCCAGTCGGGAAAGGTAGGCGCCGCGGAAGCCGCCGAAGTCGGCGCCATCATGAGCTGCTACACGATCGTCCTGCCGGCGGCGGCGCTGGAGATGATCTTCATGCAGGCGTACTTCTCTTCGCGCCGCACCGTTTCGGTGACGATCATCGGCATGTTCTTCTCGGCCTTCTCGATGACCGTCAGCTACCTAGGCGTGGTGCACTATGGACTGCGCGGGCTGGAAGCAGTGATGGTCGTGGCGCTGGGCTTCACGGTTTCGCGCTGGCTCAAGACCTTCACGCTCATCGGCTTTCTGAAAATCGGCGGCCTGCGCGTCTTTCCCGCCCTGCCGACGCTCTCCTTCCTCGCGCGCGCGCTGGTCCTGACCGCCGCCTGCGCGCTGGTTGCGCACGCCGGCTACGCCGGGATGGAACGCCTCCTCCCCGCCGAACCCGACAAGCCCCAGCCGCCGGAGCCCGCGAAGCGTGAATTGAAGACGGGCGAAGTGCCGAGGCTGGAGAAGACGTCCTTCGAGCCGCCGGCCGCCGCAAAAACAGAAGCGGCAGAGTGGGAAGGAAAGTCTGAAGCCGGGATGCGCGTCGAGCCGAAGAGCGAAGCGTCCGCGCCGGAAACCAAACCCGCGCGGACCAGCGGCCTGAAAGCCTTTCTACGTGCCGCGCCCAAGCTCGCGCTGCCGGGCCTGGCCGCGCTGGCCGTCTTCGTGCTGGGCTGCAAGCTGCTGCGCCTGGACGAGTTCTTCGAGATGCTCGGCTTCGCGAAGGAGAAGCTCAAGCGCCGCCGCGCAAAGGCCCCGGCGCCCGAATAGTCGTCCCGAATCCCCTTCGCTGCGTTCTCAGCGCCCTCTGCGGTTAACGTACCCTACTTCACCATCGCCAACTGCACTTGGACCCCGCGAAAGCGCAGGATCACCAGCCGGTCGCGAACCTCTTCGACCGTCAGCGGGTCGCCGCCGTTATGCGTGCGGAACGTGTCGCCGGGCTGCAGCACTTTTCCGCCGATGAGTGCGAAGCTCTTGCGCGACCGCGCCACGGTACCGGTCAGCGAAAGCCTCAGGGCCGCAAAGTCGCGCTCGGCCGCGCGGTGTTCGATCAGCCGAGCGGAGGCGTCGTGCAAGGCGCGCAGCCGCTGGCACAAGCGCTGGTAGTCGCGGAACAACTTGGGATGCGGCATCTTCGCCAGATCCTTCAGCGTCGCCGCGCACAAGGCCATGGCGCGCGCCTGGTCGTCGTTGCGAAACGCCAGTTCCGCCTGTTCGGCGGCGCTGCGCGCTGCGCGCATCAGTTTTTCGTCCAGAATCTCGGGATGCGGAGGGGGCGGCGGAGGCGGAATATTTCCCAACGTCAGGAGCGTGAACGGATCGCGGCGGTTGGTGTCGATCGGCGGGTACCTGTCCTTGCCGCCCGCCTCGCTGCTCCAGACACCGGCGGCGACGGCACAGAGCATCCCTGCGACAACCGCGTAGCGCATGGTGTCTCTCCCGCATTCGAGTTGTTCGATAAACTTCGCGCGCGTCCCCAACGATACCGCGCGCCGCCATAGGGAATTTCCGGTTCCCTCGGCGAATCCTCACCCTACCTCACGCAAACTATGAAACGCAAACCGCCGCGCAAGATGCACGTTCCGCGCGTGTGCAGGGTTCGGTCACCCGCGCCACGGCGTGGGGCCGCGCGCGGCGATGGTGCGTGCGTACGCCGACGGCGACTGCCCCGTCACGGCTCGGAAGACCCGCGCGAAACTCGCGGCGCTCTCGTAGCCCGCCGCCGCCGCGACCGTCTTCACGTTCCCGGCGCTCTGGCTGAGCAGATGCTTTGCGTAGGCGACGCGCGTGCGCTTCTGCGCTTCGCGCAGCGAATAGCCCAGGTGCCGCCGCGCAAGCTGGCGCAGGTACGACGGCGAGACGCCCGCCGCGCGCGCCGCGGCCTCCAGGCTCACGTCTTCCGCGACGTGTTCCTCGACATGGCGCAGCGCCTTCTCGACGGCCTCGTGCGCGGCCTTCTCGCGATAGACCTCGCGCTCGGCGCTGCCCGCCTTTCGCAGGCTCCGCTCGTGCCGCTGCGCCGTGCGCAGCCATTCGACCAGGAACTGCGTCAAGAGCGCGCGCTGCAAGGCCGCGGACGCCGGATCGCGCGGCGGCCTTCCGCCGCTGCTCTCCGCGACTACGCGCGCCAACAGCGTGCGCAGTTCGGGCGGCAGCACCGCGCGGCGCCCGTGCAGCGGCGCGAGGAACCGCCCGCCGCGCGCGCGGAAGGCCACGGTGATGTAGTGCGGCGCGTGGCCGCGCGTCGCCTGATGCTGGTGAAAGGCGCCGGCCGGATAGAGGAAGCATTCGCCGGGCGCGGCCTGGAAGCGCCTGGTCCCGACGCGCACGTAGGCGCGCCCGCGGTCGAGGCAGAAGATCTCCCACAGGCCTCGGTGGCGTTCGCCGCGGAAGCGGAAACGCCGGCCCTTCTCCTGATAGAGGGCGACCTCGACAGAGGTGACGTCCAGCCGCGCGGCGCTCATGGGAGGAAGATTCTGTCGCATCGATACGGCATCGTCAATCGTCGGACCGGCATACATGAAGAGGTGTATAGATGCGGCATGGAAAGATCGCGAACACTAGGAAAGGAGCGCCCCATGCTGTTGACCGCCTGCTACCTCTACACCATCGACCGCTACGGCTACCCGCCGACGCTGGAGGACGGCCTGAAGGCCGTCGACGAACTGCGCGAGTTGGGCTTCCGGCACATCGAACTGGAAGGCGTCGGCGCGCCGCACATCCGCGCGATGCACGAGCACCGCGCGCGCTACAAGAAGTTCCTCGACGAACGCGGCATGCGCTGCGTGAACTTCTGCCCCGTGCTGCGCGAACTGGTCGCGCCGGACGCCGCCGCAAGGGAGACCGCCTATGCCGTCTTCCGCCTGGGCGCGCAGACGGCGGCCTACTTCGGCGCGCGGACGGTGCACGTCTGCAGCTTCACACCGCCGGTCGAGTTCCTGGGCGCGCAGCCGTACGTCGGCGGCATCGCCTTCCGCCAGGAGTTCCGCGTGCGCATGGCCGACGATTTCGACTTCGGGAAGACGTGGGCGATTCTGGCCGAGAGCGTGCAGCGCTGCGCCGACATCGCCAAGGAAGAAGGTTTGGACCTGATCATCGAGCCCCGCGTCGGCGAGACGGTCAGCGGAACCGATTCGATGCTGCGTTTGATGGATCGCGTCGGCCGCGCGAACTTCAAGGCCAACTTCGACTGCGCGCACCTGCACGCGCAGAAGGAGCTGCTGCCGCTGTCCGCGCGCAAGTTGGCGGGGCGCATCGCCGGCGTGCACGTCGCCGACAACGACGGCGCCGACAACCGGCACCTCATGCCCGGCGACGGCACGATCGACTTTGAGAGCCTGTTCCTGGAGCTGCACCGCCAGGGCTACGACGGGCCCATCGGCGTGGACCTGGGCAGCCTGCCGGACCTCGGGAAGCAGTATGCCGAGTGCGCCAAGCGCCTGCGAGCGCTCTTCACGCGGCTGAAGATCCCGCTGGAAGGTTGACGCTACTCCGGAAGATCCAGCGCATACACCTCGAAGCCCGACGCGTACCAGAGCTTCCCGCCGGCGACGTGCAGGAAGGCGCCAGTGCCTTCGGCGAGCGGCTCGATGCGCACGCCCGAGGCTTCCACGTGCAGGCGGCCGATCCCAGCGCCGGACGATACGTACAGCGCGCCGCCGGGGCCTGGCGCGACCTGACGCCCAAATTTATCGGGCGGAACGCCCAGGTCCCGCGTCGTGTTCTTCTGCGGATCCCAGGCGAAGAGCCGATTCGCTTCACCGTACGCTCGGCAGAGGACTTCTCCTTTAGGCAGGAGCGCCAGCACGTGCAGTTGCGGGCAGCCGTCGAAGGGCGCGCACTCGGCGGCGGTCTTCAACGCGCGCGTGTCGAAGGCCACCAGCCGCGCGGTCGTTTGCGACGGCGGCGCGGACTCGCAGTCGGCGTAGATCTGCGTGCTGGCGTACAGGTGTTCGCGTTCCGGGTCGGCCACCAGCGCGTTGGGCGTCTGGTCTTTCACGAGGTGCCGCCAGGTCTTCACGGATGCGCCGGAGGTGTCGGTGGGATCGATGCGCGATACGGCGCCGCCCAACAGGCCGTAGTGCGCGCTGGACGCCATCCAGACGTGGCGGCCGTCGTGCGCGAGCGCCAGCGGGCGCATCTGCTCCTCTCCGACCTTCGCGATCGTCTTCGGATTCTCCGGATAGCTCGACGGCTGCGACGGATCGAAGGCGTTGAGCGTGCAGCTGGTGTAGCACGACAGCAGCACGCGCTGGGTCTGCGGATCCCAGAGGATCTGGTTCACCTGCCCGCCGCCGGGGCCCGCGCGGCCCAGGTCGCGGCCTTCGCCCTTCTCTGCATCAATCTGCCAGAAGCGCATGTTGATGAACGGCGCACCGAAGACCGTTTGCCGTTCGGCCACCGCGCACAGCGCGTGCGCGCCCAGCGGGCCCCACGCGTCGAGTTCCTTCGCGAAGGTCTCGCCGCTGTCCAGGTCGTGGCGCCGGAAGGTGCCGGTCGCGTCGACGCTGCAGATCAGGTGGTCATGCAAAGCGTAAAGGACGCCGCGCGCGGCGTCGGCGCCTTCGGGCGCGGCGCGTTCGAAGCCGTCGCGCTCGTCCTTCAGCCGCCACAGCGCGCCGTCCTCGTTCGAGACGGTGTAGAGCCTGCCGGCGCACAGGCAGCTCTGCATGTGGCTGCCTTCCGCGCCGGTGGGGTTCGGCAGCCGCGCGAGCAACTCGAACGAGGGATACCGGTAGAGCAAAAAATCCTTCGCGGCGAAGAAGCCCAGCGTCTCGCCGTCGAGGAAGCGTCCGCCACGCGTCCAGCTCACGCCGCGCAACGCATCCGGCACGATCGATTCCCGCTTGCCGCTTTCGGGTTCGAGCAGCACCAGGCGCGCCTGCGGGACGTTCATCATCAGCAGCACGCGGCCGTCGGGGCATTCCAGCACCGTGTGGCCGTAGCGCGCCGGCGGCGTATCGAGGTCGGCGGGGCTGAAGACGTGCAGCAGTTTGTTGCGGCACCAGTCGTAGACGCAGGCGTCGTGCGGCGAGGCGCTCCACACGATGTACTGCTCGGTGACGCACCCTCCCCAGGTCAGGCTGTGCATCTTGCCCTTCACGAGGTACTCGAAGGCGCCGGTGCAGGGCTCGAACTTGGCCAGGTCGCCGTTGCCGAGGCCGATGTACAGCGCGCCGTCGATGCCCGTCTTGAGCATGTAGGCGGCGATCTCGTTGCCGGGCAGCGCGCGGTACTCGCACGCGCCCGTCTCCGGATCGATCAGGTAGATGCGCCCGCCGGTGCCGCCGACGGTGCCGGTGACCAGCAGTTCTTTGCCCTCGCGCTCGATGAGCGCGATCTCGCCGTTGACGAACGGCAGGCGCGTATCGGGGATGCGGAACGAAGCGGGCGCGGGGGTCGCGGACATGGCGGTCGTCTCCGGCGGCGGTGATGGCCTCGGAGACCATCATTACTCAGGCGACTGGCGATTCAACCGGCAGCGCACAGGCGGCGCCGTCAGGCAGGATGGCCCTGACGCATGCGGGTTTGGCCCTCCCGATTGGCTGGAATCCCCGTTTTCCGGTTCTGCACCTTGCGTGGACCTGAAATCGCGCGCCGCACATCGGAGCTGTTCACCGCGTTCCTTTGGTTTAGACTTGGTCCTTTCGCCGCCTGGATAGGCCGCACCTCCATTGGACGAATGAGCGCCGGATCATGAGCGACGCAGCCGAACGCATTGCCGCCGAGATGAAGCTGAAGCCCGAACGTGTAGCCGCCGCCGTGGCGCTGCTGCGCGAGGGTGCACCCGTGCCGTACATCGCGCACTACGCGCGCGAGAAGACGGGGGGCCTCGACGAGGCCCGGCTGCACGAGATCGAAGACCGCCTGCAGACCCGCGACGAACTCGGCGCCCGCCGCGCCGCGATCCTCAGCAGCATCAAGGTGCAGGACAAGCTCGACGACGCGCTGCGCGCGCGCATCGAGGCCGCCGCGACCCGCGCGGAACTCGAGGACCTCTACCTCCCCTACGCTCCGCGCAAGAAGACCCGCGCTCAGGAGGCGATCAAGAAGGGCCTCGAGCCGCTCGCCGAGCTGATCCTCAAGCAGGAGACCGACAGCGGCAGCGTCGAAAGCGCCGCCGAGAAGTTCCTCTCGAAGGAACACGGTGTGATGGACCTCGCCACGGCGCTGGCCGGCGCGAGAGAGATCGTCAGCGAGTTGCTGTCCGAACGCCCCGACCTGCGCGAGATCGCCCGCGCGCTGATCGCCGAACAGGGCAAGCTCGTCGCCAAGCCCAAGCCCGCGAAGGTCGCCGAACGCCGCAGGAAGGGCCGCAGGCCAAAGCCCGGCGCCGAAGCCGCCGCGCCCGCCGCCAACGAATCGTCCGCCGCCGGCGAGATCGCCGCCGCGCCGGAAAGCGCGCCCGCCGCCGAATCCGCCCCAACGCCCGCGCCCGAAGCCGCCACGCCGACGGAAGCCGCTTCGGCCGAAGCGCTCGCGCCCGAACCCGAACCCAAGGCCCCGCGCGGGCCGGTCTTCTCCGCGCCGCTGGCGACGCTGAGTTCCCACCGCCTGGCCGCGGTGCTGAAGCGCGAGGAGGACAAGGAAGTCTCGCTGCAGATCGAGGCCCCGCGCGAAAAGATCGTCGAGGAACTGAAGAAGAAGGCCGTCACCAACGCCGCGTCGATCTTCAACGCCGAGCTGTCGCTGGCGCTGGAGGAATGCGTCGACCGCCACCTGCTGCCGGGCATGAAGGCCGACCTGCGCCGCGAACTGAAGGCGCGCGCCGACAAACTGGCCATCGAGACGTTCCTGCGCACGCTGCGAGGCCTGCTGCTGCAGCCGCCCTTTGGCGCGCGGCGCGTGCTGGCCGTGCAACCGGGCAAGAAGGGCGCCTTCACGCTGGTCGCGCTGAACGCCGGCGGCCTGCCCCTGGCCCAGGAAGTCGTCGACCCGTCGAAGGACGAGGAATCGAAGACGCAGGCCGTCGAGGCCGCGAAGAAGCTGATCGAAGGCCAGGAAGTCGAGGCCGTCGCCATCGGCAAGGGCAAGAAGGAGGCCGCCGCCGCCGAACTGATCCGCGCCGCGCTGGCCGCCGCGAACAAGGCCACGCTGCCGGTGGTGTACATCAGCGAGGCCGGGGCATACGCCGCTTCGCGCGCGGAGCTGGAGGAACTGCCCGAGGCCGACGCCGACCTGCGCGCCGCCGTGTACCTGGGCCGCCGCCTGCAGGATCCGCTCGCCGAACTGGTCAAGCTCGACCCGCGCAGCGTGCTGGGCGGCATGTACCCGCAGGACGTCGACCGCAACGACCTGCGCAAGCGCATCGAACAGACTTTCGCGAGCTGCGTCGCGCGCGTGGGCGTGGACGTCAACGGCGCCGACGCCGGCCTGCTGCGCTTCGTCCCCGGCGTCGACGCGAAACTGGCCAAGACGATCGTCGAACGCCGCCAGGCGCAGGGGCGCATCCCGTCGCGCGCGGAACTGCTGTCCATCGAGGGGCTGAAGGAGAAGGAGTTCGAGTTCGCCGCCGCGTTCCTGCGCGTGCCGGGCAGCGCCGAGCCCCTGGACGAGACCCTGGTCCACCCGCGCCACTACGCGCTGGTCGAGAAGATCGCGCGCGCGCAGAACGCGACCGTGAAGGAACTGCTCGCGCATCCGGAAAAAATCGCGCAGGCCGATCCCAAGACCTTCGCGGGCCCGGAGGCCGACGAGTCCACCCTGAAGGAGATCTTCAAGGAACTGCGCCGCGGCGGCAAGGATCCGCGCGGGGCGTTCACGCCGCCGAACTTCGATTCGGACATAAAGGGCATCGAGGACCTGAAGGAAGGCCAGACGCTCTTCGGCGTCGTCAGCATGATCACGCCCTTCGGCGTCTTCGTCGACATCGGCGTGCACCAGGACGGCCTCGTGCACCTGAGCGAGGTCAGCCACGAGTTCATCCGCGACATCGGCGCGTTCCTGCCCGTCGGCCGGCGCGTGCGCGTGCTGGTCAAGAGCGTCGACGTCGCGAAGAAGCGCATCGGCCTGTCCATCAAGGCGCTGCAGTCGCCCGCCGGCGGTCCGCGCCGCGGGCGCGCCGAAGGCCAGGGACGCTCCAGCCGCGACGGGCGGGGCACAAGGCCGCCCCGCGGACGGCGCCCGGCGCGCGAAGGCGCAGGCGGCCCCGGCGGCACGGGTACGCGCGGCCCGCGCGAAGGCGCGGTGGCCGGCGCACGCGGAGGTCCGGGCGGCCCCGGTGGCTCGGGCGGACGCGGCGGCGCGGGCGGCGAACGCAAGGGCGGGCGCGGCGGAAGGGACGGGCGCGAGGCGGGCGCGGGCGGGAAGATGCCGCGCGTCAGCGCCAGCGGCAAGCCGCTGCCGGACTACTCGAAGTTCTTCGTGAAGGGCAAGCGCCGCGACGACAAGAAGAAGAAGACCGACGTGCGCAAGGACTTCGCGTCACGCAACGAGGTCCGCGAGGTGATCGAGCAGCAGAAGAAGAAGCAGACCAAGGGAACGCTCGCCGACCTCCTCAAGCAGGCCGGCGTGGAACCGAACGAGTAAATCGGATTCTCACCACAGAGTCACGGAGGACACGGAGAAGATTTTTCGGAAATCTTCTCTGCGCGTCTCTGCGTTGAAGTCTTTTAAGGCTCTTCGCGCGCGGCGCGTTTGCCCGGAATCGGGAGCAGCATCGGGACCTGGCGGCGGTACGCGGCGTAGTCATCGCCGAGAAAGCTCACCAGGTCGCGCTCCTCGAACTGGATCCCGACGATGATGTAGCCGGTGGTCATCCCTGCGAAGAGCAGGTGCCCCACTGTCATGTCCGGCGTCGCCCAGAACGCGATCGCGAAGCCCAGCATGATCGGATGGCGCACGTATTTGTACAGGGCGCGCGTCTGGAACTTGTGGTGCGTGTACTCCGCGCCGCGGAAATGCAGCCAGACCTGCCGCAGCCCAAAGAGATCGAAGTGGTCGATCAGGAACGTGGACAAGAGCACCGTCAGCCACCCCAGCCCGCACAACCCCACCAATACCGCGCGGCCGGCCGGGTTCTCGACGCTCCAGACCACGCCCGTCATCGGGCGCCACTGCCAGTACATCAGGATCAAGAGCAGGCTCGAGGCGAGTACGAAGGTGCTGCGTTCGACCTGCGCCGGAGCGAACTTCGTGAACCAGTGCTTGAAGCCGGGGCGCGCCATGATGGTGTGCTGCCCGGCGAAGAGGCTCAGCAATACCAGGTTCACGGCCAGGCTCTCGCCCAGGGACGCGGCGTCGCCCGAGTCGATCGTCTTGGGCGCGAACCAGTTGCCCACGAACGCGATCGCGTAGAGGAAAGCAAGAAAGAAGACCGCGTAGCAGACGACGCCGTACAGAAGGGAAATGAGCTTAGACATATCTATCCTTTATGCCCTGGGTGCAGGCCACGGTGTGGAAGGGGAGTCGCGTCATCTTGCTGGCGACCCGAAGTGAGTACAACCGTCATTCGCTCCAATCGTTGGCGTAAATCCGCACAAAAGAAAGCGGGCGGACCTTCCGGTCCGCCCGCACCCAACTCCAGGTGTTAGGCCCAGGTGATGTGCGTCGAGTTACTTGGACTTGCCCTTGCCTTTGCCCTTCTTCTGCTTGAAGCCGAAGTCGACCGTGCCGTCGTACAGCACCGTGCTGACGGGTTCGGCGGCGGGATCGTCCGGGTCGGCGGGCGCGGTGACGGTGGCGGTCACCGGCACGCTGACGGTGAAGTTGCCTTCGGCGTCCGGTTCCAGGCCCAGCAGCGTGGCCAGGTCCTGGTTGCGGATGTCCACGTGCAGGGTGCGGCCGTTGGCGGTCAGCTTGCTGCTGAAGTCCCCGGTCTTGAAGCGGCCGTTGTCCAGGAAGGTGCCGGTGAAGACGGTGCCGTTGATGTCCACGTCCAGGTCCATCAGACCCACGTTGTCGTTCAAAGAGCCGCTGCGGCGTTCGGGCAGCGTCAGCACGGCGTCCTCGACGTCGAGCTTCAGGAACAGGCGGTTGTTCTGCGCCTTGGCGAAGTCCACCTTCAGCGCGCCGGAAGAATCGTCCTCGCCGTCGCCGCTGCCGCCGCCCTGGTCGTGCGGCACGGTCACCTCGGCGGTGGCGCTGGAGGTGTTGCCCGCGGCGTCGCTGGCTTCGACGGTGATGGTATAGATGCGCCCGCTGCCGGGGCCGGCGCGTTCGGCGCGCAGCTGCAGCGTCAGGTCGCCGGTGATCTTCCAGTCGGGCGCGTGGTTGCCGTCGCCCTTTCCGTTCTCGGGCTCGTTGCTGCTCACGCTGGCGATGGTGACGGTCAGGTCTTCGCCCGAGCTGCAGTTGTCGACAACGTCAGCGCTGAGCACGATCGGGATCATCTTGTGGTTCGGCGGCCACAGCACCGAGGGGCTGGGCGTGAGGGAGACGATCGTCGGCGGCGTCTGGTCCTCGACGGTGATGCTCACGTCGTCGCTGGCGCTGTTGCCCTGGCCGTCGTCCACCGTGAGCGTGAACACGAAGGTGCCTTCGCCGAGCACCATTTCCACGACGGCGCCGTCCACCGAGGTGGCGCCGCCGGGGAACGGGCCGGTCCAGGTAAACGTCAGCGCGTCGCCTTCGGGATCCGTCGAGGCGCTGCCGTCGAGCGTGACGGCGGCTTCGCAGTTCTCGTCGGCGGCGACGACCTGATCTTCGCCGGCGGCGGCGGTGGGAGCCTCATTGGCGAACGCGAACGCGCCCGCCAAAAGCAGTCCCAGCGCCACGACGCCGGCCCTTGTCTTGAATCGGTTCAACATTGTTTCCTGCCTCCCCTCAATGCGTGCCCTGAGTCGAATGCGTTCGTTGCCCGACAGTAAATAGCGAGCGCCGTGCCAGGAAATCAGGCGCCGAGGCACTTTCTCAACTCATTGGATATAAGGAGGTTATGTCTTCGAGACCGGTGTGCTGACAAAGCTCGGCTGGCCGGGAATCGGCCACTGTCCGGAAATCGGCCAACTGGTTGGAAGGTGTTTTAGCGCCGCCCGCGTCCGCCGGGACCGCCCTGGCCGTTCTTGGGCTTGTCGGGATCCTGCTCCTTGGCGCGCGCGACCAGCGCGGCCAGTTCGCCCTTGAAGGCGCTCTCGGTGAGCTGCTTCTCGGTGTCCTCGAGCGACTTCAAGAACGCGCGCGCGGTGTGGCTGCGCACGACACCGGCCTGCGACTGCTGTTCGAAGACGATCACCGAGCCCTTGGTGCGGCCGATGATGTCGGCTTCCTTGAACCAGGAAGCGGCGGCGGAGCTGCCGTAGGGCTGCTTCTTCTCGTTGAGCACCTTCGTGTAGGCCTGCGCTTCGTAGTTCTTCAGCGCGGCCAGCACCGCTTCCTGCGCGGCGGCCAGGTCCTTGCCCACGTCCTTGGTCAGCGTCGCGACCTTCTTGGTGCGTTCGGGGTCCAGGCAGAGGTTGCTGGCGCCCATGTACAGGTCCACGACGGCGTTGAAGTAGGGCTTGGAGGAAGGGTCGCCGGCGCCGTCGACCTTCGCCAGCAGCGCGTCGGCGGCGGCGATGTCGGCGTCCTGCGGCACGATCCAGTCGAACTTCACGTTGTCCTTGCCGGCGGCGAAGTCCAAGGCGAAGGTCTTGCCGCTGGCGCTGGCGGTTACGGTGACGGCGCCCGCGGACTTCAGCTCGAGCGTGAACGCGCCGCTGGACCAGCTCTTGGTGCTGCTGCCGTCGCTGCCGGTGATGGCGACGCCGGCGCGGCCTTCGTCGAGGTCGTACTGGCCGTTGTGGTTCTTGTCGACGTAGATCACGCCGCCAACAAAGCGCGCCACGCCGCGCCCGCCGCCGAAGTTATGCGTAACGCTCAGCCGGTTGCCGCTGGGCACGGCGCCGGGGCCGACCTCGCGGTTGCCGGCGCTGTGCATGTTCATGCGGTGCCCGCGTCCGGCCTGCATGCCGCCGGTGCCGCCGGCGCCGGCGTCGATGATGAAGCCGGTGTGGCTGCCCAGCGGTCCGGGCGCGGAGGCGAAGCAGTTCTCGCCCGAGGCGCCGCGCGTGTAGCCGGCGGCCTTGCAGCGGTCGGAGAAGCTGTTGCCGGTGTAGCCGGTCTTTCCGGCGGTCTCGTCGTGGCCCAGGCCGTTGTGAATCATGTAGTAGCTGTGCTTGCGGGCGGCGTCGAGCAGCTGCAGGTTGAAGACCAGGGGCGGGTTGGGCTTCAGCGCCTTCATCTCCTTCTCGAACATGTCCAGGTCCACGCCGCGGGTCATCCAGCCGCCGCGGCCGCTCTCGCCTTTCACCTGCGCCAGGATCAGGTCGGCTTCCTTCACCGGATCGGCGCGGAAGCGGTTCATGTACTCGAGGATCAGGGTCTCTTCGGGCGTCGGGTCGGGGTTGGGAGCCTGGTAGACGTCGCCGGCCAGACACGCGCCGCACGCGAAAGCCGCCAGCGCCACGATTCGCGAGATGCCCTTCATACCCGTCTCCTCCATGATTCTGGTTGACTGATTTCCTCTTACAGGGACGCACTTGCCCGCGCCCTTATTGCATCGTTTCGGGACCGAATTCGCCCTCAAAGAACGCATTCTTGGCGCCCTGCACCCTGTGCTCCCGTACGTCGCGGGGGCGTGAAATTGTGACGCCGATTTGCGGAAAAATGGCCGTGATCAGAGCGGGCGGTAGCGCCGCAGCAGGCGCAGGAACTCGCGCAGGTCCGACGGCAGCGGGGCTTCGACGGTCATGCGTTCGCCGCTGGCGGGATGGTTGAAGCCGATCTTCAGCGCGTGCAGGGGCATGCGGTTGAGCACCACGAGTTCGCCTTCTTCGGTCTCCACCGCGCCGCGCTTGAACTCCTGCAGGCGGATCGGGCTGCGCCGGCCGTAGATGGGGTCGTACGCGAGCGGAAAGCCCTCGCTGGCCAGGTGCACGCGGATCTGGTGCATGCGCCCGGTCTTCGGCGCGCAGCGCAGCAGCGTGTAGCCCTTGAAGCGTTCCTCGACGGTGAAGTGCGTCTCGCAGGCCTTGCCCTTCGGGTCGCCTTCCTCCAACGCCACGCCCTTCTTCACGCCGCGGGGGCCCTTGCCGCGCATCTTGCGGCGCGCCCATTCGGGCACGCGGCCTCCGCCCTTGCGCGCGGGCGCTTCGGCCACGCGTTCGTAGGTGATCGCCTTCTTGACGGTGCGTTCGTCCCACGGCACCGAGCCCACCGCGACGGCCCAGTAGGCCTTCTCGATGCGGCGCGCCTCGAAGTCGCGGATCAGCTTGTCGCGCGCGGCGGGCGTCTTGGCCACCAGCATCACGCCGGTGGTCTCCTGGTCCAGGCGGTGGACGAAGTAGAACGGGCGGTTGTCGTCGCGGCCGGGCCTTACGCTTTCGGTATCGTCGTCCAGGGACTCGTCCGCATCGTCGCGGCGCGCGCTGGGCTTGCGCGGCGGATACGCCCTCAGCAGCACGTCCTCGAGCGTCTCGCGCCTGGGGAACCCGTCCTGCCCGCGGTGCACGGGGATCTCGGCGGGCTTGGCGATCACCAGCAGATCGTCGTCTTCGTACAGGCGGCCGACCTGCCGGCCGTGGTGCGTGGTCAGCCGCGGCGCGGCGGTGCGTTCGCGCAGTTCGCGGTGCTCGGGCGCCGCCAGGTCCGGAAAGCGGAAGCGGTCGCCTTCGCTGACGCGTTCGTTGCCCTTCGCGAGTTTCCCGTTCAGCGTCACCGCGCCGGCGTGGCAGAGGTCCTTCGCCGTGCGGCGGCTCATGCCGGGCACCAGGCTGCTGAGCGCGCGGTCGGCGCGGAAGCCGTCCTGGCCCGGCGCGACGATGGCTTCGGCGTGCGGGGTGTTGGGCTTGACGGCGGTCTTCTTGGCAGGGTCCATGGCCGCCCATTCTGCCGGCTTCCGTCGAAACCACAACGACCGGCACGGAATGCGCAAGGTGCATTGGGGCGCGAACGCCTTTTTCGCTAAATTGCACGACGTGCATGGTCGTTTTATGGGAGACTTCACCGGGGAAGAGGTACCGCTGCGCGTACCACGCTACGTCAAGGGTTATGGACGCGAAAGCCCCTCACCACAAACGGGCGCATCCCGGCAGCGAAAATGGTACTTTTGACAGGGGGAGATGTTGACAGAGTGTGACACCTGAATAGAGTACTTAAGCCTACTTGCCTCAACAGGTTGTTATGATCCTGAGCTTCGAGCCAGGTGGAGGATTCCCATGCAGGACAATGGCCCGCTGATCGCGCTGATTTTCTTCGTTCTGGCCTCCGGCTGGTTCGGGTGGCTGGCCTACGAGCGCCAACAGGCGCTGGAAGGCAGCGACCCCACGGGCGAAGCCACGGGCAGCTCGACGCACAAGGACAAGGAAATCGAGGACGCCAAGGACGAAGTGCTGCAGCTCGAGAACGACGTGGCCGTGCTGCAGGGCCAGATCAAGGACTGGCGCATCCAGATCGACGCGCAACAGAAGCGCATGGAGTACCTTAAGTCGCTGGGCGACCAGTATCTGCGCGGCCACAAGGTGCGCCTGAAGCTCAAGGAAGCCGGCACGAAGTTCAAGAGCCACGCCACGAAGCTGGGCGGTGACATCGACGAAGCCAAGCAGAAGACCGAGCGCAACATCAGCAAGGACGAGAGCGTCGTCCGCGAGGAGAGCGAGTCGGAGATCCGCCGCCTGCAGGAAGAGATGGAAAAGAGCGGCCTGCGCATCGCCGAGGCCATCAAGCTGCACCAGCAGGACAAGAAGTCCTTCACGGACCAGAAGAGCTACGAGAACACCGGGCTGGTGGAGTTCAAGCGCCAGCTGGACCTGCTGACGCAGCGCGACGTGGTGCACGCGGGCCTGGTCTCGGAAATCGACGGCAGCGTGCTGCTGTCCGATCCGGTGAACAACACGATCATGATCAACCGCGGCACCTCGCACGGCGTGAAGAACGGCTACCGCTTCGAAGTCTTCAGCCTCGCGCCGGGCAACCAGAAGGTCCACAAGGCGTACATCGAGGTGCGCAAGGCGGAAGCGAGCATGTCCGAGTGCCAGGTCATGAGGAAGGTCGTGAACCTGCCGCGCGACCCGCTGAGCGGCTACGTGGCCTCGCAGCCCGAAGAGGTCTACAGCCCCAACGCGCAGTCGGGCAAGGAAGGCAGCCGCGCCCAGCGCCTGGTGGCCGAGCCGCGGACGGTGGTTACGGGCATGACCCTGGACGCCCCGATCATCAAGGGCGACTACATCCAGAATCCCTTCTACAACGCCAGCGGCAAGACCTACACGTTCTACCTCGCCGCCGAGGACAAGAACGTCGCCCACGGCAAACAGAAGAGCGCCATCGCCTACACGGTGGACGACATCGAGCGCGTGGTGACCGCCCACGGCAGCCGCATCGTCCCGCACGTGGACCTGAAGGTGGACTTCGTCATCGCGCAGAAGAACTTCGAGGAAGACCTGGAGTTCCTGAAGGTCCGGGAACTGGGGATTCCGGTCGTCTACGAATGGGAACTCTTCCGTTTCCTGGATCAGCGGTAAACGCGCGTCGTAGCGAACCGCAACCCGCAGAGGAAGGCATAGGAAGGCAACGAGAATATGTCGACCAAACAAACGATCATCTTCATCTTCATGCTCATCTTCCTGGGCGTACTGCTGACCGCCATCGGCATGTACTTCCACTTCGACATCGAGCTGAGCGTGCGGCTGAAGGCCATCGAGGCGCTGAAGGTGAAGAAAGCGCTCGTCGCCAAGCGCAAGACCTTCCTCACCAAGTACATCAGCAACGCGGCGCCCAGCCCCGAAGACCCGCCGACGCTCCCCAGCGCCTTCGACGACATCAAGCAGCAGGCCGACGCCAAGGAGACCGAAGTCTACGGCGACCTCGAGAACATGTACAAGTCCCAGGTCCCCGAGATCCAGGCCGCCTGGGCCAGC
>JAKLKQ010000130.1:0-355 GCA_023150555.1 Planctomycetota bacterium
GGTCTTGAGCACGGCTTGCGTGGTGGGTGTGGCGATGGTGTGGATCAGATCCACCCGGTCGGTGACGAACTGGCGCGCAATGGCTTCTGCGCGTGCCATGTCCCCCTGTGCGTTCTGCCGGTCGTAAACGACGTTGACGCCTTCCTTGAAGCCTGCACTGGCCAGGGCCACCTCAAAGCCGCGCTCGGCCGCGTCCAGTGCGGCGTGCCCGACGATCTTGGTGACGCCAATGCGCGTGATCTTCTTCTCTTGCGCCGCGTTTGCAGCGCCGTGGATGAGGGCGAGCAAGGCCCAAACACCCCCACCCGCCACTGCGAGAAAAGAGCGGCGCTTGCCGGGGACTGCTGGAGTACGG
>JAKLKQ010000130.1:365-696 GCA_023150555.1 Planctomycetota bacterium
CAAGTCGTGTGGTCTTGGGCTGATAACAGCCCAAATCGCCCGTCCAGCAAACGCCAATAGCTCACATTTCAGGAGCAATCGCTCAAGCCCCGTGGCACTTCTTGAACTTCTTGCCGCTGCCGCACCAGCAGGGATCGTTGCGGCCGGGCTCGGCCGTCTTGACCACGGGCTCCTGGTGCGGGCCCAGGCTGCGCCAGAGCTGGCGCAGGTCATACACCGCCCAGATGGCCTCGCCCAACGCCTCCACGCGCGCCTTGCTGGTGCTGGGGGGGCCGTCGTCGCTGTACATGCAGACTTCGGGCTTGCCGGTGTCGTCCTCGGTCAGCGCGAC
>JAKLKQ010000131.1 GCA_023150555.1 Planctomycetota bacterium
GAAGAGCTGCGCCTTTTCGTCGGGCATCCAGCGTCCGCTGCCGGACGAAGCGGGGCGCGCGGCTTCCGCGTCCTTTGCATCCTTAGCGTCTTCGGCGCCCGCGAGATCGGCGTCGTCTGCGAAGGAGTCGCTCATCGTCCTGGAGCTTCCGGGGCGGTCTGGCAAGAAGGAGCTACGGGTCCCCCCGGTATCGGCCGGATCGCGCCTGGAACGGATGAAAAAAGGAGGGGCGGGGGACCGGGTGACAGCGGATCGCCCGAACGCAGTGAGGGCTAGCCAGTGCAGCCTTACCCAGCGCCTCCGCGCCTGCTAGACTTCCGCCATGGTGGACGAAGCCCCGACGAAGCGCGCGTGGTTTTCGCTGCACCTCAGCACGTGCGTGGTGCTGATGGTGGTGGCGGGGGCTTTTCTGGGAGCCAACATGTTTTTGCGTAATGCGCTTTCGCCTATCAAGGAATTCTCCTACCGGCATGAGATGAAAAATCTCGAGAACGGGGACCAGGTCCTTGTTAAGTATGTCCGAGTGCATCGGCGTAGGTACGAATTTACCGGATGGCCTGTCGTCATATACGAGAAGGGTGAATCGGCTTCTTTTGAAGTCAGTCGCCAAGCCGAAGCTCCGCGCACGGGCGTCGTATACACGCTTGAGATGATCGCCGAAGAGATAGGCGACAACTTTCCTGAGAAATTCGCGG
>JAKLKQ010000132.1 GCA_023150555.1 Planctomycetota bacterium
GCTGGTGGATTCCCCGCATGTGGTGCGCCTGCACGACTCCGGCGAGCACCAGGGCCGGCTGTGGCTGGCGATGGAGTACGTGCCCGGCCGCACCCTGGCCGAGGAGCTGCGCCGGCGCCCGGGGCTGAGCCCGGTCGAGGCCGCCGGCTGGGTGCTGCAGGCGGCGCGCGGCCTCGCCGCCGCCCACCGCTGCGGCCTGGTGCACCGCGACATCAAGCCCGCCAACCTGCTCATCGCCGGGGACGGCACCCTCAAGATCGCCGATTTCGGCCTCGCCCGCCTGGCGGGCGCGCGCACCCTCACCGTCACCGGCACCGTGCTGGGCACGCCGCAGTACATCGCCCCCGAGCAGGGCCGCGGGCTCGAGGCCGACGCGCGCAGCGACCTCTACAGCCTGGGCACGGTGCTGTACGAGCTGCTCACCGGCCGCCCTCCCTTCACCGGCGACGCCCCCGACGCGCTGATCTTCCAGCACAACTTCGCCGAGCCCGAGCTGCCCGCGGCGCTCAACCCGGACGTGCCGCACGACCTCCAGGCGGTGTGCCTCAAATGCCTGCAGAAGAGCCCGGCGCGGCGCTATCCGGAAGCCGAGGTCCTCATCGCCGACCTGGAGCGCATCCGCGCCGGCCTGGCGCCGCTGTCGGCGCTGTTCGGTCCCGGCCAGCTCGGCACCGGGGCCGAGGAG
>JAKLKQ010000133.1 GCA_023150555.1 Planctomycetota bacterium
CGGGACATGCCCCGTTGTGAAGGCGCATGGCGCGCGGCATAGTCGCGCCCCATGACCTTGGACGAAGCCCTGCGCCGCAACGCCGAACTCGGCGCCCAGGTGCAGCGCTTCGAAGAAGTGCTCAAGCTCGCGCGGCTGACCATCGACAAGCTCAAGGTCGAGGTCGCGTACCTGCGGCGCATGAAGTACGGCCGCTCCAGCGAGCGGCTGGAGCACGCCCAACTCGAGTTGGTCGGCGGCCAGGTGGCGCCCATCGTGGGCGCCGAGAGGGCCGTGGCCGACACCAGCGACGTCGCCTCGCTCGACGAACACCGCAAGAAGCGGGCGTATCGGCCGCGGCCGAACCTGCGTGAGTTGCCCGAGCACCTGCCGCGGCGCACCGTCATGCACCTGCCGGCGGGGCATCAAGCCGGCTGCGGCTGCCCGGCCTGCGGGCTGGCGCTGCGCGAGATCGGCCAGGACGTGAGCGAAGTGCTGGACTACGAACCCGGCAGCTTCCACGTCGTGCGGCACGTGCGCCCGAAGCTGGCGTGCAGCGGCTGCAAGGACGTCAGGCAGGCCGCAGCACCGAGCCGGCCGATCGAGCGCGTGATGGCCGGCGCCGGCATGCTGGCCCAGGTGCTCGTCGCCAAGTACTGCGACCACACGCCGCTGTACCGCCAGGCGCAGATCTACGCGCGCG
>JAKLKQ010000134.1 GCA_023150555.1 Planctomycetota bacterium
GTTGGCCTGGTAAATGAGATTTTCCGGCGCCAGGTAGGAGAAGCGTAGCCCGGCGCGGCGTCTTCGGTTCGCGGGGACATCGTAGGTGTAGTAGGACGGGAGTCGCCAACCTCGTCGTAGGCGAAGTAAGCGCGGTGTGTAGCGTCGTAGCCGTAGTACGCCGGGCCGGGGCGTCGTAGGCGTACCGCCATGCGCGGGGCTCATCGCGACCATGGCGGCATTCTACCCCATTTCGTTGGGCCTGCGTAAGAGGGAGGCAGACGCGGAAGAATGGCCCCGCGAGCCCCCCTTCCCGCGCACATGACTTACATCTTTTAACGTCCTATAAATATCAAAAGTGAAAATTTCTATTCCTTTATGCTTATGGGTTTATGAGATTCGGTAACGGAATTTTTAGACCCATGGTCGTTCAAATAGGCAGGAGTCAGGAAAGAGGATTCAGACGTCAGGGAGAGCGTATTGCAGCATGGTCAGATCGGCGTGCACGCGCTAAGCGTGAACCGGAAACTGGAAACCGGAAACGCCGTTCCTGATCCCTGAATCCCGAATCCTGACTCCTTGCAGTTGCAGTACCCGCGGCAGGACGTCGTTTGTTGAACGAGCGAGGTCGCAGCGCGCCGCGGTTTGCCGGAGCCAGCAGTACGCAGTACCGCCTGTCCCGGGTTCCTCGC
>JAKLKQ010000135.1 GCA_023150555.1 Planctomycetota bacterium
GTGCTCAGGTGGAGCTGGAACCAGGGGCGCTTCTTTGCTGGTGGATCGCTCAAGTGGCCACCTTCCGCAGAGTCCGGAAATCTCGCACGAGACTCCAAACTAGCAGCAGCGCGAAGAGGGCCGTCAGCCAACTCTCGGGCAACGCCGCGATGCCCCACGGCCCCTCGTCGCGGCGGCGTTCCCAGACCTGCGCTTCGTTTCCCCTGCCTCCTACGAGCAGCAGAATGTGATTGCCGTCGGGCGCCATGGAGACATCGGGCGCCTCTGCGTTCGCCGTTCCTTCGAGCGTCGTCAGAATCTCTCCGGTATCGACATCTCCGATCTGCAGGAGCTCGCCCGGACGGAAGAGCAGAATACGCTTTCCGTCGGGAACCGGATACCCGGCTCCTTCGAAGGTCACCACATTGGCTCCGGTTCCGGCATCCCAGAGCACGGTGCGGTGCCAGGTGGAGAATGTGGCTCGGCGCTGGCCGGCGGTGTAGGCAAGGCTTTGGAACACCTCTCCCGATCTGGCAATCATCTCTTTATGTGCCAACTTCTTCCCCGTCCCTATGTCAGACTCGATGCACTCCAGAACCAAAGATGGATCCACTGAATCAGGAGTGCCAGGTTCAAGCGATACGTATTCTGCCGAACAAGTCAGAATACTTTTGTCCTCTTTAGAAATGGC
>JAKLKQ010000136.1 GCA_023150555.1 Planctomycetota bacterium
GCAGGTGTCGATCTCGACCTCCAACCGCAACTTCAAGGGCCGCCAGGGTTCGCCTGAAGGCCGTACCATCCTCTCCTCTCCTGCCATGGCCGCCATCGCCGCGCTCGAAGGCAAGGTCGCCGACGTGCGCAAGTTCCTGAAGTGAGGTCCACGATGCCTTCCCAGATCAAGCTCCTCGCCGGCCGTGCCGTCCCTGTCCGGGGCAACGACATCGACACCGATCGCATCATCCCGGCGCGCTACCTGCGCTGCGTGACCTTCGACGGCCTGGGCGAGCACGCCTTCGAGGATGACCGGCGCGGACTCAAGGCCCAGGGCAAGACCCATCCCTTCGATGAGGCGCGATTCGCCGGGGCGGCGGTGCTGGTGGTCAACAGCAACTTCGGCTGCGGTTCCTCGCGCGAGCACGCCCCGCAGGCGATCGCCAAATGGGGCATCAAGGCCATCGTGGGCGTGAGTTTCAGCGAGATCTTCTATGGCAACTGCGTGGCGATGGGGCTGCCCATCCTGCGCGTGACGGTGGCCGACAGCGAGGCCATCCAGGCCCTGGTCGAGGCCGACCCGCGGGTCGAGGTGGCGGTGGATGTCGAGGCGCTCCAGGTGCGCGTCGGCGCCAAGCTGTTTGCGGCGCAGATGGCCGACGGCATCCGCAAGCAGTTCGTCACCGGC
>JAKLKQ010000137.1 GCA_023150555.1 Planctomycetota bacterium
GGACAAGGTGCGGGCCGGGAACAAATCCCTGGCCGAGGTGCTGATCGACGACGCGATCATCGACGAGCAGACCGCCGACCGCCTGACCAAGGCGCTGCGCCGCATCGTCAAGGACGAGCGCGCCAAGAGCGAGGGCGGACTGCTGATCAAGAAGCAGATCGGCGGCTATAAGCTGCTGCGCCGGATCGGCGAAGGCGGCATGGGCGAGGTCTACCTGGCCGAGCAGCTGAGCATGAACCGCACCGTGGCGCTCAAGATCCTGCACCAGAAATGGGGCGAGGACGAGGAGTTCCGCAAGCGCTTCCTGCTCGAGGCGCGGGCGGTGGGCAAGCTCAGCCACCAGAACCTGATCCAGGTCTTCGACGTGGGCAAATACCAGGGCCTGTACTACTTCTCGATGGAGTTCATCGACGGCGTCACCGCCGAGGACCTGATCAAGCACGACCAGCCGCTGATGCTGGAGAAGGTCATGGACATCACCATCCAGGTGTGCCAGGCCCTGCGCTACCTCTCGGCCCACGGCATCGTCCACCGCGACATCAAGCCCGCCAACATCTTCCTCACCGAGCGCGGACAAGCCAAGCTCGCCGACCTCGGGCTGGCGCGCAGCCAGGGCGGCACCGGCAACACGGTGGCGGGGATGATCATGGGCACCCCCGCCTACATGTC
>JAKLKQ010000138.1 GCA_023150555.1 Planctomycetota bacterium
CTGTGCTACTTGGTGATGGAGTTTGTCCACGGCAAAACCGCGCGCCGCTATCAGGACGAGGCCCTCAACGCGGGCAGGAAGGGCTTGGAGGAGCGGACTGCCCTGGAGATCTGCGCGGCTGCTGGCAAGGGCCTGGAGGCAGCGCACCACGCTCGGATCATCCATCGCGACGTGAAGCCCGAGAACATCCTAATCCCCTTCGCAGCCGGCCAGGAACCGGACTTCAGCAGGTCAAAGCTAATGGACTTGGGCATAGCGCGCTCTGACGAGATCAAGGACGGTTTGACCGGAACGCGCATGTCGCTGGGCACGCCCGGCTACATGGCCCCCGAGCAGGCAGTGAGCTGCCGGCAGGCCGGGCCGGCAGCCGACGTCTTCGGCATGGCAGCCACATTGTATAGCCTGCTAGCCGGAAGACCGCCCTTCAAGGAGAGCACGGACCTGGAGACAGTAATGGCTACGGTGCAGGCGCCACACGCGCCGATCTCGCTGGTACGCGGGGAGATCTCCCGGCCGACCGGAACCCTGCTGGAAAGGGCGCTGCAAAAGGATCCTGCGTGCCGTCCAGCTAACGGACTAATGCTGGTCAGGTCTTTAGAGATCTGCCTTGAGGCACTGGGCCAGAAGGAGCCGGCTCAGGAACTGGCGGTGCGTCGGATCG
>JAKLKQ010000139.1 GCA_023150555.1 Planctomycetota bacterium
TGTGAAGGCGCAAGCAACGCGATGTGGTCGTACGATCCCGAGCAGAAGAAGTGGGCCAAACAGGCGCCGCGGGGCGCCGCGCCGGCCTTCGGCGAGAAGGAACGCAAGGTGGCGTACTTCGACACCGCGCGCAACGTCTTCGTCGTGATCGGCTACGACAGCGTCTGGTGCTACCGCTACAAGAAAGCCCCGTAACGACTCACCCGCAGGCCATTGGGAACTGGACAACGGAAGCGGGCGCGGGAAACTGATCCTCCATTCCGGGATTGGATTCGCCGCCACCCAACGCCTGCTCCAGGAGGCTGTTTCATGCCCAAGGCCGTCACGGTCAACGCCAAGGACTTTGCTTCCAAGACGTCGCCGACCTCCGGCATCCAGGAAGCCATCGACGCGCTGCCGAAAAGCGGCGGCACCGTCTTTCTGCCTGCCGACACCTACAAATTGCGACGCAGCGTGCGCCTGCGCTCGAACCTGATTTTGCGCGGCGAAGGCGGCGCGACGGTACTGACGCGCGGACCCTTGCAGTACTGGGACCTGGCGAAGTCGATCCTCAAGAAGGGCCAGCCCTTCGTCGACGTGAAGAACGCCAAGGGCCTGACGCCCGGCGACGAAATCCTGATCGGCTCGCTGCACGAGCACGGCTGGAGCTGCCGG
>JAKLKQ010000013.1 GCA_023150555.1 Planctomycetota bacterium
ATGCGATCTGCGGCGCACTCGAAGAGTGCGCCGTGCCGCGGCGGCGAAGGGTGACTCAACCCGGGGCGGCGGTCGGCTCGCGCCTCGCTTGCCCCGGGCTATTGTATCTCGCGCCTACGGCGCTCTTGAGACCGCTCGCCGCGCCTTACTCTCCGAACTTCGGCGCTTCGACCGACGGCACCGGGCCTTGTGTTTCGGCGGCGGCGCGGATCGCGCGGAAGTGCCGGCGCGCCCAGCCCGTCAGCGCGGTGCGCGCGGCGTTGAGATCCTTCGCGGCGCGCGTCTTGCCCGCCAATGCCGCGACGGCGTCTTCGCTCAGCGGCGCTCGCCCGAAGGCCTGACCTAAATCTTCCACGCGCCCGTTCTTGACCACCGCTTCCCACGCCGCGCGCAGGTCTTCGTGGACTTCTACAAAGCACCCGCGCAGCAGCCCGTCGCGCATCAGCGTCCAGCGCTTGCCGCTCTTGCGCTCGTCGTAGCGGAACGCCGCGCCTTCCTCGAAGGGCCGCGCCACCGTGTACGTCGGCAGGCCCTTCTCGTACATGGACGGCACGACGGGCAGGCGCTCGAGGTCGAAGGCCGTGGGCCCGCCTTCGCTGCCGCGCTTGCAATACCACAGGTACTGCCCCTCGCCCGGCGCGGCGCTCAGCACGTATTCGACGAAGGCGCGCGCGAGGTCCGGCTGCGGCGCGCCCTTTAGCACCGCGATGGCGTCGGGCGTGATCGCGCTGAGTTTTTCCGGAAAGACGAAAGCCAGGTGCGTGGCGCCCTGCCGGCGCACGGGCGCGGCGGCGTAGAAGTCGATGCACGGCCCGGCAGCCGCCTGCCCCATCGAAACGTCACGCGGCACCGACGCGCCGCCTTCGTTCAGCGCCGCGGCGTTGCCCATCATGCGCGCGAGCACCGACCAGCCCTTCTCCCAGCCGTACGACTGCAAGACGATCTCGAAGGCCATCTGCAGGCTTCCGGACTGCGCGGGATCGCCGCAGCTGATCCAGCCGAGGTATTTCGGATCGGCCATCACCGCCCAGGTCTCGGGGATGGGCAGCCCCGCACGCGCGACGACTTCCTTGTTGTAGACGATGCCGAAGCCGCTGAGGCAGGCCGCGTGCCAGCAGTTATCCTTGTCGCGCAGCGGCAGGCCGTTGAGCGCCGCCGGGATCTTTTCCCGCCCGACCGCCGGCGGGTCGTACCCGTCGAGCAACCCGTCGCTCGCGAGGCCGATGTAATCGAACGTGCCGCCGCCGAAGAAGAGGTCCGCGCCGGTGCCGCCGTCCTTCGACGTCGCGGCGCGCTCGCGGATGTACCGCACCGTCTGGCCGGTACCGCCGACGTCGAGGAAATCGACGCGCACGCGTTCGCCGGTCTTCAGCTCCCACCAGCGTTCGAAGCCGCGCCGGAATTCCTCGCGGATGCCGTCCCAGTGCGGGCTGAGGATGGTCAAGGTGCGCGCGGCGGGCGCCTGGGGCGCGGCCAGGCGCGGGCCCACCGCGGCGGCCGCCAATAAGAGGAGGAGGAGGGCGAGCCAGAGCTTGCGCATGCCTGAATCGTACCCTAAAGTCACAGGACGCAAGGGTTTCGCGCGAAAAGAAGATATTGACCTACATTTATCAGCATACTATGCTCGGCGGCAAAGTTTCCCGATTCCGGCCCAGCTTAAGGAGCCCCCCATGCAGCGCATCGACGAGCCACGCCTAGAGACGGACCTGGCCTACCGCTTCCAGTACGTCAGCGAGTTCATCGGTTTCGGAAAGAAGGACATCGAGACGATCACCGGCGCCGCGCCGCTTCTGGCGCCGCTGGTGCCGAAGCTCGTCGACGCCGTCTACGACAAGCTAAACAGCTACGCCTGCACGTGGCGGCACTTCGTTCCGCGGCAGCACGGCTACGAGGGCGAGATCCCGGTCTCGGTCGAGACGCTGAAGATGGACCACCCGCAGATCGCCTTCCGCAAGCAGCACCTGGCGAACTACCTGAAGCGCCTGGTCACCGGCCCGTACGACGGGAAGATGGTCGAGTACCTCGACCTGGTCGGCAAGATCCACACGCCGAAGGCCGGCAGCCGCGAGATCAACGTGCCGCTGGTGCAGATGAACGCGCTGATGGGCTTCGTCGCCGACGCGGTAAACGTGACGATCTTCTCGCTGGACATCCCGCCCGAGGCGAAAGTGCAGGCGGTCCGCAGCTTCGGCAAGCTGCTGTGGCTGCAGAACGACCTGAGCGTGCGGCACTACGCGGTGTAAGGGCGGCGCCGCCGCTTTCCACGCAACCGAACTTGCCACTATAGTAGGGCGTCTTCCCCACGGAGGAACGCCCATGATCCTGCGCATCCTGCGGATGCTGCGTCCGTATCGCTGGTCGCTCGTGGCGGGCTTCGTCTGCCTGCTGGCCAGCGTGCCCCTGCAGATGTTCCACCCGCTGGTGTGGATGTACATCGTCGACACCGTGATCGAGACCAAGGACATGGCGCTGCTGCTGCCGGCACTGCTGGTGCTGGCGGCGGTGCAGTGGGCGGGCACGGGGCTGGGGATGGTGCGCGAGCAGCTGCTGGGCGTGGCCGGGCAGCGCTTCGTGGGCGAACTGCGCGAGAAGCTGCACGCGAAGTTGCTGCGGCAGTCGGTCGGCTACCACCACAACCGCCGCAGCGGCGACCTGATCAGCCGCACCATCGGCGACGTCGACGCGATCAACGAAGTCGTCATCAACGGCGTCGACACGATCCTGGTCAACGCACTCAGCTTTCTCTTCGTCGCGGTCGTGATCGTCTGGCTGCAGTGGAAAGCCGGCCTGATGACGCTGGTGCCGCTGGCGGCCGTCGGCGCGGCGGTGTGGTTCTTCAACCTGCGCGTGAAGGGCCTGTACGTGCGCATCCGCGAACGCCTGGGCGGGCTGACCGCGCGGCTGCAGGAACACCTGCTGGGCATGCTGGTGATCAAGGCCTTCGCGCGCGAGCCCTACGAGGAGCAGCGCTTTCACGAGCAGAACCGCGCGTTCACCGACGAGGCCCTGCGCGGCGTGAAGGCGCGGGTGATCTACTTCCCCGCCGTGCGCGCGCTGGGCTTCCTGAGCAACGTCGTGATGATCGGCGCCGGCGCGTACTACGTGATGCTGGGGCAGTTCACCGTCGGCGGGCTGGTGGCGTACCGCGGCTACTGGTACGCGCTCTTCAACCCCGTCTTCACGCTCGCGCAGGCCAACGAGATGTTCCAGCGCGCGGCGGCCGCGGGGACGCGCATCTTCGAGGTGCTCGACGCGCCCGAGGCCGTCACCGACGCGCCGGATGCGGTGGACGCCGGGGAGTGCCGGGGCCACGTGCGCTTCGAGGGCGTCACGTTCGGCTACGCGCCCGAACGCCCCGTGATGGAGGGGATCGACTTCGAGGTGCGCCCCGGCGAACAGCTGGGCATCGTGGGCCCCAGCGGCGCGGGCAAGTCCACCGCGCTCGGCCTGCTGCTGCGGCTCTATGACCCGCAGGCTGGCCGCGTGACGCTGGACGGGCGCGACCTGCGCGCGCTGACGCAGCACAGCCTGCGCCGCCAGACGGCCATCGTCACCCAGGAGCCGTTCCTCTTCAACGATACCGTCGCCGAGAACCTGCGTTTCGGTCGGTTGGACGCGACGAACGCGGAGATCGAGGAAGCCGCGCGGCAGGCGAACGCTCACGAGTTCATCGCGCAGCTGCCGAAGGGTTACGCGACGGGGATCGGCGAACGCGGCGTGAAACTCAGCGGCGGGCAGAAGCAGCGCCTGTGCATCGCGCGGGCGTTCCTGGCCAACCCGCGCATCCTGCTGCTGGACGAAGCCACCGCGGCGGTGGAGCCCGAGAGCGAATCGCTGATCCAGGCCGCGCTGGAACGCCTGATGCAGGGACGCACGACGGTGATCGTCACGCACCGCCTGAGCCTGGTGCGCGGATGCAACCAGATCCTGACCATCCAGCACGGGCGCGTGGCCGAGCGCGGCACGCACGAAGAACTGGTCGCGCGCAACGGCTGGTACGCGCGCATGTACGCGCTGCAGATGACCGGCGAGAGCAACGGGAACACTTCGTGACGGAGATTTCTACAGCCCGAACGGACCGCCGTCGACCTTCGGGCCGGTGCGGATCAGGTCCTGCCGCGAAAGGCCCTCGGGCAGTTCGCCGTCCATGATGTAGCCGTAGCCGTAGGCCACCGCGATCGATGGCAACCGCAGCAGCCGCGCCAGGTCGGCGTGGCGTTCGTGCTCCAGCAGGTACGGCCCCTGCTTGGGCAGCCGGCGCAGCACAATCGAGACCTCCTTATGTACGGACGGCACGCCGAAGGTGTTGCAGAGGGTCTCGGCGTGGCCTCCCAGCGGCTTGCGCGCGGCCTTGCCGCCCAGCACGCCGGAATCGGAGACGTACTCGTCCATCTTCAGCCCGTTCATGTGCAGCTCGTACTGGAAGACATCGTCGTCGTGCACCAGCACGGCGAAGGTGACGGCGTCGAGTTCCAGGCTCAGCTTCGCGCCTAGGCCCTGGAAGCCGGAGAAGCGCGTGTCGTAGACGACGATGCAGCCGTTCAGTTCGGGAGCGACCAGGGCGGATTCGTCGGCCTTGCGAAGCCAGGCGACGATGGCGTCGTGCTTGGGGCCCTTCACGGTGAGATTGGTGTAGAAACACCCCATGTGCGCCAGTTTCGGAGCAGCGTCGCGGTTGTCAACTGGGCGTTGACGGCAGAACGATGGGGCGTCAGGGCGTCGGAGGCAGGTGCGGCGCGGGCGCGGAGGGCGCGGGTGGCGCGCGCAGGATCTCCAGGCGGCGGAGCGTGAAGCGGACGCCGCCTTCCAGCGCGGCGCGGACCGCGCGCGCGGCGGATTCCGAACCGTAGCGGATGTGCGTCGCGTCGATCTTCGTCTGGTTCCAGGCCGGGTCCATGCTGACCCAGCGCCCGTCCAGCGCGACCTCGACCCAGGCGTGCCCGCCAAAGGCTTTGTGGTCGTCGCCCATGTAGATCACGCCACTGACCTCGCGCGCCGGCAGCCCCACCGCGCGGGCCAGGGTGACAAAGAGCGCGGCGTGCTCGGTGCAGTCGCCCTGGCGCTTCTTGATCACGTCGAGGACAGAGATCGGATCGGGGCCCACGGCGGGGCCGATGTAGTCGTGGACGAACTTGTTGAGGCGCTCGGCCTTCGACAGCGGCGTGGCGGCGTTGCCGGCGGCGGTCTGCGCCAGCGCGGCTACGGTGGCGTCGCGCACGGGGTATTCGGCGGTCTCCTTCAACGCCTCGGCGATCTCGGCGGGCGTTGCGGCCAGCGGCTTGCCGTGGGCGTCGCCAACGCTGAGCACGTAGCGGTCGCCTTCCTTTACGACGCCCTGGCGCGGGCCGCTGGGCAGAGCTTTCGCGCCGTCGCCTTCCAGCACGAGGATCAGTTCGGCGACGGTGGTCGGATCGCCCAGCGCTCGGTCGATGGGAATCAGCCCGCTGAGAAAGACGTCCTCGCCGTCGCCCAGGCGCTTGGCGTCCGCCTTTTCAAGCAGCCGCAGCGTCCAGCCGCCCTGTAGGCGGTGGCTGACCAGCATGCCGTCGGCCTCGAAGATCATCAGCTCGACTTCGCCGGTCTCGCCGTCGTGGCGTTCGATCTCGTAGCGCCCGTTGGCGCCCTGCGCGCCGGGCTTGAAGCTGCGCACGCGGTAGGTGTGGGTGCGTTCGGACAGCGAAGTGGTGCTGAAGGCGCGCAGCGCGACCATCTCGCCGGCGGCGCGGCGGCCGCGGCGCAGCCAGGTCTCCAGGCCCAGCGCGTCGGCGAGCGTCATCTCGATGCGCGGGAAGTCCATATTGCGCGTCTGGCCGCCTTCCTTGACCTCGGCCTCGCCACGCCCGCTCTCGACCTTCAGCTTGACCTTGCGGTCGAAGCCGCCCTGGGACTCGCTGGACTCGCACGACTCGAGCGGAAACGGCGAGCGGGCGCTGAAGCGGCGGCGCTCCTTGAGGTGGAAGTCGCTGGAGACGCCGTTGGCCAGCAGCTTCATGCGGGCTTCGCTGGAGATCTCGAACTCCGACGACTCGTTGTCCGCAGGCTTCAGGCGCGTGCGGATCCAGCCAATCTGCGTCTCCTTGCTGTCGAAGATGCCGTACCACTGCTCGCGGCGCGGGCCGAAGTCCTCGGCCAAAAACTTCAACGGCTCGCGCGCGGCGGCCACCGGAGGCGGCGTGGGCGGCGCGGGCGCGGCGGCGCGCGCGCTTACGGCGGCGAGCAGGCACGCAGCGGCCAGGCCCAGGCAACGAAGAACGAGGAGACGCGGCATGTACCGTCCGGAGTAAAGGCTCGGCGATCGGGACGCGGCAAACGAGGCGAAAGTGTAGTCCATTTACCCGAACAGCTCAAGTAGGGGACGGCGGCAGGACTACAGCCCGTACTCTTCGATCTTCTTGCGCAGCGTGGTGCGATGGATGCCCAGCAGCTTGCTGGCTTGGACCTGGTTTCCGTTGACGCGCTTGAGCGCCGTCTCTAGGACGGTCTTCTCGACCTCGGCCATCACCTGCGCGTGAACGACGCCCTCGCCGGCCTTCTCGGCGGCATCAACGCCGCGGTTGGTCTTGGCGCGGATCAGGTCTTCCAGCGACTCGCCGCGCTGCGGGCCCTCGCCGCGCAGGTCCTGCAGGATGTGCTCAGGCAGATGCTCAGGGCGCAGGGGCTGGCCGCGCGCCAGCAGCACGGCATGTTCGACGGCGTTCTTCAATTCGCGCACGTTACCGGGCCAGTCGTAACGCTGCAGGAGCTTCATCGTCTCCTGTCCGATCTCGGGGCGCGCGGCGCCCGCATTGGCACCGGGGGCGCGGGCCAGGAAGCGCGCAACCAGCAGCGGGATGTCGTCCTTGCGCGCGCGCAGCGGGGGCAGCTCGATGGAGACGACGTTCAGGCGGTAGTACAGGTCGTCGCGGAAGGTCTTGTTGGCGATGTTGCGCGGCAGGTCGCGGTTGGTGGCGGCGATGATGCGCACGTCGACCTCGATGGACTCCGTCGCGCCGACGCGTTCGAACTTCTTCTCTTCGAGGAAGCGCAGCAGCTTGGCCTGGATGCTCAGCGGCATCTCGCCGATCTCGTCGAGGAACAGCGTGCCGCCGTCGGCCATCTCGGCCTTGCCCTTCTTGTCGCGCACGGCGCCGGTGAAGGCGCCCTTCACGTGGCCGTAGAGTTCGCTTTCGAGCAGCGGTTCGGGCATGGAGGCGCAATTGACCGCGATGAACGGCCCGCGAGCGCGCTCGCTGTACTGGTGGATCGCCTTGGCGACGAGTTCCTTGCCGGTGCCGGACTCGCCGCCGACCAGCACGCTGCTCTCGCTGCCGGCCACCGCGCCGATCTTTTTATAGACCTCCTGCATCGCCGGCGACTTGCCGACCAGGGACTCGAGCGAATACGCCCCGTCGAGTTCCTTGCGCAACTGCGCGACCTCGCGGCTGAGCCGGCAGGTCTGCAACGCGGTGCGGATGTTGTGCAGCGCGTCCTCGTTGTGGATGGGCTTGGTGAGGTAGTTGTAGGCGCCCTTGCGCGTGGCCTCGATGGCGGTCTCCATCGTGCCGTGGGCGGTCATCACCAAAATAGGAAGTTCGGGCAGGATCTCCTTGAACTTCGGCAGCGCGTCGATGCCGCTGATGCCGGGCAGGCGCACGTCCAGCAGGCACAGGTCGGGGCGCTGCGCGGCGGCGATCTCGAGGCCCTCCTCCGCGCTGGCCGCGGTGAAGACCTCGAAGCCCTGCGGCTGCAGGAGCTGTTTAAAGGCCCAGCAGATGCCCTGCTCGTCGTCGACGACGAGGATCTTCTGCTTGGGGACGGGCGCCGGAGCCTGGGGCTCGCTCATGGGAAACAGTCTTATCCGATCTTTAATCCAGCGGCAACGACGCGTCTAAGTTTTTGTGGTGACACAAGTTGTACGTCCGCTGCCGGATTTTTTGCCAATTCTATTGACATCCTCGAATGACAGCGCATACTTGTTTGTGTAACAAACTAGTTGACGTTGAACCAACTACGGGGGATGGCAAGATGAACGCGAGCGTGGCGATGATGAACGGAGTGGACGCTGATCCGACGGATGCCTTGCAGCGCGCGAAGGATGCGCGGCGCATCCAGTCCGCCGGGCGCTGGTATCTCCTGCTGATCGGGCTGGGAATCGTAGAGACGCTCTTCGGGCTTGTGGTGGCCATAGGTCCCGATCTTTTCGAGTCGGCGCCGCCGTTGCTTCCTGAGCCCCTATTCCCGGTCTGCATTTTCGCATTCAGCTTTTTGGTGCAACACCTATTCAGGAAATCGCGGGAGAGCGCCATCGCACGTGGCGAACCCAAGATGACCTTGCCCAATGCGCCCGGTTGGGCAACCGTGACCGCGATCACCGTATTTGGGGCGCTTTTTACGGTCTTGGGAATCCTTGCTTGGTCCGGCAGTCCTTGGATCGAGAAACAGGGCGCCTTGCCGGTGGCCGTCGCGCAACTTGTTATTGCAATCGCATTTGGTTGGAACGGGTGGCGTCTGCGCCTATGGGAGTATGTGCTTGCCGGAGCCGGATCGATTTCGGTAGCAACGTTCTGCCTGCTGCCCGATTTCGCGGGGTTGGGCGACAAGGCACTTCCGATGCTCGGCTTCGCGGTGGCCATCCCGTATCTGATCGCCGGGATCTTCCTGCGCCGCCGCTGGCGCGCATTCGTGGCCACGCTGCCGAAGGAAGGTGACGCATGAACGCCGCGACGCACGCCGCTCCCGCAAGCGAACCTTCGCCTCTGCAGGCCGCGCAGGAGGCCGCGCTGAGGGCGCGCCGCGCGGCAGCGGCGTTCCTGGGCCTGCTGCTCCTGGTGGATGGCCTGATCGTCGCCTCGTTCGGCGTGCTGGGCCTCGTCGGCGCGCACAACCGGTTTCTCGCGCAGGATCTGCTCCCGATTCCGCTGCTCCTGGGCGCGGCGGGCACGGTTCTCGTCGCTCTTGCGTACGTGAACCGCAAGCGCGCCGGTTTGACGGCCATCTTCCGCACGCCGCTTCCGGAATCCGGACGCGTCCGCGGCCTGCTGGCCGTGGCGGCACTGTACCTGGCTGTCGGCGTCGGCGTGGCCCTGGCGACGATCGACCGCACCGACGCGACCGCCGGCGAGCGCGCCACGCAGCTCGCCGTGGTGGCGATCTTCTACGCGGCGGGGCTGGCACTGCTTCTGTGGGGCTTCGCGCGCACGCGGCTGTGGGAGATCCTCCTCGTGGCGGCGGTGTATCTCCTGATTCCGCCCGCCCTCGCGCTCACGTTGACTTCGAAGAATCCGGACGACATGCCGTTCTGGCTGGGGTTGGGCGCCCTGGCGGGCGGGGCGCTTGGCGCGCTGGCCGGCACATCGCTGGAGCTGCGCTGGCGTGCGTTCGTGCGAAGCGTGCCGAAGGAGGACGCAGCGTGAGCAATCGCACCTCCGAACGCAACGGACTGGACGCGCTCATCCACGAGCCGGCACGGCTGCGCATGGTCGCGGTGTTGAACGAATGCGAGGTCGCGGACTTCAACTTTTTGCTCGGCGCCACCGGCCTGACGCGCGGGAACCTGTCCGCGCACATGGCCAAGCTGACCGAGGCGGGGTACGTCGAGGAGCACAAGACGTTCGTCGGCAAACTGCCGCACACCGACTACCGCATGACGCCGAACGGGCGCAAGGCCTACAAGCGCTACCTGGCCGACTGGAAGCGCCTCACGCAGCCCGAAATTCCCGGTTGATCGGTCTGGATTTCCGGCAAAAGGATTGCGCCTGGAGACGTATCCGAACGTCCTATAACCTCTGGCCGCCGCGGGATGCACTTGCCAAGCCCGCTCCAGCCGGGGAAGGTCATACGCGCCTAACATTTATGGGTGAAACAGGTTCGCCCCTTCGACTCATCGAAAGGAGCCGCTCGTGATTCGTGCCCTTCGTGCAGCCGCCGTGTTCTTCTTCTTCGTGGCCCTGGCACCCTTCGCCCGCACCGCGCGGGCGGCCGAGCCCGACCTGGCGGCGCCGCTGCCGGTGGACCCCAAGGTCAAGATCGGCAAGCTCGAGAACGGCTTGAACTACTGGATCCGCGAACACGCCACGCCGCCGGGCAAGGTGGGCCTATGGCTGCACATCAGCAGCGGTTCGGTGAACGAGGAAGACCCACAGCAGGGCCTGGCGCACTTCCTCGAGCACATGGCATTCAACGGAAGCGCGAACTTCGCGCCGGGGACGCTGGTGAAGTTCTTCGAGAAGCTGGGCATGCGCTTTGGCGCCGACCAGAACGCCTTCACCAGCTTCGACCAGACGACCTACATCCTGACCTTGCCCGACACCAAGCCCGAGACGATCGACAGCGGACTGACGTACTTCGCAGACGTGGCCTTCCGCCTCACTCTGCCGCCCGAAGAGATCGACAAGGAGCGCGGCGTGGTGCTGGAGGAGATGCGCGTGCGCAAGGGCGCGCGGCAGCGCCTGATCGAGCAGACCCTGCCGATCCTGCTGCCGGGCAGCCGCGCCGCCAACCGCCTGCCCATCGGCAAGGAAGACGTGCTGACCAACGCCAAGCAGGACCGCATCAAGAGCTACTACGACAAGTGGTACCGCCCGGACATCAGCACGCTGATCGTCGTCGGCGACATCAAGGCCGAGGAGTTCGAGAAGCAGATCGCCAAGCACTTCGGCGAATGGAAGAAGCCCGCCGAGGGAGCCCAGGACCTGGACGCCGGCATCAAGCCCTACGATGCCGTGCGCGCTGCGATCGTGACCGACAAGGAGCAGGCGCGCACCGAAGTCAGCGCCGTGCGCATCGGACCCATGCGCGACCTGAAGACCGTCGGCGACTACCGCCGCGAACTCGTCGAGAACCTCGGCAACTGGATCGTCAACCGCCGCTACGACGAACTGATCCAGAAAGGCACCGCGCCCTTCCAGAGCGCCGGGGCCGGCGTCAGCGAGTTCCTGAACGTCTGCACCTACATCGAGGCCGAGGCCGGCGGGCAGCCCGAGAAATGGGCCGAGATGGCCGAAGGCCTGCTCGTGGAACTCAAGCGCGCCCGCGACCACGGCTTCCTGGGCCAGGAACTCGAGGACGCCAAGAAGGCCACCGTCGCCAGCGCCGAACAGGCCGCACGCACCGAAGTCACCCGCGACATGCACGCCATCCTGGGCGGCTTGAACAGTGACATCAGCGCCAAGCACACGCCCGTCAGCGCGGAGCAGGAGCTGGAACTGATCCGCCAGCTGCTGCCCGGCATCACGGCGAAGGAAGTGGGCGACGCCTTCAAGGCCAACTTCTCCGCCGAAGCGCGCCTGCTGCTGGTCACCATGCCCGACAAGGAAGGCCTGCCCGTCCCGAAGGAAGAGGTTGTGCTGGCCGTCGCGAAGAAGGTCGAGGCCATGACGCTGGAAGCGCCCGTCGAGAAAGAGCGCCCGAAGGACCTGCTGGCCAAGCTGCCGGCGCCCGGTGAGGTCTCCAGCGAGCAGACCGACAAGGACCTGAAGATCCTCAGCGTCGAGATGCGCAACGGCGTGAAGGTCCACATCCGCTCGATGGACTTCAAGAAGGACCAGGTGCTGGTGCGGCTGACGCTGCCCGGCGCCGAACTTCTGGAGACGGCCGAGAGCCGCGGCATCAGCGACGCCGCCTGCCTGGCCTTCCAGCAGGCCGCCACGCGCAACCTGAGCTCCACCGACATCCGCGACCTGATGACCGGCCTGAACGTGAACGTCAGCGGCGGCTCCGGGCGCGACGCGGTATCGATCAGCATCGCCGGCTCGCCCAAGGACCTGGAGAAGGGCCTCCAGCTCGCCTACCTGCTGCTGACGGAAGGCAAGGTCGAGGCCAGCGCGCTGAAGGTATGGAAGGAGCGGCAGGTGCAGGCCATCGAGCAGGCCCGCACCAGCGTCGACGCGCAGCGCACCGAGAACTGGCGCGACATCCTCTACGCCGGCGACCCGCGCACCAAGATGCTGACCAAGGAACAGGTCGAGAAGATCACCGAACGCGACGCGCAGCTGTGGCTGCAGGACGTGATCCTGAAGAGCCCCATCGAGGCCGCCATCGTGGGCGACATTGCCGAAAACCGCGCGCTGGACCTGGCGAAGCAGTACCTCGGCTCGCTGCCCAAGCGCCAGAAGAAGGCGGGCGACCTCGACAAGCTCCGCAAGCTCGACTACCCCAAGGGCCCCGTCACGCGCACGGTCGAAGTGCCCACTATCACCGAGAAGGCCTGGGTGCTGATGGGCTGGCGCGCGTACGACGAGACCGAGGTCGAGAAGAACCGCGCGCTGTTCGTCGCGCAGCAGATCCTCGACGACCACCTGCGCGAGGAGATCCGCGAGAAGCGCGGGCTGACGTACTCCACCGGCTGCAGCAACGTCCCCGGCCAGCCCTACAAGGGCGGCGGCTTCCTGTACGTCGCCTTCAGCGCCGACCCCGGCAAGGCCGCCGAGGCCGCCAAGATCGCGAAGGAAGTCGTCGAGCACTTCATCAAGGCCGGGCCGACCGACGAGGAGATGGTCACCGCGCGCAAGCAGTTCAAGGTGGACCTGGAGAAGCAGCAGCAGGAACCCGGCTACTGGCTGGGTGTGCTCTGCGACCTCGACTACCGCCACCGCAAGCTGAAGGACGAGAAGGAAGACGTCGAGCGTATGAGCACCTTCCCGCGCGAAGAGGTAGTGAAGGTGCTGCCGAAGGTCGTCAGCGACGAGAACTTCCTGCAGATCATCGCGCTGCCCCGGAAGCTCACCCCCGGCGAGAAGCCCCCCGCGCCGGCGGCCGACGGCAACGACGCCCAGCAAGCGCAGATCGCCGCGCTGCTGGACGGCCTGCGCAAGGCGCTCGACGCCAAGCAATACGACCAGGTGATCACCGTCGCCGAGACGATCCTCGCGCGGCTGGGGCAGGCTCCGCCCGAAGCCGCCGCGCAGATCGAGCCGGTGAAGGAGAAGATCCAGGCCCTGCTCAAGGAAGCCAAGGACGGCAAGGCCTCCACCGGCGGCGCGAAGGAAGAGAAGAAGGAGGAAGGCGCGGCCAAGTCCGAAGCGCCGCAGGAAGAGAAGACCGAACCCGCCGCCAAGAGCGAGTAAGTCTTAACAGCAGAGGCGAGGAAAACGACGAAGTACGAATGACGAATAGAAACGGCCATGGGGTCAGCGCCCCATGGCCGTTTTAGTTGAGCGAACCAAGACCCAAAACCGCGGGTCCGAAACCAAGTGCTACTCGGGCGGCCCTTCGTAGCCGTCGGGCTTGGCGGGCACTTCGGGCGGCGGATCGCCTTTCCACTTCATGCACATGATCTTGATCTTGGGCCAGTAGACGTAGAACTTCGGGTGCGGCTTCCAGGTCTTGGTCATGCGACCGTACTTCGTATAGAAAAGATCGAAGTAGTGCCGCGCCATGCGCCCCTCGAACTGGTCGCTGACCGTGGGGCCGTACAGCTGCATGAAGTTGTAGAAGGCCTCGGGCGCGCGCGGATGCAGGGGCCCCCAGCCTGTGTAGCCATCGCGGTCGCTGCCTTGGAAAAAGCCGTCCCACTTCTCCTGCCAGTCGTTGCTGCGCGTCCAAAAATCGCCCTCCGCGTTGTCCGCGATGCCCAGGAACTGCTTGTACATGGCCATCGAGTCCTCGGACTGCTGGCAGACCCAGCCCACGTAGAAGGCCAGCGTCAGCCAGCTGTCGGCGGCCTCGCTGGTCGCGCGCTCCTTGGCCGGCGTCTCGTCGTAGGTCTTTTGGATCGCGCTGCGCATCATGTTGTGCCCGACCGGCGTGAAGACGATGCCGATCAGCACCAGCACCAACACAACCACCGCGATGGTGATCTTCCATTTCCAACTCAGCCTTTCTCTGGGCATAAGACAGTCCTCGGCCTGGGTGTACGTCGCAGCGCGCCTTCCCGCGGCCGGCCTTCGGCCGCAGGAGCCCTCTTCTACACCAATTTCGGCGTTATGGGAATGACCCGTTCGGGTGCGTGAAAAGCTACTTCGCCTCGGGACGCGTGCGCTGCAGGAACTCGATCGCCGACCAAGGCATGCGGACTTCTCCGCCGGCCAGCTTCCCGCGCACGCCGTTGGCGTCCAGGCCCTGGAGCTCGAACGCAAAGCGGCTGCCGATGCGCAGCGTCAGGTCCCACCCACCCGCGTTCCCGGCCGCCGGAGCCGCCGCTTCGGGAAAGACCAGGAAGCGCGCCGAATGCAGGTCGATGGGCCACGGCGGGCCGCCGTCCTTGGGGTCGACGGTCAGGGCGTTCTTGCGCGCGTCGATGGACAGGATCTCGGCGTTGTCCATGCGCGGCATGCCCTCGGTGGAGGTCTTGCCCGCGGCCGAGGCCGTGCGCTGCGCGAACTCGACGCCGGTCTTCTCCTTCTTGACGTGCTCCGGATCGAGCGGATCGGCGGGCGGCGCGTCTGCGGCCTGCTTGCCGCCCTCCCCTTTCGCGTCGCCCTCGCCTTCGCCATCGCCGGCGGCGGGGGGCGGGGCCACCGGCGTGCCGGGGCGCAGGTCGACCTTGCGCAGCATGGCGCGCGGGAGTTTCAGCTCCACCTTGCCGGGCAGTTCCAGCACCGCGGACTCGGCGTCGAGCTTCAGCAGCCGCGCCAACAGGCGGTCGCCGTTCTGGAGCAGGATGCCGTGCGGAATGAACGGGCGCTCGCGCGGCGTTTCGGTGGGTGCGGGCGCGGGCGCCGGGGCTTCGTCGAGGGGCTCGGGCGTATCGTCTTCCTGCGCGGGCGCGGCGTCGGAGAGCGCGGGCACCACGGTCGCCACGTCCTTCACGTCGACGGTAATACTGGGCGCGTCCTTGGGCAGGAAGGCGGGGCGGATCGCGATGCAGTCTTTGCCCTCGCCGACGGTCTCGAGTTTCCCGACGAATCGTTCGCCGCTGGCCAGCGTCAGCGCGTCGAAGCGCGTGTCGTGTTCGAAGGTGAGGATTCGAGAGAACAACATCTCATCCAGAAGGACGGCGCCGGGATTGTTCGCCTCGGCACCCACGTTCACGCGCCCCAGGGGCACGCGCGAGCGCACCGAGATCCATTGAGCCAGCGCCGGCTGCGTATCCTCCGGCAGCGATAGGACCTTTTGGCCGGCCAAATGGCCCCGCAAGTCGTACGCGGTAACCACGATCCGCTCGGCGCCTTTGAATTCGACGGCCACGGAAAATTCCAGAACGCCAGCCGGCGCAACCGTATTCTCGTCCGGCGGCGCAAAGACAATATCGATGCCCTTGGAATCGGCTTCGCCTTTCTCCTGTACGCCCAGTCCATTGAGATCGCGGCCTACGGCCGACTTCGCCGCATGCAGCGGGTTGGCCGCCTGGAGCAGCAAACCCTGGGATCGGAACGCGGCCTCAAGGCGATCGCCTTCCTCGATCTGTTTGTCGTTCACGCGCATGCCGTCGACGCGCACCAGGGTCAGGCCCGCGCCACGGAGTATGCGCTCCGGCATGTTTAGTACCTCTGCGAGTACGACCTTAAAGCCGATCTTGACACCATCCAGATCAACCACGCTCGATTCGATCAGCCCCACAACCTTCTTCTCGCCGGGCACGGACCAATGCTTCGCGGCGGCAAGAAGCGCCGCAGCATCCTTCGCGTTCAAGACACTCAGGCCGCCGACGGACTCCGCCGGCAGTACGTTCGTTCCGTGCGCGGTGCGTAGTTCGTAGCTGTCCGCCGTCACCGTGCCTTCGCGCGGCGGGCCTTGTGTCCCCGCGACGCGGTCGCCCGTGGCGCTTCCGCTCGCAACGCCCATCTTCGCAAGCAACTCGCGGGCACGGATCGCGACTTCGGGGTCCTTCGACTTCGCGCCGGCACGCAACGCCGGCGCCGCGCCGCGGCCCAGGTCTTCCAGGCGCTTCTGCGCCTTCTGGCGAATCTGGTAGTTCTCGCTGGCCAGTTCGGCCACGGCCGCGCGGGCCGCTTCGGTGTCTTTCGCGTCGATACGTTCGGCCAGTTCTACGCCTGCCACGTCCTTCCAAGCGAGGCGTTCGGTGGTGCCGTCGTCCTTTTCCAAGACGAGCTCGTTGGAACTTAGGAAGCCGCGCAGCAGCGAGCCCTCGCGCGTGCGCAGCGTAACCGCCGGTCCGGCGTCGCCCGCCGGCTCGCCCGCGTGCAAGCCCGCGGCCGCCAACGCCCCCGCCAGCAGGCCCAGGTAAAGGATGCGTACGGGCATGGTGCTCCTCATGCGGTACAGCTTACCTCATGCTGTCTTACAGATAAACCGGCTCCCCTTTCCCGGTCGTGGTATGGTTATGACGTGTAGTACGCGTTGAAACAGGCGGAGGTCTTACGTGACCGGCGCGATTCTGGCGGGCGGGCGTTCGCGGCGCATGGAAGGGCGCGACAAGACGCGCCTGCGCGTCGAGGGCCAGCCCGTGCTCGTCCGGCAGGCGGCGCTTCTGCGGGAACTCTGCGGCGACTGCGTGGTGCTCGCGCGCGAGGACCAGGTCGCCGAACTCGAGGCGCTCGGCACCGGCGAGGTCCTCGCCGACCTCTTCGACGGCTGCGGCCCGTTGGGAGGCTTGTACACCGCGCTGGAGGAGACCGAGGACGACGTCTTCCTGCTCGCCTGCGACCTGCCCTTCGCCAAGCGCGATCTCCTGGCGCGGGTGCTCGAAGCGTGGCGTTCGTCCGCGCCCCGGCCGTTCGCGCTTCTGCCGCGCGGGCGAGACGCGGCCGGCCAGCCGCAGCCCGAGCCGCTCTGCTCGGTCTGGTCCCGCGACTGCCGCCGGCTGGCGTACATCGCACTCGAAAACCGCGACTTCGGCGTGCGAGCCTTCGCCGAACACGTGAAGGCGCGCTACCTTGACCTGACCCCCGCCGAACACGACCAACTGCGCAACATCAACGCTCCCACGGACCTGCAGGATGGCCTAGAGCTGCCCTGATTCAGCTATTCTGACGAGTTCATATCGCGAATAGAAATCGCGCAGCTTCCCTGTTGCACAATGTGCCTGACGGTGTATACCGCCGAGGTTGGAAGTCCAATTGCACCAGTGCTTTACGGTTGTTTAGATTTTTTCCAGATTGAGGGAACTCTAGAGCGATCACGAGCGCCTATTATCTGCCGGGCAAGAGGGAATCGCGCGCAGGCCGGTGCGATCCCTGAGGAAGCAGCGGGGGAACATTCGCAACCTGTTGTTTCCAAAAGAGTTGAGACGTCGCAGGAGACCTTGGGGAAGGTCGCATTGGGTCAAGGGGTAGGGCGCGGAAATACGGGTGGATTTGCCTGACAGTTGTTTCCGTGAACCTCGTTAGGTGTATGAAACAGGAACCCTGGCCGATGGAGAAGGTGCGCGAGCCCATGGACACCCCCTGCGACGAATCGGTCCCCAGCGCGCTTGACTTCGATCTGAAGGAAAAGCACAGCTGCGGATACATGCCGTTGAGCACGCCGGTGTTCCGCTCCCTGTGGCGCGTCCGCGCCAACAAGATGCCCTACGCCGCCTTCCCGACCGCACCGTCCAACGTGGCGCGCCCGCTGGCCAAACGCAAGAAGAGCCGCGGACTCAAGACGCCGCGCCTGATGCTCCCGATCCTGCTCGGCTAAGCACCGTTCCCCCCCCCCTCCTGCAACATGCGTCGCCGCCCGGACCGTCCGGGCTTGCCAAGCCTATGCAATCCAGTAACGTCCTGCAGGTCCGGTGGATCCCTGAATACGCGCACAGTGTGCACGTCAACCCGTGCAGCAGCGGCGCTGCACACCGCGTCCTCTAGGGAACAGGGTAACGCCGATCAACCAAGGAGAGCCCAGGCGGCGCGTTTTCGGGAGTCGTGCTCCCGCGGCCCCACCGGCCGGCAAGGCGCTCCGGAGCTCACATTGACAGGAGGAAGTTCCATGTCGCGAACGTACGGAAGCCTGGCTTGGGTCCTGCTCCTGGCCGCGCTGGCGGTCGGCTCCGGCCACGCTCTGCGCGCCGAGGAAGGCGGAGAAGGCGACAAGCCGAAGACCGAAGGCGAGGGCGACAAGCCCAAATCCGAAGGCCCCCGGCGTGGCCGCGGAGGACGCGGGTTCATGCTGTGGACGTCGGACACCATCAACGAGAAGCTCGGCGACCAGAAGCTCAGCGACGAACAGAAGACCAAGGTCGACGCGGCACGCGACGAGATCGGCAAGAAGTTCGCCGAGATCCGCGAGAAGGCGGAATACAAGGCAGCCACGGAGGAGTTCCGCAACGCGGGACAGGACAAGGACAAGCGCGCCGCCGCACGCAAGAAGTTGGAGGAGGCCACCGGCGGCTTCAACCAATCCGCCGAATTCAAGAAGGCGCTGGAAGGCATCCTGACGAAGGAGCAGTTCGCCAAGCTCTACCCGGAGAAGCCGGAGGGCGAGAAGACCCAGAAGAGCGAAGGCGAAGAGAAACACGAGGAGAAGACCGGCGAAGCGCACGAAGAGAAGGCCGAGCAGAAGGAAGGCGGCATGGAGTAAACCGCCACGTTAAACATAGAGCGGGCGGCCCCGGTTCCTCCCGGCGCCGCCCGTTTTCTTTTTTCGCGAAGAGTTTGAAGTGCTTGTCACGAAGCAGCGGTAGATTCGGCGCCGTCACCCAAAGATGCCGAAGCCCTTGCCGTCGTTCTTCTTCGGTCCATCCCCGCCACCATTGCCACCATTGCCGCCGTTGCCGCCATTGCCGCCATTGCCGCCGCCGTCGCCGTCGCCGCTCGCCATCTCCTTCCGATTGTCCTTACGCCGGGCCCCGTCCGGATGTGACGCGCGGGTCTGCGGCGGCTTGTGATGATCGTCTGCATCGCTCCCCGCCGGCTCGCCTGCGAAGTCGTCGGCGACGCCGTCGTCGGCGTCGTCGAAGGACGCCGGAACGTATCCGGGCTGCTTTGAGCGCTCCAGTTCCTGGTGGTAGCTCTCGATGATGGCCAGCTGGATCTCGTTGCGGTACTGGGTGTTGATGGGATGGGCAATGTCGGCATGCAGGCGCGCCCGGCCTCGGACGTCCTGGCGCGTGCGATTGGACGGCAGGCGCTTGCCGCACTGGTTGCAGAACTGCGCCTGGAGGTGATTCTTGCAGCGGCAGGACGGGCAGTGGTCGGTCATCTTGCGGCTGGGCATCGCCACGAACAGGCCGCGCGTGCCCTGAATGACCTTGATGTCACGGACCACGAAGCTGGCATCGAACGTGACGCTGGCGAAGGCCAGGAGCTTGTCTTCTTGGCGCGAAACCAATTTTATCTTGATTTCCGTAATCTTCATAATTCCGCTCTAGCCGGTTCCAGCCCACCGTTGAATAAGGCAGCGCACACGGAAGCCCGGCACGGCACCAGCACGGAGGAGCGTGTATCTCACTTCGAATTGAGCGGCAAAAAATAATCAAGATGAAGGTCTAGGAGGTGCCGTCAAAACTTCCACAACGTCCGCTTCGTCCAGCTGGTTCCGACTCAATCTCCTTCTCAGGGCGGCCGGTGTTTCGCCGCTCTCCGCAAGCACGAAATGCACCGCGCCGCTGCCCGACATCTGCCAACGTCCCGGATACTGCGCTTCCAGGAACTTCTGCAACGGCTCCAGCCTGGGCTCGGCGCGGCACGCGGCCGCCTGCAGGTGATTATCCGGCCAGCCTTGAAACCCTTTGCCGTTAAGGAAGTTACGAATCTGCATATTAATAAAACTCGAAATAACTGTCAAGGGGCGCTCATACGTTTTTCCATCTAAACGCGGAGCATTTAGCGTGCGATAGACGGCTGGCGTCGGCACGTGCAACTTGGGCAGTATCAGGAAAACCCTTATGGCAGGCCAGACGGCGCTATCAGGGATAGGCTCCACGATCTCGCCGCGGCCCCGGCACCTGCACCAACCCCCCCACAGGAAATAACTTATGTCGCTGCCGAAGGTTGCGGCCAGTTCCGAAAGGCGCTCGCGTGGATAACTCAGACCCCATAGTCGGTTTAGCCCATCCAACGCCGCAGCCGCGTCGGCCGAGCCGCCTCCCAGCCCGCCGCCCGCCGGAATCTTTTTATCCAGATGGATGCGCGCCTTCGGTTCGATGCCGCCGGCATGCGCCAGAGCGCGCGCCGCCTTGATCACTAGGTTGGAGTCGTCGCAGGGCAGGGACGGATCCGTGCAGGTCATCGACAGCGAATCGGCAGGCTCAAAGGTGAGCCGGTCGGCCAGGCCGACGTTGACCATCACCGTGTCAATCGCGTGGTAACCGTCCGGGCGCTTGCCGAGGATATGCAGGTCCCAGTTGATCTTCGCCTGCGCGATGCATTCGATCATGAGGAGTATAGATAGGTCAAGTTGCGCCGGGAGCAAGTGCGGGATGGCGCCGCGTCGAATTTGTTGCCCCTAATCGCCCGACTTATCCGCGCTCGAAGGCTGGCCCGCCGCCGAGGGCCCTTCCCACTCGAAGGCGTGCTTACCGCCGGCAAAGCTGATGCCCCAGCGCGCGCCGAAGCCGCGGCAGTCGATGTGCACGTGGCTGCGCACCGAGAACTCGCCATCGTACTCGTACACGCCGATTCCGCCGGGCACGACTTGGCCTTCCGCCTCAAGTTCTGCGCAGGCCCGCGCGATCACCAGGCCGTCGTTGCGGTCCAGTTTGCCGTCGCCGTTAAGGTCGTCCATGTGCAGGTCGCCGTTTTCATCGATGCACAAGTCCACGGCGTCGCCGTAGCAGTGCCGGCTGTAGGTCGCGCCCTTGATGCGGCGGTTGTAGTCCGGCGTGCGGAAGCCGCTCGTGATCCAAAACGTCGTCACCTTCACGCCCTTCTTGACCAGGCGTTCCTTTAGTTTGTTGAGCTTCTCCACCAGGGTGCGGTGCGGCGGGCAAACGTCGATGTGGCGCTCGTTCGTGATGATCTTGCGGCCTTCGGCGTCGCGCCGCTCGAGAAACGCGACCAGTTGCCCCAGCGCCAAGCCGTCGCCCAGGCGCAGGCCGAGCGTCGAGCCGTCCAGCCGCGCAAAGTACCGCGGCGGCGCGTAGGCTTCGGGGTGCGCCTTCACGCCGTCCTCGTCGGCCTCACATGGGTCGCCATAGCAGCCGATCGACGTCTTTTCGTAGCGGACCTCGATGCCGGCGCTCTTGGCTTTGCGGTCTTTCGACGCGGTGATCTCCGCCGCGCCCAGCACCAGCACCTGCACGCCGCCGGCAAAGGCGCCGTCGCCCCGCAGCGCGTACAGGCCCGCGCGTGCCGGCGCGCGCCCGGTGAGCCCGCGCCCATCCGCCGCGCTTGCCAGCATGCCTCCGCCGCGCGTCCACGCCGCGGCGCCGTATTCGCCCAGCGTCCCGGCCGCCCCTTCGGGCTGCGGGCGCAGGACCAGCTCCGCGCCCGCCGGCACGAAGAAGATCTCGCCTGGCGCGTAGCGCCCCTGGTAACTTTCAGATTGCGGATGCTTCGCCGCGCCGGGCAACTCGAGCGCCCACGCTTCAAGCACCGGCGGTGCCGCCGGCGGCGCTGCCGGCGCGGGCTCCACGTCCTTGCCTTGGTGCAGGCAGAAGGCGGCGGCCAGGCTGCAGGCCCCGACCAGCAGCAGCAGCTTAGCGGAGGCGGAAAGCCCCCTGCCGCGGGCAGCGGCACGCCCCGCCTGCAGGGCAAGTACCGGGCGCCAGGTCTGAGTCGTATGTGGGCTGTTGGGCCTCATGAGGACGGCCTCCGGAAGTTCGGGTTAACGCGTGTGGGGGCGTCGCGTGCAGAACCCCGGCAGATGTATCGTCACGAAAGTCCGGGCGAGGCCAGCGAATCCGGCGGCGGAGAGCCCTACTTTTCAGGCGTTTCGGACTTCGCGTCTTTGTCCAGTCCCAGCTCGCGGCGCAGGGCGCGCAGGCGCGAGCGGTCGGTGGCCGAAAGGTCCACGTCGAACTCGAGCGAGATGCCTTTGTTTTTGTAAGCCTGGATGAAAAGTTCGTTGGACCCCTCGTAAAACTCCACCGAGCCCGCGGCCACCAGCACATTGCGGCCACCCTGAGCACTCGGCCCGAAGGCCACGAAAGCCACTCCGTCGTCGGACTTGGCGCCCGGCACATAGAAGTAGTCGCAGCGCTTCAGCGTGCCGGGCCCGGGCAGGTGCTCGCCATCGGGCACCAGGGGGCTCAGAAAGACGCGCTCATCTTTGATGTAGTCTGGGTACAGCAGGTCCAGGCTGGGCGGATAGCGACCCTGGTTCGCCGAGACGTTGGAGTACATGACCAGCGCCTTTCCGATCTGGGAGAGGTTGGACATGTCGCTGCTGCGGTGCCTCGAAAGGTTCGCGCGTTGCGTGGCCGTGACGACCAGAAAGGCCGCACTGCCCAACCCGGCCAGCAACAGGACGACGCACACGACGATGACGGCCGTGGAGGGGCCTTTGGATTCGCCTGGAGTAGCCATCTCTCTGCTACGAACTCCCCGCGCTTAGGGTTCGGCTCGATCAGCGCTTTTTCGCCGCTCTCGCCTGCTTCTTCGCTTTCTTGGGCTGCGCGGCGGCCTGCATCGTGCGACCGATGGCCTCGAAGACCTTCCCACCGACGATCGTATAAACCGGCGCGCCCTTCAGCTTCCAACCGTTAAACGGACAGTTGCGCGCCTTGCTCTTGAATCGTTCCGGATCGACCGTCCAGAGGAGGCCCAGGTCCAGAATCGTGATATCCGCCACCGCGCCCGGCTTCAGGCCGGCGAAGGGCAGGTCCAGCACCTTCGCGGCGGCCCCGGTCCAGGCCTCGACGAAACGCTTGAGCGGCAGCTTCTTGGTCGCTACGAGCTTCGCGAGCAGCACGCCGATGTTGGTCTCCAGGCCGATCACGCCGTTGGGCGCATGGATGAACTCCTGCGACTTCTCCTCGCTGGTGTGCGGAGCGTGGTCGCTGGCCAGGCAATCGATGGTGCCGTCGCGCAGGCCCTGCAGGCAAGCCTCGATGTCGCTGGCCTCGCGCAGGGGCGGGTTCATCTTGTAGTGGGCGTCGAAGTCGCGGCAGGCGTCGTCGGTCAGCAGCAGGTGGTGCGGCGCGACCTCGGCGGTCACCCTCACGCCGCGGCGCTTGGCCTCGCGCACCAGCGCCACGCTGCCCTTCGCCGAGATGTGCTGCACGTGGAAGCGCGCGCCGGCCAGCTTCGCGAGGCGGATGTCGCGCGCGACGATCACTTCCTCCGCGGCGCTGGGGTACCCGTTGATGCCAAGAGCGGCGCTGACCTTGCCCTCGTGGATCACCGCGCCGTTGCTCAGGTCGTGGTCCTCGCAGTGCTGCACCACCACCTTGCCCAGCGCGCTGGCGTACTCCAGGGCCGAGCGCATCAGGAAGCTGCTGCCCACCGCCGCGCCGTCGTCGGTGAAGCCCACGGCGCCTGCGCGCGCAAGCATGCCCAGTTCGGCGAGTTCCTCGCCCTTGCGCTCCTTCGTGACGCAGCCCATGGGATAGACGCGCGCCTTGCCGGCCTTGTCGGCCTGCAGGTACTGGTAGGCGATCGAGGACGAGTTATCCAGCGGCGGGTCGGTGTTCGGCATCGTCACGACGGTGGTGAACCCGCCGTGCACGGCCGCCGCCGCGCCGGTGGCGATCGATTCCTTCGACGTGAAGCCGGGCTCGCGGAAGTGCACGTGGATATCGAGGAAGCCGGGACAGACGACCAGGCCCTTGCAGTCGATGACCTCGGCATCCTTCGGCGCATTCGCATTGCGCGCAATGTTGGCGATGGTGCCGGCCTTGATGTCAATCACCACGTCGGCGACTTTGTCGAGTTTCCTCGACGGATCGAAAACCCGGCCGTTTTTCAGTACTAAGGTGGACACTGGTTGCCCCTCACATCCAACGCATGACCGCTTTCGTAAACCGTCAATTCCCGCGCGCACCCAGGCAGAGGTACAAGACCGCCATGCGCACGGCCAGGCCGTTGCTCACCTGCTGCAGGATCACGCTGCGCTTGCCGTCGGCCAATTCGGGCGTCAACTCGATGCCGCGGTTGATCGGGCCCGGATGCATGATGATGGCCTCGGGCTTCGCGCGCTTCATGCGCTCGTCGTCCAGCCCGTAGATCGCGGCGTACTCGCGCACGCCGGGGAAGAAACGCCCGGCCTTGCGCTCGAACTGGATACGCAGGCAGTTCAGCGCGTCGGCCTGTTCGACCACCGCGTCGATGTCGTGGCTCACTTCCACACCCAGGGCCTTTCCGATGGCCGGCGGCACCAGCGTGGGCGGGCCGGCCAGGATCACGCGCGCGCCCAGCTTGCGCAACCCGTGTGCGTTGCTGCGTGCGACGCGGCTGTGGCGGATGTCGCCCAGGATCGCGACGGTCTTGCCTTCCACCTTGCCCAGCTTTTCGCGGATGGTGAAGATGTCGAGCAGCCCCTGGGTGGGGTGTTCGTGGCTGCCGTCGCCGGCGTTCACCACCGAGCAGTCGGTGTGGCGCGCCAGCAGGTGCGGGGCGCCCGGCGCGTAGTGCCGGATCACGAAGGCGTCCACGCCCATGGCCTCGATATTCTTCGCCGTGTCGATCAGCGTCTCGCCCTTGCTGACCGAGCTGCCCTTGCTCGAGAAACTCATCACGTCCGCCGAAAGGCGCTTGGCCGCCAGCGAGAAGCTGTTGCTGGTGCGCGTTGAGTCCTCGAAGAAGAGGTTGACGACCACCTTGCCGCGCAGCGCGGGCACTTTCTTCACACTGCGCCCGCTGACCTCCTTAAAGGAGGCGGCCGTGTCGAGGATCTCGACGATCTCGGCCTTGCTGAGCGACTCGAGGTCCAGAAGATGTTTTCTGTTCCAGGGCATCACCGCATTCCTCCGACGCTGACCCAGACGCCTTCTTCGCCGTCGACTTCCTTCACGCGCACGTCCACGCGGTCGGTGACGCTGACCTTCAGCCGCTCGCTTACCTTGTCCGGCTGGATGGGCAGCTCTCGCCCACCGCGGTCGATCAGCACATACATGCGCACCGCGCCGGGCCTGCCGTAGTCCATCAGGTGTGCCAGCGACGCGCGCACCGTGCGGCCCGTGAAGATGACCTCGTCGATCAGGAAGACGACGCGGTTGTCCAGGCTGCCCTCGATCACCGTGCCGTCCTTCGGCGCGCGCAGGCTGGGCCCGCGCAACGCGACGTCGTCGCGGTAGAGGGTGATGTCCAGCGCGCCGTAGGGCACCTTCGTCTTGGCGATCTGCTGCACGCGCTCGCGCACCCGCCGCGCCAGTTCGGCGCCGCGCCGCCGCACGCCGACGATCATGGCGTGGTCCAGCACGTCCTGCGAAGCGATGTCCTGCGCGAACGCTTCCAGCTTGTCGCGGATCCACTTGGCGTCGTGGATCTGGCGGCGCAACGCTCCGCGGCCGCATGCCGGGGCCTGCTTCGCATTCGAGGCGCGTCGTTTCTTGCTCATGGCGAGGCTCGTGGTTTCTGCTTCGTGCGGTCCGGCACATCTATCGCGACGGGTCCGGCGTATGCCTGGGTGATGACAGGTTGCAGCCCTACCCCGCGGCCTCGGTAAAGACGGCTGCCAGCTCCTCTTCATTTGGGCGGGTGCCAACCAAGGCTCGAATATGCCCGACAAGGTCGCTTCCGTCGAGCCCTTCTTGCAGGCCTTCGGCAAGCGCCGCCAGGCGCCCGGCTTGCCGCCGGGTGAACGGCGCGCCCGCCCGCGCTTCGCCGCCCAGGAGCTTCGCTTCGATGGCCTCCTCGAGCGCCTCGAGCCCCGTGCCGGCCAGCGCACTGATCTCGTGCCCTGCCCCGCCCTTCGCCCCAAGCGCGAAGGCAAGTCCCGCGGCCTCCTCATGCACGCCCCGGTCGGCTTTGTTCAAAACAAGCAGGTGCGGGCGCTTGGCCAGCGCGGCAAGGGCCTCGACTTCAGAATCTTCCGGCGCGCGCGAGCCATCCACGACCAGCAGCGCCAGGTCGGCCGACGCCGCCGCGGCGAGCGCGCGGCGCTGGCCTTCGCCTTCGACGCCGTCCTCCGGCTGCGCGCGCAAGCCCGCACTATCCGAAAGCAACAGACTCATGCCGCGCAGTTCGGCTGGGCGTTCGAGCCGGTCCCGCGTCGTGCCGGGCTCGGGACTGACGATGGAGCGCTCGGCGCGCAGCAGGCTGTTGGCGAGCGTCGACTTGCCGGCATTGACCGGGCCCACAAGCGCCACGCGGTGCGTGCGCAAAAGGCGCTGCGCGGGTTCGGCCTGCGCGTGATCGGCCTTCACGGCTTCGGCGAGCGGTTCGCGCCAGGCGGCCTCACCTTTGCGCGCGCCCAGCGCGGCTTCCAGGCCCCAGCGTTCCCAACGCGCCAACGCCCCGCCATGCGCGAGAACCAGCTCCGCCTGCCGCGCCGTTGCCACGCGCGCCAGTGCGAAGCGCGCCTCCAGCGCCGGCAGCGCCAGCCGCGCAGCGCGGTGCGCGCGAGCTTCCAATTCCCACGGCAGCGCCGCGCGCGCGCCTGAAGCAAGCAGCAGGGCAAGCGCAGCCTGCGTCGCGCCCATGCCTCCGTGGCAGGAGACCTCGGCCTGCGGGTTCGAGGTGGAACTCGACTTCGCGTCGATGGGCGCAGCGAGGACCTCGTCGACGATCTTTCCCGCCGCGTCGGCGAGCACGCCGTAGGCGAGCTGTCCGCCTCCTTTCGCTACGAAAGGCTTCTCGCCCTTTCGGCGGAAGACGCGCGCGAGCGCTTCCCATGCGCCGTCGCCGTCGAGCAACAGCGTGGCGATGGCGCCTTCGCCCGGCGGCGTCAGCGTCGCGACGATCAGGTCCTTCGAAGGCGGCGGTACGGGCATGCGCTAAGTTTAGTACGGCGAGGCGGGATGCAAAGGCGCAGACTACGCGGTCGCAGGCGGTTCGGCCGGCTGTGCGGCCTTCCACGCGGCGAAGAGGCCGCGCTCGACCAGCATCGGGTCGTGGTGCACGGCACCGAAGGCCGAGGTGAGTTCGGGCAGCAGGGCCGGCGCGCCGCCGCCGGTCAGCGCCACGCGCGCGCCGGAACCGAGGGCCTCAAGTTGCGCGCGGGCCTCCGCGACCGCCGCAGCAGCCTGTGCGCGGCGAACCCCGGCACGCATGGCTTCCTCGGTGCTGCGTCCAACGGCCGGCGCTTGCGCTTCGGGCGGCAGCGGTTCCAGTTCGGGCAGCTGCTTCGTGCCGCCGTGCAGCGCGCGCAAGGCCAGGGCCTCGCCGGGGACGATCAGCCCGCCCTCGAAGCGCGCCGGGGCGCCGTCTTTCGCCGGGTGCACGCTGTTGACGGTCATCGCCGTGCCGGCATCGATCACGACCCACGGGCAGTCGAATTGCACGGCCAGCGCGCCCAGTGCGGCGGCAAGGCGGTCGTCACCGACCTTCTCCGCCGGCTGCGGGACGGTCTCCAGCGCGCAGGGCAACTCGCGGCGGAATCGCTTGAAGCGGATTTTCTTCAGCCCGCGGTATTTCTCGTCGAGCGCGCTCAAGATCTCGGGCACCACGCCGGCGGCGACGACGTCGTAGCCGCGCGTCAAGCCCTTGTCGTCGGCCTCGTCCTGCGGCGAGCGCGCCAGCTTCTTCGCCAGGCCCTCGGTCGGGAGCTGCTGCGAGAGCAGCACATTGCCGTCCGCGTCCCACAGCGCGACGCGCGTGGTGCGGTTGCCGGCCGCGTAGGTCGCGACCCGGACAGCGTGGGCATTGAAGACGGGATGATCGGCGCTCATGGCGATGGCATAGCGCATCGCCCGCCGCATTGCCAGAGCCGCCGCGCCCGCCGCAATCTGCCCTGCAAACCGGCCCCGCGCGGTCCATAATATCCGCTCACCGCAACAGGAGCCGGAGCACCGCATGGACCGTCCGAACATCCTTTTGATTACCACCGACCAGCAGCGCTTCGACGCGATGAGCCTGAACGGCAATCCGCTCCTGCGCACGCCCATCATGGACAACCTGGCCGCGCGCGGCACGAACTTCACGCGCGCGTACACCACCTGCCCCAGCTGCATCGCCGCGCGGCGCACGATCCTGACCGGGCAGGCGCCGGCCACGCACGGGCTGGTCGGCTACAGCGAGACCGATCCCTTCGATCCCAAGTATACGCTGCCGGGGCTGCTCGCGGACGCCGGCTACCAGACGCAATTGGTCGGCAAGCTCCACCAGCAGCCCATGCGCCGGCGCTTCGGCTTCGACCACATGATCATGAGCCTCTCGCCGGCCGCGCGGCCGGACTCGGAGTGGACGCGCCACAACGACTACGCCGACTGGTACCGCCTGCAGACCGGCGGGCGCGATCCGCAATGGCACGGCATTCACGGCAACGGACGCATCGCGCGGGCGTGGCCGGAGGACGACTACCTGCACCATTCGACTTGGCTGACGACCGAGGCCATCCGCTTCCTGACCCAGACGCGCGACCCGTCGTGCCCGTTCTTCCTGCACCTCAGCTACTGGGCGCCGCACCCGCCGCTGATCCCGCCGGCGTTCTACTTCGAACGCTACCAGCGCCTGCGCGACCAGTGGCATCCGGAACTCGGCGATTGGTGCCCCAAGAATGCGACCGTAAAACCGGGCGTCGCGCACGAAAGCCCCACCGGACCATACGGGCTGGAGGAGATGCGCGATGCTATGGCCGGCTACTTCGGCCTGATCAACCACATCGACGACCAGATCCAGCGCCTGCTGGACAGCTACTTCGTGTACATGGGCCCGCGCAGCAAGGACCCCGTGTACATCCTCTTCACGTCCGACCACGGCGAGATGCTGGGCGACCACCACCTCTTTCGCAAATCGCTGGGGTACGAAGGCAGCGCGCACGTGCCGTTCTTCATCGGCGGGCGCAACGTACCGCTGGCCGGAAAGCCCAGCGACGCGCTGGTCTGCCTCGAGGACCTGCTGCCGACGTGCTGCGAGATGGCCGGCGTCGAGATCCCCGCCGACGCGAAGGTCGACGGCAAGTCCCTGATGCCCGTCGTTCGCGGTGAAAAGAGCAGCGTGCGCGACGAGTTGCACGGTGAGCACAGCGGCGGCCACGCGAACCACTTCGTCGTGCACGGGAAGCACAAGTACATCTGGTACTCCGGCACCAACGAGGAGCAGCTCTTCGACCTCGAGGCCGACCCGCGCGAATGCCACGACCTCTCGGGCAATGCCGCGCTGCTGAAGCCCCTGCGCGAACACCTGGCCGCGCGGATAAAAGGCCGCGAGGACTACGCCTACGACATCGCCAAGCTCAAGCCCCTGTGCAACCGCCAGCCCGGCGTCTTCAAGTGGAAGACCTGACCAGGCCGCCATCGAAAGGAACGTGACGCCATGATCAGCCGCAAGATGTTCATCGACTCCCTGCGCGAGGAAGCGCAGATCCTCAAGCATCTCTACACGAAGGTGCCCCAGGACAAGCTCGACTACCGACCCTCGGCCGGCCAGCGCAGCCTTCGCGAACTGCTCGACTACATGCCCTGCAACTTCGCGGCCATCGGCCAGCACGTGATCAAGGGCGACTTCAGCACCATCAAGCAGGTGATGGACGCGACGAAGGCCAGCGCGCGCGAGGACTTCAACGGAACGGTCGACCGCGAGTGCGAGAAGTTCGTGAAGATGATCGAGGCCATTCCGGAGAAGGACCTCGCCGAAAAGCAGGTGACGCTGCCCAACGGCCTCACCCGGCCGCTGGCCATGGCGCTGCTCTCGTTCAACATGAAGTTCCTGGCCGGCTACCGCGTTCAGCTGTTCCTGTACCTGAAGGCGTGCGGACGCACCGAACTGGTCAGCCGCAACCTCTGGCGCGGCGCGGACCCCGAACCGAAGTAGTTCCGGGATGAGTGCCGCGGCCCAAGGTCCCGCGCCGCATTGGCCGCGCGCCATCGCGCACGTGGACCTCGACCAGTTCTACGCCGCGGTCGAGATCCTCGATTTTCCCGAATTGAAAGGCAAGCCCGTCATCGTCGGCGGCGCGCCGGGCAAACGCGGCGTCGTCAGCACCGCAAGCTACGAAGCCCGCAAGTTCGGCGTGCATTCGGCGATGCCGTCGTCCCGCGCCGCGAAACTGTGCCCGCACGCCGTCTGGCGCAAGCCGCGCATGGCGCGTTACGTCGAGAAGTCCCGCGAAGTCCACGCGGTCTTCGAACGCTACACCGACCGGATCGAACCCCTCTCGCTCGACGAGGCCTTCCTAGACCTCACCGGATCGCAGCGACTCTTTGGACATGCAGAGCAGATCGTTCATCGCATAAAAGATGAGATCCTCGCCAAGACGAAACTTGTCGCCTCCGTCGGTCTGGCCATGAACATGTACCTCGCCAAGGTCGCCAGCGACTTGCGCAAGCCCGACGCGCTGGTCGTGGTGCCCTACGGCGAGGCCGAGGCCGCCGCGTTTCTCGCGCCGCTGCCGGTCAAACGGCTGTGGGGCGCGGGGCCGAAGACCTGCGACCGGCTCGAGTCGCTGGGCCTGACCACCATTGGCGCCATCGCGAAGGCCGATCCCGCGTACTTGGAGCGGAAGCTGGGCGAACACGCCGCAGAACACCTATATGCGCTCGCGCACGGGCGCGACCTGCGCGAGGTCGAAACCGGCGGACGCGCCAAGTCCATCGGACGCGAGAACACCTTCGCCGAAGATCTGCACGATCCGAAGGGGATGAGCCGGGAGTTACTCGCGCACGCCGAGGACGTCGCGCGGCGCCTGCGCGCGAGCGGCCTGCAGACCCTGGGCGTGACGCTAAAGGTGCGCCTTGGCGACTTCACGACGCTGACGCGCGCGTGGTCGTTCGACGAGCCCGTCGACACCGCCGAACCCCTGCATCGCGCAGGCGTGGAACTTCTGCGCACGAAGGTCGACCTTCACGGCCATGGCGTACGCCTGCTGGGGCTGTCGGCCAGCCGCCTGGTCGCGCCCGGTGAGACCCCCGCGACGCTCTTCCCCGACGAAAAGGCGCAACGCCGCCGCCGCGGGGCCGAGGCCATCGACAAGCTGAAGGAACGCTTCGGCGACGAGTCCCTCACGCGCGGCCAACTTCTCGACGACCGCTCCGAGACCACCGGCAGCATGAGCGACTCGCCTAAAGATTTTAGAGAATAGAAGATAGTGTCCAGGTATGCGCTACGGCATCTTCGGCGACGTGCACGGACATCTTGCGGCCATGGAACAGGCCATCGCGCTCCTCGAAACCGAGGGCGCCGAGATCTTCCTCTGCACAGGCGATCTGATCGGCTTCCTGGGCGACTCGTCCGGTTGCGTGAAACTCGCGCAGAAGCGATGCACCGCCGTCGTCGCCGGCAACCATGAGCACGTCACGACCGACGCGACGCCGGCCGACGCCATGAGCCGCGTGCGCCGGGCGTACCAAAAGGCCTACGCCAGCCGACTCTCCCCCGACCAGCTCAGGTGGACCAAGAACCTGCCGCTCGTCGCGCGCTGCGAGGGCTTCACGGTCACACACGGCAGCATGGACCACCCTGAGAACTTCAACTACGTCCTCACGCCGCAGGATGTCGACGCCTGCTTCAGCCAAATGGAGCTGCCCCTGGTCTTCATCGGACACACCCACATTCCCTTCGTATTCCTCGACACCCGGCCCGTGACGATCAAGTGGCCCGACTCGACGCCGGCGCTCACGCTGGATCCGGCCTGCAAGACCATCGTCAACGTGGGTTCGGTGGGCGAACCGCGCACGAAGGGCGCCCCCAGTTGCTGCGTGTTGTACGACTCGGACTTGCTGAGAGTGCGCTTCCTGCGCTTTCCGACGCCCAAGGCCGCATCCAGCCTCCCTACGCCTTAACGCCTGTACGCCTTTGCCAGCAACTGCCCCATTCGCTCGCGCACCTTCATCAGGTACTTGTCGTCGCGCGTGTGTGTCGTCCAATCGGGCACGACGCGGCGCTCGACTTCGTGCAGCAGCCGCTGCGCGGGGGCGTTGCCTCGTTCGGCCAGGTCGCGGCACATACAGAGGTACTCGTAGTCTTCCATCGCCTCGCGCGTCAGCTCCCAGCGGATCGAGCCGATGATGGTCCCGCGCATCGATGCGTTGCGCGGAGGATAGACGACCATCGGGTCACCGGCGGGCCAGCGGTTTCCCGTCGTGTCGTCCCACGGGTTGATGGATTCCTTCTTGAAGCCGCCCCAGAAATTGTAGCCCCAGTGCAGCACCGCGGGGATGCCCTTGCGGAAGAAGAGCCACGGCAGGATGCGCAGGCGAACCGGCGGGTACTCGAGGAAGCGGTTGGGCCACGGGCCGGTCGGCGCGCAGCAGTAGTAGACCCACACCGCCTCGCGCGGCAGGCCCGACGCGCGCAGCACCTTCTCGTAGTGGTGCTCCACCGGCACGGGGTGCTCGACGAGCTTCCCGTAGACCGCGTCGCCGATCGCGTCGAGTTTCTCGATACCCGGCGCCGCGAGCGAGACGATGCCCGCAACGCGTGCGTAGGCCATCGCCTGATCCGCGCCGGGTTCGTCGGCGATGTGCTGGACGTACTTTCCGCGCCAGCCGCGCTTGTCCAGGTGCTTCCACAGCGCTTGCATCAATTGTTGGAGGAAATCTTCGTAGCGAGGATCCGACGCCTTCCACGAACGGCGCACGAACTTCCCGCCCCGCCCGCCTTCCCAGAACGGCAGGCCCTGCGCCACGCCGATGGTGAGGTGCTCGCCTTCGATCAGCCGGAAGCCGTGCCGGAAGAAGGCGCGGCACCAGCGGTCGAAGCGCGTGAAATCGAACGCATAGCGCTTGCCGCGCCGCCGCACGGCGATCATCTGGTCCTCGGGGCGCTCGGTGAAAAACTTCATCGACGCCGCGCCGCTGACGAAGGTCAGCGCGCCGATCAGCGGCGTGAAGATCACGTTCTGCCGGTGCGCCTGCATGTCGGCGGCGACACGGTCGAGCAGTGTCCAGAAGCCCGGTGACCACAGCTTTACACCGTGCCACTGCGCGGCCTGCGCGGGCCAGAACCAGTACGTAGAAAGGAAGGTCGGCCGCGCGGGGATCGCGAAGGGCCACACGCGCACGGTAAAGCGAACCGTCGTGGACCGTTCAACTGCCGGCATTGCCGCTTGGTTCTCGGCCTTCAGGTTGCGCCAGCCGGCGCACAGGGCAACCTCGCCGCGGTAAATCCCCGGCCTCGCGTTGCGCGGAATCGTCACCCGGACCCACACCGAACGCGCGGGCGGCGCTCCCGGTCCGGCCACGTCGAAGGTCCACGAAGGCAGCAGCGGATCGGGAAAGAAGCCCGGCGCGGTGCGTTCGACGTCGCCGCGGCGCTGGTTCGCCGCCTGCCAGCGCGCGGGCACGTATTCGGGATAGAAGACCTCGACGCAGCGCGATGGTAGCCGCGCGCCCCGGGGGCCCTTCAGCGCGGTGGGCTCCGCCACGAGGTAATTCGCGGCGAAACCTTCGGCCCGCACGCCAACCTGGAAGCATTCGCACTCCCCGCGCGCGGCCGTCAGGCCGATCGCCCGGCGGGCGCCCGGGGGCGGCGCGTCGTGCGGGAAGATGCGACGCATGGGTCCCTGGGCCCACGCACGCAGGGCTTTCCGAATTCCGGAAGGCATGGCCCGCCTCCTTAATAGAGGAGTCTTCCAGGCAGGGTTTACCAGGGACACACCGGGCTGCAAGGCGTCCGGCTGGGGCGCCCTATACATTCCGGCTGTTCAGCGATTGACCGTTCGGCGGCGGGGCCTATAGTCGTCTCATTCGGGCCCGGGGCGGGACCCGCACGGCTTAAAGGGACGGAGCAGGCCCTTGCGCTACGGCATCTTCGGCGACATCCACGGCAACTACGACGCCCTGCAGACGGTACTCGGCTTCCTCGACAAGGAAAACGTGGACGTGATGCTGTGCACAGGCGACGTGGTCGGGTACGGCGCCGAGCCCAGCGAGTGCATCAAGACGGTCCGCGACCGCTGCATCGTCTGCCTGGCTGGCAACCACGACCACGCGGCGTGCGGGCGGCTGGACACCGAATTCTTCAACATCTTCGCGCGGCAGGTCGCCAACTGGACGCGCAACAAGCTGAGCGAGGAAGAGCGCGAGTGGCTCGCGAACCTCCCGTTCATCTGCCACTTCGAGGACTTCACGCTCGCGCACGGCAGCGCGCACAGCCCCGAAGTCTTCAACTACATCACCACGATCTTCGACGCGGAGTTGTCGTTCGAGTGCCTCGATAAGCCGCTGCTGTTCTACGGGCACACGCACATCCCGCTGGCGTTCTTCGACACCGTGCCGATGACCTACACGATGGACCAGGAAGTACGCATCAACCCCGAAGGCAAGACGCTCGTCAATGTCGGCTCCGTCGGCCAGCCGCGCGACGAGGACCCGCGCAGCAGCTTCGCCGTTTACGACAGCGACAAGCAGACCGTCTACCTGCACCGCATCCCCTACGACGTCAAGACCGCCGGCAAGAAGATCATCGACGCCGGCCTGCCCGAGGCCCTCGCCATCCGCCTCGAACTGGGCAAATAGCCACCGTTTCGATTGCCGGATTGGTCCTTCTACCGAGCTACGGCCTCTAGTCGCCGGCCAGTCCGGCCAGCTTGGCGGCCCTTGCACCTTCAGGGAGTTGCCAGTTGCGCGCGTAGCGTTCCTCGCGGGGCTTGCCGGCCACGGGCGCGGCCAGCATCGCTTCCTTCTGCGCGAAGAGCGGACTCTTCTCGCACGCGTCGCAGATGAAGCAGGGCGTCTCGACCTCGGGGTTGGTGTCGGTGCACGTCGGCGTGATGCGTTCCTCGGAGGCGCGGCGCAGTTCGCGCTTGAGGAACTGCTCGCTGACGGTGTCGCTGACGACGACCCAGGGCATGATCTCGGTCGTGGGGCGCTCGCGCAGCGCGACCCAATCGGCGTCGATGCCGTGCGCGGCGAAGGCGGCGTTCCAGACGTCCATCTTGAGCTGGTCGTCCCAGCCGTCGAAGCGCGCGCCGTTGCGCCAGGCGGTCTCGATGGCCGCGCCCAGGCGGCGGTCGCCGCGGCTGAAGAGCCCCTCGAGGTAGCTGGTGTCGGGGTCGTGGACCTTCACGCGCACGGCCTTCACCTTCGAGCTGTCCATCACGATGCGCTGGCGGCGGCGCCATTCCTCGCGCGTCAGCATCGGCGCCCACTGGAAAGGCGTGCCGGCCTTCGGCACGAAGCTGCTGACGCTGGCGCTGACCTTCGCGGGCGGCTTGCCCAGTTCCTGCCGCAGCCGGGAGATGCGGTCGCTGAACTCGCCGATCGCGCGCAGATCTTCGTCGGTCTCGCCGGGCAGCCCGCACATGAAGTAGAGCTTCACGTGGGTGAAGCCGTACTTGAAGGCCTCGCGCACGGCGTTGATGAGGTGCTCGTCCTTGACCGGCTTGTTGATGATGTTGCGCAGGCGTTCGGTGGCAGCCTCAGGCGCGATAGTCAGGCCGCTCTTGCGCGTGCGGCTCATCTCCTTCGGCAGCGTGGCGAGCACGTCGTTCATGCGCAGGCTGGGCAGGCCGACGGAGACGCCCAGGGGCTCGAAGTGGTCGTTGAGCTGCCGCGCGAGGTCCGCGATGCCGTAGTAGTCGCTGCTCGAAAGCGAGAGCAGCCCGATCTCGTCATAGCCGGTCTGTTCGTAGCCGGCCTTGGCGATCGCGACGACCTTCTCGATGCTGCGCTGGCGCTGCGTGCGCGTGATCATGCCCGCCTGGCAGAAGCGGCAGCCGTTGACGCAGCCGCGCATGATCTCGATGTTGTAGCGGTCGAAGACCGTGTCGACGAAGGGAACGATCTGCTTCGTCGGGAACGGCGCGTTCTCCAGGTCGTGCACGACGCGGCGCTTGACCGGGAACGGCAGGTTCGCGCGCAGCGGCACCACGTCGGCGATGGTGTTGTCCGGCGCGGGGAAGTACTGGAAGCCGTAGAAGCGCGGCACGTACACGCCGGGGACTTCGCGGCACAGCCGCAGCAGGGCCTCGTCGCGCGATAGGCCGGCGCGCTTGAGTTCGCTCCACTTCTCGGTGACGTCGAGCGCCAGTTCTTCGCCTTCGCCAATGCAGAAGGCGTCGACATAGTCGGCGATGGGTTCGGGCGCGAAGGCCGTGTGCCCGCCCATCAGCACCAGCGGATGCTTCCAGGTGCGCTCCGTCGCCTTCAGCGGGATGCCGGCGAGGTCCAGCATCGTGAGCATGTTCGTGAAGCCCATCTCGTAGGCGACGCTGAAGGCCAGTACGTCGTACTCGACGACGGGCGTGAAGGTCTCGAGCGTGTACAGCGGCGCGCCGTGCGCGCGAAGCTGCGCCTCCATGTCCGGCCAAGGCGCGAAGACGCGCTCGCAGACGTAGTCCTCGCGCAGATTCCAGACGTGGTAGAGGATGCGGAAGCCGGTGCTGGACATGCCCATCGCGTAGGTGTCGGGGAAGGCCAGCGCGACCTTGACGCGCTTTCCTTCATGCGGCTTGACGGTCTGGTTGAGTTCCCCGCCGGTGTACTGCGCAGGCGTGGTGACGTGCGGCAGGACGTGGCGCTCCAGATAGCTGCGCAGTTCGTCGCCACGCAAGCCCTTGGCTGCCATCGAATTGGACGTCTGCTGCGGGTCGCTCAAAGGCGGCCTCCAGAAAAGTTGACTCACACAGGTATGTATCTCATTCGGGGGGTGCGAATCAAGTGGAAGGCGGCGCAGCGGGAGCGGGCGAAGGGGCGGCGGCCTGCTGCGCGCGCTCCTTGTCAGGGTCGTAGGTGAAGCGCAGGAAGAAGAGCGGAGCGAAGAGGATCGACCAGGTAAGAGCGAAGACGGCAAGCCAAAAGGTCAAATGCATCATGGGGCCCGTTTCCGGTTCGTCCGATAACAGCGGTGTATTGCGAATGGAACCTACTACCCAATGATTACTGGAGAAGTCAAAAACTTCGTACTCTTCCCTGAATTTGTTCGAATCCAAGACAATCAGCCGTCTGTCGTCTTGACAGACTCGAATTTCATTTGGGCATCCCCAAACGCTATTCTTTTCGATCGCAATCCCAGATTGCCTTCCATTAAATTGAACCGTGAAATCTTGGTCTTTGCGAGTATACGAAAACCCCTTCTCGTCCAAGGTTTCAAGAATTACCTCGAACTCGTCCGCCGTCACGGGTCCAAGGCGCTGCACCATGCCGAGATCCTTTACGGCCCTGGTAATTTCCGATTCCATGCGCGCCCCGGTCCACCCGATCAGTTGCGCCCGCCGGAAGCCCTCCCTGTTTGCTTTTTCAATCTCATTTGCCAAGTACCAATTGTTCTCTCCCCAGAATGACCGCTTTCGGGAATTCGGGAATTCGTCATGAGCCCAGATCCGGTATTCTTCGCGATCAGGGCTACATTCGAACACCGTGAAATAGGAGAATGGCTCCAATCGGCAAATGGTGAACACATACTTGTTTGACCTCGAGTGCCCACGGGCCAGGCCTACCGAAACTACCTGAACGGTGCAAGCGTGCGTGCCCCAGACCAGGGCAGCAAGCAGCAGCGCAAAAAGCACGCTGCGCCTGATCGTGACCGCCGGGCGAATACTCGCGAAGCGCTTCCAGTCGTCGCTTGTACTGAACTCGCGCCACCAGCCCAAAACGCCGCGCTTGGCCGAGGCGAACACGAAGCGCCGCCATGCCGAGACGAAGCCGCCGGCCTTGGCCGCCGCCAGCAGGCCCAGCACCACGGATGCCAGCGTCGTGACCAGCAGAAAGACTTCGCCGGGCAGCAGCGGTTCGCTGACGTCTTCCGCCTTGTCGAAGAAGCCCAGGAGGTGGCACGCGAGCAGGCTTGCGGCGGCGATGGCGAACAGCGCAGCAAGGATGCCGAAGACCAGCGCGTCGCGGCCGATGCTGGCGACCGTGCGCACGTCCTTCTCCGGCCGCAGTGCCGGATCGGCGACCATCTCCACCACAGCCGCGCGCGCATTGTTCCGGTGCGTGCGCCACTTGTGGTAGTAGCCGCGGATGCCGTCCCAGAGCAGCGCCTTATTCGGCGAAACACGGCGCAGATACCGGTAGCCGGCAAAGATCAGGAAGGCCAAGGCCAGCACAACTCCAATGGTGATCGCATCGGAGACGAGGAGTTTCTCCTCCGCCAGCGGCCTTCGCCAAGCAACGAACCTGGCGTTCGCCCAGCAACCCCAGGCAATGAGCGGCGGGAAGTAGATGGCCAGGACGGCGACGCTTGCCGCGTTCTCGATCGTCTTCCGCAGCTTGTACGGCAGCGCCTTCCACTTGGCGCCGGGTTCGAGCGGCGGCGGCTCGGCCGGCTTCGCGAGCGCCGGCGGCACTTCGGGCTGAGCCGGAAAGGCCTCGCCGGCTGGATATGCGGCTGCGTCCAATGCGCGCTCCCGGTCCCTAGGAAGCTCCCAATTGAGCGGCCAATCTCCGCCGACCGCCTCTATCCCATTCAACCACCGCCTGGCGGCCGCGTCTCACGGTTTGTGTAAATTCTTTTGCAAAAAGCATTTGTGATTTCAATGCCTAGGGCGTTCCCCCGCACCAAGGGTCCGGCCTGGAGCCCCCCGCCCAGCAGCGCTGCGTTTCCACTTGTCCCCGGCGCGTGGTGCAAGTAGTTTACTTCGCTCACGTTGGAAGGTTCACGCAGCCCGAAACAAGCTTCAGTAAGGAGTCGGAAAGATGGCCGCGCACTGTCAGTTCTGCGAGAAGAAGCCCCAGACCGGCCGGACCTACGTCCGCCGCGGCTTGGCCAAGGCCAAGGGCGGCGTCGGCCGCAAGATCACCGGCAAGACCAAGCGCTGGTTCAAGCCCAACCTGCAGCGCCTGAAGGTCATGGAGGCCAACGGCCACGTGCACCGCGTCTGGCTCTGCACGAAATGCATCAAGGCGGGCAAGTACACCAAGGCCCCCAAGCAGTCGCAGGTTGCGCAGATCCGCAAGGAAATCGCCGAGGCCAAGAAGAAGTAGCCGCCGCACCCATACCCTCATCCAGGGGTAGCCCGTGCCGATCGCCGACGACTTCGCCGCCACGCGTCTGAAACCCCTGGCACCCGGCATCCTTCTCGCTTTCCTGGGCTTTGCCTTGGGCTTCGGCCTGGGCGCCGTCTTCGGCGCCAACGAAGACGCCATCAAGGGCAAGCTCAAGGCCGACGCCGACGCGGTGCTGGCCACCGCCTACGAAGGCGACGCCGCGAAGGCCAAGGCCGTCGTCGACAAGTCGTGGGTCTATATGCAACGCGCGCACCTGCACGCCGGCGTCCTGGGGGCCTGCGCGCTCTCGCTGATCCTGTTGCTGGCGCTGTTGGAGCCGCCGGGCTGGCCGGCCCGCCTGGCCGCGCTGGCGATGGGCTTCGGCGCGCTGGCCTACGGCGCGTACTGGATGCTGGCGGGCTTCAAGGCGCCCGGCCTGGGCAGCACCGGGGCGGCCAAGGAGAGCCTCGAGTGGGTCGCGGTCCCGGGCTCAGGCGCGGTGATCCTGGGCTTCTTGGCCACCGTCGCGCTGACCGTGAAGGCCCTTTATTTCAAACGCGCCGCCTGAGCTGTCCGTCCTGTCCGAAAGAGATCCGCACACACTCGTAATCGAGTTGGAAGCACTCCGCACAAGGCCTAACATGGGTCGCACATCCTCACGATCCACGGCTTCCGGACGAAACGGCGCATGATCGAGACCTTCGGCCTGACACGCAAGTACGGCAAACTGACCGCCGTGCGCAACGTGGACCTGCACGTGCCGGAGAAGACGATCTACGGCTTCATCGGGCCCAACGGCGCGGGCAAGACGACCACACTGCGCATGCTGGGCACGCTGCTGCGCCCCACCGACGGCCGCATCCTCGTCGACGGCCTGGACCCCGCCGACGACCCGGCCGGCGTGCGGCGGCGCATCGGGTTCCTGTCCGATACGTTCGGGCTCTACGACGACCTGCTGGTGTGGGAGTACCTCGAGTACTTCTGCGGGGCGCACAACGTCGAACCCACCACGGAAAAAATAGATACGATCCTGCATCTGGTCCAGTTGTACCACAAGCGCGACGAGTACGTCGGGCGGCTCAGCCGCGGCATGCGCCAGCGCCTGGGCATCGCGCGGGCGATCGTCTACGAACCCCGCGTGCTGCTGCTGGACGAGCCCGCCAGCGGCCTGGACCCCATCGCGCGCATCGCCCTGCGCGATCTGCTCAAGACGCTGCGCGACCGCGGCACGACGATCCTGGTCAGCTCGCACATCCTCACCGAACTCAGCGACTTCTGCGACACCGTCGGCGTGATGGAACTGGGCCGCCTGATCGCGCAGGGTTCGATCAAGGAGATCCTCGAACAGACGCGCACGCAGATGCGCCTGGTGCTGGAGGTGCTCGAACCGAAGGCGAAGGCCGTCGAGGCCCTGGCCGACGTGCCGCAGGTCGTGGACGTGGCGGTGGTGAAGGAGCACATCGAGATGGGCTTCACCGGCAAGCGCGAGGACCTGCCCGCAGTGCACAAGAAGCTCGTCGAGGCCGGCGTGCCGGTGGTGGCCTTCTATCCGAAGCCCGAGAACCTGGAAGACCTCTTCCTGCGGCTTTCGACAGGCGCGACGAATTGAGCAGCTTGGAGCGGAACGCGTAACGATGCTTGCTTTCGCCAACCCCGAGTTCAAACGCCTGCTGCGCAGCAAACTGCGTTCGCGCACCGTCGCCGTGCACGTCGCCATCGGCGTCTTCATCTACGGCGGGCTGCTGGGCCTGATGTACATGATCAAGCAGTTCCCTGGCACCCCGGCGTTCCCGCTGCTGCAGACCTTTTTTCAGATCTCCGTAGGCATCCAGCTGGCAGTCGTCACGTTCTATGGCGTGACCCAGGCCGCGCAGAACATCGCACTCGAACGCGAACGCGCCACCTACGACTTCCAGCGCCTGGTCACGATGGGACCGTGGCGGCTGGCGCTGGGCAAGCTGCTGGGCTGCGCCGCGGAGGCGTGGCTGATCGCGCTGGTGGGCGTGCCCTTCCTGCTCCTGCCGGCGCTGGCGCAGCAGATCCCGTTCTGGATGTTCCTGGAAGCCGTAGCAGTGGTCTTCGTCTTTGGGTGCTTTGTGAATGCCGTGGGCTTGACGGCCTCGGCCATCGCCACCAAGCTCCCGCAGGCCAACGGACTGGCCTTCCTGCTTGGACTATCGTTCTTCTTCTTCTCCGGCATGGTCTCCGGCGCCGCGGGGGGCGCGATCACCCTGGCCAGCGCATGGAATCCCATCGTCTTGCTCTACGAATGGGTGACCTTCCTGTCGCCCGCCACGCAGGGGCCGATGCCCTTCGGGCCCATGCCTCCGGGCTTCGTACCGCCTCCTCCGGCCGGGCTGGCTACGGTGAAGTTCTTCAGCATGGGCATGCCCCTTTTCGCCGGGTTCCTGGTGATGAACGCAGTCTGGATCACAATCCTGTATGCCATCGTGGCGCGGCGCCTGACCGACCCGGAACTCTCCTTCCTTTCCATCGGGCACGGGGCGATCGCGTTCGGCGTGCTGGAGTTCCTCCTGGTGGGCAGCCTCTGGGACCGCTTGCTGCTTGCCCCGGTCGCAGGCATGAACATGAGCCTCCCGCTGGCGGTCTTCCACGGCGCCAGCGCAGTAATCCTGTGCGCCCTGGCCTTTGCCCTGACGCCGTCGGCGGACCTGCTGCGCGGACGCCTGCACCGCGCCACGCGCAACCAGCATTGGGCGGTCTTCCTGGAGTTGCGCAACCGCCTGCAGGACAGCCCGCCGGTGCGCGCCATGATCCTGCTGGTCATCGGCTACGTGCTGGTCGCGCTGGGCCTGACGGTCCTCTCCGAGCTCCCCGCCGACCGCAGCATCGCCGCGATCGCACTGGTCGCGGCCTTTGCCCTGGGGCTGACGGCCCTGCTGCTGTACCTGCAGGCGCTCACCGACAAGGGCGGCCTCAAGGCAGGCGCCGGGCTCCTGGTCGCGTGGCTGATCGTGCCGGTGGTGATTCTGCTGGTGCTGGAGCGTCCCGATTACCTCTACTTCCTCAACCCCGTCGCCTACATGATCGGGTACGCGGATGGGGACCTGCAACGCTCCGAAACCCACCGCGCGCTGAAGGTGGACGCTACCTGGCTTCAGCCTCTGGCGACGGCGGTCGTCGCGGGCCTGCTGTGCATGCTGGCCGCGCTGCGCCTGCGCTTCCTGCTCGACATCCAGGAGGCCGAACGCCGCCAGGAGCAGATCGACGAGGAGGACCGCTACCTGCAGCTCAAGCAGGCCGGCGGCGCGGCGGCGATGCTGGCGGCCGCCCGCGCGGCGCTTGCGGCGCCGCCCCAGCCGCCCGCGGAGGGCCGCCCGCCGGGCTCGGAACCCGCGGAGTAATTTCCGCAATGCGCGAGCGGCCAATGACAGCTCCGATTTGGCCACCCCAAAAGCGCCCTGTTCTGGTAAACTCGTTGGCGCCGTCGATTGAACATCTTGCTCTGAAACGGGTTACGCAGCCGGCCAAGCCCGCTTTGGAACGAACTGCCTGGCCCCTTGGCTCGTACTAGAAGGAGCCTGGAAAAGCCTGCGCCCCGTCCAAGTTCGGCGCATCCGAGTGCGGTTCCGACAGGAAAAACGATGTCCAGCCACCACCACCATCACGACCTTTGGGACGAACAGGCCGGCCACACCAGCCGGCAGATCGTCGCCACATTGGTGGGCGGGGTGCTGATCCTGGCCAGTTTCGCCGCCGCCTTCCTCTTCCCTGCCAGCGCGACCACGGCCCCCGATAGCATGGGCACGCTGGCCGGCGGCGGCCTCGAGCATCCGCGCAATTTTTACGCCGACGCGCTGGCCTTCTTCGGCGCGCTGCTGCTGGGGGTGCCGCTGGTGGTCTCTGCCGCGAAGGACCTCTGGCACGGCCACAGCCACATGGACGAACTCGTCGCGCTGGCGGTGCTCGCGGCGTTCGCGACGGGCGAGTACCAGACCGCGGGCGCCGTCGCGTTCTTCATGCTCCTGTCCACGCTGATCGAAAGCCGCACCGCGCAGGGCGCGCGGGCCAGCATCGAGTCCTTGATCCGCATCACGCCCACGCGCGCCTGCCGCCTGGCCGCCGGTGGCCAGGAAGAGGACGTCGAGGCCAAGGACCTCAAGCCTGGCGACCGCGTGCGCGTGCGCCCCGGCGACAACATCCCCGGCGACGGGAAAGTGCTCACCGGCGCGAGCACCGTCAACCAGGCGAACATCACCGGCGAGTCGCTGCCCGCCGACAAGAGCCCCGGCGACGAGGTCTACGGCGGCACCATCAACCTCACCGGCGCCTTGGAGATCGAGATCACCAAGTCCGGCGCCGACACCACGCTGGGCAAGGTGCAGGAGCTGATCCTGCAGGCCGAGCGCACCCGCACGCCGATCACGCGCCTGATCGACCGCTACGCGCGCTGGTACACGCCCACCATCCTGATGCTGGCCGGCATCGTGCTCTTCTTCACCAAGAACATGGACTACGCGATCTCGATGTTGGTGATCGCCTGCCCCTGCGCCCTGGTGCTGGCGATGCCCACGGCCATGGTCGCGGCGCTCAGCGCCGCCGCGCGGCTGGGCGTGCTGGTCAAGAAGGTCACGGACCTCGAGACCGCCCGCAACCTCACCGCCGTCGTCTTCGACAAGACCGGCACTCTCACCACCGGCAACCTCTCGGTCTCGCGCCTGACCCCCGCGCCCGGCGTCGACGGCGCGGAGTTGCTGCGTGCGGCGGCCGCCGCCGAGCAGAACTCGCGTCATCCCGTCGCCAAGGCCGTCGTCGAGGTGGCCAAGCGCGCGAAGCTGGAATGGGACGCGCCGGCGGAATTCGAGGAAGTCGGCGGAAAAGGCGTGCGCGCGGTTCTCGCCGGCGACGAGATCCTGGTCGGGCGCGCCAACTGGCTGCGCGAGCGCGGCGCCGACGTCGATGCACTGGAAAAACAGGACGCCCATCACGCCGATGGCCTGAGCGTGCTCTACGTCACGCGCGCGGGCAAGGCCCTGGGCTGGATCGGCCTGGAGGACAAGACCCGCCCCGACGCCGCGAAGGCCATCGACGACCTGCGCGAATTGGGGCTCAAGCAGCTGCTGATGATCACGGGGGACCGCAAGAGCGTCGCGCAGCGGGTCGCCGCGGAGATGCACTGCACGGGCGTCATGGCCGAAGCCCTGCCCGCGCAGAAGCTCGAGCGCGTCGACGAACTCAAGAGCGCCGGCCACACCGTCGCGGTCGTCGGCGACGGCGTCAACGACGCCCCGGCGCTCGCCGCGGGCAACATCTCCATCGCCATGGGCGCCGCCGGAAGCGACGTGGCGATCCACAGCGCCTCCATCGCGCTGATGAACAACAACCTCAACCGCATCCCCTTCCTGGTGCGCCTCAGCCGCCGCACGCGCTCGGTGGTGATGCAGAACCTGGTCTTCGGCGTGGCCTTCATCGTCGTTTTTCTGATCGGCGGCGCCACCGGCACGGTGACGCCGATCATGGCCGCCGTACTGCATGCCGCCGGATCGGTGGTGGTGCTCTTCAACAGCGCGCGGCTGGTGCGCGAAGGCGAGGACCTGGAACACGCGGCGCCCGCCGGCCTGCAGGCGCCGGCGGCGGCAACGGCAGCGGCGCGGGCTTGAGACGATGAGATACGCTTTGCGTAATACAGGGGAAGGATCAGCCGACCTCGCGCGTCTGGAACAGCGCCGCGGCCAGGCACAGCACGCCGGCGACGTACAGCGCGCCGTAAGCGCCCACCCACGCCACGTAGTTCGCGTCGACGGGATGCCCCTGCGTCAGCGCGTCGGCCAGGTACAGGCTCTCGAGGTTCGGGACCGCCGCGTAGACGACCTGCCAGAAGAAACTCGTCTGTGCCACCTGTCCGAAAAGATAGTTGCTACTCAGGCCCAGCAGGAAGGACGCCGCGCAGATCAGCAGCGTCATCGCCTGGCCCAGCCGAACCGAGGCGGCCAGCGCGATCGCGCTGATCACCAGCAGCGCCTCGAAGATCAGCAGCAGCGCCGTCAGCACCTGGCCATCCACGTCCTTGCCGAAGGCCTGCGTCTCCCAGTTCTTGCCGAAGCAGAGCACGCCCAGGTACGCGGCGGCCAGCAGCGGCGGCAGCAGGGCGGCCAGCGCCGAATTGAAGACCCAGCCGTAGAAGAAGTTGCCCGCCACGGCGAGCGCCAGCGCCAGAAAGAGCGCGCCGAAGCCCAGCACCAGCACCGGCCAGTCGTACGGGTCGGCGGCGAAGGCGACGGACGTGTGCCGCACCGCGAGCAGGAAGGCGATCGCCCAGACCCAGTACGCCACCAACAGCGCGCCGGCCACGCCCATGAACTTGCCCAGCACGAACGTCGGGCGCCCGACCGGCTTGCTGACCACCGTCAGCACCGTCTGGCTCTCGATCTCGCGGCTGAAGACCCCCGTCGCGGTGAACGCCGCCAGCAGCAGGCCGCCCAGGAACAGCGTCCCCAGGCCCAGGTCCATCAGCAGCTTGTTCTCTTCGGAAAACCCGTAGCCCGTGATCGCCGGGTTCAGCGCCATCAGCGCCAGCGTCCCCAACAGCAGCACGGCATAGACCGGCTGGCGGATCGATTCCGTGAAGGTGTTGCGCGCTACGCTCCAGAGGGCCGACAGCATCGTTCTCGTGTCCGTTCGAGTGAAGGTTCGGTCGAGGATACTACGTTCCGCGCGCTTGTCAGTTCGCGGAAAACCCGCTCCGGGGGGCGCGCATGAACGGCGACCCGCAAGCCTTCCGCCGCGCCGCGACGTGCGCCGCCGCCGGCCTGGGCGTCCAGGCGCTCGTCGCCGCCGCGCTGAGCGGGTTGGCCCTGTGGACCGGCACGCCCGCCGCTTACGCCACGGCGTGGGCCGCCTGCGCGGGACTTGCGCCCTGGCTGGTCCTGCTGCTCCTCTACCAGCAGCGCCGCATCGAACGCCTCGAACTGATGGACGTCGAAAAGCTCGGCACGTCCTCCGCGGCCGCCGCGGACCGCTCGATCTTCGAACGCACGCAGGAAGACCTCTCCGCCGCGCGCCGCCGCGTGAAGGCGCTCTACCGCTGGGGCCTCCCCGGCGCGAGCCTGCTCACCGGTGCGTACCTGCTCGCGATGGGCGCGTGGCTCTTCCGCGCGAACCTCGACTACTTCGCCGCGAGCGCCGGCGACCTGCCGCGCATGGACCAGGCCGGCGCGGCCATGGCGCTCGCCGGCGGACTCGCCTTCGTCGCCTTCCTGGTTGGACGGTACATCCTGGGTATGGCCGAGCAGCCCGAGTGGCAGCTGCTGCGCGGCGGCGCAGGGCACCTGATGTGCGCCGTCGCCGGCACGGTGCTGCTGGCCGCCGGCTACGCGTCGGCGCACTTCGAATCGCCCGGCGTGCTGCAGTACGGCGCGGTGCTGGTGCCGCTGGCGATGGGGCTGGTCGGCCTCGAGATCCTCGTCTGGCAGCTGCTGGATCTCTACCGCCCGCGCCGCGTCGGCGAAGAACCGCGCCCGGCCTTCGACTCGCGGCTGCTGGCCCTGCTGGGCCGCCCCGAGCACCTCGGCAAGGCCTTCCGCGACGCGGTGAACTACCAGTTCGGCTTCGAGATCACGCGCGGCTGGTTCTGGGCGCTGCTCAGCCGGGCCTTCGTCCCGCTGCTGGGACTGGGCGTCGCGTCGCTCTTGGCGCTCTCGTGCCTGGTGCTCGTCGAGCCCCACCAGCAGGCGGCGCTGACACGGAGCGGGCGGCTGTCCGACGCCGAGCCGCTCGGCCCCGGCCTTCACCTGAAGTGGCCGTGGCCCTTCGAGCAGGCGGAGCTCTACGACGTCGCGCGCATCCACGAGCTGCACGTCGGCTCGCACCACGAGCTGATGAAAGAGACCGCCATTCTCTGGACGAACACCCACTCCGACGCCGAGGACCTGCTGATCGTGGCGTCGAGCGGCGATGGCGCCGGCGAAGAAGGCGCGCGCGGTTCGGGTGCGCCCGCGGTCAGCCTGGTCGCCGCCGACATCTTCGTGCAGTACCGCATCGGCGACCTGCGCGCGTACCTGCTGAACAACGGCGACGTCGAGCACCGCCTTTCCGTGCTCGCCGAACAGCACGTCGCGCGGATGTTCCTCGCCCGCGACATCAACGCGTGGTTGGGCGCCGAACGGGCCGCCGCCGGCGCACAGCTGAAGACCCTTCTCGAGCAGGACAGCGCGAGAGAGAAGCTGGGCGTCGAGATCGTCTTCGTCGGCGCATCGGGCGTCCACCCGCCGCAGCAGGTGGCCGACGCCTTCCACGACACCGTGACGGCGTACCAGGAACGCGAGGCCTCCATCGAGACCGCGCGCACGAAGGCCATCGCCCGCGTCGCGGAAGTCGCCGGCTCCACCGAACTCGCCGCGCGCATCGTGGCGGAGATCGACCGCCGCGCCGCGCTGGAGTCGTCCGGCGCCCCGGCCGCCGAGCTGGCCGCGCAGGAGCTGAAGATCGAGGCCCTGCTGCAGAAGGCTGGCGGTGCCGCCAGCCGCATGATCGCCGAAGCGCGCGCCACACGCTGGAAGCGCGAGAACGAGGAGCGCGGCAAGGCGCTGCGCTTCGATTCGCTGCTAAAGGCGCACGATGCCGCGCCCGGGCTTTTCCGCATGCGCGGCTACCTCGACGCCTTCGCGGCGGGCATCGAAACCGCTCGAAAATACATCCTGCTGGGCGCCCGGAAGGATCTGACCGTGCGCCTGGACCTGAAGGACATCGAGACCGATTTCCCGGCCGTAGACTTGACCAAGAAGGAGTAACGCGATGAAGCACAGGGGAATTGTAATCGTCGCCGGCGTGCTGGTGCTCCTGCTGCTGGTGTACATGTTCACCTTCCAGGTGCGCTTCAACGAGGTGGCGGTGGTGACGACCTTCGGCCGCGCAAAGGAAGGCAGCGTGCTGAACACCGACGGCCAGGGCGCGGGTCTGCACTTCAAGTGGCCGTGGCCGGTGCAGGAATGCCGCCGCTTCGACACGCGCCTGCAGCTCACCGAGTCGCTGCTCGAAGAGGTCTACACCAAGGACAACCAGAATCTGGTCGTGCACACTTTCGTCTCGTGGCGCATCGCCGATCCGCTCGCGTTCTTCCAGAAGCTCGGCAGCGAGAAGGAAGCCGAGAAGCAGTTGCAGTCGCGCCTGCGCGAAGCCAAGGCCGTGCTGGGCGACTACGCTTTCGACGACCTCACCAACGTCGAACCAGCGAAGCTGAAGCTCGGTGACGCCGAGAAGCGCCTGGAGCAGCGCCTGCGCGACAGCGTCGAGAAGAACGGCTACGGCATCGAGCTCCGCTCGGTGGGCTTCAAGCGCCTCGTCCTGCCCGAGCAGGTGACGAAGAAGGTCTTCGAGCGCCAGATCGCCAACCGCAAGCGCCTGGCCGAATCCGCGCGCAGCGAGGGCAAAGCCGAGGCCAACCGCATCACCAGCGACGCCCAGACCAGCGCCGACCGCATTCTCGCCTTCGCGCAGCTGAAGGCCGACGCCATCCGCGCCGAAGGCGACGCCGCCGCCGTGCAGTACTACGAGGTCTACAAGAACCACGAGGACCTCGCCGTCTTCCTGCGCCAGATCGACGCGCTGAAGAAGACGCTGAAGTCCAACACCACGCTGCTGCTGGACACCGGCACCATTCCCATGAACCTGCTCGACCCCAAGAAGGCCTCGGGCGAGGCGAAGTAGGGCGAACGGCATGAACGCGCACGACCACGATCACGCGCACGGCCACGATCACGGCCACGACCATGGCCATGATCATGCGCACGATCACGGCCACGCGCATGCGCGTCCGCCCGCGGAGCCGGAGTTCGACCCGGCGGGCCGTTCGCTCGCTTCCGCGCTGCAGGCCAGCTTCACGATCCTGAAGCTGGCCATGATCGCCGTCCTGGTGCTCTTCGCGCTCAGCGGCGCCTTCAACGTGAAGGAAGGCAGCGTCGCCATCCGCCTGCGCTTCGGGCGCATCGCCGGCGAACCCGGCAGCGAAGTCCTGGCGCCGGGCGGGCCGTACTTCGCGATGCCTCGGCCCATCGACGAGGTCCTGTTCGTGCCGACCTCCGCGCGGCAGGTCGCGCTGAACGACGAGTTCTGGTTTGCCGTGCCCGAAGCCGATGCGGCGAAGAAGATCGACGAGCTGCGCTACACCGGCAAGGGCTTGGCGCCCGAAGTGGACGGCTCCCTTCTGACCGGCGACCGAAACATCGTGCACGCGAAGTGGACGCTCACCTGGAGGGTCCGCGCCTCTGACGCCGCCCTGTTCGTGCAATGCGTGGGCGCGTCGCCCGACGCCGCGCAGATGATGCACGCCGGCGAAAGCCTGGTCCGCACCGCCGCGCAGCGCGCCGTCGTGCACTTGGCCGCCGAGACCGGCGCCGACGACCTGCTCCTCTCCGGCTTCAGCACCGCGCGCGTGCAGGGCACGGTCCAGGACGTTCTGGACCGCATGCGCGCCGGCATCGACGTCACCGACGTCACGCAGGCCGAGGCCACCCCGCCCATCGCCGTGCGCGCCGCATTCAAGGAAGTCACCAACGCGCAAAGCGAGAAGGCCAAGAGCATCGAGGACGCGCGGCGCGACGCGACCCGCATCCTGCTCGACGCCGCCGGCACCGCCCACGAAGGCCTGGACAAGGCCATCGAGGCCTACGAAGCCGCACGCCGAGCCCGCGACGCCGAGACGGTTCGTGCCGCCGAAACCGCGCTCTTTGACCGCTTCGCCGCGCCGGACGTCAGCGGGCAGGCCGCGCAGACGCTCAGCAACGCCCGCACCTACCGCACGCGCAGCGTCTCGCAACTGCGCGCGGAGGCCGACGAGTTCCAGCGCCAGCTGCCGCGCTACGAAGAGAACCCGTCGCTCTTCCGCGACCTGCGCCTGCAGGAGCTTTACAAGGAAATTCTGGCCGGCGACGTCGAGAAGTTCTACATGCCAGCCGGCGCGTCCGTGTACCTGGAGAGCAACCGCGACCCGCGCATCCGCAAGGAACGCGAACGCCAGAAGTATCGCGCAGAGACGAAGAAGGAAGAGTAGGAGTTGCGCAGCCCCGGAACGCCATCATGAACGCGATCGCCACCGACGCCGTCGTCGAATGCCGAGGCCTGACCAAGGTCTACAAGGACTTCTGGATGCGCCCCCGCGTGACGGCGCTCGACGGCCTGGACCTGGACGTCCGGCCGCGCGAGGTCTTCGGGCTGCTGGGTCCCAACGGAAGCGGCAAGTCCACGACCATCAAGCTGCTGCTGGGCCTGCTCTATCCCACGCGCGGCGCCGCCAGCGTCTTCGGCCGCACGCCCACCGACGTCGCGACCAAGAAGCGCCTCGGCTACCTGCCCGAGGAGACGTACCTCTACCGCTTCCTCAACGCGCGCGAGACGCTCGATTACTACGGCCGCCTCTTCAAGCTCCCGCGCGCCGAGCGCCTGCGCCGCACCGACATGCTGCTGGAGATGGTCGGACTCGAAGCCGTGCAGCGGCGGCCCGTCGGCGAGTACTCCAAGGGCATGCAGCGCCGCATCGGCCTCGCGCAGGCGCTGATCAACGACCCCGACCTGCTGATTCTCGACGAGCCCACCACCGGCCTCGACCCGCTCGGCACGCGCCAAATCAAGGACCTGATCCTGCATCTGCGCCAACGCGGCAAGACGGTGCTGCTCAGCAGCCATTTGCTCGCCGACGTCGAGGACGTCTGCGACCGCGTCACGATCCTCTACGGCGGCAAGGTCCGTGCGGCGGGCACCGTCGGCGAACTGCTCACCGCCAGCGACGCCGTTACCATCGAGGCCGACGCGCTCGACGACGAGACGCTCGCCGAAGTCCGCCGCGTGATCGAGTCCAAGGCCGGGCGCAGCGTCCGCAGCGTCTCGGCGCCCCGCAAAAAGCTCGAAACACTCTTCCTCGACATCGTCAAACAGGCACAGGCCGAAGGCGTCGCCACCGCAGGAGCGCAAGCCGGCGGCGAGGTCGCCGAGTTCCTCGGCGGGGCCGCGCACGACCAGCCCTCGGAAGGCCGCGCGGTCATCGACGCGCTGGTCTCGAAGGACGAGGCGGCGAAGAAAGCGCCCCAGGCCGCAGCCGAAACGCCGGCGACCGCGCCGTCCGGCGCCGACCGCGGCCTGCTCGACGAGCTCACCAAACCCGCCGCGCCCCAGAAGGAGCCCAAGCGCGCCGGCGAGGCCCCGCCCAAGGACAGCGTCGACCGCGACGTCATCGACGGGCTGCTCGACAAGAAGGATGGCGCGCCGTGAGGCCGTTCTTCCGAGGGAAGACGCGCCCCGCTTGGGCCTATTGGTTCGCCGCCGCCGCCTATACGTTCCTGCTGGTGCTGGCGGCCAGCGCGTTCAGCCGCGCGGCGTGGAGCCAGCCGCTGGACCAGACGGCGCTCGGTGCGTCGCTGTTCGCCCTGCTGAAGCTCGCGTGGATCGGCGCCGTCGCGCTGGCGCTGGTGCGGCGCGTGCTCGCCATCGAGTGGACGCCGTTCGCCGTCGCACGCACGGTGCTGAGCGAGGCGTTTCGCTACCGCGTCGCGTGGGTTTTCGTCGCACTGATGGCGCTGCTGCTGGCCGCGCTCCCGGCCGGACAGGACGCCACCACGCCGCTGCGCTACCGCGTGCAGACGTTCCTCAGCTACGGCTTCGGATTCACCGCGCTGCTGCTGAGCCTGCTGACGATCTTCCTCGCTTGCGCGACGCTCTGCGGCGAAGTCGCCGACAAACGCATCTTCACCGTCGTCTGCAAGCCCGTCGGCCGAGGCGCGTACCTGATCGGCAAATGGCTTGGCATCGTGCTGCTGAACGCCGCGCTGCTCTGCGCCGCCGGCGCCGGACTGTACGGCTTCGCGAACAGCCTGGGCACGCAGCAGGGCATCGACGAGGACGACACGCAGGCCGTCGCCGAGCAGGTGCTGACCGCGCGCGTCGCCGTCGCGCCCCGCGCGCCGGAGGGCCTGATCGAACGCATTGTCGAGGACCGCCTGACGGCCTTCAAGGAGCAGGAGCGCGAGAAGTACGAGGAATGGGGCGAACTGCGCACGCGCGCCGAACTGCGGCAGCGCGCGGACTCGCAGTGGCGCAGCGTCGGCCCCGGCGAACGCCAGACGTATCTCTTCGACGGCCTGCAGGATGCGAAGGCATCGGGCGCTGACGTGCAGCTGCGCTACCGGATGCGCGTCAGCAAGGCGCCGCCGGACGGGCGCATGCAGCTGACCTTCGAGCTCGGCAAGCGCTCCACGCCCGTGCAGGTGCGCACCGGCGCGTGGCAGGTCTTCACCGTGGCGCCTGCGAACATCGGCGACGACGGGCGGCTGGAACTGGTCGTCTACAACCGGCATCCCGACGAGACGCACGAGACCACGATCCTCTTTCCGCCCGGCGAGGGCCTGGAGGTGCTGTACCGCGCCGGCGCGTTCGGTCCCAACCTGGCGCGCGCGCTGCTGATTCTCTGGATCAAGCTCGCCTTCCTGGCCATGCTCGGCCTGCTGTGCGCGACCTTCCTCGGCTTCCACGTCGCGATCCTGGTGAGCCTGATCGTCTTCGCCACGGCGGCGTCCAGCGGCTTCCTGCTCTATGCGTTGAAGTACTTCGGCGAGAACGAACCCAGCGTAGCGGTGAAGACGCTCAGCGGCGCGGTGCGCGGGATCGGCACCGCCGCCGCGACGCTGCTGCAGAAGTTCAGCGACTTCGCGCCGGGCACGGACTTGGTCGACGGGCGCCTGGTGCCGTGGTCCGAGGTGTTGGCGTGCGCGGGCTGGATCGGCCTGCTGTGGACCGGCGCCTGCGGCCTGGCGGGCTGGATCGTCTTCGCGCGGCGCGAGCTGGGGCGGGTGCAGGTATGAACCGCGACCGCTGGGCCGTCCTGGCACTGTTGGCCGGCGTGCTGCTGGCCTGGGGCGGTGCCGCCACGGTGCTGCCGCACGTCCAGGCACGGCGCAAGGCGCTTCAGCTGGCCGTGCACGAGGACTTGAACCGCAACCTGCCGCCCGAGATGGCCGCCGTCGCCGTCGCGGGCAGCTTCCAGGGACTGGCGATCGACTACTTCTGGGCCCGCGCCACCACCCTGCAGCAGGAAGGCAAGTACTACGAAGCCAAGCAGCTCGCCGACTGGATCACCACGCTGCAGCCGCGCTTCGCGCAGGTGTGGAGCTTCCAGGCGTGGAACATGGCGTACAACATCTCCGAGGCCGTCAAGACGCCGGAAGAGAAATGGCTGTGGGTGCAGGAAGGCGTGCACCTGCTGCGCGACGCCGGCATCCCGACCAACCCGCGCAATCCGGAACTCTACCGCGAACTCTCGTACATCATCTTCCACCGCATCGGCAAGTTCTCCGTCGACGAACACTGGTTCTTCAAACGTCGCTTCGCCGAGGAGTGGCAAGGCGTCGTCGGCGAGCCGCCCGGCGGGGACCTGAAGGACGCGCTCGCGCACTTCGCGTTCGTCTCGGACGCGCCGGCGGCGCTGAACGAGCTTCGCGCCGATGCCGCGGCCGCCGCGCAGCTCAAGGCGCTCGATGCGCTGGGCTACCGGCCCGACGCGCAACTGCTGGCGCGTGTGGGCGACGTGCAGATGCGCTACGTCGAGATCCTGGAAGACGCGGAACAGGAATCGCCCGAGGCCGCCGCGCGGCGCACCGCCGACGCCAAGCTCCTCGCCTGGCTCGACGACCCGAAGATCGCAGAGGCGCGCGGCAGGGTGCTGGGCTTCGTGCGGGCGCAGGTGCTGCGCGAGCGGTACCACATGGATCCGACGTTCATGTACGAGATGATGGAAAACTTCGGTCCGCTCGACTGGCGCCACCACGCCGCGCACGCGCTGTACTGGGCCCTGCTCGGTTCGAAGTACAGCAGCGAGATCAAGAACCCGCACATCTTCGAGGCCTTCACGTCCGACCGCCTGGCCTTCGACAGCTTGCGCGACCTGGTCCAGACCGGGCGCCTGGGCCGCGACCTGCGCTTCGGCGTGCCCGACCCGCGCTTCTTCGACGGCTTCGAGCGCGTCCTCGACCAGATGGCGCAATGGGTGAAGGGCGACCCCGGCTACGAGAAGGCGCTGCGCGAGAAGCGCCGCGACTTCCTGGAAGATGCCACCGAGATCAGTTTCCGCTACGGAAGTATGGAGGAAGCGCAGGCGTACTACGCGAAGCTGCGCGCGGAGTTCGGCAAGGAGTACCGCGGGCAGTATGACGTGCCCCTGACCGACTTCATACGCAAGATCAACCAGGAATCGCTGAAGCACTTCGAGACCGCGCGGATGCTCGTCCACAGCTTCGCCGTGCAGGCCATCCGCCTGGGCTGGGCCGCCGGGCGCCAGGACGTCGCGCGGCGATACCTGGACCAGGCCAAGGCCTGCTACGACGCGTACATGTCCGACGTCAACCGGCCGAAGCGCATCGAGCGCAAGGCGCGCGACCTGCCGCCGGTCGAGGTCATCATGGGCGGCGCGCTGGAGAGCTTCCTGCTGGCGCCGCCATCCGCCGTCGACGTGCGCGCGAAGATCCGTGTCTGGCACGGCATGCGCGCCGAACACCTGCAGTACGTCTACGACCAGACGGTCCGGCAGTTGCACGCCGAGGCGCACCGCGCTTCGCTGGATCCTGCAAAGGCCTTCCCCGAACCGCCCGGCATGAACGCCTACCGCAAAGCGTTAAAGGATGCCGAAGCGCAGGAAAAGCAGGATACGCCGCTGGGCGAACAGCCCAAGACAACGCAGTAGGAGCCCCTGTTACGCCTCTTCCGCCTCGTCGATGCGGTCCAGCTCCTCGAGAATGCCGCGGATGAACTTCGCGCGCTCCTTGGGCGAAAGCTTGAGGAAGCGGTCGAAGCTCGCCGGGGGCAGGTCGGCTTCGCCGGTGCGCGTGGCATCGCCGTACGCGACGCGATCCGAACCGCAGCTGGGGCAGACCGGACCGCCGTCGATACTCAGCGCCTCGCCGTCGATCGGGTCGAGGCAGCGCCCGATCACGGCCTGCAGTTCGTCGGGTTCGTCGCGCTCCGATCCGTGCGCCTCGCGTACCTTCTCCCAGACCTTCTCGACCTCGTCCCAGCCGCCCTCGAAGCTGTTCAGGTACGCGTTGGCCTTCCCGTTGCGGCCGCGCGCGATGAATTCCCCGAAGCTGGCCGCGTCCGAAAGCAGCGGCGCGCTGAACGTGGCGCTGCACGTCTCGCAGACGCACTTGAATGTGGGGACGGTCTGGCCGCCCTGGCCGCCCTGGCGCTTCACCAAGCACCGCCTTTCCTGTCCGGGGAGCATTCGTCGAGATGCTGCACGGCGCAGCGTAGCGTGCCTTAAGCCACCGTCAATCGAAGCGATCGGACCCGGTAGGGCCGCAAGGATATACGCAATGCGTAAGTTCGCCCCCGTACACGCGCCGCCGGCAGGCCTGCTCGGGTGAAGGCCTGTGCCCGGCTAATTAATAAATACCTAAGTCAATGTGGGTTATATACTTATGGTATTTGTTAATATTTTTGGTAATACTTATTGTATTCGATGTTTCTCTGTGCTTAAATATCTTCAACACCAGGCGAAGGGTAGAAGCGGGCGGCAGTAACCCCTCCCTTTCCTGGTGCCAAGTGGCCAGCTTGGAGGGTCCCGGGAAGGCCCGGGGCTAAGACCCGACGGTGTGCATCATTGGGCTGCGTGTGCGGACCACCTCGCAAGGGTGGCGCCGGCGTCACCACCTAACCATATCGAAGGAGTGCAACGTGCGAAGTTTGCATAAAGAAAGGAAGTTCAAGACGTAGCGCCCATACCAGAACAATCCCCCCGACAAGAGAATAGAAGAGGCGAACGGCGGCGGAGAACTTCCGCGGCCTAAGCGCGCGCCCCTTTCCTGGCCTGTTCCGCTCTTTCCGCCGCGCGTCCCTGCGGTATCGTGGTGCGGTCATGAGCCTGCGCATCGAGAACCTCACCGTCCGCTACGGCAGCGTCACGGCGCTCGGCGGCGTCTCCCTCGAGCTGCAACCCGGCGAGATGTTCTTCCTTCTGGGCCCCAGCGGCTGCGGCAAGTCCACGCTGCTGCGCGCGGTGGCGGGTTTCATCGAAGACTCTTCGGGCGCGATCGCCTTCGGCGGCGAGAACCTGACCGGCATGCCCGCGCACCGCCGCGACTTCGGCATGGTCTTCCAGAACTACGCGCTCTTCCCGCATCTGACCGTGGAAGGCAACGTCGCGTTCGGGCTCGAGGCGCGCAAGGTCGGCGCCGACGAGACGCGCGCGCGCGTGGCCGAGGCGCTGCAGCTGGTGGGCCTGAGCGGCTACGAGAAGCGCCGGCCCGGCGAACTCTCCGGCGGCCAGCAGCAGCGCGTGGCGCTGGCCCGCGCGCTGGTGATCCGCCCGCGCCTGCTGCTGCTCGACGAGCCGCTCAGCAACCTCGACGCGAAGCTGCGCTGGGAGATGCGCGGCGAGATCAAGCGCATCCACGCGCAGACCAAGATCACCACGCTCTACGTCACCCACGACCAGAAGGAAGCGCTCAGCCTCGCCGACCGCCTCGCGATCCTGAAGGACGGAAAGATCGAGGCGCTCGGCGCGCCGCGCGACCTGTACCTCGCCCCGCCCAACCGCTTCTGCGCCGGCTTCCTGGGCGACCTGAACGCGCTCGACGGCGAAGTGACAAGCGCCAGCAACGGCCGCGTGCGAGTGAAGACGCCGCTCGGCGAGATCGAGGCCGCCGGTACGGCGAACGCCGGCGCGAAGGCCGGCGTCTTCTGCCGGCCCGAACGCGTCGCGCTCCTGCCCGAAGGCGCTGCCGTCCCCGAAGGCTATGCGGTCGTCACGCGCGAGGCGACGGTCTGCAACGCGGCGTTTTTGGGCGAACACACGCTGTACGAAGTCGATCTGCCCGGCGGCACGCGCTGGCGCTGCTACCGCACCGAAGCCGCCGGCGCGAAGCTACCCGAGGGTTCGAAGGCCGCCGTCGCCGTCGCCGGCGGCGCGTGGGGCCTGCTGGCGTGAGCCGTCCGGGACACACCTTGCGCCTGCTCCCCGGAGGCGGGTTGCTCGACTGGGACTTCCACACCCACACGGTCTACAGCAAGCACGCGCATCCCGACATGACGGTGGCGAATTCGCTGGCGGCCGCCGCGGCCGCAGGCATCACGCGGCTTGTGATCCTCGAGCACGTGCCGGAGATCAGCGTCGAACGCAACACCGTGGCGCAGTGGAAGAAGGGCAAGGACGAGCGCACGCAACTCGACGCCATCGCCGCCGACCTGAAGGAAACGGAGGCCTCGTTCCCCAGCGTGAAGGTGCTGCGCGGCGTGGAACTCGACGCCGACCCCATCGCGCTCGACGGCAGTTCGATGCTGAAGGATCTCTCCGGCATCGACATCGTGCTGGGATCGACGCACGTCTTCCCGGGCGGCGCGGCGTTCTGGTTCGACAAGGTTTCGCTGCCTCCGGAACGCGGCTGGAAGATCGCGCTGGAATGGGCCGCCTGGGCCGAGCGCTTCGTGCGCTCGGGCGTCCCGCACGTCCTCTCCCATCCCGGCGACCTCGTCGCCGCGCGGGAGTTGGTGCCGCCGTTCGACAAAGAGCGGACGCTGGAGCTCTTCGACCCGCTGTTGTCGGCGATGGCCGAATGCGGTGTCGCGTTCGAACTCAACGAATTGCTCGGCGCGAAACTCCCGCCGGCCTATCGCGAGACGTACTCCGCGCTGGTCCGACGCGCGCGCGGCCACCGCCTGAAGTTCTCGGTCGGCAGCGACGCGCACAGTCCGGCGGGCGTCGGGAAGTTCAACTGGGCCATCGAGCTGATCGAAGCCGCCGGCGTGACCGCCAGCGATCTCTGGCAACCGCACGCGTCTTGAGTACTCGTTACGGCGCGGACAGGATCTCGCGCACCTGCTTCAATGCGGCGGCGTTCTTCACAGCAACCTGCGACAGGATCTGCCCGAACTTCCGCGGCCCTTCGCCGCGCAGAACGCCTTCCTTCGAATCGATGCCCGGCTCGGTGCGTTCCGCCAGTTCCAGGACGCCGCGCCGCGCGGCTTCGAACTGCTGCTTCGCCAACTTCACGTCGCGCCGCGGATAATCGAGCTTCGCGGTCCACGCGGCAGGGTCGGGCGCGAACAACAGCGGGCGCTCCTCGGCGGCCAGCTGCCGCAGCTGTTGCAGATAGACGGCTTCCCAATCGGAGAGGAAGACGAGGAACTCGCCGAGCGTGGGCTCGCCCGGAGCCGCGAACCGGCGCAAGTGTTTCTCCGGCAGCTCGAAAAAGGGCAGCGTCTCGTCCAGCAGCTTGCGCAGCAGCTGAACCAGGGTCTCTCGGGGGCCGGGCTCCACGGCGCCTCCTTTATATAGAGGACTACAGGGGATCAAGCCGGCCGCGCACGGCCCCAGCCGTCAGCGCAACCCCGGATTTCGCATAAGGTTATACGCACTGCGGTTTTCTTGAAATTCTTTTTCTAAGCGCTCCGCCTGCCTAGATACAGAGGGTAGAAAGGGGCGAGCGAATGCCGGTCATCGGGAAGGAACTGCGCGTGCCGAAAAGCCCCCAGGCGCCAACGCCCGAATCCGAGCGGTCCGACGCCGAGCTGCTGTCCGCCGTCGCCGAGGAGCGCTGCCGCGCGGCCTTCACCGAAGTCGTGAAGCGCTACGAGCGCCCCGCCTTCAACATTGCCCTGAACATCACGCGCAGCGCAACGCTGGCCGAAGAGGCCGCGCAGGAAGCCATGCTGCGCGTGTGGCTGTCGGCCCAACGCTTCGACCCCGAAGGTTCGGCGCGCGGCTGGATCCTGGGCATCGTCGCACGCGAATCCCTGAAGAAGGTACGCGACCGCAGAAAGGATGCCGAAAAAGTGAAACGCGCGGCGCAGCTGGACGCACCCACTCTCCGAGCGGAAGAACCGGCGGCGGAGCAGAAGGAGTTGCTCACCATGCTGCAGCAGGGCCTGGAAGAACTGCCCGAACTCAACCGGCAGATCATCGCGTTGTACTACGGCGCGGGTATGTCGCAGGCGCAGATCGGCCAGTCGGTGGACCTGAGCCAGCGCATGGTCGGCTACAAGCTCGAAGAGACGCTGAAGCTGCTGCGATCGCGCCTGGCCCAGGCGGGCCTTGCCGCCGCGGCGCCGGCGCTGGGCAGCGAGACGTTGGCGCAGGCCGTCTGCAGCGGCTACACGCCGCCGGCGCATCTCTGCTCCAGCGTGCTGGCACGGCTCGATTCGGCCGTCGCGCACGCCGCGGAGGCCTCGGCGCGCGCCGTCGCCGCGAAGGGTTCGAGTGCGCTGTTTTGGGCGGCCGCCGCCGTGACGATGGCCGCAGCGGCCGGAGGTGGCTGGTACGCGCTCCAAGAAAAAGAACCGGGCAACGCGCAGAACGCGCCGGCCGTCGCGGCTCCAGAAAGCCAACCCCCGTCCGAGGCGATCGCTGCGCCCGCCGATGAAGACAAGCCGTTCCACCGTGTATGGAACTTCAACGACGGGCCGTCGTCTGACTTTTTTTCCTGGGCCAGTACCTGGGAATGGAAGCGCGAGAGCGACGGCGTAGGCCGCATGATCGCGAAGAGCGGACAGCCCGCAAACGTCTATGTCGACGTCCCTCTGCCTAAGCGCCCGTTTGTGATTCATTTCCGAGCCAGGGCCTACGGAAGCGGGCTGGTGCGCAACAATTTCCTATGGGCCGACCAGGTACGAACCATGCCTCACCGGATGTGGTCCGTAGTGCAAACATTGAGTAAAGATTCCGTCTTCGATTTCTATTACCTCGGACGTTACGTCCTCTACCGCACCGACGGCAAGACGTCGATCCTGCATGAGTACGAGACGCCCTATCCCGGCAGCCGGTTTGTAGCCGTGATCGCGAACTTCCGAGTGGAAGAGATTGAGATGCGAGATCTCACAGAAAAGGAGCTCGCCCAACTCGCGTTCGACCCGCAGGCGGAGATCGCGCACATGGAAAGCCGCAACGCCATTGCCGAGACCATGAACTCCGTCGTGTTCCGAGGCGGCCAGACCGATGCCCCCAACCGCCAGGAGTACAAGGCGGCGGAAGCCCTCTCCTGGCACTGGGACTTCAGCGACGGTATCCCGAAGGACTTCGTCCACATCGGGAATGACATTGCGTGGAAGCCGGCCGAAGGCAACCGAGCGGCTGTCGCTCATTTTCCACCCGTCAAGGAATCCGAAATGAAGCGCGGATTGGTCTTGCCGGTCCGCGTCACCGACAAGCCTTGCTTTCTCGAGATGTGGGGGCGCGCCGAACGCCCTGGCTCGACCTCCTGGGGCATCAATCTGCTCGACGGCGACACCTATCTGCGCGCACGGTACTGGCCGATGGCCAACCACGATCCCCACGCCGGAACGAATACCTGGCTCATGCGCTGCTACCTCCATGGAAAAAAGGCGGTCACGCTCAGTAATTTTACCGTCCTGAGCGTCAGCGAATACGCCAATCCGACCTCAGGAAAGGCCTTTGCCGTTTCGGGCACGGCGCTGGGCATCCAGGGCATCTCCCTGCGCTTCGTCAAGCCCGAGGACCTTCCGGAAGTCCTGCGCGACGAGAAGGCGTGGGATGTGCAGATCAAGAAGGCTGTCACGCCGTCCTACGAAGTTGGCCTGCCTCCCTGCGAAGAAAAGTAGCGCGCAGGTCCGCTCGCAAGGAGCCCCACATGCTGCAACCCGACGACCTCGCCACCCTGGGCCTGCACGCGCCGCTTGCCGCGCCTGCGCCGCGCCGCGCCAGCAACATCTCCCAGGCGCTTCGCGCCATCCGCCCGCACGAAGTCGGGAAGGCGCCGAAGGCCGGCCTGGTCGTGCGCCCGGTACGGCACCGCTGGGAGCTGGAAGAAGTCTATCGCATCACGCACGACGCGTACCTGGAGCGCGGCTACTGCACCCCCCAGCCCGACGGGAGGCTCGTTCACTATCCGGCCCTCGAAGGCACGCCCGAGACCACCGTCCTCGTTGCGATGGAAGGCAATACCGTGATGGGCACCGTCTCACTCACCATTGACGGCGCCTGCGGCCTCAACGTAGACCACGACTTCCCCGCCGAAGTCCGCGGCGTGCGCACCGAGGGCCGAGCGCTTGGCGCGGTCTGGCGTCTCGCCACTTGCGCGACCCAGCGCGGCGAGCGCCGCGTCGTGATGGCGCTGATCCAGGCCGTTGTACGCCTGGCCTTTGAGACCCAGGAACTGTCGACGTTTCTCATCGTGGTCAACCCGCGCCACCAGTCCGCCTACGCGCGGTTGCTTGACATGCAGTCGGTGGCCTTCAGCCCCGGCACCGAAGGCCTGGACAACGCGCCCGGCGTGCTGATGCGCTGCGATCTCGAACGCTGCCCCGAGCGCTGGCTCGGCGCCGCGCCCTGCCTCCAGCCTTAGAGTGCGTCCTAAAACGTCCCGTGGCCGTCTGCAGGTGGCGGGCGGCGCGCTGCTTCGTCAGACTCACGCGCCGTATCTCGTCCCGATAAGGCCTGTTCGCCATCCTCGCATCGCTGGCCCGGCACTCCGCAGCCGTCTCACGGTCCGGTTTTAGGACGCACTCTTAACAACCCCTGCTCTTCCCAGCCCGTAAGTCATTCTCTTTAAACATGTTGCACGCACAAACATTTTCGTGAAAATCGAGGCTGAGTGCCCCGCCGCGTGGCTGTGTACGGGTGCGACCGGGACGTGCTCCGGCGCGATTCGAGGCCGCGATGGCAACGACCGCACCGACCGTACCTATGAAGAGGACGCGCATGGATGCGCCCGACGACGACGAACTGATCCGCCGCGTGGCCGAAGCGCGCGACCAGGGCGCCTTCTCGGAGCTCTACAGCCGTCACGAGCACGCCGCCTACAGCCTTGCCGTGTACCTCACCCGAGACGCCGCGCGCGCCGAAGAAGCTTTACAGGACGCCATGCTCGCCGTCTGGAACGATGCAGCCCGCTACAGGCCCGGCAATTCGCGCGGCTGGCTGCTGAGCATCGTTGCGCAGAAGAGCATCCGGTTGAAGCAACGCCAAGCGAGGAGCGAAGTGCACATGGACATGGCCACGCAAAGCGAGAACACCGCGGCGCGCGACGGGTCGCTCGAAGGCTTGGCGCACCGCGAAGTGCTCGACTCGCTGCGCAGCTTGCTGGACAAGCTGCCCGAGCGCGAACGACAACTCGTGGGCCTGTACTATGCGGGGGGCCTCTCGCAGGACCAGATCGCCGAGACGCTGCGGATGCCGCAGCGCACGGTTTCCAACCGCCTGCGCGAGATCCTCGACGGGCTGCGCGCGCGGTTGGCCGCACAGGGCCTGGCCGCCGCCGCACCGGTACTCGCCGGGAGCGCGGGCGGCGATCTGCTGCGCGACGCGGTGCTGACCGGTTCGCCTGCGCCAAAGGGGCTTGCCGAATCGCTGGCCGCCAAGACGTTCTCGGCAACCGAGCAGAGCGTGCGCGCCGCAGCGGCCAAAGGCGGCGCCTCCTTTATATGGCTCGCCGGCGCGGTGGTGCTGGCCGTGGCCGGCGCCGGCGGTTGGTGGTACGTGCAGCCGCCCAAGAACTCGCAATCCGAGAATGCGCAGGCTGCGCCGGCCATGCCGGCTCCTCCTACGAAGGCGGAAGCCTTGCCGCCTGTACCAGCTCCAATCGGCGAGAAGGTGGATCTCACCTGGGACTTCGCCAACAGCAAACCCAAAGATCTGACACCGTTGCTTGCTCAATGGACATGGGCCGAACGCGGGCCCTTCCAGCGCAAACGAGCCAAAGCGGACGGCGTGATGCTTGTATCCGCAGGCATGCGCGTCGTTGTGCCAACCCACGTCCGAATCGGCGACGCGCCGCTTCGCGTCCGGGTGAAGGCTGTCTCTGCGGTGGACGCCGGCAAATGGATGATCGACGCGGTTTGGGCAGATGCCGGAGGCGCCCAAGCCGTGATCCCGCCTTGCGACACCTGGCGGCCGCCAACCATTGAGGTCGATCCACGCGCCGCTCGAACGATGGAAATTTATTTTCACCAGGGCTACATCGTCCAATTGCTGGACGACAACAGATTCCGGCAGGTGCGCAAACTCCGCAACCTCCCGGACACTCCGCTTTTCCTCTATGTTGCCTTCGAGAACGTTGCCATCACCTCCATCGAAGTACAGACGATTGAAACGAAGGACCTGCCGAAACCTGTTCGCAACCCGATAGAGGTGGTCAAGGGTCTTGGCGACGTGCCCAGCGCCAACTTCCCCGAGATGCCGCTGAGCGTCTACTACCCGGAACACAGGATGCCGTAGCCGTCCGTCCACAACGAAGTGGCCGTACCAGACCGCGCGCCGCGCGGGCGGGGATCGTGTTGCCTCGAATAAGGAGCAGAGCATGCAAACGACAGCCGTCATCGCTCCCGTGCAGAAGGCAGCGGCACCCGCCGCGCTGCGGCCGCGCGTGCTGGAGTCGAGTCCCGTCCACGAAGCCGGAGAGGCCATCGCCTACGACGCGATGGTGCGCCGCCACGGCTGGCTACTGAACGCGCCGTTCGTCGAGATGGTCTCGCGCGCGGCGAGCGGCCTCACGAGCGGGCGCGTGCTGGACATCGGCAGCGGGCCGGGGCGCATCCCCATTGCATTGGCCCTGCGGCACCCAGGTTGGGAGATCGTCGGCACCGACCCGGCAGCGGACATGCGCGCGGCGGCAACGGCGCACGCCGCGGCGGCGGGCGTTGCCGACCGAGTGCGCTTTCTGAGCGGCACGGCCGAGCGCCTCCCCTTCCCCGCCGGATCGTTCGACCTGGTGATCTCGCACTTCGCGCTGCATCACGTCGCCCGGCCGGAGCGCATGTTCGACGAATGCGCGCGCGTCCTGCGCGGCGGCGGAAAAGTCGTAATCAAGGATCTGTGCCGGCAGCCGGGATGGAAAGCCGCGCTCCTGCTGGCCTTTTCCAGGCACGTGTTGCGCTACGACGCCGAACAGCTGCGCATGTATCGCGAGTCCATTGACGCGGCGCTGAGCTTCGCCGAAGCGCGCGCGGCATTGAAGCGTTCGAAACTCTGCATGGCCACCATCCGCGGCTTCCGCGGAGTGGATTTCGTGATCGATTCCTGACCCGCAGGACCCATTCGCAAAAGGAGCAAGCCATGGCTGCGCACGAATCCTCCGACCGATTGGCCGTCCTGCCTGCGCCGGCGCGCCTCAGCGCGGTCAGCCAGTCACTGCGCGCGATTCGCCGGGACCTGGCGCATGAAGAGCACGCGACGCGCCATCCGGCAAACGAAGGCTTCCGGGTCTTCGGCGCCGGAGATTTGCGTTCGCGCGACGCGGCCTACCGCCTGGCGTGGGAAGTCTACCGGCAGAAGGGGTATGCCGCCGACGCGGCAGCGCGGCGCCTGGTGGACGCGTACGACGCGCGGCCCGAAACGTGCACGCTGCTGGGCGAAGACACCGCAGGTGCGCCGGCGGGCACCGTCACGCTGGTCTTCGATGCCCCGGCAGGCCTGCCCTGCGACGCCATATTTCACGAAGAGCTGTCCGCGCTCCGGACGCGCCGCCGGCGGCTGGTGGAAGTCTCGCGCCTGGCCATCGCCGATCGATTTCGGCATGCGCGCGCGCTGCTCGAACGCATGATCAACCTGATCATGCTTCACACCCGTTGCACGCAGGGGTATGACGACTTCGTCATCGAGGTCAACCCGCGGCACGCCGGCTTCTACCGGCGCTTCCTCGGATTCGAAGTCTTAGGCGCCGAACGCCCTTGCCCTCGCGTCGGCGGCGCGCCGGCGGTGCTGCTGGGACTGGACCTGGCGGTCTTCGAGCGCGCTATGCGTGAGCCGGACTCGGCGGGCGAGCGCACCCTTTACCCGCGCTTCCTGCGCGGCGCGGAGGCTGCCGCGGCCGCAGCGCGCCTGGCACGGGAACTGCGCCCCATGACGCCCGGCGAGCGGACTTTCTTCGGCCTGCTGCCGCAGTGCGCTTGAACCTTTTTGCAGCCCGTTGACTTTCGGATTCAATGGGGTACGTCTATGCCTCATGGCCGAACACGACGAGATCCGTTCCCTGCGCGACGCCCTTTCCGTCACGCCCGATAACCTGCCCTTGCGCCTGCACCTGGCCGAACGCCTGATGCAACTGGGCCGCGCCGAGGAGGCCGCCTCGGAGTTCCGCGACGCGCTGTCGCGCGCGCCGAACAATCCCGCCTGCAAGATCGGCCTGGCTCGCGCATTCTACGAGCAGGAGAAGAACAGCGAGGCGCTGGTCATCGTCGAAGACCTGATCCGCAACGCCGAGCGCCCCGCCGCGGCCTACCTCCTGCACGCGCGATTGCTGCTGCGCGCCGGCGACGTGGCGCGCGCCGTGCGCGAGTACAAGAAGGCGGTCGACGACGATCCGGGCGTCGCCGACGAGGCGCTGGCCGAGCGCCTGGGCGTGACCGGCTTCGAGGAGGCCTCGGGCAGCGAGGTCGTCGACGGCAAATTGCGCCAGCGCGGCGACGACGAGGAAGGCCCGTCGAACCTGGCCGTGGAGCGTCCCAAGATCGCATTCAAGGACGTCGGCGGCATGGAGGATCTCAAGGAAGAGATCCGCATGAAGATCATCCACCCGATGACGCATCCGGAAGTCTACAAGGCCTACGGCAAGTCGATCGGCGGCGGCATCCTGATGTACGGCCCGCCGGGCTGCGGCAAGACGCATATGGCCCGCGCGACCGCCGGCGAGGTGAAGGCGCGCTTCCTGTCCATCGGCATCCACGACGTGCTGGACATGTGGATCGGGCAGAGCGAGCGGAACCTGCACGAGATCTTCGAGACCGCGCGGCGCAACAAGCCGTGCGTGCTCTTCTTCGACGAAGTCGACGCGCTGGGCGCCAGCCGCAGCGACATGCGCCAGGCCGCCGGGCGCCACCAGATCAACCAGTTCCTCTCGGAACTCGACGGCGACAAAGGCGACAACGACGGCGTGCTGATCCTCGCCGCCACCAATGCGCCGTGGCATCTGGACAGCGCCTTCCGGCGGCCGGGGCGCTTCGACCGCATCCTCTTCGTGCCGCCGCCCGACGCGCCGGCGCGCGCGCAGATCCTGCGCATCCTGATGCAGGGCAAACCCGCCGACGGCGTCGACTACGACCACATCGGCAAGAAGACCGACGCCTTCTCCGGCGCGGACCTGAAGGGCCTGGTCGACGTCGCCGTGGAAGGAAAGCTGAAGGAAGCGATGAAGGCCGGCGTGCCGAAGCCGCTGAACACGAAGGACCTGCTGAACGCGGCGAAGGGCCTGCGCCAGAGCACCAAGGAATGGTTCGCCACCGCGCGAAACTACGCCCTCTATTCGAACCAGGGCGGCATCTACGACGACATCCTCAAATACCTGAAGCTGTGATGAACGCTCACGTCCAACGCGCGATGCTGCTGGCACAGCAGGGCCGGCACAAGATGGCCGACGACGAGTTGCGCGGCGCGCTGGCGCAGGACCCCTACGACCCCTTCGCGCACGCGCTGTTGGGCCTCTGTTTGGCGGAGGACGAGGACTTCGACGGGGCACTGAACGAAGTCCGGCAGGCGATCCACATCGCGCCCGACTTCCCCTACGCGCATTACGCCCACGCGCACATCCACATCCTGCGCGAACGCTCCAAGGAGGCGCTGCCCGCCGCGCAGGAGGCCGTGCGCCTGGACCCCGGCGATCCGGACTACCACGCGGAACTCGCCGCCGTCCACCTGATGAACTCCGACTGGAAGCTCGGCCTGGAGTGCGCCGAGCGCGCGTTGCAGCTCGACGGCGAACACGTCCGCGCCACGAACCTGCGCGCGATGGCGCTGACGCAGCTGGGCCGCCGCGCCGAAGCGGGCTTGACCATCGACACCGCGCTGTCGCGCAATCCCGACAACGCGCTGACCCACGCCAACCAGGGCTGGACTTTGCTCCACAAGGGCGAGCCCAAGAAGGCGCTGGAGCACTTCCGCGAAGCCATGCGCCTGGACCCGACCAACGACTGGGCGCGCCAGGGCATCGTCGAGGCGATGAAGGCGCGCATCTTCATCTACCGCTGGATCCTGAAGTACTTCCTCTGGATGGGCCGTCTGAAGGCCGGCAGCCGCTGGGGTGTAGCGATCGGCGCCTGGCTGGGCTTCAACGTGTTGCTGCGCGTGGAGAAGCAGAACCCGGAATACGGCCCCTACCTGTGGCCTCTCCTGTACGCCTACCTCGCGTTCGTGCTGATGTCGTGGCTCGCGCAGCCGCTCTTCAATTCGGTGCTGCGCATCAGCCGCTACGGGCGCCATGCGTTGACGAGCGACCAAACATTCGCTTCGAACTGCATTCTCGGGCTGCTGCTGTTCAGCGGCGGCGCGCTGCTGGCGGACTGGCGCTACGAATACTGGCTTCTGGATCTGTCCGGCTATTACGGCCTGTGGCTGGTGATCCCTGTGGCGGGCACGTTCACGGTACGGCCGGGGCGCGGGCGCCGGGTGATGTGGCTTTACACCGCCGGCCTGTTCGTAATCGCCGTCGCGGTCGCCTGCATCGTCGGTTTCGCACCCTTGAACAGGTACTGGGTCGACTGGGTCGGTACGCTCGCCCCGGCCTTCTTCTGGGGCTGCGCGCTCTCGATGTGGGTGTCGAACTTCGCAGGCGCCATGCGCCCGAGTAAATAGCTCGGCATGAAAAAAGGGCGGCCGTCCGGGCCGCCCTTTTCTTTACGAACGCTTTGCGTGTACGCGATCAGACCAGGATCTTCTCCAGCGTCGTGGCCACGCGGTCGGCTTCGGCCGCGGTCAGGCACAGCGGCGGCTGCAGGCGCACCACGTTGGCGTGGACGCCGCCCACGCCGACCAGGATGCCTTGCTCGCGCAGCGTCGCGCGGGCGGCCTTGGCCTCTGCGGCGGCCGGCTCCTTGGTCTTCTTGTCCTTCACCAGCTCGATGCCGATGATCAGGCCCTTGCCGCGAACGTCGCCGATGAGCTTGCTCTTTTCCTTGTGCTTGTTCAGGCGGCCGAGCAGCTCCTCGCCGCGCTGAGCGCTGTTCTCGAGCAGTTTTTCCTCCTTCAGCACCTGGATGTTGGCCAGGCCCGCAGCGGCGGAGATGGGGTTGCCGCCGAAGGTGCTGAGGTGGTCGCCGGGCTGCAGCGCGTCGCCGACCTCGGGCGTGGCGATGAAGGCGCTGATGGGGAAGCCCGCGGCGATGCCCTTGGCCATGGCCATCAGGTCGGGCTCCACGCCGTAGTGTTCGATGGCGAACATCTTGCCGGTGCGCCCGAAGCCGCTCTGGACCTCGTCGCAGATGAACAGCGCGCCGGCTTCGTGGACGATCGAGACGGCGATCTTGAAGTAGTCGCTGGGCGGAACCAGGATGCCGCCTTCGCCCAGCACGGGCTCGGCGATGAAAGCCGCGACGTCGCCGCTGGTGCTGGTGACGATGGTGTCCTTGATTGCGTGAGCACAGGCCGTGCCGCAGGTCTCGGGCTGGAGCTTCAGCGGGCAGCGGTAGCAGTACGGCGAGGGCGCGAAGGCCACGCCGCTCAGGTACGGGCCGTTGTTCTTCTTTCGGCCCATGTTGCCCGTCAGCGACAAGGTACCCACGGTGCGGCCGTGGAAGCTGTAACCGAGCGCGACCATCTCCTTGCGCTTGGTGGCCTGCTTGGCCGTGCGGACCGCGCCCTCGATGGCCTCGGCGCCGGAGTTGCCGAAGAAGCTCTTCTGCAGCTTGCCCGGCGTGATCTCGGCCAGCTTCTGCGCCAGTTCGCCCAGCTTCGGCACGTGGTAGACGTAGCTGCAGCAGTGCACCAGCTTCTCCATCTGCTCCCGCGCGGCGGCCAGGATCTTCGGATGGCCGTGGCCGGCGTTGACGACGGAGATGCCGCTGAAGCAGTCCAGGTACTCCTTGCCGTTCACGTCGGTCAGCGTGGAATTCTTGCCGCCAACGATGGCGATGGGTTCGGCGACCTTCTGGCCGGCCGGAACGAGGTACTTCTCGTACTGCTCGAACGTGTTCATGGTTGGCTCCGGTAGTTAGCAATCAGCTTTCAGCTTCGGGCTGTCAGCAAACAGCCCCGCCCTTGCCCTGTACTCCATCTTTACCAGCGATCCTTCTCTACTCTCTAGCCCCTAACCCCTGCCCACTAACCACTGCCGTTCTCAGACCCAGCCGTCCTTGGGGGCCTCGGCTCCGAACCAGCGCTCGGTGACGACCTTCTTCTTGGTGTAGAAGCGCACGCCCTCGGTGCCGAAGACGTGGGTGTCGCCGTAAAGCGAGTTCTTCCAACCGCCGAAGCTGAACATCGACATCGGCGCCGGCACGCCCAGGTTCACGCCCAGCATCCCGCACTGGATGCGTTCGCGGAAGATGCGCGCGGCCTTGCCCGAGGTGCTGAACAGCGACGCGCTGTTGCCGAACTCGCTCTTGTTGGCCAGGTCGATGGCCTCGTTGATGTCCTTCGCGCGCAGCACGGTGACGACCGGCCCGAAGATCTCGGCCTTCTGGATCTCCATCTCGGGCGTGACGTGGTCGAAGACCGTCGCGCCGACGAAGCAGCCGTCGGGGCGGCCGGCGGCCTTGGCGTTGCGGCCGTCGAGGACCAGCTTCGCGCCTTCCTTGACGCCCTTCTCGATGAAGCTTTCGATGCGCTGCTTCGACTCGGGGTTCACCACCGGGCAGAGGCTGGTGGACTCGTCGAGCCCGTCGCCGAGTTTCAAGTCGCGGGCGCCCTTCACGAAAGCGTCGACGACCTTGTCCTGCTGTGCCTTGTCGCCGATGGCGACGACCACGCTGCCGGCCAGGCAGCGCTGGCCCGCGCAGCCGTAGCACGACGCGACCAGCGCGGGGATGCTCTGCTCCAGGTCGGCGTCGGGCATCACGAGCAGGTGGTTCTTGCCGCCGCCCAGGGCCTGCACGCGCTTGCCGGCCGCGCTGGCGCGCTGGTAGACGGACTTGGCCACGGCCGAACTGCCCACGAAGGTGATCGCCTTCACGTGCGCGTTGTCGATCAGGCGCTCGCTGACCTCGCGGCCGCCTTGCACGACGCTGATGACGCCGGCGGGCGCGCCGGCCTCGACGAAGAGTTCCACCAACCGCGTGCCGCACAGCGGGGCCTTTTCGGCGGGCTTGAGGATGAAGGGGTTGCCGCAGGCGACGGCGATGGGCATCATCCACATCGGGATCATGGCCGGGAAGTTAAAGGGCGGGATGCCGACGCAGACGCCCAGGGGTTCGCAGAGGTCGTAGCTGTCGACGTTGCGCGAGACGTTGGGGTGCGTCTTGCCCATGATCTGCTGCGGGATGCCGGTGGCGTACTCGACGACGTCGATGCCGCGCCGCACCGAACCGCGAGCTTCGCTGATCAGCTTGCCGTTCTCCTTCACCAGCAGCTTGGCGATCTCGTCGAAGTGCTTGCTGAGCAGGTCGTGGTAGTTGAAGAGCACGCGCGCGCGGTCGGGGGCCGGCGTGGCGGCCCAGGCCGGGAAGGCCTTGGCGGCGGCGTTGCAGGCGGCGTCGACTTGCGCGAGGCTGGCTTCCTTCACCGCCGCGACGACTTCCTTCTGGTCGGCGGGGTTGCGGATCTCGCGCGTGACGGAGCCGTCGCCGACGGTCCATTCGGAGCCGATCAGGTTCAGCGGGAGCACCGCCGGCTTGGCGCCGGGGTTTTTGGCAAGCAGGTCGTTGACGGGCACGGTTTACTCCTCCTTTGGCAGGGATTCCATGGTTAGAAACTCGGCGGCGTGTTGACGCTGACGGCCTGGGCACGCGTGCGGCCCAGGTTGCGGAAACGGTGCGGACGGCGGCTGTCGAAGTAGTACGCGTCGCCCGGACCCAGCACGTAGGTCTCGTCGTCGACGGTCAGTTCGATGCGCCCTTTCACCACCACGCCGGCTTCCTCGGCCTCGTGGCGGTACAGTTCCGGGCCGGTGTCGGCGCCCGGCGCGTATTCTTCCAAGACCAGCTGCAGCGCGCGGCCCGGCCGCCCGGCGGCGACCTCCTTATAAGAGAGGCCGTTCTGTGCGCCGGAGAGCTCCACCAGCTCGTCCTTGCGGTAGACGACCTTCGAGGTCGGCTGCGGGACGGCGCTGAAGAACTCGGTCAGCGTCGTGCCCAGGGCGTCGACGATGGTCTTGAGCTTCGCGACGGTGACGGAACTCTGCCCCTTCTCCAGCGCGGCGAGGTAACTCAGCGCGATGCCCGTCTCGCGCGCCAGCGCACGCAGGGACAGGCCCTTCGTGGTCCGCAGCGTCTGCAGGCGGCGGGCGATGTCGCGGTCGATGGCCATCCGGAGGGGGCTCCCGGTATACTGAACACCGTACCTGTATATAGATACACCCTCCGCCAGCCGATGCAACACCTAATTTGGCGGGCGAATCGGACGGTGACGGCGCCGGGCCTGAGCGGTATCTTCCCCAGGCATGAACCGAATCCAGAACAACCCCCTGCGCGCGGCCTTGGCGGCCGGGCGCGTAACCGTGGGCGCCTTCCAGGTCCTGACCGACCCGGCCAGCACCGAGCTGCTGCTGAACGCCGGGCTGGACTGGGTCCTGATCGACGGCGAACACCGTCCCATGAACCCCGAGACCGTCGAGCAGCTGGTGCGGACCGCGCACTACTGCGGAGCGGAGAAGAGCGCCATGGTGCGCGTGCCGCAGCTGAGCCGCAGCCACCTGCAGCACGCCCTGGAGTCCGGGGCCGACGCGGTGCTGGTGCCGCTGGTGAATTCGGCGGAGGAGGCCCGCGAAGCCGGCGCGCTGTGCCGCTACCCGCCGCAGGGCACGCGCGGGCTTAACTTCGTCACGCATGCCTCGGGCTGGGGCGTGCCCGACCCCGCCGCCTACGCCAGGGCCGCAAACGCCTCGGCCGTCGTCGCCGTGCAGATCGAGACCCGCGGCGCGCTGGACGCGGTGGAGGGCATCGCGGCCGCCGAAGGCGTCGACATGCTCTACGTCGGGCCGACGGATCTCTCGCACGGACTGGGCATCACCGCGCAGTTCGACCACCCCGACCTCCGCGCGGCGATGGAACGCGTCTTCGCGGTCGCCAAGAAGGCCGGCAAGTGGCTCGGCGTGCTGGCGCCGAACCCGGCCTTCGCGAAGTGGTGCGTCGAGCGCGGCGTCACGTTCCTGACTGTCAAGTCCGACGCGCGGATGCTCACCGCGTCGGTACAGAGCGAACTCAAGAACCATATGTTTAAGTAAAGGAGGCGGCGGGCCAAAAAGATTGACTCCTCCGCCGTGCTGGATCGTCTCAAAAGGAATCGATGCGCCCAGGGAGACGAAAGGCCTAAATGCCGAAGCTGCACCTTGTGCTAGTCCTGCTCCTTGCCGCCTGCACCACGGGCAGCACATGGAGCGCCGACGAGCCCTCGCCCGCCAACGGCGGCCTGCCCGCGAGCTACCAGGGTCTGCCGCTGCTGTGGGTCCCCAAGCGCCCCGCGCCGAAGGAACTGAAGGGCGACCTCAGCGCGCCCGAGTGGAAAGACGCCGCACGCATCCCGATGGGCCTGCTCGCCGATGGCGCCGTGCCCAAGAACAAGACCGAAGCCTACGCCCTGTGCACCGACGAAGCGCTGTACGTCGCCTTCCGCTGCGGCGACGCGGCCCCCGACGACCTGAAGACCAACGGCACGCAGGTCTGGCAGAACGACGAGGTCGAAGTTTTCATCGAGCCCGATCACACGACGCTCGAGAAGCCCTACCACCAGTTCATCGTCGACGCGCGAGGCCAGCAGAGCGCCCAGCGCGCGCACATCTACCCGAAGTACGGTAGCGCGGCCGTACGCGCCAAGACCGCGTTCAATCCCAAGATCGAGACCGCGATCGGAAAAGGCCAGGACTACTGGTCCGTCGAGATGCGCATCCCGTTCGACCAGCTGGTCCTCAGCGAGGCCGCGGAGAAGAAGGACACGCTGTGGCGCTTCAACCTGTACCGCCACCGCCCCGAGCGCGAGAAGGAACCCGTGGAAGAGATGGCCTGGTCGCCGACGGGCAACGACCAGTTCCACGCGGCGGCGAAGTTCGGCTACATGCTTCCGGAAACCCACGCGACGAAGGCGCTGATCGAGCGCATCAAGCAGGAAGCCGCCGCGTGGCAGCCGAAGAAGCTCAGCAACGAAGCGGACCTCTCGATCGTGTATGAGATCAACAAGCGCATCGGCGAGTTGGCGGCGGAGAACTTCGGCGAGCGCGACCAGGCCGCCGAACGCCTGAAGGCCATCGCCGACGAGGGGCCCGGAAACTACAAGGCGCTGCTGCAGGCCCTCGCCGATGCCGTCGAGCGCAGCCGCGACGTGCAGGTGGTCGCTGCGGCGAAGAAGCTGCTTGAGCTGATCAAGGCCGAGGAAGGCCTGCGCAACGACGACGACCCGCCGCCTGACCACATCCGCCGCGGCTTCATCACGAAGAAGTAATTCGATTTCGGAGTGCGAATTAGCCGCAATCCACGGCTAAATAGCCCCGCGTATACGAGCGGCGCGCGCTGTATTTTCCTTCACCCTTCGCGCTTTACTCTTCAGCCTTCGCCATCAGCATCGGCGCCGCGACCTTCTCGGCGCGGTCGGCGTCGACGAGTAGCTCGACCAGCGCCACGGCGAACTCCATCGCCGTGCCCGGCCCGCGGCTGGTGACCAGCTTCCCGTCGACGACCACGCGCTGTTCCTTGTACGTCCCGTGCGCGGCGACGTCGTCCTTCACGGCCGGGTGGCTGGTCAAGGCCCTGCCCTTTCCCACCCCGGCGGCGGCGAGCGCGATCGGGGCGGCACATATCGCCGCGACCACGCGCCCTGCCTCTTCCTGTTCCTTGAGCAGGTTCTGGACCATCGGCGATGCCGCCAGCGCCTTCGCGCCGTCGGCGCCGCCGGGCAGCACGATCGCGTCGAAGGGGCCGCGCGCGTCGGCCAGCGCGCCGTCGGGCACCAGCTTCACGCCGCGGCTGCACGTAACGGGATCGAGCCCGTTCAGGCCGGCGAGGTTCACCTCCAGCCCCGCGCGCCGCAGCACGTCGACGACGATGACCGTCTCCATCTCCTCGGCGCCCGTCGCCAGGGGCACCAGCACGCGCTTCCTCATCGTTCAATCTCCTTCGCGGCTTCGCGCAGTGCGGCCAGCCAGTCGGCGGCGGGCGCGCGGTCGGCGCTGTGGTTGTTCGCGTAGGCGTACGCCGCTTTACCCGGCGGCGCGACGACCAGCAGCCCGCCCTGCTGCAGCGGGTCGCCCTGCACGCGGCCCTGCCTGGCGCCTCCTCCGAAAAAAAGCCTCGCGCCCGGCACGATCACGCGCGGATGCAGCGTCGCCCACAGGCCGCGGCGCAGGCCGGCGGCCGCGTACGCCTTTCGCTCGGGATCGACGAGCACCTTCACGTCCGGCGCGAAGGTCTCTCGAAACTCCTTCGCCATCGCCTGCGTGCCGCTGCCGACAATGTACAACTCCGCGTTAAACTTCCGGATCTCATCGAGGTGCTCGCGCAACTGCGCGGCTTCCTGGCGGCAGAACATTCACCCGAAGTGCCGCACGAAAGCCAGCACCGCGATGCGGTCCTTCCACAGACTCGCGAGCTCGACGGCGCGGCCATTCGTGTCGGAAAGGATGACCGCGCCCAGGGACCCTGCGTCGATCTTCGCCATCAGTTCCCGCGCGGATAGGGCCACTCGGGCTTGCGCGAGCGGTCCTCGGACACCTGCACGCGCACGCGGCTGGGCGGGCCTTCGTGGCCAGCCAGGTTCACCGCGCGCACTTCCAGGCTGTTCGAGCCCGGATGTAAGCGCCAGGGGAAGTACACGCCGTCGATGCGCACGGGCGCGCCGCCGTCGACCTCGGCGACATGGTGGCTGAAGTTCGGCACGCAGGTGCGGGCGAAGTGGACGTTGGCAATCGTGCTGACCATGCCGGCGGTCTCGAGGACCAGCTTGGTGCAGTTCAGGTCCGGGTAGGCGTCGGCGACGCGTTCGGTGGTCAGGAACGTGCCGTTGCTGTAGCGGCCGTGCGGGTAGGTCTCCGGCGGATTGCCCTGGTACCAGGTGTCCTTCTTGCGCTCCTCGTCGACGAGGAAGATCACCGGGTCGGGCCAGCCGCGGCCGGTGCGGTTGAAGACGTCGTTGTGCGCGTCGATGTAATGCCAGTACAGGTGCGCGGCCTCGGGCAGTTCGCGCACGCCGGCGCGGCTGCGCTTCACCTGGCGGTTCTCGACGCCGACAAAAGTTTTGACCTCGTCGGCGCGGCCCAAGCGCCAGGCCTCGCCGGTCTCCCACGCGCTGGTGGGGATGCCGTCGAGTTCGTAGTGGTGGTCGTGGTCCGGGTCGAGGTGTACCCACTTGCGGAACTTGTTGACCCACACGTCGGCGACGCCGTGGTGCGTGCCCTGTTCGTCGGGGCGGCGCTTGCGGTCGATGCCGAGGTGCCTTGCGCAGTAGCCCAGCGAGTTGGCCGCCGCGACGAACGTGTAAGCCAGGTACGTGCAATAAAAGGTAGCGCCGGCCTGCCCGGCCTCGACGAAGCTGCCCGGATCGATAGCGTTCGCCGACCAGCTGGGCGTGCCGTGGCGGATCTGGCGGAAGGCCCAGTTGCGCAGGCGCAGGATGGCCTCCCAGTCGTCGGCGGCGCCAGCAACGAGTTCGCCCAGGCGGTGCTTCTCGCGGAAGGCGGCGGCATGGCGGTTGTCGTAGTCCTGCCAGGCGTAGGGCACGTTGGCGATGGCGATGTCCGGGTTGTGGACTTCCTCTTCCTGGATGCGCCAGGCCATGCGCTTCTCGAGTTCCGTCCACAGCGCCTCGAAGCTCCGCTTGCCCTTCGCAGGCGCTTTCTTCTCGGCCTTCTCCTGTTTAGGTGGCGTCAACGTAGCCATTCGTCCGTCTCCTTTTTCCGTGCTCGTGCGGCAACCCTCTAGTCGAGGCGCTCGGCCTTCACTTTTCCGTTTGCGATCAGCCAGGCCAGGGCCTCGCGGATCGCCTGCAGCGATGTGTAGCGCGGCGCGTACCCCAGCCGCGTGCGCGCTTTCTCGATGGACGCGCACGGGCTGCGCGAGATGTGGTCCCACGTGCAATTGGCGTCGTCCTCGCTGACCGTCTTCTTCCACTGCTCGAAGGGCAGGAAGACGAGCTTCGCGTCGTGCCCGAACCACCCCGCGACGCCAACCGAAAGCCCGCGCAGCGTGACGGCCTGCGGCGAGGCGACGTGGAAGCTCTCGCCTACCGCGGCACTCCAGTTCTCGAGCGACTTCCAGAAACTTTGCGCGACGTCGGCGGCGTGGACGTGGTGCAGCAGCCCCAGGCCCGCGTCGGGCAAGGCCAGCTCGGCGCCGGCGGCGAGTTTCTCGAAGACGTTCGGATTCACGTTGCCCGCAGGGTTGATGGGCATCCAGCCGGGCCCGCTGATGTGGCCGGGGTGCAGAACCGTCGCGGGAAAGCGCCCGCGGCGCGCCTCGTCAAGCAGGTAGTCCTCGATCGCGGCCTTCTGGATGCCGTACTCGCCGACGGGCTTGCGCGGGAAGGCGTCGGGCGTCGGCGCGACCTCGAGCGGGCCGTTGACCCACAGCGAGCCGCACTGCAGGTAGTGCCGCACCTTGCCGCGAAGGGCCTCGGCCAGGTGCCGGACGCTCTCGACCTTGAAGCTTATCAGGTCGACGACGGCATCGGGCTTCAGGTCCACCACGCGCGCGCCGAAGGTGCCGGCCTTCTCCTCGGCCTTGCGGTCGCACTCGACGCGCGTCACCTTCGCCCACGCTGGCGCACCGGTGTACGGAGCGCGCTTGCCTCGCGTCATGCACAGGACCTCGTTGTCCGATTCCACCAGGTACGGAACCAGGTACGTGCCGATGTGCCCGCTGCCGCCGAGGACCAGAATGCGCATGAAAGCTCCTTCTATGTGTACACCATGCTGCCAGGATGAAGGCGAGATTCCAGAGGGCAAACGCTTCGCGGCAGAGCTAGGTGCGCCACGCCGTGGGCGGCTTGCCGGCCAGCGCGCGGAACTGCTTCGAGAAATGCTGCACCGACGGAAAGCCCAGTTCCATCGCGATGCTGGTGACGCTGAGCTTGGTGTGTTCGAGCAGGTGCCGCGCCTCGTCGACCTTCAGCTCGAGCTGGTAGCGCTTGGGCGACTTGTCGAAGTGCGCCCGCATGTGGCGCGCGAGCTGCCGGTGGCTGGGCCCGAGGGGCTTGAGGATCTCGTCGATGGTGCGCTCGGTGTAGACCGCCCCCGCGATGGCGGCGGCCGCGCGCGAGGCCCAGTACGCCTGCATCGCCTGGCGCGGCTCGCCGGCGCCGAGCTCCTGCAATCGGCGCAGCGCATGCGCGACCATGGCGCGCCCGTAGGCGTCGACCAGCAGCTTGCCGTGGGCGCCCGGAGCGGTCAGCTCGCGGCGCGTCCATTCGGCCAGGCCGGCGATCTCCGGGGTCGTGGCCAGCACGCGGGACTCGCCGCGGTACGGAGCCTCATCCACGTTGCGCACCGAGACGGCCACGGCCGAATACCCCACGGCCTTGGTGTGCAGGTCGAAGCGGCTGCCCACGCGCAGAACGGCCATCGCGCCGGGGCGCAGCGCGGTTTTCTCGCGGGCGCTCTCGTAGTACAGCGCCCCGCGCTGGACGATGATCAGATAGAACATGTCGTAGTCCACCAGGCGGTTCTGGTAGTACGCGGGCTGGGCCTTCAGGTGCACGTGCCAGAGCAAGGCAGGGGGCCCTCCTTTATGCCTATGTCCAAAAAGCATAACACTTGAGACCGGAATGCGAAAGCCTTATCGCGCCGCGGGGGTATTTTCCCTTGTGCAATCCGCCGAGGACGGCGGGGACCGGGCGGCGCCCGGTCCCAGGCATCCAAAAACCATAAGCAAGGAGCCACCCCCATGTTCGGTTTCGAAGGTACGCTCAGCGAGGAGCAGTGGGTCGAGTACTACCGCAAGGGCTACCTGAAGCTGGGCCGCACGCTCAGCGATGCGGAACTGAAGGGCCTGCAGGAGCGCATCGACCAGATCATGCTCGGCCAGGTGGACACCTCGAAGTTCAGCATGCAGCTCGACGGCGGCGGCGACTACAGCAACTTCAACCGCATGGAGCGCGGCAACACGAAGGCAACGCTCGAATACCGCAAGATCCAGGGGCTCGAGCACGACGAGCGCTTTCACTCCTTCATGTCGAAGCCGCTCTTCCGCGAGGCCTGCGAACGCGTCTACGGCGCGCACGTGGACATCGTGATGTACCGAGCCATGTTCATGAACAAGCCCGCCAAGAAAGGAACCCACCTGCCCTGGCACCAAGACGCCGGCGAACAGTGGGGCCTGGACCGCGACCCCGAGCTGACCGTCTGGACGGCGCTCGACCCCGCCACCAAGGCCAACGGATGCGTGAAGGTCGTTCCCGGCACGCACCACCTGGGGCTGCTGAGCAAGCACGGCCACGTGATCGACAAGGACTTCGAGGCGCGCATCTGCACGCCGGAAAACGTCGTGTACGTGGAGTTGGCGCCGGGCGAGAGCGTCCTGCTGCACAACTGGCTGCTGCACGCCAGCGAGATCAACACCACCGAGATCCCGCGCCGCGCCTTCAGCGTCTGCTACATGGACGGCCGCACGCGCAGCACCCGCGAGAAGCCCGAGTCCTTCCCCGTGGTCTTCAAAAGCAAGGTCGAAGAACGCGCGCACGAGACCAGCCTTGTCGCCTGATGCCGGCGTCGCAGCAAAAAAGTCCTTGGGCCGGGGGTTCCGCGATGGAGCCCCTGGCTTTGTTTTGGGCGCTTCCATCTTGTAAGTCGCGAAGATTCGACAAGCAGGGCAGCCGATGTGCTACCTAACGGACCCTTAACCTACTTCGCGCAGCGCAACATCTTGCACGAAGGGCAGTCATGGCGTGGCAACGGGTTATGGAGATAGTCGCGATAATGCTCGTCGACGAGCATTATCGCATAATTGCGATCTCGCGGAGGCGGTGTGCAGCGCAGTTAGCTTGCCCAAGCGCGCCAGGGCGGCGCAAACTTGGCCTCGCAGGCATCTTTAGCCGGCCCGATTTCGGTTTCGATTCGAATCGCTATAGGTTCGCCGCGGCGCTCTCACTTGTGCAACCCGACCTCCCCGCAAGCGCCCACGGGCATTGCACTTGAGCGTTAAGAAATCTCGGCCTGTTTTGAAAAATGTGTTGGTGAGAAGAGGGTCTGCGGAGATTGGAACAGTGGAAGCAGGACGAAGGAGGCAACGGGGAACCGGCAAGCGGCACAGGTGCAGAAAAAGTTGAACATGCACGGTGCAAACTTGACGGAATGTTGCTGAACTCGGAAGTGGATGGATAGGAAGGGTGGGAGAAGGAAGGGCGACCAAAGGGAACGGGTGAACGGGACGGAAAGAAAGGACACCTGACATGGTCGCTGAAGCCAAGAAAGCCCCGGTCAAGTTCGACTCGCAGATCATGGAAGGCGTCATGGTCATGAGCGGGTCCCGCCCGATCCACTACTGCCCCTGCTGCGGCGCCCTGGTCCGCAACGCGGCCGAAGAAGGCGAGCAGTGCGGCAAGTGCGAACTGCAGGCGACCTTCGTCCGCGCCCGCCAGATCATCCGCGGCCACCGCTTCCCGGTCTGCAGCCGCCGCCGCCGCTGGTAATTCGTACCGATCCCAACCATCGAACGCCGACAAGAACGCCCGGCCAGCTGGCCGGGCGTTTTTCATGCCCACGAAAACCGTTGGGGTGCCCGGCGGCTACCTCGTGACCAGCAGGACCAGCACCAGGATCAGCGCGACCATCAGAATGCCGCTCAGCGCGAAGGACGCGATCATGTATTTGCGCATCTGCGCGATCTCGTCCTGCAGGATCTCGGCCTCCGTCTTGGCGCGCTGCGCGCGGACCTTCTCGATCTTGAAGGCGCGGATGATGGTGGACTTGCCGGCGTCCAGGCGCGCGCTGCTGGGGTCCTGGCCCATCTTGACCAGTTCCAGGTCCTCGAAGAGTTCGTTGGTGCTCTGGTAGCGGTCGTTGGGGTCCTTGGCGACCATGCGCTCCAGGATGTGGATCACGCTGTCGGGCACCTTCGGGTTGATGGTGCGCGGATCGGGCAGGTCCTTCTTGATGTGCTGGCGCATCACCGCCGAGCCCGTGCCCTCGTACGGCGGGCGCCCGGTGAGCATGTGGTACATGCTGCAGCCGAGGCTGTACTGGTCGCTGCGCCAGTCGATGTTCTCGACGCCCATGGCCTGCTCGGGCGAGATGTAGTCCGGCGTGCCCAGGACCTCGCCTTCGGTGGAGATGACGTGGTCGAGCTTCGACTTCACGAAGCCGAAGTCGCCCAGCTTCACCAGGCCGCTGCGGTTGATCATGATGTTGCCGGGCTTGATGTCGCGGTGGACGATGTCGAAGCGCTTGATGTAAGTGATCGCGCGCAGCACCTGCACCGTGATGTCGATGCAGCGCGTGGTCTCCATGGGCCCTTCGCGCTCGATGATGTCTTCCACCGTCTCGCCGTCGACGAACTCCATCGAGAAGTAGTACAGGCCGCGGTCGCGCCCGACGTCGTAGACCTGGATGAGGTTCTGGTGGCTCAGGCGCCCGGCCAGGCGCGCCTCGAGCAGGAAGCGTTTCTTGAATTCCTCGTCGCTGAGCCACTTCTTGTGAAGGACCTTCAGGGCCACGTCGCGGGACATGGACAGCTGGCGGGCCTTGTAGACGGTGCCCAGGCCGCCGTCGCCGATCTTGCCCAGGATCTCGTAGTTGCCGATGCGGACGGGCTCGCCCTTCTCCTCGTCGCGCGCCATGCGGTCCATGGCGGTCTTGACCGCGTGGACGCGGTCGAGCGTCATGAAACCCTTGTCGAGCAGCAGTTCCTCGATGCTCTTCACGCTGGCGCCGCTGCTTCGCAGGCGTTCCTGCTCTTCCTGGCAGATGCGGACCTGCTCGGCAGTGACGAGATCGTTCTCGACGGCGAGCTGCTCGAAGCTCTTGTTATTCTTGCGCGGCATCCGTGCTCCTGCGCCTCGTCGCTCGCTCGTACAGCCAAACCAAGTCTTCCTGCTCGCGCGTCTCGATGGAGTACGGACGCACTTCGCGCAGGCGCCGGATCGCGTCGTCGGCGCCTGCGCCCTTCAGCACCAGCGCACACGCCAGCATCGTCCCGGTGCGCCCGTGCCCGGCGGCGCAATGCACCACCACGGGCACGCCTTCGCGCTCGTTCGCCGTCAGGAACCCGGCGAAGATCGCCACCTGGTCCAGCGTCGGAGGCGTGAAGTCGCCCACCGGCAGGTGCAGATAGCGGAAGCCCTGCGCTTCCAGAAGGTCGCGCTCCAGCGGCGATTCGGTCAGCGATACGATCGCGCCGATGCCGCGCTCCCGGAGGAAGGCCAGATCCTCTTCCAGGCTCGCGTGCGTGCCGGGGCGTTCCATGCCCGCCAGCACGCCCTCAATGACAAATCCGAAGTTGGTCGGCATGACGCCCGCCGCCGGCGGCTCCCATACCGGTGCGCGCCCGCCGCCCGCTGGCGCGCCCCGTCCCTTGCGAATCGCCTATTGTAACAGGCGGCGGATGACTTTTCCCGTGGGACCCTTGGGCAATTCTTTTCGGAATTCCACGGCGCGCGGGACCTTGTATACGGGCAGCAGCTTGCGGCAGTGCTCCAGCATCTCGTCGGCGGTCGCTTCCTGGCCCTCGGCCAGCGCCACGAAGGCCTTCACGCTCTCGCCGCGCTTGGGGTCCTGCATGCCGATCACGCCGGCCTCGAAGACTTTGGGGTGCTGCAGCAGCGCGTTCTCGACCTCCGCCGGGAAGACCATCTCGCCGGCCACCTTAATCATCTCGCGCAGGCGCCCGGTGATGGTCAGGTAGCCTTCGGCGTCGAGCATGCCCATGTCGCCGGTGCGCAGCCAGCCGTCCTTGGTCAGGACCTTGGCGGTCTCCTCGGGGCGGTTGTGATAGCCGCGCATCACGTGCGGGCCGTGCGTGCGGATCTCGCCGACCTGGCCGGCCGGAAGCTCCTTGCCGGACTCGGGATCGACGATGGCGACCTTCACTCCGGGGATAGGTTGGCCGACGGTTCCGGCCTTGTGCGCGTGCGGGCGGTTGAAGCTGATGATCGGCGCCGACTCGGTTTGGCCGTAGCCTTCCAGCAGCGGCAGCCCGAAGACCTCCTCGAACTTTTCGGCCAGGTCCTGCGGCAGGGGCTCGCCGCCGGAGACCGCGAGCTTCAGGTGTTCGAGCGGAAGCTTGTTGCGTTCCTGCATGCGCGCGACCAGGCGGTACATCGATGGCACCATCATCAGGACGCTGCATTTCTCCTTGGCGGCGGCCTCGTGGACCTTGCCGGGCTCGAAGCGCGGCAGCGCGTACAGGGACGCGCCCGCGGCCAGCGGCGCCAGCATCGTCGCGGTGATGGCGAAGGTGTGGAAGGTCGGCAGGCAGGCCAGGACCTTGTAGTCGGCGTGGAACTCCATGCACTCGACGGCGGCCATCGCGTTGGACGTGAGATTGCGGTGCGTCAGCTCCACGCCCTTGGGCTTGCCGGTGGTGCCCGAGGTGTACAGGAGGATGGCGATGTCGTCGGGCTTCGGCGGCGTGGCCTTGGACGCGGCGACCTGCTCGGGCGTGGGCTTGAGTTCCTCCAGCGCGACGACTTTCACCGGAAGCTTGGAAAGCTTTTCCTTGAAGAGCCCCAGCGTCACGATCAGGTCCGCGCCGGCGTCGGCGAGGATGTAGGCCAGTTCCTCGCCGCCCAGCAGCATGTTCAGCGGCAGCGCGGCCTTGCCGGCGAAGCCCGCGCCGAAGAACGCGCCAACGAAGCCAGTGCTCATGGGCAGGAACATGGCAACGACGGGCTTGTCGGTCAACCCGGCGAAGCAGGCGCCCAGGCCCTTGGCCATGCCCGCGAGTTGCCCGTAGTTGATGTTTCCGTGCTCGCTGAAGACCGCGGGGGCGCCGGGATTGCGCTGGGCCACCGCGCCCAACAATTGCGGAAGCGTGGGGTCGCCTGCTTGTGCCATGATGCCCTTTCGTCCGAGGTCAGCTCTCAATGTCCAGTTCGAAGTCCTTCTCGAAGGCGTCCGCGAAATCGTAGACGTTGTCGAAGTCCTCGCGGTTGTCGCTGTCTTCCTTGATCATGATCTCTTCTTCGACCATGTTGAAGACCAGCTCGCCAATATCGCGCGTACGGGTGATGCCCCACTGGTTGAGCACCGTCTTGGCCATCAGCCCGAAGCGCTCCTTGGCCAGGTCGCGCAGGCCCAGCGCCAGCTCGCGCCCGCTCACGTGTCCGCGCTTGCCGCGCTTACGGACCGTGTAGTCCAGGGCTTCGCGAACGAAGTTGTAGGCTTCGCGCTTGTAGCGGTCTTCGCGCAGCAGGATGTCGTTGATCTTCTGCTCGTCGGTCCGGTCGTCGGCCATACGGTGCGGCGTGCTCCCAGAGTCGGTCTCAGGTCGCGACCCACGCGGGGAAGAGCGCCCGGTAGAAGTCTTCCAGGCTTCGCGGCTGCCGCGCCGATGCGTGGCCGCAGTCGCACCCCGCGCAGCCGCCGCAGCCTTCGCCGCCGGCGGCCTCGCGTGCGCCCACTACCTTCGCCGTCTCCCGCGCCAAACGCAAGCGCAAGAGGCGGCTGAGCAGGCCGCCCGAGGCGCCCTCCGCCGTACGATTCCAGCTCGACTCGCAGGCGCCCCCTGCACCTCGTGCAGAATCCTGAGACCCTTCGCTCGAACCTGTTCCTCCCGAAGGGGTTGCACCACCGCCGGAACCCTTCGGCCCGCCGAGGTCGTCCGGATCGTCGTCGTCCCGGCGCCGGTTACGCCGGACCTGCTGGCGGCTTTCGCCGGGCAAGACTTCCGTCGTGCCGGCTTCCACCGAACGTCGCGCGCCGGTGTCCGTGTCAACGGTCAGGCGCTGGTTGTAGACGTCGATGCCGACAACTTCCGCCTTCTGCCCGTCGACCAGCACCACGCTGCCGCGTTCGGGGACTTTGGCGCGCAGTTCCAGGTAGACCTCGTTCTCGTAGCGCATGCAGCACTTGAGTTTGCCGCACTGGCCGGAGAGCTTGCCCGGGTCGAGGGTCTGGCGCTGCAGGCGCGCCATGCTCATCGGCACCGGCGGCAGTTCGCGCAGAAAGGACTTGCAGCACAGCTGCTGCCCGCAGGCCTGGTAGTCGCCGACCAGGCGCGCGGCTTCGCGCTCGCCGATCTGGCGCAGCTCGATGCGCGTGCGTTCGACCTTGGCGAGGTCCTTCACCAGTTCGCGGAAGTCCACGCGGTTGGGGGCGGTGAAGTAGAAGTAGACGCGCTCGTGCCCCAGCAAATGCTCGACGTAGACCAGGCGCATGTTGAGCTTGTGGTGCTCGATGCGCGCCAGGCAGGCGCGGTGGCTACGGATGCGCGCCTCGAAGTCCAGGCTGCGCTGGCGGGCCAGGTCTTCCGAGGTGGCGCGGCGCAGGACGGCGCCGATGAAGGGCAGGTGCGTGCCTTCGGGCACCGGATCGGGCTGGGTCTCCAGCCGGGCCAGTTCCGTGCCGCGGGGCGTCTTCAGGATCACGCGGTCGCCGCGCTCCAATCCGTCGATATCGATCTGCGCGCTCTCGAGGAACGGTTGGGCGCCGAATCGCGCCAAGGCAAACATCTTCATGGGCGGCCTCGCTTTCGCCTTGCGGCGGCTACGACACCTGGTTGCTGTTACGGCACCATCGCGTCCGCCATGCGCCCGGAGAGCACGCGGCCCACCAGGTCGCCGCGCACGTACATGCGCGTGGCGAACAACGCCTCGCGGAGCGCCTCCAGCACGCGCTCGCACCCGAGCGCCCCGAAGCGTTCCGCCAGCTTGCCGCTCAACTTCGCGGCGTCGGCCTGCAGGAGCGGCGCGTCCGGACCGGCCGCCGCCGCGCACAGCGCGTCGCGGAAGGCGACCTCGCACAACTCCAGCAGGCGGGTAAACGCAAAGCGTTTCCAGCCAGCCTCCGTCTTGACGACGGCCTCGTCCTCCTCGCCGTCCTCACCGGCCTCGTCGGCCCCCACTGCCGCGTCGTCGGGCTCCAGTTCGTCGGCCTCGAAGAGGCGCTTGCCCTCCTGCTCGGCCAAGGCCCATAGCGCGAGCCCGAAGGCCGGGCAGTCCTTCGGCGTGAAGCGGTCCAGGCCCTGCAATACCTGGCGGCGCCAGCGGCCTAGGTCGCCGTCGAGCAGTTCCTTCGCGCGGCCCAGGCTGCCGTCGGCCAGCGCGACGGCGAGTTCGATCTCCGCGGCTTCGCGGTTGCCGCCGACCAGCCCGCGCGCGATCTCCTTCGCGCCCAGGCGGCGGAAGCGCACCGGCTGCAGGCGCGAGACGATCGTGTCGAGCAGCCCTTCGGGGCGGCTGGAGGTAAAGATCAGCCGCGCACCTGCGGGCGGTTCCTCCAGCGTCTTCAAGAACGCATTGCCGGACTCGGCCTGACCGCGGCAGAGCCGCTGGGCCTCGGGCACAATAGCCACGCGGCGTGGCCCGTTCATGGGCGCGCGGTGAAGCTGCTGCGTGAGGTACTGCACGGTGGCGAGCGGGATCGAGACCTCGTGGTCGCCGACGACCTTGTCCGTCGGATGGCCCTGCGTGTCGTACTTCACCACCGGCAGCAGGTCGGGATGGTCGGAGATGCCGTTCTTGGCCGCGTCGATCCAGCGGCACGACTTGCATTCGCCGCAGGCCTCGCCGGGTTCGGGTGGCTGGTGGCAGAGCCAGACCTTGGCCAGCAGCAGCGCGGCGGTGCGTTTGCCGACGCCCGCGGGCCCTTCGAAGAGGTACCCGTGCGCGTCGCGGCCGCTCTTCAGCGCCGCACGCAGGAAGCGGACCGGCGCGTCCTGCCCGATCAGCGCGTCCCAGGTGCCCTTCGCCTTCGCCATGCGCCTTTCTCCAACTTCGTTATCCGCGGAGAACGCGGAGGCCGCAGAAAACAGCAACTCGAATCATCCCTGCGCCTTCCCTCAACTTCGGACAGTCAGTCCGCGCCGGCCTCCGCCTGACCGGCGGAAACCGTCGACTTCACCGATTCTGCGATCCAGAGCGCTAGCTTGCGGTGCCTCGCGGCTGCAGCGCGTCCCCAGATCAACGAATGGTGTGCATTCATGGTATCGCTGATTAATTTGACGCAGAGGTTTTGACCTGGCAACCAGACCATCCCCAACGACCCGCACACGTTAGCCTGTGTATTCGGATCCTGCCCTTCGGCCCAGAAAAAGGTGAATCGCGTACCGTTCGCGAAGGTCCCATCCTGTTCCTTCGGAACCAGGTGTTGCTCCTTGATGAATTTTTCGCGCGCGGTGCGTTTGATCAGAGCAATATCGGCATCGTCTGTAATAGGCTGAACAGCCACCATGAGACGCGTCCCAAAGTAGTGGCTGCAGGTGAACTCACCGACAGTCTTGCCCGGATAGGTAGGCGCCTTTTCTTCGCGCCAGTTTTCGGATGGCAATTGCATGGTGAACCCACAATCCGAAACCTCGTAGGACCATGTGCCTGCGGGCTGTATACCCACATTTGCAGTGGCCGGTGGCGCGGTCGGTAGACCATAGTTCGTCATGTAGGTCACCAGGAGAACGCCCATCGCCAGAATCAGGTGAAAGATCGAAAACAAGCCGCCCACGATTGGGCCTACATATCCCGCGCCCTGGTCCGTCTTGCGCGCGCGCAACGCCATGATGCACCACACGATTCCGGCCAGGGCAAGCGGAAGCCGCACCAAGCCGTCAATATAATATACCCACGCGTGATCGACGGCATTGATCGTGAATATCTGTTCCGGAAATGCAAATGCGCTCAGGCCCGCGAAAACGGAGTAACAGGCCAGCCGCTCGGAGCGGTTCTTGGATCGCCTCGCCACAACCAACGGTGCAACCGCGATCCCCGAAAGGATTACGACCGCAATTGCGCGCCCGGTGATCTCGCTTGCGTCGAGGCTCATGTTCGCCTGCCATCCTGCCTTTGAGGCACCAACAGCGCCACTTCCGCCCAAACCTTTCGGCGTACGTCCTCGACCAGGCCGCCGGCGTCGATGAACGTGACGCGGTTCTTCTTCTCGCGCGCCAGCTTGCGGTAGGCGTCGGCGACGGCCTTCAGGAAGGCCTTGCCCTTCGATTCCATGCGGTCTGCGGCGCGCGAGGCGCGGCGGCGAATGCCCGTCTCCGCCGAGACCCACAGCACCAGGTGGCAGTCGGGCTTCAGCCCGCCGGTAGCCAGCGCCGACATGACCTCGATGGCCTTCACCGGCACGCCGCCCGCGTAGCCCTGGTACACGAGCGTCGAGAGCGTAAAGCGGTCGCAGATCACCCACGTGCCGCGGGCCAGCGCCGGACGCACCACTTCCTCCATCAACTGCGCGCGCGCGGCCTCGAAGAGGAACGTCTCGGTCACCGCCGTCAGGCGGTCCTCGCGGCGCTCCAGCAACAGGCTGCGGATCACCTCGCCGGCCGTCGTCCCGCCGGGCTCGCGCAGCACGATGAAGCGGATGCCGCGGCGTTCGAGTTGCTCGCTGAGCAGCTGCACCTGCGTCGACTTGCCCGCGCCGTCGGGCCCGTCGAGCACAATGAACTTGCCGCGCGCCGCCGCCTTCGCGCGCGTGGGACGCTTTCCGGCCGTGGCATTCTTCTTTCGGGTGGCCATGGCACGGGTCACTCCGGACACTCGAGTTCGGCCAGCACGTCGCCGGGCTTGACCGTGGCGCCGGCCTTGACCAGCAGCTTTACAACCTTGCCCGCCGCCGGGGCAGGCAGGTTGAAGGCGGCCTTGTCCGTGACGAGTTCGGCGAGGTCGTCGCCTTCGTTCACGTCCTGGCCTTCTTCCACGAACCAGAAGTTCAGGAGGGTCTCGGTCTGCTTCTGTTCCCCAAGCGGAGGAACGGGGACGGGTGTTCGCATGGGCATCGCACCTTCATCTATGTAAGGGATGCAAGGGGGCCTGCCAAAGGGCGCCCCGCATCTCCAGATTAAAATACCTCATTGTCCGATTCTGACAAGAGGCTTAATTTGCTGCCGGCCCGCCGCGCAGCCGCGTTAGCGGGCGCGCGCCAGAACCTGCTCCGCCTGGTAGCTGCTGCGCACGAACGGTCCGCACGCGGCGCTGCGGAAGCCCAGCGCCAAGGCGTGCTTCTCGTACCGCGCGAACGTCTCCGGGCGGACGTACTCCGCGACGGGAAGGTGGTGCGGCGAGGGCCGCAGGTATTGCCCGATCGTGAGGATCTCGCAGCCGGAGGCGCGCAGGTCGTCGAGCGTCGCGAGGACTTCCTCGGGGGACTCCCCCAGCCCAGCCATCAGGCCGCTCTTTGTGGCGACGGCGGGCGCGATGGTCTTGGCCATCTCGAGGACCTTCAGCGAGCGGCGATAGTTGCCCTGCGGGCGCACCGGCGGGTGCAGGCGCTCGATGGTCTCGGTGTTGTGGTTGAAGACGTCGGGTTTGGCGGCCAGCACCGTGCGCAGGCAGTCCTCGCGCGCATGGAAGTCCGGCACCAGCACCTCGATGACCAGTTCCGGTCCGCAATAGCGCCGCAGCGTCTCGATCACGCGCGCGAAGTGCCCGGCGCCCTCGTCGTCCAGGTCGTCGCGGGCGACGCTGGTGACAACGACGTGCCGCAGGCCCAGGTGCTTGGTCGCCTGCGCGACGCGCGCGGGCTCGTCGGCGAGGGCTTCCAGCGATTCGCCCTTGCCGGTCTTCACCGCACAGAAGTGGCAAGCGCGCGTGCAGTTTTCGCCCAGGATCATGAAGGTGGCGGCGCCGCGGTTCCAGCATTCGCCCAGGTTGGGGCATTCGGCCGACTGGCAGACGGTGGTGAGCTTCAGGCCCTCGAGCAGGTTCTGCGTGCGCGTGTCGTAGCGCGCGGGCCAGGGTTTGCGCAGCCACTCGGGAAAGGCGCGCGCGCGTCCGCTCGGTACGGGCGCGGCGCCTTCGGACGGCGCCTTGGGGTAGAAGGCCCCGTCGCGCCCGGCGTTCTCGGCTGCTTCGTTTGGCGGCGTCTGGCTCATGCCCCCAGAATAGCGCCTGAGGGGCGGGCCTACAACGCGGTCTGCAAGGTCACGCCGGCAGGCAGCGCACCGTCACGCCGCGCATGACGGCCTGCTCGGGGCGCTCGATGCCCGGGTCCACGCTCTGGGCCGCGCGCCCGGCCTGGTCGAGGGCCAGCGCGTGGGTCAACTCGTCGTCGCCGCGCGTGTAGTTCCACTCGGCTTCCAGCTTCACGCCGTCCATCTTCTCGGCCTGGAGGTACAGCTCGTTGGCGCCGGGCACCAGGCGCGGCAGCACGTGCATATTGACCTGGTAGCCAAGGTTGACCTGCAGGCCGCGCACACGCAGCGGCGAGTTCGCCGACTGCGAGGACATGTCCAGGCGCAGCCAGAAATCGCGCACACACTGCAGGCTACCGGGTTCGGACGGCATCAATTCGACGAGGTTCGGCAGGCTGCCGCCCCAGTGGATGGTGCGCATCGTCTTGCCGCCGTCGGGCGAGACCGAGAGCCCGATCATGTCACCGCCGCCGCTGTCGCTGCCGCTGCCGATGCGCAGGTAACTGGCCAAGTACGGCAGCTTGATGTGCCACCAGACCTCGCAGTGTTTCTTCGGTCCGCTGGGGCGCACGGTGCCGTTCTCGATGACAGCATTATGCACGCGGTCGGCGACGCGCTCGCCAAAGAGCAGCGGTTGCCAGCGCAGGCTCCCGCAGCCGTGCCAGCGCACCGGATGCCCGCCGTTGATCATCTTCGTGTTCTGCGGCGTGGGCCAGACGTAGTTCTTCCAATACGCGTGGTGCTCGGGGTAGCGCGGCTTGCCTTCCTCGTCGTAGAGCGAGATGTCGCAGTTCGCACCGTCGGGCCGGTTGCCCGCGCCGATGTGCAGGCCGGGCAGTTCGGGGCGCCAGAGGCTCGAGAAACTCATGCCGGGGCGCAGTTCGAAGGACAGCTCGTCGTTGTACACCGGCTGCTCTATGTCGATGAGGTCGCCGGCCTTGTAGCGGTGCAGCACACCGCTGCGTTCGGGGTGGTGCCCCAGCCGCGACGGTCCGCCAGGGCGCGGATTGGTGACCAGGTCCGGGTTGGCGCCCAGCTCTTCGCAGCTGGCGACCTCGCCGTCATCCTTCGTGAAGTACCAGCCAATGAACGGGTCGAAGGCGTGCCAGGCTTCCTTGCCGTCCAGGCCCTTGTACCAGACTTCGTAGAAGGTGTGCCCGCTGGCGAAGGCGACCGCGCGGCGCGCCTTCACGCCCGCGGCGTTCAGCGCCTCGGCGGCGACCCAGCCCCAGCCGGTGCACTGGTTGTGGCCCCACGAGGTGAACAGCAACGTGGGATCGTCGCAGCGGATGTAGCCGCCCAGGCCCGGCAGGAACAGGCTCGGCCCGCGGTTCATGCAGCGCAGGAACCATTTGTAGAAGGCGAAGGCCTTCTCGCGGTCCGTCTTGCAGTTCGCTAGGCGAAAGACATCGCGCGCGAAGGCGCCGGGCGACCGCCCCGACGGCCACGCCGCGTTGCCCAGCCAAACGCCGCTCGCTCGATACTCGCTCATGGCAGGCTCCCCTATTCCGCCGGCACGCAGGTCAGCGTGACGCCGCGCATGATCAGGTCGTCGGGCCTCTCGATCTTCGGATCGACGCTCTTCGCCGCGCGGCCGGGCTTGGCCAGCGCGACGGTCTCGCTCTTCTCGCCGTCCGGGTGCGTGTAGTTCCACTCCGTCTCCAGCTTCACGCCATCGAGGTGCTTGGCCTCGAGGTACAGCTCGTTGGCGCCGGGCACCAGGCGCGGCTGGATGTTCATGTTGTGCTGGTAGCCGACGTGCACGTGGATGCCGCGCACGCGCAAGTTCGACTGCGGCGACTGCGTGGACATGTCCAGGCGCAGCCAGAACTCGCGCACGCCGCGCAGGCTGGGCGCCTGCGTGGGCGGCAAGGTGATCATCACGCGGCCCTTCGGCGGGCCCCAGTGGATGCCATGCGCCGACTTGCCGGCGTCGGGCGAGATGGCGAAGCCGACCAGGTCGCCACCGCCGCCCTTGTCCATCGCGGCCTCGACCTTCAGGTACGTGGCCAGATACGGGACGCGGATGCGCCACCAGACCTCGGCATGCTTGCGCGGGCCGCTGGGGCGAACCGTGCCGCGCTCGAAGACCGCGTTGTGGACCTCGCACGCGACGTCCGCGCCGTATTGCAGCGGCTGCCAGCGCAGGTGCCCGGCGCCGTGGTAGCGCACGGCATCGTCGCCGGCAATGTTGTTGTCCACGGCGTTGCCCTTGTGGGACGGCCAGACGTAGTGCCGCCAGTACGGCAGATGCTCGGGATACCGCGGGCGGCCTTCCTCGTCGTAGAGGGAGATGCTGCAATGCGGGCCGCCGGGCTGCTCGCCGTCGCGCTTCTCGCCCACGGGCATCGCCAGTTCGGGGTGCTCGGGGCGCCAGAGGTTCGTGAACTGCATTCCCGGCTGCGCTTCGAAGCTCAGTTCCTCGCCGCGCACGGGCTGCTCGACGTCGAGCAGGTCGTGGACCTGGTAGCGGTGCAGCACGCCGCTGCGTTCGGGGTGGTGCCCCAGCCGGGCGCGCCCGCCCGGGCGCGGATTGGTGACGAGGTCCGGATTCGCGGCCAGTTCCTCGCAGCTGGCGACCTCGCCGGCGTCGTTGAGGAAGTACCAGCCCTGGAAGGTGTCGAAGGCGTGCCAGCCTTCCTTGCCGTCCAGGCCCTTGTACCAGGCCTCGTGGAAGGTATGCCCGCTGGCGAAGGCGACCGCGCGGCGCGCCTTCACGCCCGCGGCATTCAGCGCCTCGGCGGCGACCCAGCCCCAGCCGGTGCACTCGTTGTGCGCCCACGAAGTAAAGAGCGTCAGCGGATCGAAGCCCTTGATATAGCTCCCGAAGGCGGGTTGAAAGAGGTTCGGGCCGCGGTTCATGCAGCGCAGCAGCCACGTGTCGAACGCGAGGGCCTTCTCGCGGTCGGTCTTGCAGTTCTCGAGCCGGAAGACGTCCTTCGCGAAGGCACCGGGCGACCGACCCGACGGCCACGCCGTGTTCCCGAACCAGATGCCGCTCGCCTTGGGATTCGACATGATCAACGCTCCTTTAGTAGGACTCCGTTTCCGGGATCTCTTCGAACTGCGCGCTTTCGCCTAGCCCTGCGAAGCGCATCGTCACGCCCACGCGCAGCGCGGGGCGCTTGGGGTGTTGCAGGCGCCAGACGAGCACCGCCGCCGCGGCTTCGCCAAGCGCGCGCTCGCCGGCCAGGATCGGAAGCACGCCGCGCCCGCCCGCGCTGGCTGCCGCGCCCGCGCCTTCCAGCGGCCAGCCGCGCTCGGCGTACGCCGCGACGAACTGCTCGGCCTGGTACAGCCCGTGGCAGACGACCGCCTGCGGGCGCTCGGCCTCGGGCAGCGAGACGAATTGCGCGACCATCTCCTTGGTCGAGACGCCGACGTGCGTGAATCCGTCGCGCACCGGCAGCCCGCACGCCGCCATCTCCTGCTGGTAGGCGTTCAGGCGCACGAAGGTCTCCTGGCAGACGCGGTAGCGGCGCTCCGGATCGCCGGACTTCTTTCCGGCCTGCCCGGGCGCGGGCTCGATGGCTCCCGCGAAGTGGATGCGCGTCAGGCCTTTTGACGCGAAGTGCCGTACTGCGGCGCTGTAGCCGTCTAGCGGATCGAAGAAGACGCGGTCAGCCTGCTGCGCGAAGCCCGCGCGGCTGAAGTCGGCGAGCACCGTAGGCACACTCAGCGCGAGCAGCTTCTCCAGCCACGCGTCCTCGAAGATGCTCAGCGCGATCAGCCCGTCGTAACGCCCCGCCGCGACAGACTCGAGCTCCGGATGCCGCGCGTCGGATTCCTCCGCGTTGGACTCCTCGCCGAGCATCTCGACGGTGAGCCCGCGTTCGGGTGAAGACCAGATGGCCTTCGTGCCGCCGCCCTTGCGCGCGGACACGAAACGCGGCTCGACCCCGCCCAGGCCCCAGGCCTCGAGCACCCCCAGCATGCCCGAGCTCAAACCCTGCCCGCCGGCCCAACCTGGCGCGACGGGACGGGCACGCAGGAGCCCCAGACGCAGCGTACGCCCGGGCAGGAGCGGCGGATGGCGCCGGTCGGCTACAAAGCTGCCGCTGCCGCGGCGGCGCACGATCAGGCCTTCGCGGACAAGGTCGCCCAGCGCGCGGCGGATGGTCAGTTCGCTGACGCCAAAGCGCTTGGGCAGTTCGAGTTCGGTGGGCAGGCGCATGCCGGGGCGCAGCGTGCCGTCGGCGATCTGGCGGCGCAGCTTCTCGCGCACGACGGCGTACTTGGGGGCTCCGCTTTCGGGGCCGATGGAGCGCTTGCGCGCGCGGGTCTTCATACCCACAGCATACACCAAAACGTATACGTATTGTAAGATTATTAAATACGTAAAGAAAACTATAACTTCATTTTGAAAAACGGGTTACATGAATAGCGCATCAATGTGCCTTCTTGTGAGGAACCGCGCCGGGGACGCCGTCGGGGCGGTACTTGTGCTTGCTGAGGCTGATGCCGAGGTCCTCGCCGGTCTTCATCAACTTATCGCGGTCGTAGACCTTGGCCTCGCGGGTATCGGCTACGAGGTTGTAGGTCGTGGAGAGCGCGATGGCGTCGACAGGACAGGCCTCCTCGCACATGCCGCAGTAGATGCAGCGCAGCATGTCGATCTCGAAGCGGCGCGGATAGCGTTCGCGGTTGTTCCAGTCGGTCGGCGTGGCCTCGGCCTCGATGTGGATGCACTCCGCCGGGCAGGCCGCCGCGCACATGAAGCAGGCGACGCATTTCACGTGGCCGTCCTCGTCCTTCTTGAGGTAGTGCTCGCCGCGGTAGCCTTCGCGCGGGCGGTGGAACTTGGCCGGGTTGTCGCGGTCGGTCTGGTCGTAGTCGATGGTGAACTTCTTGCGGAAGATGTGCTTGAAGGTGTTATTCAGGCCGCGCGCGACCTCGGGGAGGTACAGCTTCTCCACCCAGGTCTGCTCGGGGTCGCCCGGCGCGAGCTTGACGCCCGGCGGCAGTTCGGCCGCGGCCGGACCGTGCCCATGGCCTTCGTCGTGTGCGGCGCTCATCGTGTGGCCTCTCTATCCGTTCCTTCCAATCACCAGGCTGGTTACGTGCCCTTGGGCAGGTTGATCCAGGCGGTGACGATCAGGTTCAGCAGCGCGATGGGGATCATCCCCTTCCAGCCCAGGTTCATGAGCTGATCGTAGCGAAAGCGCGGCAGCGTCCAGCGCACCCACATCTGAAAGAGTACGAACGCCATAACCTTGGCCGCAAAGGCCGCTAGCGCGAAGACGGTGACCCACGCGCCTATTGTTTCCTTCAGCCAGGCATAGCCGGGGAAGTGCCAGCCGCCCAGGAACAGCGCCGTCGTCAGCGCCCCCATGCCCAGCATGGCGATGTACTCGCCCTGGAAGAACATCCCGAACTTCATCGAGTTGTACTCGGTGTGGTAGCCGCCCACGAGTTCCGCCTCGCACTCGGGCAGGTCGAAAGGCAGGCGGTTGTTCTCGGCGAAGGCGCAGATCACAAAGAGGATGAAGGCCACCGGTTGGTGCCACAGACCCCAACTGCCCAGGCCGGCGGACTGCACGCCGACCATGTCCCGCAGCGAGACGCTGTCGTAATGCATCAGCACGCTCAGCAGCACGATGCCCATCGCGACCTCATAGCTGATCATCTGCGCCGTCGCGCGGATGCCGCCCAGCAGGGAGTACTTGCTGTTCGAGGCCCAGCCGCCCATGGCCACGCCGTAGGCGCTGAGGCTCGCGACGGCGAGGATCCACAGCACGCCAACGTTCAAGTCGGCGACCTGCAGCATCACCGACTGGCCAAAGAGCGTTACGTCCGGGCCGACGGGAATAACGATGAAGGCCAGGAACGGCGGCAGCAGCGCGAAGAACGGCGCCATCGTGAAGAGGAACTTTTCCGCGTGGCTGGGAATGAAGTCTTCCTTCGTGATCAGCTTGATCGCGTCGGCCAGGGGCTGAAAGAAACCGCCGAGGATGCGCTTCTTGGTAATCGGAACGCCCACCACGGCCTCCAGGAACCCGTCGGGCCCCAGCAGGCCCACGCGGTTGGGGCCGACGCGGTCCTGGATGTACGCGCAGATCTTGCGCTCCAGGAAGACCAGGAACGGCACGATCCCCAGCACCCCGCCGAAAACCAGCAGAATCGGCAGCAGCTTCCAGAGATAGTCCGCCATTGTGTACTCGGGCATCTTCTTTCGTTCGCCTCGCTAAGTAGAACGCTAGTCGCCGTCGGCTGCTTCCGGCTGCGGCGCGCCCAGCACCTGTCCTTTGCGGCCCAGCACCTTGTGGTTCAAGCCCTTCAGTTCCGGGTAGCTCTCGGCCATGCGCCGGAAGACCTCCCGCCCGCTGAGCATCTTCTGCTCGCTGCCGGCGGCGCGCGCGACGCGCTGCAGCACGGCCAGGTCGTCGTTGCCCTGGCCCAGCGGATCGACCGCGCGGCGCAGCACCTGCATGCGCCCGTCGGAATTGATGAAGACGCCGTCCTTCTCGGCGAAGCTCGCGCCGGGCAGGACGATCTTCGCCTTGGCGCTGAGCGGCCCGCGAGAGAGGTCCTGCACGATGACGGTCTCTACCTTCTCCAGCGCCTGCAGCAGTTCGCCGGAGGGCTCGAAGTGCGGCATCGAGGCCACGACGTAGGCGACCTTTACCCTGCCCTGCGCCATCTGCTCGATCACGCCCGCGGCGGCGCCTTCGATCCCGGCGCCCAGCACCAGCTTCGCGCCGGCGCGGTTGGGGTTGCGGTCGGCGTCGATCTTGAACTTCGGGAATTCCTTCGCTTCCCAGCCGGCCTGCTCGAGCAACCCGTACTGCTTGCTGCGCAGCGTCTCCTCGAAGAGCTGCTTGAAGGTGTGCAGTTCCTCGAGGGTCAGCCACGCGCTGCAGAAGCCCGCGACCGAATGCGGACCCTGCTGCGCCGCGGCGGCCAGCAGACGGCCGGCTTCCTCGGCGGCGGCGATGACCGGGTACGCTTCGTTGTTGACGCGCCCCTGGAGGATGCGCTCGTCGGCGTTGATGTAGCGGAAGTCCTTGCGGCCGCGCTCGCACATCCAGAAGTTGTTGACGTCCCGGTTCTCGCGGGGCGTCAGGCGGCGGACGTACTCCTTCTGCGCGTTGACCTGGATGTTGCATCCGCGCGAGCAGGCCGGGCAGACGCTGTCGGTCTTCTGCAGGTACCAGGCGCGGTACGTGTACATCAGGTCCTTGTCGATCAGGCAGCCGACGGGGCAGATGTCCACGACGTTGCCCATTAGCTCGTTGTCGAGCGGATGGCCGGGCGCGATGTCGATCTCGCTGCGGTCGCCGCGGTTGATGACGTACAGTTCGCTGGTGCCGGCGACCTCGTCGAGGAAGCGCGTGCAGCGGGTGCAGGTGATGCAGCGGTCGGTCCAGAGCTTGATCGTGGGCCCCAGCTCCTTGGGCGCCTTCTCGTTCTTGTGCTCGTGGAAGCGGCTGTCGGCCTGACCGTGCTTGAAGCTGTTGTCCTGCAGCATGCACTCGCCGGCCTTGTCGCAGACGGGGCAGTCGAGCGGGTGGTTGATGAGCTGGAACTCCATCACCCACTTGCGCGCTTCCAGCACCGGCGGCGAGTTGGCTTCGACGACCATGCCGCGCGGGTCCAGCGACGTGCGGCAGCTGATGATGGGCTTGGGGTACATCGACCACGGCTGCGTGGCCAGGTTCGGCCCGACGATGGGCTTGCCCGAGCGCACGTCGATCACGTTGACGTAGCACATACGGCAATTGCCGTCGGGCTCCAGGCCCGGGTGGTAGCAGAAGTGCGGGACGCCGTAGCCCAGGTCGTTCAGCGCGTCGAGCAGGTTGCGGTACTTCTTGGGATCGATGAAGTGGTCCTTGCCGTCCACCCGCAAGGTCATCAGGCCGTCGGGCGCCTTGGGCAGCTTGATGGCCGGCTCGGGCGGCGGGCCGCCCGGACCGCCCGGCGGCGGCGCGGGAGGCGCGGCAGGTTTCTTCTCTTCGCTCTTCTTTTCGTCGCTCATGGCAGCCATCAATCCTTGGAAAACGCCCGTCCAGCCGTACCCGCGGCTACTTGGCCCGTTCGAAGGCTTCGAGCACCTGCGTCGTCTTCGAGACCATCGCCTGACGCGGGTCCTTCACCGTGGCCTGGCATTCGGACTTCACGACCCCGTTCACCGGCACGTCCGCGCAGCGCCAGATCTTGTTCTCGAACTCGGTCTCGACGCCGTCGGCCTTGCTCGAAGCCTTAACAATGACCCAGGTGCAATTGTAGGTCTTGTCGCCCAGGGTCACCTGTTCCTTGCCTTCCTCCACGACCTTTCCTTCCACGCCCTCGGGCAGTGAATACTGGCTTTGGTAGGGCTTCGAAAGATCGACGACCACGTCCCTCGGCGGCAGCTTCTTCTTGTCCATCACGTTCTCGGTACGGATCGTCTCCTGGCCCTTCTTCACCGCCGCAATACGAACGGTTGCAACGCACGAATGCTTTCCGGCACCGGATTCGATCGATACCGCGTACTTGGCCCAGTCCCCGGCCTTCGCATTCTGCAGCGGATGCGCGTCGGCCGCCGCGAGTTGCCCCGCCGCGGCAAGCACAATCAGTATCGGAACCTTCGTGCGCAACATCATCCCAACCACCTCACAGCCGAATCGCGTTTTCCACCATCGACTTCTTTTCTTTGCAGAAGTGGACGAACTCTTCCCTGAACTTGGTGATGAAGGCGCCGGCGGGCATCGCGGCCGAGTCGGCCAGCAGGCAGATCGTCGTGCCGGACATCTGCCCCGCGACGCTCAGCAGCCCGTCGATGTCCTCGGTCTTGCCTTCCCCGCGGACGATGCGCGCAAGGATCTTCTCGAGCCACCCGCTGCCTTCGCGGCAGGGCGTGCACTGCCCGCAGGATTCGTGGTGGTAGAAGCGGATCAGGTTGTAGAGCGCGCTGACCATGCACGTGCGTTCGTGCATCACGATCACCGCCGCCGAGCCCAAGAGAGTGTTGGCGTTCTTCAAGGTGTCGTAGTCCATGCGGATGTCGTAGTTGTCGGTGACCTGTTCGCCCTTGGCGTTCGTGTACGGCTGCCCGTCGACGCGCAGCACGGGCATCGAGCTGCCGCCGGGGATGATGGCCTTGGGCTTCAGGTCGTTCAGCACGCCGCCGCCGCACTGCTCGACCAGCTCGCGCAGCGTCACGTCCATGGTCAGTTCGAACAGCCCGGGCTTCTTGATGTGCCCACTGAGGCAGTAGATCATCGGCCCGCTGTTGCGCTCGGGGCCGATCTTCGCCCAGGCATCGGCGCCCATGTTCACGATGCCGGGCAGCAGCGCGATGGTCTGCGTGTTGTTGATCAGCGTCGGCGAACGCCACGCGCCTTCCACCGCCGGGAACGGCGGCTTTATCTTGGGGTAGCCGCGGTCGCCTTCCAGCGAACTCAGCAGCCCGGTCTCCTCGCCGCAGATGTACGCGCCGGCGCCGCGGTGCGGCGTGACGTCGATGCGGACGCCGCTTCCCATGGCATTGGATCCGAAGTATCCGGCGGCGTAGGCCTCGGCGACGGCTCCGACCAGGTGCTCGAACTCGACGACGAACTCCCCGCGGATGTAGATGTAGGCGTCCTCGATGCCGCAGACGTGGCAGGCAATCAGGATGCCTTCCAGCACGCGGTGCGGGTTGTAGGTGACGACGACGCGGTCCTTGCACGTGCCGGGCTCGGACTCGTCGCAGTTGACGGCCAGGTAGCGCGGCTTCTTGGCCTTGTAGTCGATGAACTGCCACTTCATGCCCGCGGGGAAGCCGGCGCCGCCGCGACCGCGGAGGTTCGACTTCTTCACCTCTTCGATCAGGGCGGGGATGTTGTTGGCGGCCGGATCGCGGGGCATTGCGAGGACCTTCTTCGCCGCCTGGTAGCCGCCCTTCTTGAGGTAGTTCTCCAGCGACCACTCGCCCTTGGTGTAGGCGCCGTCGAGAAGCTTGGTGGGCAGGTCGTTGACGATCATCGTATCGGTCCGTTCATCCGAATCGGTTCAAGGTTATTCATCGGCCCTTCGGGTACGCGTCGACCATCGGCATCATGCCCTTGCAGCCGCCTTCCAGCGTCGGGCCGTTGGAGATGTGCGGCGACTTTTCGTCGTTCTGCAGCGCCAGGACGATATCGCGCACCTTCTCCGGCGTCAGGTTCTCGAAGTAGTCGTCGTTGATCTGCACCACCGGCGCGGTGGTGCACGAGCCCAGGCACTCGACCTTCTTCAGCGTGAATTTCTTCGCCGCGTCGGTCTCGCCCACGCCCAGCTTCAGGTGTTCTTTGAAGCAGTCCAGGATCTGGTGGGCCCCCCGCAGCGCACAGGGCAGCGTGTGGCAGACCTGCACGACGTACTTGCCGTCGCCTTCGCGGCGATAGTGCGAGTAGAACGTGAAGACGCCGTGGACGAAACTCGGCGGCAGCTCCAGCTCTTTCGCCAAGTAGTCCATGGACTCCTGGCTGACGTGGCCCAGCTGGGCTTCGACCAGGCGGAAGCCCGGCAGCAGGCAGGCCTGCTTGGTCGGGTAGCGCTTCAGCAGCCAGTCGAACTGCTTGCGGGTCTCTTCGTTGAACGCGAATGCCATGGTCGGTCCGTTTTCCTTGTCCGCGCCGGCGGTTCAGCGGTCCAGTTCGCCGGCGATGATGTTGAGGCTCGAAAGCGAAGCGACGGCGTCGCTGAGCAGCCCGTTCTGGGTCTGCAGCGGGAACGTCGCGAGGTTATAGAAGCTCGGCGGGCGGATGCGGATTCGGTACGGCAGGCCCGTCCCGTCGCTGACGATGTAGAAGCCCAGCTCGCCGTTGGGCGCCTCGGTGCTGCTGTAGATCTCGTTCTGCGGCGGCTTGATGCCATGGCCGGGCATCACGATCTTGAAGTGGTGGATCAGGCTCTCCATGTCCCAGTAGACCATCTCCTTGGGCGGGAGCGTCACCTTGTGGTCCACGCTGTTGACCGGGCCGTCGGGCAGCTTATCCAGCGCCTGCTCGACGATGCGCACCGACTGCCGCATCTCCTCCATGCGCACCAGGTAGCGGGCGTACACGTCGCCCTCATTGCGGATGGGCACGTCGAACTTCAGGTCGCTGTAGCAGAGGTACGGCTTCGCGCGGCGCACGTCGTACGGCACGCCGGTGGCGCGCAGCACGGGGCCGGTGACGCCGTAGCTGACCGCCTGCTCCTTCGTCAGCGCGGAGACGCCGACGGTGCGGTCCATGAAGATCTTGTTGCGGCTAAGCATCAGCTCGATCTCGTCGAGCAGCGCGGGGAACTTGGCCAGGAAGCCGCGCACCAGCGTCTCGAAGTCGGCGGGCACGTCGCGGAAGATGCCGCCTACGCGCGTCCAACTGGTGGTCAGCCGCGCGCCGGTAACGGCCTCGAAGATGTCGTACAGCTTCTCGCGCTCGATGAAGGTCCACAGCATCGCGCTGAAGGCGCCCAGGTCCATGGCCTGCAGGCCCACGCTGACGACGTGGTCGGCCAGGCGGCTTAGTTCCGCCATGATCACGCGCAGGTACTGCCCGCGCGGCGGGACGGTGATGCCGAAGAGGTCCTCGCAGGCGATCGCGAAACCGATGTTGTTGTTCAGCGGGGAGAGGTAGTTCGCGCGGTCGGTAATGACGACGAACTGGTTGTAGTTGCGGTACTCGCCCAGCTTCTCGAAGCCGGTGTGCAGGAAGCCGATCTCGGGGTCGCACTTGACGATGGTCTCGCCGCTGACCTCGAGCTTGAAGCGCAGCGTCCCGTGCGTGGCCGGGTGCTGCGGGCCCAGGTTCATCTGGATGGTGCTGCCCACGGCTTTCGCGGCGTTGGGCGCAACCTTCCGAATGTCCACTGATTCCGTCGTCGCCATGATCTCTCGCCTTCCATCGGGTGACCCGGTGATCGGGTGACCCGGCCTTACGCTTCGGGAATTTCCGTATACTTCGGGAAATTGTCGCGCTCGCCGCGGCCCTTCAGCGGGTAGTCCTTGCGCAGCGGGTGGCCTTCGTAATTGGCCGGCATCAGGATGCGGCGCAGGTCGGGATGCCCCCGGAAGTTGATCCCGAAGAGGTCAAAGACCTCGCGTTCTCCCCAGTTTGCCGCCGCCCACAAGCCCGCGGCGCTGTCGATCTCGCAGGGGTCTTCAGGCACGAAGGCCTTCACGCGAAGGCGGTCGTTGTGCTCCAGCGAGTACAGGTGGTAGACGACCGCGAAGCGCTCGGGAAAGCCCTGCTCCATCGTCTCGGGAAGCTTCAGGCCGTCGACGCAGGTGACGTCGGTAAGCATCACGAACTTCGTCGCGGGGTCGTCGCGCAGGAAGCGCAGGACCTCGACGATGCGGCCGCTCTTCACGTGCAGGCCGTACTGCCCGCGGAACTCGGACCACGCCAGCACCTGCTCGCCGAAGCGCTGTTTAACCGTCTCCTGCAGCGCCTTGAAATCGATGCCCATGCCGAATGCCTCGCCACAAAGCGACCGCCGCCGGCCGCAACGCCGGGTAGCGATCTATTTCCGCACGCCTCGAAAAGCGATCCCTTGCAGCGGCCTTTGCCCGAGCGGCCGCTACGCTTCGTCCTTTTCCGCGACCGTGCGCACGTCCTTCGGCGGAAGGCTGTGGCGCGAACCCGTCAGCGTGGCGGGCGCCTCGGCCGCGTTGCTGACCAGGGCCACCGGCTCGAAGTCCAACGGATGCCGGGTGCGGTCGTAGAGTTTCGTCTGCCGCTGGTTCCGGGCGATCTTCTGCTGGATCAGCATCACCGCGTCGATCAGGCTCTCGGGGCGCGGCGGGCAGCCGGGAATGTAGACGTCGACAGGGATGAACTGGTCCACCCCCTGGATCAGCGTGTAGGTATCGAAGACGCCGCCGGAACTCGCGCAGGCGCCCATCGAGATGCACCACTTCGGTTCGGGCATCTGGTTGTAGATCTCGATCAGCACCGGCATCATCTTGATGCTGATGCGCCCGCTGACGATCATCAGGTCGCTCTGGCGGGGCGAAAAGCGGATCACTTCGGCGCCGAAGCGCGCCAGGTCGTAGCGGCTGGACAGCGTGGCCATCATCTCGATGGCGCAGCACGCCGTGCCGAAGGGCATCGGCCACAGACTGTTCTTGCGGCCCCAGTCCAGCAGCGCGTTGAGCTTGGTGGTGATGAAGCCCGCCTCGCCCGACTTGGACTCGGGACCGGCGCCCACTTGGGCCGAAACGCCTTCCACCTGTTGCGTCGTCATGGGCGGATCATTCCCATTCCAGAGCGCCGCGCTTGACCAAGTAGACCAACCCCAGGCCCAGGATCGCGACGAACGCCAGCACTTCGTAGAAGCCCGCCATCCCCAGCGTCTTGAAGGAGACCGCGTAGGGCAGCAGGAAGACCGTCTCGATGTCGAAGAGCACGAACAGCAGTGCCACCAGGTAGAAGTGCACCTCGAAGCGGTCGCGCGCGCTGCCTTCCTTCGGCACGCCGCATTCGTAGGCTTCGTACTTGCCACGCTTCTGGCGGGCCGTGCCCAGGCCCCAGGTGACCAGGCGCACCAGGCCGAGGATGGTCAGGCCCATCGCCACCACCAAGCCCGTAAAGACAAGCGCCGCCAGGATCTCAGGTGAAGTGCTCATGGTCGTCGGATCGCCCTCGCCGCCGGCCAGCGGCCTCGTTGCGCAATGTCCAGCGTTCGGCCCCAAGCGTAGGCAAAGGAGGGGGACCTGTCAATTCGCCTTGGGGAACCGGGGGCCTGGCTTCGTTTTGATTTTATAATTCCAGATGCCAGCTTAGATTAGGCTTCGAAGGGAGGAGCCGATCCCATGCTATATAAAGGAGGCGGCTGGCTGGCCGCCGCCGAGCAGGGCCGCAAGCTCAGCAAAGAGGCCTTCGAGCGGGCCCTGCCCGGGCTGCGCACGGCCCTGCTGGACGCCCAGACGCGGCTTCGCAGGCAGGCACGCTTTCCCGTGCTGATCGTGATCGCCGGCGTCGACGGCGGTGGCAAGGGCGACACCGTCAACATCCTGCACGAATGGTTCGACCCGCGCTTCCTGGTCACGCACGCCTTCGGGCCGCCCAGCGACGAGGAAGCCGAGCGCCCGCCGTACTGGCGCTACTGGCGCGCACTGCCCCCCAAGGGCCGCATCGGGATCTTCTTCGAGTCCTGCTACACACAGCCGCTCGGCGGCGCCATGAAGCGGAAGGACCTCGACCGCGCGCTGGAACGCATTCGCGCGCACGAGAAGCTCCTGGCCGACGACGGCACACTGCTGCTGAAGTTCTATTTTCATCTCTCGAAAAAGGCCCAGAAGAAGCGCCTGAAGACGCTCGCCGAAGACCCGGCCCGCAGTTGGCGCGTGACCAAGGACGACTGGGCGCACTTCCGCAACCACGGGAAGTTTCGCCGCGCCGCCGAGCGTGTGCTGGCCGCGACGCACACGCTCGACGCGCCGTGGATCGTCGTGGAGGGCGCCGACGAGGAGTACCGCAACATCACCGTCGCAAAGGCCATCCTGAAGGCCTTGCGCGCGCGCCTGAAGCGCCCACACCGCCCGCCGAAAGCGCCAACCTTGAAGCGCCTCAAGCCGGCCAAGCGCCTCGAGGGCCTGGACCTCTCGCTGAGGATGACCGAGCGCGTCTACCACCGGGAACGCCTGCGCTTGCAGGGCCGGCTCCACGAACTCAGCCGCAAGGCTCAGAAGGCCGGCGTGCCGGCGGTCTTCCTCTTCGAGGGCTCCGATGCCGCGGGCAAGGGCGGCGCGATCCGGCGCCTGACGGCGGCCCTGGACGCCCGGTACTACCGCGTGATTCCAGTCGCCGCACCAACCGAGGAGGAACGGGCGCAGCCGTACCTGTGGCGCTTCTGGCGGCAACTCCCCCGGGCGGGGCACCTGACCATCTTCGACCGCAGCTGGTACGGCCGGCTGCTGGTGGAGCGCGTGGAAGGCTACGCCGGCCGGGCCGAGTGGCAGCGGGCCTACGGCGAGATCCGGGACTTCGAGGCGCACTTGTTGGCCCACGGCACGGCCCTGGCCAAGTGCTGGCTGCACATAGACAAGGACGAACAGCTGCGGCGCTTCCGGGAGCGCGAACGGACCCCCTGGAAGCGCTTCAAGATCACCCCCGAGGACTATCGCAACCGGGCCAAGTGGGGGCTTTATGCCCAAGCGGCCGAGGAACTCTTCGCGCGAACCGGCACGCCGCAGGCACCCTGGACGCTGGTGGCCGCCAACGACAAGGCCTATGCACGCGTGAAGGTGCTGAAGGCCTGCTGCGCTGCTCTGGAACGGGCGCTGTCCTGAAGGCGCATGCGGAAGGGCGGCGCGATGCCCCTATGTCCCTTGCCAGCCAACAGTTTACAGGCCAATTTTTCTTGCAATCGCGCGGTTCGCTGCGATATATAGCGCGCAGTGGGGATCGCTCAGCGCATCCAAGCCAATATTGCCGACAACCGGTGCTTCCGGGCTTCCTGAGGGTCGCAGAGTGCAAGAGCAGTGGACCGTCAGCGATTCGAATGAGCTCTACGGCGTCGCGCAGTGGGGGCGCAATCTCTTCTCGATCAATCCGCAGGGGCGGCTGGTCGTTCATCCGACCGGGCAGCCCGAATCCTTCATCGACCTGAAGTCGCTGGTGGACGAGATCGAGGCGCGCGGCATCGGCGCGCCAATGCTGATCCGATTCCCCGACATCCTCAAGCAGCGCATGGTGGAACTCAATGAGTGCTTCCGCGCGGCGATCACCGAGCAGAACTACAAGGGCGAATACCGCGGCGTCTTCCCCATCAAGGTCAATCAGGAACGCCAGGTCGTCCAGTCGATCGTCGAATTCGGCAAGCCGTACCACTTTGGCCTCGAGGCCGGCTCGAAGCCCGAGCTGATGACCACGCTGGCCCTGCTGGACAGCAACGAGGCGCTGATCGTCTGCAACGGGTACAAGGACGAGGAGTACATCGAACTCGCGTTGCTGGCCACCAAGCTGGGGCGCAAGGTCGTCATCGTCCTGGAAAAGCTCAGCGAACTGGACCTGGTGCTGCAGCTGAGCAAGAAGGACCAGGTCAAGCCCCTGATCGGCATGCGCGCGAAGCTGCTGGCGCGCGGCACCGGCCGCTGGCGCACCACCAGCGGCGACAACAGCAAGTTCGGCCTCACCGCCTACGAAATGCTCCAGGTCGTCGACCGCCTGAAGCAGGAAAACTTGCTCGACAGCCTGCAGCTGCTGCACTTCCACATCGGCAGCCAGATCAGCGGCATCCGCAACCTGAAGGAAGCCCTGCAGGAGGCCGCGCGGTTCTACGTCGAGCTCAAGAAGCTCGGCGCGGGCCTGAGCTACCTCGACGTCGGCGGAGGCCTGGCCGTCGACTACGACGGCAGCCAGACGCGCTACGAGACCTCGATGAACTACTCCGTGCAGGAGTACGCCAACAACGTGGTCTTCCACGTCATGGACGTCTGCGAACAGGCGGGCGTGGCACATCCGCACCTGGTCAGCGAGTCCGGGCGCGCGTTGGCCGCGCACCACAGCATGCTCGTCTTCAACGTGCTGGGCGTCAGCGAGATCACCGGCGTCAACGGCGTCGACCCCGAAAAGGCCAAGCTCTCCGACGACGATCCCAACGTGCTCTACAACCTGCAGGAGACCCTACAAACCGTCTCGCGCAAGAACTTCCGCGAGGCCTACCACGACTCGGCGCAGCTGCGCGAAGAAGCCGCGACGCTCTTCAAACTCGGTTACATGACTCTCCAGCAGCGCGCGCTCAGCGACCAGCTCTACTGGGCCATCTGCCGCAAGGTGCTGCAGGTCGTCCGCACGCTCAAGAACGTGCCCGAGGACCTCGAAGGCCTGGAACGCAGCATGGCCGGAACTTATTTCTGCAACTTTTCGGTCTTCCAGAGCGTCCCGGACTATTGGGCGATCGATCACCTTTTTCCGATTATGCCGATCCACCGCCTGAACGAACGCCCCACCGTGCGCGGCGTGCTGGCGGATATCACCTGCGACAGCGACGGCAAGGTCGACAGCTTCATCGGCAGCCACGACGTACGCCGCGTGCTCGAACTGCACCCCATGGGCAGCGAGGGCTACTTCCTGGGCATCTTCCTGCTGGGCGCCTACCAGGAGATCCTGGGCGACCTGCACAACCTCTTCGGCGACACCAACGCCGTGCTCATCTCCGCCGAAGGCCAGGGCGGGTACAAGATCGAGCACGTCGACGAAGGCGACACCGTCGAGGAAGTCCTGCGCTACGTCAGCTACGACAAGGCCGACCTCCTGCACCGCCTGCGCTCCAGCGCCGAAGAGGCCCTGCGCGCCGGACGCATGACGCTCGAAGAGACCCGCCGCTTCGTGAAGATGTACCAGGAAGGCCTCGACGGCTACACGTACCTCGAAGGCCCCGGCGGCGAAGTCGCCAGCATCGCTGCCGCCACCGCGACCAACGGCACCAGCACGGCCGTGCCGCCTGCGCCCGCCGCACCCGCCGCAGGCGCGAGCGAAGGCGACGCCGTCGGCGCGGGCGTGCCCAACGCGCCCGGCTCCCCGCCGCAGAACGCCAAGTAACTACCCGGTCTCGAGTCCCAAGTCCCGGGTTTCGAGTCTTGAAATCGCCCTGCCGCAGCCATTCCACCATTCAAAATGTCGTTCCACGAAGCGGAATCAACCCCCATCCGCCGGTATTCCATTATCCGAAATATTATTCCACGATGCGAAACGACGCCCGCCGCGGCGATGGCCGTTCCGATCACCCGATCGTCCCCAGCACCCAGCGCTCGACGGCCTCGCCCACGCCGTCGTGGTCGCAGTCAGCCTCGGTCAGCGCGTCGGCCGCGGCGCGGACCTTCTCGCGCGCGTTGGCCACGCCCACGCCCCACCCCGCCGCGCGCACGGCAGGCTCGTCGTTGTCGCTGTCGCCCACCGCCAGCACCTGCTCCATTTTGATGCCCATCGCCTCGCACAGGCCCCGCAGGCCCGCGGCCTTGTCGACCGTGGGATGCAGGAACTCGAGGTACTCCGGGTCGGTGCGCGTCACCGTCGCGCGCGGCTCGTACCGCGGGCGCAGCTCGGCCTCCAGCGCGTCGCGCAGCGCGGGCTCGACGATGAAGAGCACCTTCATCGGAGCGCGGTCCAGGTGCGCGTCGATGCTTTCCACGATGCGGTACGGCGAAGCCGTGCGCCGCCGGTACAGCTCGATCCACGGCCGCACGTGCTCGTGCATCTCGCTGTAGACGAGTTCATCGAGATAGTAGTTGAGTTGCAATCCGCGCGCTTTAGCCAGCGCGACCAGTTCGCGCGCCACGTCCAGGCGCATGGGGCGCTCGAAGAGCCGCCGCCGCTGCTCGGCGCGCGGCGCGCAGGCGACGGCGCCGTTGTAGCTGATCAGGAAGACGTCCAGGCCCAGCAGTTCGGCAGGGCGTTCCATGGCGGGCGTCATGCGCCCGCTGTTGAGCACCACCTTCACGCCGCGGCGGTGGGCCTCGTGCAGCGCGGCGACGGTGCGCGCGCCGATGGTGTTGTCGCGGCGCAGCAGGGTCCCGTCGAGGTCCAGGTTGATGAGCCGGATCGCGCCGGGTTCGGGCGGGCGCTTGCGTTCGTTCGAAGGCATGCGCAGAGAATAGTCGATTGCCGTCCGTCCGCAAACCCGCCGCCCGCCGCCCAGCCGGTCATTCTGGCCCGAAGCACACTCTTCTGTAACGATTCGTGCAAGGTGCACGAAATTCGTTAGCACCCTTTTTAAGGACTTACACGAACGAAAACGGCCCCTTCCGGACGTCTCCGGCGGAGAAAATCTCATGCACATCGACTGGGTCCGCGCGCGCCTGCGCTTCCTGGGCGCCTGGCGCATGTACCTCGAATGGGACTGGACCGCCGGCGAACGCTGGACGCGCAACGTCTACGAGCACGTGCTGTGGCACTGCTGGACCGGCGAAGGCTGGCTGATCGAAGACGCTAGAACCAAGCATCGCCTCGAACCCGGCGCGACTCTGTGGACGCGCCCCGGGCACCACTACTTCGCCGAACAGCGCGGGCGCGAACGACTGGGCCTCGCCTTCGTGCACTTCGACCTGCGCGGCGGCGACGGACGGATGCTTCGCGGCGGCGGGGGCAGCCGCGGCGGCCTGCCGCCGGTGGCGCTACGCGTCCGCGACCGCGGCTTCGCCAACGACGCGGTCAACCGGCTGGTGCGCTACGGCGAGTTCATCGTCTGGAGTTCCCTCTCGAAGCGGGCCTTCGCGCGGCAGTACCGCGCCGGGCGGCACCCCGTCCAGCGCCCGGGGCACGATCCGCGCTCCGCAGGCGTGCTGCCGAAAGCGCGGGAATCGCACCTGGCGCTCGCGCGGCAGGCGAGTCCCGAAGCGTGGACCGTGGCCGCCACGGGGCTCCTGCGCACGCTGCTGATGGAACTCGACGCCGACGCCTCCGTCCCGCACCTCTCGCCCCGCCGCGCCGGGAAGATGGTGCGGCGCGACTTCGCGGCCGGCGACCTGGCGCGGCGCATCCAGGCCAACCCCGCCGAACTGCCGCCCGTGCCGGAACTGGCGCGGCAGGCGGGCCTCAACTACCGCCAGCTCTACAACGACTTCAGCCACCAGGTCGGCATGTCCCCTCAGGCCTACACCGCCTTCGCGCGCGCGTACCAGGCGCTGCACCGCCTGCGCGCCTCGACGCAGCCCATCCACGAAGTCGCCCGCGCGCTGGGCTGCCATCGCGCCGACCTCTTCGCGCGGCAGTTCCGGGCCGTCGCCGGGTGTCCGCCCAGCACCTACCGCCGCCGGGCCGGCCGCGCCGCCGCCGAAGCCGCTCTCCGCGAGGCCGAAGGGCGCCCCATGCCGCTCTCGGCCTACGACCTGATGGGCGCGCGAGCGCCGGCCACGCTGACACCGGCCAGCGCCGAGGAACTCGAGGCGCGCGAAGCCAAACGCGAGCGCAACCGCGCCGCGCCACCCGCCGTGCGCGCGCGCATGCGCAAGCCCAGGAAGAACCCGGCGCACGCAAAGCCGCCAAGGCGCAAAGGACGGAGGAAGTGAACGGGGCGAATAGGCAGATTAGAGATTACGGCAGACGGCAATCGGCGCGAAACCGGGCCAGGTGAAGAACGGATGCGCGCGAGTCACGCGGCTGTTTGCCTCTCCCCGCCGCGGGAGAGGCCGACACGCACGTAGCGCGTGCGAGAGAGGGGGCCGGCAATCGAAAGACCCCCCGCGAAGCCGCCAGCGCGTGGCGCGGGTTGGCAACCCGCGCCATGCGCGAAGTCCTTCGTTCGTGCGGGAGCGCCCAGGGTGCTTCTTGTCGCGGCGCGCAGCGCCGCGACCCGGACGTGGTGACGTCCGGGCCAACCGCTCGTAAGGTCACCGCACATCGAGGGGTTTCCGTCGCGCGGCGCCGCGACCAGAAACCGCTCGGACACCCCCGTTCTCCTCCGCGTGCCTTCTCGAAGGCATCCCATCCGGAGAGCCCGTCGCGGGGGGCGGTGAAGAAGAAGGCAGGCGCCCCGTCGACCCGGAAGCCGAAACAGAGTAGAATCAGAGCATGGTCGCGATGAAGGAATGGCCCGCTACAAGAAGCAGGACGCCCCGGCTCGGCGTACTTCACCTACGACGAGGTTGGCGACTTCCGTCCTGCTATTCCTACGATGCCCGAGACCAGCGGGTCATCAACCCGGCACACTCCGAGGGAACCGCTGCGGAAAACCTGTCGTGGAACCTAATTTACCAGGCCAACTGGTTGACCATCCAAATCGGAAACAAACGATACGGACTCTCCAGATACCGCCTCTATGACTTCGAAACGGGTACATTTTTGAGTAGGGACTTCCTGCCGTACATGAACAAGTACAGGGCCTGGTCCAATAACCCGGTGGGGCAGGTGGATAGAAATGGCCTGGCTACAGAAAGCAGTGATCCGTACTCAGCACAGAACGTTGCCAAGCGCGCTCTCGAAAGCGCCGAGCGGGGCGTTGGGCATGCAGAAAAATATCTCCAAGAACAGCAACAATACTTAAACCAACTGGAGAAAAAACACAAAGATACACCAATTTATCATTTCCAGGAAAAACTTGTCGATGAACTAAAAGAAGACCTTAAGCGTAAGTTGAAGGAGTTGGAAGACGCTCAAAACACGGTTCAAGGTGTTGCAGATGAACAGGCGGCAAAGGAAGCCGCCGCAGCAAGTCGAAGAGCGGCGGCGATGGCTAGACGCGTTCCTCCTCCGCCCGCCAGAAACCGCGATTCAGGTATATTCTCTGTAAGGATGAAATATTTGGACCCGCCGGCTCCCAATCAAACCGAAGAGGAGCAACGGCTTAGAGCGTTAGGACGAAAGTGGGGTGCTTTCCACTACGATATTTGGTATGAAAATATGGCCTTGTTTGCTGGGGCTGCAGGCCCGACTCCTCCGGGGTACGGCGAAAATATTGAATATGCAACATATATTGATGTGGAAATTCGGGAGGATGGCAGGCTAAAGCATGGAAAGCGTGCAGGTACTGCTTGCGCGTGCGCAAGTGATGATGATGTTATTGACTGCATAAAGAGCCACCCTTGTACGATTGCTCCAGGCACTTACACTACCGCTGGAAATTCTTGCCAAGAAGACGTCCAGCGAGTCCTAAAAAACTGCTGTCTTAGCAATGTTAACACCCAACTTGAAGTGGTTCGCGAATTGCTGGAGGACACCTTTTTTGGAGGAATGTAAGAGTGGGCCTTAAAAGAAGTTCGATTTTTTTGTCGGCAGTCTTGTGCTTGTGACTGCGGCAGTGTCCTATTTATTAATACGCCAGCGAGCAGAAAGGGCAGATTTAGATGCTCAAATGGACAGCGAATATTCCGCCTATCGAACGATTCTACTCATAAATAAATATGTCGAGAACACAGGGCGGTGGCCCGATTCATGGAGGTCGTTAGGGGCTGACCCTGAATATGCACAGTGGGTACATGTCAGGTTTGACCTTACAGTGAGAGAGATTGCCGATAATAAGAGTTTGATATATGAGTCAGTTTCAACCAAGAATGGATTTTTTCTACATAACGATGTCGCAAGATCATTCTTCGATAGTCTTTACTCTACTATTGTCTCAAAGGCCCAATCTGTACCGACCCCAGGACTGACAGCGAAGGATCGTGACCATGATGCCGAGGAAAAGCCGCAACCACCCCAATCCCCCCAACCTCCTCCCGCCCCCAAGTAAGTAGCCCCCGGTCCCGCTTTCGCCCTAAGGGCTACGGCGCGACAAGTCGGCGCGGCGGTGGTTGTTTGGAGCGCTTGTCTCTCGCCGGCGGGGTCGCTTGTCTCTTGCCGGCAAAAGAAGAAAGTCGCTAAACAAAACCTTTTAAGCCGCCGAGGACGGCGGCGATCCCGCCCCCAAAGAGGCGATCGCTCCATGGTCCCTCCCGCCCCCAAGTAAGCACCTTTCTTGGGCCCGAAGGGCCGCCATACAATAGCCAGGGGCGAAGCCCCTGGACCCGGCGCAAGAAAGGTTCGAGCCCTGAAGGGGCGAGATACAGGAAATGAGTTCCCCGAAATTGTTTCGCCCTTTCAGGGCTTAAATGCCAAGGGAATCGTTACCAGGGGCTTCGCCCCTGGCTATTATCTTACGCGCCTTCGGCGCTCGCGCACCGGCCCTGCAAAAGCAAGCAACGGATCGAGCGCGGGCTGGCAACCCGCGCCATGCGCGAAGTCCTTCGTTCGTGCGGGAGCGCCCCGCATGCTTCTTGTCGCGGCGCGCAGCGCCGCGACCCGGGCGTGGTGACGTCCGGGCCAACCCCATAGAACGTTCGCCGATCTTCGGGTTCTTCGCTTCTTCGTAGCCAGACCGCACCGGATCGGCTATTCTTGAAGGTTTGAGGGCGCCTCCTTAGCTCAATGGTAGAGCGCCGCTTTTGTAAAGCGGGGGTTGCAGGTTCAAGTCCTGCAGGAGGCTGTTACCCGGCGAGGCGCAAAGCGCCGCGATCCGGGTCGAATGACGAACCACGAATGTCGAATGCATCGGGTGCCTCCCCAAGATTCCATTCGTCACTCGTCATTCCTGAGCGTCCGGGCCAACCAATCGTAAGCGCACCGCACATCGAAGGGTTGCCGCCGCGCGGTTACACCTTGCAGATAGGCGCGGGTTAACAACCCGCGCCACGCGCTGCCGCGTCTTGCGCCATCCAATTTGAACCGAAAATGGGAAACGGGAAACAGGAGACTGGAAACGGTTCCTTCCGTTCTCTGTGGTCTCTGCGATCTCTGCGGTTATCGCCGTTCAATCCGCAATCCGCACTTGAGCTCACTCGCCCTGTTCGAGTTTCTTCTGCACGGGGTCTTCCATCGGGGCGGGCTTGGGGCCGGGCGCGCCGGCGTCGATCCAGGCTTCCAGCAGCGCGATCTGTTCGGCTGTCAGCGCCGGGTGGCCGTAGGGCATGCCGGGCGCGACGCGGTTTTGCGGGCCCTCGCCGTCGCGCTTCGCGTTCAGGTCGGTGAGCGGGTCCATGAAGGGCTCGATCTTGTCGCGCTTGTTCTCCTCCACGCGGCGGTAGACGCGTTCGAGCAACAGCGGCATCAAGCCGCCTTCGCGCTTGGCGAGCACGTCGATGCGCTTGCCGTCCGCCTGCAGCGAGCCCCGGCGGATGCCGGCGTAGCTCGAGAGGTCCAGGCGCCGCGCGCGGAAGCCGTAGGCGCCGATGTTCCCCGCCCCGCCCGCGTCGTCTGCCATGTGGCAGTGGATGCAGGTGTCCTTGAAGACCGCGGCGTTGACTTCGTCCCACGTGGGCGGATGCTCGAGTTTCTTCGCCTCGCGCGGGGCTTTTCCCTCGGCCTTGGGTCCCGGATCGCCGTGAAAAAGGAACGCGACGAGCGCCTTGATCTGGCCGGGCTTCAGTTCGAACTTCGGCATGCGCGTCGCGGGGCTCATGCGTTCCGGATCCTGGATCCATTCCGCGGCGGTGCGTTCGGTCAGGCGCTCGCGGGCGAAGCGCAGGTTGGGCGCCTCGGCGCGGCCTTCCTCCCAGCTCCACGTGCCCTGTTCGGGGCCGAAGCGCGCGTTGCCGAACTGGTGGCACGTGTAGCACTTCTGCTCGACAAAGAGCGCGCGGCCCGCGGCGATCTCTGCGGCGGCCGGCGCTGGTCTGCCGGCGTCCTCGCCCTCGTCCGGCGGCGTGCGCCCGGCGCTCTCGGCGATCGCGCGCAGGTAGCGCACCAGCGTGGCGATCTCGCCGTCCGAGAGGTTCATCTGCACCATGCTCTCTTCCAGGTGCGGGCGCACGTCGTAGGGGTTGGCGAGGTACTTCGCCGTCCAGCCGGGCTTCACGCGGGCGCCTACGCCGATCAGGTTCGGCGCGCGCAGCGTGTGGCGGATGCGCGTGCAGTTGCGGTAGAAGTGCGGGTGCGCCTTCAGGAAGTCGCCGTGGCGCTCGGTGTCCTTCTCCATGCGCTTCAAGGTCAGGTGGCAGGTCACGCACGCATTGCGTTCGACGGGCAGGCCCGGGTCGACGATGAAGTGGCAGTCGGTGCAGGCGTAGGCGCGCACCAGGTCGCGCCCGTCCTTCAGCGCGTCGGCCAGGTAGGTGCGGCGTGCGGCGCCGTCGGCGGCGCGGACGATCGCCGCGTCGCTGCGGCCGGCCTGCTGCAAGAGCAGGCGCAGGCCGAACTCGGCTTCGCGCCCGGGGTTCTGGTCCAGCAGCGCGAGGATCGCCGCGGCGGCGTCTTCGTTGCGCGGTTCCCTCGCCTGAAGGAGGCAGTAGACGCGGTTGTACGCGGCGGTCTCGGCGCGCGGGCTCTTCGGGAAATTCTTGAGGAACTCCTCCCATAGCGGCGCGGCCTTCTCGAGCGGCCCCGACGCGGTGCGCGCGAAGGCGCGCTGGAAGGCCAGGTCCTCGGCATAGATCTTCAGCGCGTCCGACGCGAGCGCCTTGGCAAAGACGGCGTCGGCGTCGGCCGGGCGGCCCAGCCGCGCCAGGGCCTCGGCGTGGCGCGCCAGCAGCGTCGTGACCGACATCGTCTCCTCGACGCCGGGGATCGCGGCGAGTTGCTCGTAAAGCGACGCGGCCTTCGCGTACAGCCGGCGCTCCATGGCCAGCTCAGCGGCCTGGTCCAGCGGCGGGATGCGGTCCTTTCCTTCGGCCTTGGCGAGTTTCTCGTCGAGTTCCGCGGCGCGATTGGCCAGCTCCGCGCCGGTCTCGGCCAGGCGCGAGAGTTCCTCCACGAGGCGCTCGGGCGGCCGGTAGCCCAGGATCGCGCCGGCCATGCCGCCCTGCGCGTCGAGCACCACCAGCGTGGGGACGTCGAGCACGCCGTACATGCGCGCGGGGCCCTCGGCCTCGTCCAGCACCACGTGGCGCGCGGCCGCGCGTTCTTTAAGGAGGTTCAGCACCGCGGGCGACTTGAAGCTGATGCGTTCGAGCATGCGGCAGCCGAACTCGTGCGGCGTGCGGAAGTAGAGCACACGGAAGCCGGGCTTGGCTTCCGCGCCGCCGACCTTCTTGCCCAGCCATTGCGCGGGATCCTGCTCCCAGGCGACGTCGCCTTCGGGCGCCTCGGCAAACGCACGCACGCAAAGGGTAAGCGCGCAGGCAACGGCGGCGAAACAGAAGAAACGCTTTCGAAAGCTCATCGCTCGAATCCTACCGGAGCCCGCGGGGGCTGCTAAGCCTCCTTCTATTAAAGAGGCGCCGCGGGGCCAAGATGGGACGTCCCAGGTTCCACTTTCTAAGTGGAAATCCTTGCAGGGCTTGGAGTTGTTCCGTTTCATTTTGCACAATGTGCAATTGACCCTATGCACCATGCGCAGTAGAATATTTTCAAAAGGGGAGAACTCGACCCCTTCGCTATCGATCAATCGGGTGGAGAGCGTGCCATGCCCACGACGTCGATGATGATCAACGCGCTGGAGTCCTGGCGGCAGACGCCGGACGGGGCCAACGCCGCGGAGTTCTGGAAGCTGGTCGAACGCTTCCGGGCGGACTTGGTCAACCAGGCCTTCGCGTTGATCGGCAGCCAGCCGGACGCCGAGGACGTCGCGCAGGAGACGTTGGTGACCGCGTTCACCAACCTCGACCGCCTGCGCGACCCCCGCAAACTCGGCAACTGGATGCGCCGCATCAACCACAACAGGGCGCTCTCGCATCGCCAGAAGGTTCAGCGCCAGCGCCGTTTGGCCCAGGAAGCGGCCGAACGCGCCGGAACGACGGGCTCGCACACGAAGGCGCTTTCGAACCAGGAGCTGATCGCGGACGCGATCGACAAGCTCCCGGAAGACCTGCGCGTGCTGCTGGCGCTGCGCTACTGGGAACACCTGGAGTACGAGGAGATGGCGCGGCGGCTGGGCCTGCCGGTGGGCACCGTCAAGAGCCGCATCGCCCGCGCCGACCGGCTCCTCGAACAGAGACTGCGCCCCGCGCTGGGCCTGCCGCCCGCGCCCGCGCCGATCGAGACCACCGCGAAGGAGTAACGCCATGGCTTCCCGCCGCATGCCCGCCGCCCAAAATACCCAGCTCGACTGTTCCGCCGCCGACGAGATGCTGCGCCCATACCTGGAAGAGAAACTCAGCATGGCCGACGCGCGCGCGCTGGAAGCGCACCTGGCCGGCTGCGGCACCTGCCAGCAGCTGCTCGAAAGCCGCCGCCAGCTCGTCGGCTTCATGGGCACCTCGATGGCCTCGCGCGGCCTGAGCGAAGACTTCACCGAAGCGGCCACCATGCGCCTGGCGCGCCACAAGCAGAACCCCAGCGGCGCGGCCGGCCCCAACGACAAGACCGGCGGCGTCGAGACCATGGGACGCCAGGCCGGGGACGACGAGGAACTCCTCGAAGAGGAAGAGGTCGTCGCCGCGCCTGCCGGCGGCCTGCTGGATTCGCTCCAGGCGAGCATGGGCGCGGCGCCCTGGTGGATCATCTCGGGCGCCTTCCACGCCCTGCTGATCCTGCTTGTCTTCCTGGTCGGCATGGTAGTGATGCAGGCCAAGCAGCAGGACACCGTCATCGTCACCAACCTCGAGAAGCAGCCCGAGCAGAAGGAAGAAGAGAAGGAGAAGGTCCGCGAGATCTTCAACAAGCCCGTGCCCGTCGAACAGCAGTCCGAGATCGTCACCGACGAGAAGCCCGTCGTCACCCACGAGGTCGTCGAGTTCGCCGACCACGACGAGACCGACGACAACGCCGAGTCCACCAGCGAAGCCAAGGGCGAGGACGGCATCAGCGACGCCTTCCTGGGCGGCACCGGCACCGTCTCCAGCCTGGGCCTGGGCGGCGGCGGCCGCGCCGGCGCCTTCGGGCGGCCCGGCCCCGGGGGCAAGCAGCGCCTGGTGCGCGCGCGCCAGATGGGCGGCGGCAAGGAGACCGAGTCGGCCGTGGACAAGGCCCTCGAATGGCTCGCCAAGCACCAGGAAGCCGACGGCCACTGGGACAGCACCAAGTACGGCGGCAAAAACACCGACTTGGCGTGCAGCGGCTGGGCGCTGCTGGCCTTCCTGGGCGCGGGCCACACCGAGAAGGTCGGCAAGTACAAGGAGAACGTCCAGCGCGCCGTCACCTGGCTCATCGCGCAGCAGGACAACACCGGCCTGTTGAAGAACCCCGGCGGGGACCAGTCGGGCGTCTACCGCGGCTACAGCCACGCCATCGCCGCGATGGGACTGGCCGAGGCCAGCGCCATGGCGCGCATCGGCCGCACCAAGGAAGCCGCGCAGAAGGCCATCGAATACGCCGTCGATATCCACCTGGCCGGCGAAGGTTCCGAGAAGCGCGGCTACCGCTACGTGCCAAAGCAGGACCCGGCGGACATCTCCAACCACGGCTGGTACGTGATGCTGGTCAAGTCGGCCAAGGTCGCCGGCCTGCAGATCCCGCAGGGCGGCATCGAAGGCGCCATCTGGTTCCTGGACCAGGTCGAGGACAAGAACTTTGCCAAGGACGCCAACGACCCCTACGACAACGGCCGCCACCGCTACGGCTACAGCAACCCGCAGTCGGTCAGCTACCGCCGCACCGCCATCGGCATCCTGAACCGCCAGTTCATGGGCTGGAAGGCCGAGGAGCTGCAGGGCGGCGTCAACTGGTTCATCAAGTCCGGCGGCGTGCCCAACAAGGGCCGCATCGACCTCTACTACTGGTACTATGGCACGCTCTGCACTTTCCAGCAGGGCGGCGACGTGTGGAAGACCTGGAACGACGGCCTGAAGGGCACGCTCCTGCCGATGCAGAGGGTCGGCGGCGACGAGGACGGCAGCTGGGACCCCACGGGCGATTACGCCGGCTATTGGGGCCGCGTCGGCCAGACGGCCATCAGCGCGCTGTGCCTGGAAGTCTACTACCGCTACCTGCCGATGTACCGCGAGTAAGCCGATTGCGGAATGCGGATTTCGGAGTGCGAATTTAATCACGAAGGCCACGAAGCAAAAGAAGAAGGAAAAGACGGGAAGCTAAGATAGCACCAATCGCGCGGCGGCCCTCACCCGGCCGCCGCGTTTTTTTGTAATTCGGCGCCTACCGACCCGAATGCGCTTTCGCCTTCCTCAGATAGTGTTTCGCCCAATTGCCCATGTCCGGATCCTTTCTCAGCCGCCGCAGTACGCGCAGCGAAGCAACCTTATTCCTCTTCTTGTAGAGCCATTCAAAGAAAGGCCGCCGGCATCTGCCATGGCTTGAATCCGCGGCCAATCGGGCCAATTCCTCGAAAAGCGCTTCCGATGCCGCATACGCAATCGCTTGGGCAAGAGCTTCCTTTGCATTCCGCTCCAATTGAGAACGGCAAGGGCACTTCTCGTATATGGAGATCAGGTCGGACGCCAAGTCATCGTTCCGTCTTGAAAAGGTAAGGGATCGGGCAAGCCCGTTTCGATTTCTAGGACACTTTGCACGCTTTAGGGCAGACAAAAGGACCGGAATGCCGCCCTCGGGCACGTCCTTTCCGTTCACGAAATCCCAAATGCTTCTGGTGCGAATGCCGACTTTCTTCAGGGCCTCCCGAATATTGTTCTCTTCTACCAGGGAGCGCCGAACTTCCTGCGGCGAATCCGAAGGATGCGGCATTGCCAATACGGCATTGAAGCCCCACCTTTCCACATCCTTGTCCCTCGGATACTTGAACATCAAATCCTCGCGGAAATCCCAAAAGCACATCTCGATGATCTTCCAGTCTTTTCGCTTCGCCGAAATCTCGTCGAGGGACTCAATTGCTACGCCAGCGTCTTTCAGCCGGCGGAATAACTGTCGATCCAGGTCTTTTCTTGGTTTCACGGATGCGCTTTCCTTGCGGAAAATGGAAATCGGATGGGCCAATTTGATTACATGGGGTAGGCCACTTCAAGTCGAAGCAACCCGCGCTACACGCTGCCGCGTCTTGCGATGGCGGCTTGCCTTTCGGGAGACGGAAAACGCGCGCGGTTCTTCGCCACACATGCGCGGGTTGGCAACCCGCGCTACGCGCTGCCGCGTTTCGCGTTGATTAATCGTTGACCGCCGTTGGCTGAATGCTGACCGCCGATGGCTTCCTGCCGTTTTCCGTTTGCTGTTTTTCGTTCACTCACCCCTCACCGCTCGCCCCTCACCCCTGCTGTTCCGCCGGGTGGTAGCGCCCCGACGGGCGGTAGGCCCGCACGAAGCGCGTCGAGGGCGCTTCGGGCTGCCGCGGCGGGACCTCGCCTGATGCGAAGGCCGTCGGCGTCAGGCCCGTCTCCTGCCGGAAGACGCGGCTGAAGTACTGCGGGTCGTTGAAGCCCAGGCGCCCGGCGACTTCCTTCACCGACAACCGTTCGGTGCCCGCCGGCGCCAGCAGGCGCTGCGCCTCGCGGATGCGGCACGCGCGCACGAAGGCCATCGGCGAACAGCCCAGGGCCTCGCGGAACAGCTGCACGAAGCGCCGTTCGCTGTAGCGCCCCACCCGCACCAGGTCGATCAGGGACAGTTCGCGGTCGAGGTTGTTCAGCACGAATTCCACGGCCTGCGCGACGCCTTCGGGCATGCGCTTGCGGTCGGCCTGCGTCGCCCGCGCGGCCGCCTGCAGCGGCGCCGAGCCCTCGACTTCCAGCAGGTGCCGCGCCAGGGCCCGCGCGAAGGTCACGCCCAGCAGCGCCAGCTGCGCGCGCGCCGCCAGCATGGCCTCGGGCCCGCGCCGACCCAGTTCGTCCTGCATGCGCCGGAAGTACCCCGCGATCTCGCCGCAGAAGGCGCCGGGCGCGCGCGGCGCCGGCGGGCGATGCAGCTGCCGCAGCAGTTCGTCGTGCCCCATCGACCACGGCCAGGCCAGCGCCGGCTTGCCGTTGGCCTCGCCTGCTTCCGCACCGGCCTTGAAGAAGGCGTAGTAGTAGCCGAAGGGCTCGCCTTCGTTCAGGTGCGCGGAACTGGCCACGCCCTGCGGCAGCGCCACCAGGTCGCCGCGCTGCACCGGAAAGCGCCACGGCCCGACGGACCACTCGCCCGTGCCGCCGGCGATGTACAGGAGCCCAGCCTCGTTGTGCCAATCGTAGTGCGGACGGCGACGGTCGCGGTCGCACTGGAAGTACCCGGCGGCCAGGGGCTCGGCCTTTTCGAAGATCATGCGCGCCTCCCGATGATGACGATCCGGCACTTCATGCGGACCTTGGAGCCACTGGGCTAGGTGCATGGGAGATCCCGCGTCTGACCCTTAGATCGGGGTTAAAGCGAGTCCCTCTGAATTTAGACGCAACAGGACGGCCGTCTGGGACGTCGCTTTTTCCCTGCCACTCTTCGAGTCCCTGCCATCGCGGCCGGTCTGGTAAGTGGCGCTTCCCGGGCCGGTGCGATCCGAGGTGCGGCGAGCCCCGTAGGTTCGCCGCATCTCTTTTTTTTGCTCCCACCCGGCCTGTGGACAGGGCCTCCGATCGGCCTATACTCGGCACGCTTTGGTTTATGCCCCGGCCTGCGGCCGGCGAATCGAACCCGGACTCGAGCAACAAGGAGAAGGCCATGAATAGATTGCGCACAAGCACCGCGCTGCTCGCCGTGCTGGCTCTCACCGCCGGCGGCGCCTGGGCCGGTTGCGGGGGCGGCGGCGGCGGAAGCCGGCGCCCGGCCGCCGGCAGCGGCAAGCCCGCCTTCAAGAAGGCCGACCTGCCCCCCGCGGTGGAGGTAAAGACCTTCAACAGCACCATCTTCGAGCAGGGCTCCCAGTTCCTGGAACTGGAAGAGGCGCAGATCGGCAAGATCCGCGAAGGGCGAGACGTGCTGCGCAAGGAAGGCGAGGAGGTCGAGAAGGAGCAGAACGCCGCGCGCGCCGAATACAACGCCGCGCAGGACGCCGCCGCCGCCACCGCCGCCGCCGCCGCCGCGAAGGTCAAGGCCGCCGCGAAGAAGGCGGAGGACTTCGACCCGGAGAAGAAGTGGGACGGCCTCCTGAAGAAGGAGCTCAAGGCCGAACAGTACAAGAAGTGGAAGGAGTACGAAGCGCGCGTCAAGAAGGAGATGCAGGGCGAAGGCGGCGGCCAGTAGCGCTGCGGCGCGTTCCCATGCTAGCAGCCCGTTGAAAAAGGGCTGCTTGGCACCGAACCGGCGCGGGCGTCCCCCGCGCCGGTCTTCTTTCAAGGAGTCCTCATGCGTCCAACCGCCGCGCGCACGGCGCTGCTGCTTGCGGCACTCGCTGCGAGCCTGCCCGGCTGCGGCAAGACCTCGAAACCCTCCGAAAGCGCCTCGGCCGCGGCGCCGGCAGACGCTCCGAAGGAGGCGGCCTCGCTCGATACGCTGCTGGCGCACGGGCAGGAGGCCGAGGCCCGGGGCGACGCCGAGGCCGCGTTCGCCGCCTACGTTAAGGCCGCCCAGGCGTTCGCGGATTCGGCCGACGCGTGGGCGCTGCTCGGCGAGGCCCAACGCTTCTACAAGCACAACGCGGACGCCGCGCGCGCGGCCTTCGAGAAGGCCCTCGCCGCCGCGGACCGCTCGGCGTGGGGCCGCGCCTTCGCGCTGCGCGGGCTGGGCGAGCTCGAATTCCACGCCGGGAAGCTGGACGAGGCCCGCGCGCGCTTCGAGGCCAGCCTGAAAGAAAAGCCGCTGGTCGACGCGCACCGGTCGCTCTGTGCGCTGCTGGGCCGCCGGGGCGACTTCGCGGGCGCGGCCGAGCAGGCGCGCCTGGCCGCGGAAATGGAAGGCGACGAGCCGATCGCGCTGCTGCTCTACGCGACGCAGCTCGAACGCGCCGGCGAGGCGGCCAAGGCTTCGGAGATCGCCACGAAGGCGCTGGCCCTGGCCGGCGCCGCGCCGGCGGACCCGCAGCGCCGCGTGCATTGCTGCGTCTACTACAACGCGGCGTGCTGGCACGCCGTCGGCGGGCGGCGCGCCGAGGCGTTGAAAATGCTCGAGGCCTTCTTCGCCACGCCCAACCACCGCCACCTGGGGCGGGAGGAGCTGCTTTCCGACCCCGACTTGGCCTCCCTGAAGGACGATCCCGGCTTCCGCGCCCTGCTGGACGGGCTCCTGGCGGAGTAGCGGAATTGGCGTGAATGGCGCCGCGCGGCCGGCGTCTAAGTGGATGCGCTTTCCTGCTTGCGTTGCGGGGCGCCTTGCCCCGAAAATTGCGGGGCCCGAACCGCGAAACCCGCACGAGGACCGCACGATGCCCGCCCGCCGCCTGGCCGCCGCCCTGATCTTCGCCGCCGCTGTTCTGGCCGCGCGCGTGCACGCGCAGGCGCCGGAAGAGAACCCGCCGCGGACCGACGGCGAACAGGCCGAGGCCCTGAAGCCCATGCCCGACTGGGCGCTGGTGCGCCTGGCCTTCAGCGGCCTGGGCACCAGCTTCGACCAGCTCAGCGCCTTCGGGGACAAGATCATGACCAACAGCGGCGCGCTGGCCCGCGGCGCCGCGACGAACTGGCTCTTCTCGATCCCCATCGACGAGGGCCTCGATCCCAAGCGCCCCGCCGCGATCTTCTGGCTCGACGCCGAGAGCGCCGACGGCTCGCCGCCGCTGGCCTACGCGCTGCCGCTGGCCGACGCCGCGAAGTTCAAGGCCGTGCTGGCCGCCGCGTACAACGCCGAGGAGACCAGCGGCGTGCAGAAGATCGTCATCCCGCAGGGCTTCGACAAGCCGGAGAAGGTGCTCTTCGCGCGCGCCGAAGGTTCGTTCGCGATCGTCGCGCCCGACGAGGAAACGCTGGGCAAGCTCAAGGCGTGGACCGCGCTCGGCGGCAAGCTCGTGCCGGCCGACGCGCCCGCGGCCGTCGCGTCGCTGAATCTGCCCGCCCTGCGCAAGAAACTCGGCGGCGAAGCCACCGCGCTGGACGGCATCTTCGGCGCGCTGATGCCCGCCGCCGCGCGGCAGCTGCCGGCGGTGAAGGCGCAGCTGCGCGCCATGCTGGGCGACCTGGAACGCCTGGAGTTCCACGTCAGCGTCGCGCCCTCCGCCCTGAACATCGCCGCGCACGCGCACGCCAAGCCCGAGACGCAGCTCGCCAAGTGGTGGGCCAAGCCGCCCGCGAAGTTCGAATCCCCGCTGGTGAAGGCCCTGCCCGCCGACGCCTTCGCCTGCGCCGCGGCGCCGCTTTCCTATCTCGTCTGGCTCGAAGAACAGGCCGGCGCGGCGTACGAAGCCCGCGCGGAAGGCGCCGGACACGAGAAGGACTTGGCCCCCGCGCGCGACGCCTGGCGCGCGGCGCTGGCCGCGCTCTACGGGAAACTCCAAGGCGAGGCGCTCTACGCGCTGCGCAGCCCCGAAGACGGCAAGGTGGAAGGCGTGGGCGCGATCGGTTCGAGCGAACCGGCCGCCGCGCGCGCCGCCTTCGACGCGTACCTGAAGGCGCTGGCCTCCTACGCGGAAAAGGCCGCGCGCCTGGAAGCGAAGCTCGCTGCCGACGCTCCCGCGCCGTTCGCGCTCGAGGCCCTAGACGGCGGCGAGGCGGGCGAGAAGGCCGGCGGCTACCGCCTGGACTTCGCCGATGGCTTCGCGCCGCCGGAAGTCTCCGTCGACCGCATGCGGCGCTATGGCGCGTGGCCGCTGCAGATACGCTTTGCGGAAGTCGACGGCGGACTGGTGCTGGCCCCCGGCAAGCGCGGCGCGCAGGCGCTGGCTGCGGCCGCCGAACGAGTGAAGGCCCAGGCGGAAGCCAAGGACGCCGGAGCTCCAGGCCTTGGGGGCGAAGCCCACAGGTTCCCGGCCGGCACGCTGCTGGGCGTGCTGGTACGCCCCGCGGCCACCTACCGCGCGCTGCTGGCGCTGGCCGCCGGCCCCGAACGCTACAACCTCGCCGCCCTGACGTACGGGCTCGACGGCGAGAAGGACCCGCCAATCCATGTGGCGCTGGGCGCCGGCGACGGCGGCGCTTCGCTGCGCGTGACCATCCCCGCCGCCAGCGGCACGGCGATCGTGACGCTGATCTTCAACACCATGTCGCAGGGCATCTCGCCGCGGGAGCTGCTTAAGTAGCAGGGGTTAGGGAAGGATCGGCTTCGCCGCCTTCTGGTTACGACCCCCCTTCGCAATACCAGGCCGAATGAGACCGCCGCAGGCGCACCACATTCCCGCCCCTCGCCGCTCACCCCTTTCGTCTCCGCATGAAAAGACGTAACCTCTCCGCACAACGCGTCCGCACCCGCACCCCGGAGGCCCGCGCCATGGCCAAGAAGCGCGCCCGCAAGGCCGACAAGATCCAGGACTACTCGCTGCACACCCGCCTGATCCACGGGCGCTTCCACGACGAACACTGGGACTACCGCCACCACGTGGTGCCGCCGCTGAGCAGTTCCACGGCGTACCGGCTGGAGGACGCCGCGCGCGGAGCGCAGGGCTTCGCCGAGTTCGCGAAGGACGAACAGCCCGGCAAGCGCCGCCGCGCGCCGATCTACATCTACGACCGCCTCGCCGAACCCACGCGCGACATGCTCGAGGAAGCGCTCGCGTTCGCCGAGGAAGGCGAGACGGCGGTGACGTTCTCGACGGGCATGGCCGCGATCAGCGCCGCGCTGGGGATTTCGCTGGCGACCGGCGAACACCTCGTCGCGCACAGCGTCCTCTACGGCAGCACCTACAGCCTGCTGACCGAGTGGTTCCCGCGCTACAAGATCGGCGTGACCTTTGCGGACTTGAAGCACCCCGAGCGCCTGGCCAAGGCGATCAAGCCCAACACGCGCGTGGTCTACTTCGAGACGCCCGCGAATCCGAACATGGAGCTGATCGACATCGCCGCCGTCGCGCGCGCCGTCGAACACGCCAACCGCGGGCGCAAGCCCGACAAGCGAGTGCGCGTGATCATCGACAACACATTCGCGACGCCGTTCTGCCAGCGCCCGCTGGCGCTGGGCGCGGACCTGGTGGTGCACAGCCTGACGAAGAACATCTGCGGCTTCGGCACGGACATGGGCGGCGCGGTGATCGGCGCGCGGCGCTTCCAGAGTCCGCTGCTGGCATACCGCAAGGACTTCGGCGGAGTGCTCTCGCCCAAGGCCGCGTGGCCGATCCTTGTCTACGGCATCTCGACGATGGCGCTGCGCATCCGGCAGCAGGAGGCTACCGCGCAGGAAGTGGCGCTGTACCTCGAGAAGCACCCGAAGGTGAAGGCCGTGCGCTACCCCGGGCTGCCCAGCTTCCCGCAGTACGCCCTGGCCAAGCGGCAGATGACGGACTACGACGGGAACTTCGCGCCCGGCACGATGCTCTATTTCATCGTGCGCGGCGACCCCAAGGCCGCGCGGCGGCGCGCCGAGAAGGTGATCGACCACATCGCGCGCAACGCGTACACGATCACGCTGGCGGTGTCGCTGGGGCAGATCCGCACGCTGATCGAGCACCCCAGCAGCATGACGCACAGCAGCGTGCCGCTGGAAGATCAGGTCAAGGAAGGCATCGACCCCGGCGGCGTGCGCCTCAGCATCGGACTCGAGTCGCCGCGCGGCATCATCGGCGATCTCTCGAAAGCGCTGGGCGGAATCTAGGGAATCTTGCGGGATCCGGTGACCGGACACCGGCTTCCCGAACGGCCAACTCCTTCAACACAGAGGCGCAGAGGACCCAGAGGCACACAGAGAACTAATCTTTGGGTGGCGCACCCCGCAGCACTACCCGTAAACCAGCACGATGATGATCTCGGCGAGGCTGAGCAGCACCAGCGCCGCGGCGCGGACCTTGCCCTTCGCCTTCTTCGGATTCCCAGCTTTCGCGTCCTTCTCCGCCGTACCAGCCTTGCCGTCGTGCGCGGCCTTCGCGTCCGTTCCTTCTTTCCCGGCCGACTCTCCAGCGGCCTTGCCGTCCTTCTTCGCCGCGTCCTTATCTTCTCCGCCCTTTTCTCCCGCGGCGTCCGCAACGAGGGCCTTGGCCAGCTTGACCGCGAAGGCCAGGCCCACCAGCCCGGCCGCGCCGATCGCGGCCCAGCGCCCTTCGGGAATCTCCAGCAGCAGCAGGATGCCGCCGATCAACGCCAGGTTGCCCAGCGCCGCGCCGGCGATCAGCGACGGCTTGCTCTTGGCGACCAGAAAGCCGATCACGCCCCCGGCCTCGATGAGGCCCCCGTAGATCACGGTCGCGATGCCGGCGATGTTCATCGTGCGTTCTCCGTTTGCGGACGCATGAATGGTAACCTCGGCGCGCGAGGTTCAACAACCACCTTTAGGGGAGGCAGATTAGAGAATAGAGATCACAGATGAGAGATAGGGCCAAGGACGGGCAAGAAGATGATGGCAAAGGGAAGAAAATTCCCGGTTCCAAGCAGATCTCAAGCCCCAAATTTCAAGCAGGTTGTCATCTCTCATCTATTATCTCTAATCTGTTATCTGTCCTCACCCCTGTCCCTCGCCCCTTTATTTCAAAAGACGCGCGGCGCGATTCGTAATAGACTCGTACGCGTTCCCACAACGAGGCGCTGTATGAACCAGACCGCCATCTTTGTCATGCTCGGCTGCATCTTCGCCGGAATGTTCATCTCCCAGATGGCCCACAGCATCCTCCTGAAGGGTGCGGCTCTGGTGCCGCCCGACGAACGCGAACGCATCTACCAGCGCCAGGCGCGCTTCTCGCACATCACCAGCCTGATCGAGTACATCGGCTACGGCGTGCTGGTCCTGGGCATCGCGCGCATCTTCGGCCTGATCCGCGACAAGTCCGGCGTACCCTGGGGCCTCTACTGCATGGCCGGCGCCTTCGTGCTGCTGTGCGTTGGCAAAGTGCTGCATTCGTGGCTGCTGGCCGGCGCGTACCGGAAGGAGACGAGCGAGTCCCGCGCGGTGGGCGCCGCGGTGCGTTCGGCGCTGCTGATCACGGTCTTCGAAGTCGCGCTGGCGGGCGGCATCTGCTGGTTCATCGCCACCCGCGCCGTCGCCGTGGGCGGCCGTTCGTCCGCGGTGAGCACCAGCGACGGCAACGGCTCGGACGGTACGGACACTACGAACGGATCGGGCACGGAAACGCCGCGACAGGACCCGTGGATCGGCCAGGCCGAAGCACTGAAGATCCTCGGCAAGGACGAAGAGTACCTTCAGCTGCTGGCGCAGATCAAGGAAGTGCGCACGAAGGTGGAGGAGGGCGAGACCAAGTACAGGATCGACGACGTGACCGGCGTGAAGGAGGCGGGCCTGCGTTCGGTCGAGGAACTGCGCACCCTGGCGAAGAAGCAGAGCGCCCCGCCGCCGCAGCCGCCGAAGCAACCGCCGCCGAGCGCCGAGGACGTCACGCCCGTCGCCCCGCCGAAGCAGGAGGCGGAACCGCTGCGGGAATAGCGCGTGACCGCGCAACAACGGCATTCACCACAGAGCTCACAGAGATTTTTCAATGGGTGAGGACGAGCGTGGCGAACTTTCCATCCTGGACGACGCCACCTATGCCGTAGTCCTGAAGTTCTCCGAGCTTGGCAATGCCGCGTTCGAGGCCCATGACTTTGCAGGGGCGATCGAACACTGGACGGCTGCCTTCAACCTGATCCCTGATCCTAAACGAAATTACGAAGCCTCCACCTGGATCTGCACCTCCATCGGGGATGCCTACTTCCAGTTAGGCGAATACCAGAAAGGCCTGCCACTCCTTGAGTATGCCGTTCGCTGTCCGGGCGGACTCGGCAACCCCTTCGTCCATCTTCGGCTCGGTCAGTTTCAACTCGAACTTGGTAACGAGAATGTCGCCGCGGACGACCTCGCCCGCGCGTACATGGGCGGCGGCAGGGAGATATTCGAGGGCGAAGACGAGAAGTATTGGGTTTTCATCCGCGCGAAGCTTAAGCTATGATCTCTTGTTCCGAACCATTCGTTATTCGTTGCTCTGTTGAAAACAAAGGCAGAAGTAGAGCGAGGATCATGAGGTTGTAGGTGATGACGGCGATGAAGGTCTCGC